>JAXMFY010000012.1:0-114305 GCA_046347555.1 Candidatus Competibacteraceae bacterium | reverse complement strand
CGATCCGCACGCTCGCGCCGTCGCGGTCCGGAGCGCGGAACGACCGGCCTGGTGGACGACGCAATCAATCCGCCGCCAGGAAAAAGGCAACCCGCAACCCGCGAAAATATCGGGGCGCATAGCGCGAATTGGCTAAAAACCTTATTATAATTGGCGAACTTAAAGTCAGCGGTTCGTGGCTTTAACCCAACCCGAAACCAAATTCAAAAAATTGAAAAAAATTAATAATCTGGAACCGATTTCCCGAATCACCAGCGCCGGGGTTCGCACTTTGTGTCGTTCGGGGTTTCGCTTTCGCGCCGCGCGCGATGGTATGCCGCTCGCAGCGCTCGTCCACGCACCCTCAGCCCGGTTCTCCGGGTTCCGATGGCCCGTCCTCCAGTCTTTTGGTGCCGTTGGTTCGCCATCGGCGTCTGCATCAGTAAGGAGAGAGCGTTTATGCATGACATCATCAATCAACTAGAACAAAAACGCGCCGCCGCCCGCCTTGGCGGCGGTCAGCGCCGCATCGACGCGCAACACAAACGCGGCAAGCTCAGTGCCCGCGAGCGCATCGAAGTTCTGCTCGACCCGGGCAGTTTCGAAGAATGGGACATGTTCGTCGAGCACCGCTGCACCGACTTTGGCATGGCCGACACCTCGATTCCCGGCGACGGTGTAGTCACCGGTTACGGCACCGTGAATGGCCGGCTGGTCTTCGTGTTCAGCCAGGACTTCACCGTGTTCGGCGGTTCGCTGTCCGAAGCCCACGCCGAGAAAATGTGCAAGATCATGGACCACGCCATCAAGGTCGGGGCACCGGTCATCGGCCTGAACGACTCCGGCGGCGCCCGCATCCAGGAAGGCGTCGCCTCGCTGGCCGGTTACGCCAACGTGTTCCAGCGTAACGTGATGGCCTCCGGCGTGATTCCGCAGATTTCCGTCATCATGGGACCGTGCGCCGGCGGCGCGGTCTATTCGCCGGCGATGACCGACTTCATCTTCATGGTCAAGGACACCTCCTACATGTTCGTGACGGGTCCCGACGTGGTGAAGACCGTCACCCACGAGGAAGTCACGGCCGAAGAACTCGGCGGCGCCATCACCCATTCGACCAAGTCGGGCGTCTGCGACCGCGCCTTCGAAAACGACATCGAAGCCCTGCTGATGTTGCGGCGGTTCATCAACTTCCTGCCCGCCAACAACCGTGAGAAACCACCGTTCCGGCCCACGCCCGATCCGGCCGACCGGCAGGATTACTCTCTAGACACACTGATTCCCGACAATCCCAACAAACCCTACGACATGAAGGAACTGATCCTGAAGGTCGTGGACGACGTGGATTTCTTCGAGGTCCAGCCCGAGAACGCCAAGAATATCATCACCGGCTTCGCCCGGATGGACGGCTGGCCGGTCGGCATCGTCGCCAACCAGCCGATGGTGCTGGCCGGCTGTCTGGACATCAAGTCCTCGATCAAGGCCGCCCGTTTTGTCCGCTTCTGCGACGCCTTCAACATCCCGATCATCACCTTTGTCGATGTGCCCGGCTTCATGCCCGGCACGGCGCAGGAGTACGGCGGCATCATCAAGCACGGCGCCAAGCTGCTCTACGCCTACGCTGAATGCACCGTGCCCAAGGTCACCATCATCACCCGCAAGGCCTACGGCGGCGCCTACGACGTGATGAGCTCCAAGCATCTGCGCGGCGACGTCAACTTCGCCTGGCCTTCCGCCGAAATCGCGGTGATGGGCCCCAAGGGCGCGGTGGAAATTATTTTCCGTCAGGACCTTGGTGACCCCGCCAAGATCGCCGAGCGCACGGAGGAGTACCGCAAGAAATTCGCCAATCCGTTCATCGCCGGCCATCGCGGGTTCATCGACGACGTGATCATGCCCCACGGCACCCGCCAGCGCATCTGCCGTTCCCTGGCGATGCTGCGGGACAAGGAACTCGAAAATCCGTGGCGCAAGCACGGCAACATTCCGCTGTAAGGGGTGGCACGCATGTTCAAGAAAATTCTCATTGCCAACCGTGGTGAAATCGCCTGCCGGGTGATCAAGACCGCCCGCAAGATGGGCATCAAGACCGTCGCCGTCTACTCCGAGGCGGACAAGGACGCGCTGCATGTCGAAATGGCCGACGAAGCCGTCTTCATTGGCCCGCCGCCCACCGCCCAGAGCTATCTGGTCATCGACCGCATCGTCCAAGCCTGCAAGGACACCGGCGCCGAGGCTGTGCATCCCGGCTACGGCTTCCTGTCCGAGCGGCCCGCGTTCTGCGAGGCGCTGGAAAAGGAAGGGATCGTGTTCATCGGCCCGAAGGTGAAAGCCATCGACGCCATGGGCGACAAGATCACCTCCAAGAAACTGGCCAAGGAAGCCGGCGTCAGCACCGTGCCGGGCTACACCGAGGTCATCAAGGACACCAAGGAGGCCGTGGAGATCGCCTCGGGCATCGGCTATCCGGTGATGATCAAGGCCAGCGCCGGCGGCGGCGGCAAGGGTATGCGCGTGGCCTGGAACGACGCCGAGTGCGCCGATGGTTTCGAGCGCGCCACCAACGAAGCCCGTTCCTCCTTCGGCGACGAGCGCGTGTTCATCGAAAAATACATCGAGGAGCCGCGCCACATCGAAATCCAGGTGCTGGGCGACAGCCACGGCAACATCCTCTACCTGGGCGAGCGCGAATGTTCGTTGCAGCGCCGCCACCAGAAAGTGATCGAAGAAGCCCCGTCTCCTTTCCTGGACGAAGCGACGCGGAAAGCGATGGGCGAGCAGGCGGTGGCGCTGGCGCGGGCGGTGGACTATCAGTCCGCCGGCACGGTCGAGTTCATCGTCGACGCCAAGCGCAATTTCTATTTCCTGGAGATGAACACCCGCTTGCAGGTGGAGCATCCGGTCACCGAGTACATCACCGGGCTGGACCTGGTGGAACAGATGATCCGGGTCGCCGCCGGCGAAAAGCTGAGCTTCACCCAGGAGGGCGTCCAACTCAAGGGCTGGGCCATCGAGGCGCGCGTGTACGCCGAGGACCCGTTCCGCAACTTCCTGCCCTCCATCGGCCGGCTGGTCAAATACATGCCGCCCCAGGAAAACGACGTGGTGCGGGTGGACACCGGCATCTACGAAGGCGGCGAAGTGTCGATGTACTACGATCCGATGATCGCCAAGCTGATCACCTACGGCTCGACCCGCGACCGCGCTATCGCCCATATGCGGGACGCGCTCAACGAGTTTTTCATTCGTGGCGTTCAGCACAACATCAGCTTCCTGGCGGCGTTGATGGTGCATACCCGGTTCATGACCGGGCGGATCAGCACCAACATGATCGCCGAGGAGTATCCGCAGGGCTTCCACGCCTCCGACGTGCCGCACGACGATCCGGCGCTGCTGATCTCGGTGGCCGCCTTCATCCACCGCCGCTACATGGATCGCGCCGCCCAGACCAGCGGCCAGTTGCTCGGCCACGAGCGCAAGGTCGGCAACGACTGGGTGGTGCTCATGGGCGGCAAGCAGCACCCGGTGCATGTCGATCCCGCCGACGGCGGCTACGATGTCGTGTACATGGGCGAAACCTATCAGGTCCGCAGCGACTGGCAGTTCGGTTATCCGCTGTTCAAGGGCACGCTGAACGGCACCGAAATCTGCATCCAAATCGAACGCCGCGATATGATCTATCGGCTGTTCCACTGGGGTTCGCAGGCCGACGTCATGGTGTTGTCGCCACAGATAGCCGACTTGCAGGCGCTGATGCCGGTGAAGGCGCCGCCGGATCTGTCCAAGTTCCTGTTGTCGCCGATGCCGGGCCTGCTCACCAAGATCGCGGTGGTGGTCGGCCAGGAGGTCAAGGCCGGCGAGGAACTGGCCGTGATCGAGGCCATGAAGATGGAGAATGTGCTGCGCGCCGAGCAGGACGCCAAAGTCGCCAAGGTTATGGCGGCGCCCGGCGACAGCTTGGCCGTGGATCAAGCGATCATTGAGTTCGAGTGAGCTGAACCCTCTGGGGGCGGTTATCCGCCTCCGGTTTTACCGAAACCGGCCATGCGGCCGGTTTTATTTTGCTCGATCGACACTGTGCCAGCCCCTCCGGCTCCGTATCGGTTTCATACCGTCGCCACGTAAAAAAACGGCCGCCGTTCGCACGGCGGCCGTTCGTGGTCGTCAGTTGACCGGGTGGGGATATGAAATTACTTGACCAGCCGCATCTTGACGTAGGAACCCGGCGCGTCCTCGATGATGGGCAGCTTGCCGGTTCCCGGCACGCGAGCCGGCACCTTCTCACCGGAATTCTTGGCCAGCCATTTACCCCAATCCGGCCACCAGGATCCGTCGGTCTGCTTGGCTTCCTTCAGCCACTCGCTCGGATCGGTCGGGTGCTTGGGATTGGTCCAGTAAAAATACTTGTTCGCCGATGGCGGATTCATCGGGCCAGCGATATGGCCGGAACCGGCGAGCACGAACTTGACCGGCCCGCTGAACAGCAGGCTGCCCATGTAGTTGGATGTCCACGGTGAGATGTGATCCTCAACCCCGGACAGGAAGTAAGCCGGCACCTTGACCTGCTTCATGTCAATCGGCGTACCCAGCAGCGAGATGCCGCCCGGTTCCTTCAGGCGGTTTTGCTGGTAGAAGTTACGCAGATAGAAACTGTGCATCCTGGCCGGCATCCGAGTCGAATCGGAGTTCCAGTACAGCAGATCGAAGGGGAACGGATCCTTACCCAACAAGTAGTTGTTGATGAAGAACGACCATATCAGGTCGTTGGCGCGCAACATGCTAAAGGTGGTCGCCATCTCGCCGCCGTCGAGATAGCCCTTGGCCGCCATGCGCTTCTCCAGCGAGGCGATCTGCTCCTCCTCGATAAAGACCTCCAACTCGCCGGGCTGGGAAAAATCGATCATGGTGGTCAAATAGCTTCCCGAGCTGATGCGCGGGGTGCCCTTGGCCGCCAAATAGGCGTTGGTGATGGCCAGCAGCGTGCCGCCCAGGCAATAACCCAGCGCGTTGACCTCCGTCTCGCCGGTGGCCTGTTCGATGGCGTCCAGCGCCGCCAGCGGCCCATCTCGAAGATAGTTTTCAAACCCGCAATCGGCCATCCGCTCGTCGGGATTGACCCAGGACATCAAAAACACGGTGAAACCCTGATCCACCAGCCATTTGACCAGCGAATTCTTGGGCCGCAGGTCCATGATGTAGTACTTGTTGATCCACGGCGGGAAAATCAGGAATGGCTTCTTGTAGACCTCCGGGGTGCTGGGGTCGTATTGAAGCAACTGGATCATCTCGTTCTGAAAGACGACCTTGCCCGGTGTGATGGCGACGTTCTTGCCCAGTTCGAAGGCGCCGAGGTCGGTCATCTTGATGTTCAGCTTGCCCTTGCCGCGCTCAAGGTCATCAAGCATGTTCTTCAAGCCATTGATCAAGTTCTGACCGCCGGATTCAATGGTGACCCGCACCACTTCGGGGTTGGTCAGCACGAAATTGCTCGGCGACATGGCGTCCACGAATTGGCGGGTATAGAACTGTAGCTTTTTCTTGGTCCTGTCGTCGTAACCCTCAACGTTGGCGACCATGTCCTGAATCCAGCCGGCGGTCAGCAGGTAGGACTGCTTGATGTACGAGAACAGGGGGTTGTCTCGCCAATCGTCGTGCTTGAAGCGCTTGTCGCTCTTGGGCTCGCGCACCACCGTTTCCATCGGCTGACCGAACAGCGCCGGCATGGCCTTTTGCCATAGATCCATGTAGTTCTTCCACAGATCCATCTGGGCCTGCGCCAACTTGGCCGGATCGCTCATGATCTTTTGAGTCAGGTCCATGAAGGACTTGCCCAACGCCATTTTATCCTGCAGGTCATACATGCCATCGCTGGTCTGGCGTTGCAGGAATTCCTTGGCGATAGCCTGGCTTTTCTGGGCGATATGGGAGAAAAGCTGCGTCATCTCCGCCGGATCGGGCATCTTGAGTTCAGGCAACTTGATTTCAGGGCTTTTTTGCTCGGCCATGCGGCATTCCTCTCGTTGCTTATGGTGGTTCGCTGGATCGCTGGTTAATTCTAGCGTGTTGCCGGTTTCGCGTCAGCGGTGAACCCCCCAAAAACAACCGAACAGGCCGCCACGGAATTTCCGTGGCGGCCTGTTCGTCGAACAGCGGCGCGAATCCCCGTGCTTTACTTGGGAGTCACCAGGGACTTCAGCTCCTGCAAGCTCTCGGTGACGCGCTTGTTGATGATGGCAAACGCCTCGGTGTTGGACTTGCTGACCATTTCGGCCAGTTCGCGCATGTTGGCCAGCGCCTGCTCGAACGCCTTGCGGGCCAGTTCGGTCTGTTTGGTGGTCATTTCCTGCGGATTGCCCACAGTGGACAGTTGCTGGGCGATGGACGACACTTCGCCCATGGCTTGGCTCAGAATTTCGGCCTGCCGTTGCGCGACCGCCTGCATGCCCTCCACGGCGGCACGATTGGCGGCGGTTAACGCTTCGATGTTCTTGCGCTGGGCGGCCATGATGGCGTCCATGTCAAAGCCGGGGATTTTGACATCGCCCAACAACTTCGTCAGGTCGAACTTGCTCAGATCGAACTTGCTGAAATCGATGTTGGCGAACGGGTTGAAAGGATTGTTGCTCATTACTTGCTCTCCTGATTCATGGGGCTAAAGACATATTGTGCAACGCAACATCATTTTGCGCATTTTGCATCCCGCAACAACGGGTGTCAACCGGAATTTTGCAGCGCAGCAACCCCGATGGAGTTCTCACCCTTCCCGCCCCAGGCTCTTGGCGGCAATCTCATAGGCATCCGGTGACAGATCCGGCGTGGCGAGGATGCGTTCCAGTTGCTCACGCATTCTCTCCTGGCGCGTCAGGTCGTATTTGCGCCAGCGGGTGAACGCGGCCATCAACCGCGCGGCGATCTGGGGATTGAAGGCGTCCAGCTCCAAAATTCGGTCGGCCAGAAAAGTATAGCCACTGCCGTCGGCGGCGTGGAAATGCCAGGAGTTGGCCTGGGAGAACGCGCCGATCAACGCCCGGACCTTGTTGGGATTGCGGAGGTTGAACGCTTCGTGCGCCATCAATCCCTGGACCACGGCCAGCGTTCCGGGCAGGCTCGATGTCGCTTGCAAGCTTAGCCACTTGTCCACCACCAGCGCCTCGCACTGCCAGCGATGGTAGAAGATCGCCAGCGCCTCGGCCCGCTCCGGGCTGTTATCATGGACCAGCGCCGCCAGCGCCCCAAGCTGGTCGGTCATGTTACCGGCGGTATGAAACTGTTCCAGACACAGCGCCCGCGATTCGGCGATGTCGAGTTGCATCAGATATTCCAGGCAGACGTTCTTGAGCGCGCGCCGGCCCATGGCGGCGGCGTCGATGCGGTAACCGTCGCGCTCCCGCTCGTGCAAGATCTGGTAAGCGGTCCGCAGCGGTTCGCCCAACCGCTCCGCCAGCGTCCGCTGGACAAAGCGCCGCGCGGCGTGAATGCCGTCCACGTCGACCACGTCCATCTGCTCGGCCAGATAACCTTCGCCCGGCAGGGTCAATACCTGCGCCAGCAACGCCGGATCGGCGCCCGAAGTCAAGGCCCGACCTAGCGCGGCGCTGAATGATTCCGGTGGCGTCCATGCCCTACCCTGTCGGCGCTCCTCAACCAGGGCCAGGATGGCGCGGATCGCCAGCGTCTGGCCGGCATCCCAGCGGTTGAAGTCGTCGCTATCGTGGGCTAGCCGGAAGCGCAGGTCGGCGTCGCTTTCGGCGCTGTTGATCTTGATCGGGGCGGAAAAACCGCGCAGCAGCGAGGGCACCGGGCGGGCCGGCACGTCGATGAAATGGAACGTGTGTTCCGGCTCGCGCAGTTCCAGCACCCGCGTGGTTCCTCCCGACTCGCTTTCCCCGTCCAATTGCAATGGCAGGTCATAGCCTTCGGCATCCAGCAGGCCCAGCGCCAGGGGAATATGGAACGGCTCCTTATGCGGCTGACCTGGTGTCGGTGGGCAGGATTGCCGGATCGTCAGGGTATAACGGCGGGCGCCGGGATCGTAATCATCGCTGACGGTCAGTTCCGGGGTACCGGCCTGGTGATACCAGCGCTTGAACTGGTTGAAATCCGCGCCGTTGGCGTCGGCCATCGCCGCCACGAAATCGTCGCAGGTCACCGCCTGGCCGTCGTGGCGCTGGAAATATAGATCCATGCCGCGCCGAAAACCGTCCCGGCCCAGGAGGGTCTGCATCATGCGGATCACCTCCGCGCCCTTGTTGTAGACGGTGACTGTGTAGAAGTTGTTGATCTCGATGTAGGCGTCCGGCCGCACCGGATGCGCCAGCGGTCCGGCGTCCTGTGGGAACTGGCTGGCGCGAAGAACGCGCGCGTCCTCGATGCGCTTGACGCCGCGCGAGCCCAAATCCGAGGAAAATTCCTGGTCCCGGAACACGGTCAACCCTTCCTTAAGGCTGAGCTGAAACCAGTCGCGGCAGGTGACCCGGTTACCGGTCCAATTGTGGAAGTATTCGTGACCGATGACGCCGAGGATGCCCTGATAATCGGCGTCGGTGGCGGTTTCCGGCTTGGCGAGCACGTACTTGGTATTGAAGACGTTGAGTCCCTTGTTCTCCATCGCGCCCATGTTGAAATCGCCGACCGCCACGATCTGATACAAATCCAGGTCGTATTCCAACCCAAACCGCTCCTCGTCCCAGGCCATCGCCTGCTTGAGGGAGTACATCGCATGGTCGCACTGGTCGATGTTGTCGGGCTCAACGTAAATGCGCAGCGTGACCTTTCGGCCGGAACGGGTGATGAAGTGGTCCTCGATGTGTTTCAGATGGCCGGCCACCACGGCGAACAGATACGAGGGTTTGGGAAACGGATCATGCCAGGTCGTCCAGTGCCGGCCATCGTCCAGTTGGCCGCTGGCGACCGGATTGCCATTGGACAACAGTACCGGATAGCGGGCCCGGTCGGCGACCAGGGTGGTGGTGAACACCGCCATCACGTCGGGCCGGTCGAGGAAGTAGGTGATGCGGCGGAAACCTTCCGCTTCGCACTGGGTGCAGAAGTTGCCGCTGGATTGATAGAGGCCCTCCAGCGAGGCGTTGTCCCGTGGCCGGATACGGGTGACCACCGCCAATTCGAACTCGGCGGGTGGATCGAGCAGGGTCAGGTGGTCGGCGTCGACTTGGTAACGGTCGGCGGCGAGGGGGATGCCGTCCAGTTCCAGCGCCATCAGTTCCAGGTGTTGGCCGTTCAGCGCCAGTGGCGTGCCAGCGGGCGTGGACTCGGCGCGGACGACGCGCAGGCGGGAATGCACCGTGGTGAAGTCTTCGCCCAGTTCGAACCGCAAGGTCACTTCCGAAATGCGGTAAGGGGGCGGCGCGTAGTCCTTGAGATAGGTGGTTTGGGGGGTTTGGGTCGACATGCGGGCAGCTTTTTCGTTAAGGGATCACGAACACGTTGGAGGGTCGGCCATCCGGTTCGTTCGGGGGGCAGGTCG
This sequence comes from Candidatus Competibacteraceae bacterium, assembly GCA_046347555.1. GTDB lineage: Bacteria > Pseudomonadota > Gammaproteobacteria > Competibacterales > Competibacteraceae > Contendibacter. The sequence goes on along the minus strand of JAXMFY010000012.1, from coordinate 104,845 downwards.
CCGGCGAGTAGCGAGACGGCATGGCGCGGGCAGTGGGTATTATTTCATGCAGGATTTTCGCTCATAAACCAAATGTCGTCATATCCGTGAAAATGGGTATCCAGCCTTGCATGATGTTTTCCCCTCGGGTGCGTTGGATTGCGGTGATTGGGCCATGGCGATGGCCTTCACCGGGGTAAACACGCCGCGCGGGCAATTATTCCGGGGTTGCAAAATTTTTCTTCCCTATCTCCCGCCGCTTCCGACCCGACCCTTGAAGTTCCATAGCATAAGCATCAATACAGTCATCTGATGATGTATAGTTCGTACATACAACCTTGACCGCGAGACCCGTTCCATGCGCACCACGCTGAACATTGACAACCAACTTCTGGCGGAAGCACAGAGCATGACCGGGCTGGCCGAAAAGACCGCGCTAGTACGGGAAGCCCTGAAGGCTTTGATCGAGCGGGAGAGCGCCCGACGCCTGGCGCTGCTGGGCGGCAGCGAGCCGCACTTGCAGCCGGTCCCCAGAAGACAGTCCGATCCGGCATGATCCTGGTCGATACTTCCGTCTGGGTCGACCACCTGCGCGTCGGCGAACCGCAACTGGCGGAACTGCTGAACGCCAATCGCGTGTGGGTTCATCCATTTATCATCGGCGAGCTGGCTTGCGGCAACCTCCATAGCCGCAAAACGGTTTTGTCGCTATTGCGGAAGCTGCCGACCGCTCGGCTGGCTACCGACGACGAGGTGCTGTTTTTCATCGAGCGACACGGCTTGATGGGCAGAGGCATCGGTTATATCGACGCGCATCTTCTGGCCGCGATGCCCCTGATCGGAACAGTGCGTTTGTGGACCCGCGACAAGCGCCTCGGCGCGGTGGTGGAATCGATGCGTTTGGCTTTCGAGCCGGTTTAGCGCTTCTGATTTCGATGCTTGCCGCCCACCGACCACAACAAGTCAACCTGACGGTGCAACCGCACGCCGACACGCACGCCCGGCGACCAATCCTCCGGCACCGGACCCCACAGGAATTCGCCCAGCAGGCTACCGACCAGCAATTCGGGATCTTCGCCGGCCAGATGGAAATGGGCCAGAGAGTTCATGGTGGGGCGTCACGGGCGAAGGGAGGAACGTCAGGACCGAACCGGCCGCTTGGCCAACTTGCGCTGCAAGGTGCGGCGGTGCATGCCCAATTGCCGCGCGGTGGCGGAAATGTTGCCGTCGTTGTCGCGTAGCACCCGCTGAATATGCTCCCATTCCAGGCGATTCACGCTCAGGGGCCGGGCGCTGACCGGCACGCCGGAATCTCCCCCACTAGCGGCGAAAGCAGCCAGAACCTGATCAGCGTCGGCCGGCTTGGCCAGATAATTCACCGCGCCCAGCTTGATGGCCTCCACCGCCGTGGCGATGCTGGCGTAGCCGGTCAGGACCACAATGCGGGTGGTAGGATCGAGCGCCAGCAGATCCGGAATCAGATTCAGCCCCGAATCGCCGGCCAGATTGAGATCCACCACGGCGTATTCCGGTGGCTCGACTCGCGCGCGCTCCAAAGCCTCCGCGCTGCCATGCGCGGTGACCACGGCGAAACCGCGTCGGCTCAAAGCGAGCCCCAGCACCCGGCAGAAAGTTGCATCGTCATCCACCAGCAACAGGCTGGAGCACTCAGCCGAATCCATCATGCGACTTCGGCCCGCGCTGGCAAATCGATGCGCGTGCAGGTCCCTCCCTGGGGATCGTGCGAGAGGCTGACCTGTCCACCCAACCGCTCCAGCGCGGCGTTCGCCAGCAGCAAACCGATGCCCGTGCCACCGTTCTTGGTGGAAAAGAAGGCTTCGCCAGCGCGTTCCGCTACTTCCGCCGACAGGCCCGGTCCTTGATCGCGAATCTCGATGACCACCCGGCGCGTGTCCCAGCGACCCACCAGGTCCACCCCATCGGGACAGACGTCGGCCGCGTTGTTGAGCAGGCTGATCAAGGTCTGGCCGATGGTCTGCGGCGCCGTCACGGCCGGCGGCGGCAGCGGTCCGGCGCAGTTGACCCGCAGCGGCACCCAGGGACGGAGCAGTTGCCAGCGGCTGCGCGTGCGTTCCAGCAGCACGTCCAGTGTCTGCGCCGCCTCGCGATCGGCCGCCAGATCAGCGCCGCGGAGCAAATCGCCGAGGATGGATTTGCACGTTTCCACCTGCTGGCGCAGGGTGCGCAAGTCGGCGCACAGCAGCGGATCCGTGCCGTGCTCGCGCTCCAGTTCCCGGGCCAGCACGGCAATGGTCGACAGCGGGGTACCCAGTTCGTGGGCCGCGCCGGCCGCGAACATGCCCAAAGCCAGGATCTGCTCGTCACGCAACGCTTTCTCGCGCAATTGCGCGACCTGTCGGTCCCGTTGGCGCAATGCCGCCGCCAGTCTCGCCACAAAACCGGCGATCAACAGGGCGCTGATGACGAACACCAGCCACATCCCCCACAGATGGGCGTGAAAGCCGGGGCCGTGGCCACTGAGCATCCCCGGCAGCGGCAGGTAATGGAACATCAAGGCCGTGTAGACCGCCACCGTCACTCCCGCCATCGCCCAGACGCAGCCGGCCGGCAGCAACGCGGCGGTGATGATCAGGGGCAGGAGCAACAGTGAAACGAAGGGATTGCTGGCGCCGCCACTGAAGAACAGCAGTACGGTCAGAGCCAGCACGTCGAACTGCAAATACGCGAACATCTCCCAAGCCACCACCGGAGCGGCCCACCGGACCCGCAGGCGCAAGGCGGCGAACGCCACCGCCATCAGCCCCAGGAACATGCCGATGGCCCACAGCGGCAGCGGTTGCGGGGGAGTCAGGCCAAAGCGCAGCCAAACCAGCATGACGCACGGCCCCGACACCACCAGCAAGCGGAGCAACAACAAACGTCGCAAGTCCTCCATCCAGCAAACTCCGGTTCGGTCGCCGCCGGTTCGAACGCGACGACGACAATAGTTTAGCGACTCTCGCCCGCTTGATCGGTGTGACAATATGCCGCATTCCTCCCCTGTCGACGATCTCGTAGGATTTGACGATTCCCCAACGATGCGGCCGCGGTCGCCGTCGGCGCCATTTCCTGGAGATCGCCCCGATGAATCCCACTTACCAACCGCTCCCCCTTCATCGGCTGGAAAGCGGCGCCCGGTATTTTCGTCCCCAACAACCACTCCCCTGGCGCGTCACCACCGCCGATCCCGCCCTGTCCGTCATGACGGATCTGAGCCAGGTCACCGCGTTCACCACCGAACCGACGACTCCGCTCGGCAAGGGCCTGGAACTGATGATCAAGCGCGGAATTCGCATTCTGCTGGTATGCGATTCCGATGGCCATATCGTCGGCCTGCTCACCAGTCGGGACATCGACGGCGTCAAGCCGGGCCGCATTCTGGCCAAGGCGGGCGGCGCCTGGGAAGATCTGCGAGTCGCCGACATCATGACGCTCCGGCCGAAGCTGGAAACGCTGCTGATGGAAGACGTGCGGCGGGCCCGGGTCGGGGACATCATCGCCACCTTGCGGCAAGTCGACCGCCAGCACGCCTTGGTGGTGGATACCGATCCCGAGACCAGCCGACCGGCGGTGCGTGGCCTTTTCTCGCTATCGCAAATCGGCCTGCGGCTCGGGCTGGACATCGATCCCTCGCGCCAACCGACCACTTACGGCGACCTGGAAAAAGCCGGCGCCCTCTTGTAGGTCCCTTCGTCCGGAGACGCGGCAATTTGTCGCATTCCCGCCCGTCCCCTCAACCCTTAGCATTGGCGTCCAGCCTGGGGCGATGCGGCACGCTGGCTTTGGGTCGAGCGAATTCTGGCGTGGGTCTGGACAACGCGCGCCAACCGCCGCCGAGGGCACCAACCGACGATGGTCATCCTCCCCAACGCGCCGATCCCGAATTCGGTCATCGGCTATCCACCCCCCACCCGACAGATGTCGGTTTCATTGTAACGATTGGCCCGACTCCGCCGGGTGCGGCAATTTGTCGCACCCCCCTCCGTTTTCAGCAAGTCACGCCGGCTGGATAATCCGAAGCGCCATCTGCTTTGTCGCATCCTTTTGCTTCCCAGCTTCATCCGTTACGATCAAGATATGAGCCGCCCGATTGGGCCACCCTCCCAACCTTCGGAGATTTCCCGATCCATGAATATCAAACTGTCCGTGCTGAGCCTGTTGCTCGCCCTGAGCGCCCCCGCTTTCGCCGCCGATACCGCCACGATCAAGGTCGAGAAACCCTGGGCGCGCGAAAGCCCGCCCACCGTCACCAACGGCGCCGCCTACATGACTCTCGTCAACACCGGTAAGGAAGCGGACCGCCTGGTCGGCGCGTCCGGCGAGGTTTCGGCCACCGTCGAACTGCACACCCACCTGATGGAAGACGGGGTGATGAAAATGCGCCCGATCAAAGCCATTGAGGTCAATCCCGGCGAACCCGCCGTGCTCAGGCCCGGTGGTTTGCACATCATGTTGATCGGACTTAAAAAGCCTCTGGTGGCGGGCGAGAATTTTCCTCTGCGCCTGCGCTTCGAGAAGGCCGGCGAGATACCCGTCGAGGTGAAAGTGCGTAAAATGGAGTCAGAAGACAGCGCCCAACAATCGCATCACCCGGATCACAAGGCGCAATGACATCATTTTCGGCACCGGGGTTGGAAACACCGGCTCCAGCCCCCTCGACCAGAAGGCCCGCACCATGACGCGCGGAAAACTCATCATCCTGATCCTGGCCGGTGCGTTGGCCCTGGGTTTGGGTCTCTGGCTGGGCCAAATACTGGTCCGTCCCTCGGTCGAACCGCCGGCTATCTCCGGTATTCTCTTTCCCGAACCCAAGGCCATCGAGGACTTTACCTTGAGCGACCAAACCGGCCAGCCTTTCCACCGCGACCGGTTTTCGGGGAAGTGGACTTTTCTGTACTTCGGCTATACCTATTGTCCGGACGTATGTCCCCTGACACTGGTCGAACTCGCCAAGGTACAGCGACAACTGGCGCGGGATAATTTGGACGGGGATACCGCCTACATGCTGATTTCGGTGGACCCCCAACGCGATACCCCGCAGCGGCTTGGAGAATACACTCGTTATTTCAATCCAAAATTCCTGGGCGCCACCGGTACGCCGGAGGAATTGAACAAGCTGGCGCGGCAGTTTGGCGTTATTTACATGCGTGCGCCCGATTCGGAGAATAAAGCCAACTACAGCATCGATCACTCTTCCACGGTGATCGTGATCGATCCCGATGCCCGTCTGCACGCCATCTTCACGCCCCCCCACAAGCCGGAAATCATGGTGTCCGATTTCGTGAAGATTCGCGAACATTATCAATCGCTAAATAAGTAACTCATTGCTGGCGCGAGCCGCTTGGCACCGGCTCGGGTGAATCATCTGTCGATGTTACTCCCCCATCTGGGCGGCGGTGAGCAGCGAACAGCCATCATCTATTCTTTGCCTTGCCGGGGCTGATGCTGGGTCTGGCCACGGGGTTGGATGATCCAATCCAGCCATCACGCGCCGGAATCCACTTAAAACAATCCCTTCATTCCGATGAGTGACGGAACCGGCCATGAAATCCCGAATTGTCCCAGTCCTTGTCCTGGCGTTGACGGTCATCGGCGGCGGCATTGCGATTTATCGATGGCAGCCACAGCCACCGCCCACCCAAACCGTCGCCGACTCAAAACCCGTGGAAAAAACCATGCCCAAGGCACCGGAAACGACGGAAACGACGGAAACGACGGAAACGGCTAAAACGATGGAAATCTCGCCACCACCCGCCGACCCCTCCGATCAGGTGGCTCTGCTGGAAACCCCCGCGCCGCCGCCGATCGCCAAAATTCCGCTTCCGACTCCACCCGCCCACGGCATCGTCAACCGGATCCTGGTGGAGAAAAAGGCGCGTCGGCTGACGCTGTTCCGCGATAACAAGCCGGTCAAGACCTATGCCATCGCCCTGGGCCGCCAGCCGGAAGGCCACAAACAGTTCGAGGGCGACAACAAAACCCCCGAGGGGCGCTACGTGATCGACTCGCGCAAGATGAACAGCAGCTTTCATCGCGCCCTGCACATCTCCTATCCCAGCCCCAAGGATGCCGCGTTCGCCGCCGGGCAAAAAAAATCCGCCGGTGGCAATATCATGATTCACGGTCTTCCCAACGGGATGGGCGCGCTGGGGCCGCTGCACCGACTACGGGACTGGACGGCGGGTTGTATCGCGGTCACCAACGCCGAGATCGAGGAAATCTGGCGCGTTGTCCCCGACGGCACACCGATTGAGATTCGGCCGTAGTTCGGCCGCCCTACCCACGCCCATCCTGAATTGGAAATAACCGTTCAGAGCCCCTGGTGGTTTCCGCCCTGCATCGATGGGTTTCGCTACGCTCAACCCATCCTACAACCCACTGTTTTTCTTAGGATGGGTTGAGCGTAGCGAAACCCATCGCCGTGCGGAACGAGGGGGGTCTGAACGCTTGCAATTGGAACGGCCTTATTCCGCCCGTCGTCCCCGGTGGCGCTTGAGGTGAATCAATAGCAGGGAGACGGCGGCGGGAGTCATGCCCGGAATGCGGCCCGCCTGGCCCAGCGTGTGGGGACGATGCCGAATCAACTTCTCCCGCGCCTCGCGCGACAGGCCCCGTACCTCGGCGTAATCCAAATCCGGCGGCAATGCCCATTGTTCGTGGCGGCGCTGGCGTTCGATTTCCTCGCGCTGGCGCTCGATGTAGCCGGCGTACTTGGCCTGAATCTCGACCTGCTCGGCCACTCGCGGATCGGCCACGCCTGGACCGACGCCGAGCAGACTCATCAACCCGTCATAGGTCACTTCCGGTCGGCGCAGCAACTCCGCCGCCCGGCTTTCCCGCGCCAACGGACCTTGTAACACCCGCTGAAAGTCGGCGTCGCTCGCCTGACCCGGACGCACCCAAGTCTCGCGCAGCCGCTGGCTTTCCCGCTCGATAGCCTCGCGCTGGGTCTCGAACGCCGCCCAGCGGTCGTCGTCCACCAGCCCCAACCGGCGGCCGATTTCGGTCAGCCGCAGGTCGGCGTTGTCCTCGCGCAGCAACAGGCGGTGCTCGGCCCGGCTGGTGAACATCCGGTAGGGTTCGCTGGTGCCCCGGGTGATGAGATCGTCGACCAGCACGCCGAGATAGGCTTCGGCGCGGTTCGGCCACCACGGCTCCTCGCCTCGGACGAACCGCCCAGCGTTGAGACCGGCCAGCAGACCTTGCGCCGCCGCTTCCTCGTAGCCGGTGGTGCCGTTGATCTGGCCGGCGAAGAACAAACCCCGGATCGGCCGGGTTTGCAGCGAGTAGTCCAGATCGCGCGGATCGAAGAAATCATATTCGATGGCGTAGCCGGGCCGGGTGATGTGCGCGTTTTCCAAGCCCGAAATCGAGCGCACCAGCGCGTATTGAACATCGAACGGCAGGCTGGTGGAGATACCGTTGGGGTAAAACTCGTGCGTCCCCAATCCTTCCGGCTCCAGAAAAATCTGGTGCGAGTTCTTGTCGGCGAAACGGTGAATCTTGTCCTCGATGGAGGGACAATAGCGCGGCCCGACGCCCTGAATGACTCCGGCGAACAGCGGCGAACGGTCCAAGCCGCCGCGAATCAGATCGTGGGTCCGTTCGTTGGTGTGGGTGATCCAGCACGAGATCTGCCGGGGATGCTCCGCCACCGAACCCAGATAGGAAAACACCGGACACGGTTCGTCGCCGGGCTGTTCGGTCAGTTGCGCGAAGTCGATGCTCCGCCCGTCCAGGCGCGGCGGCGTGCCGGTCTTCAGCCGTCCGACCCGCAGCGGTAACTCCCGCAGCCGCGCCGCCAGGGCGTTGGCCGGGGGATCGCCGGCTCGACCGCCTTCATAGTTGACCATCCCCACATGAATCCGGCCGGCCAGGAAGGTGCCGGCGGTCAGCACCACCGCCCCGGCGGAGAAGCGGACCCCGCTTTGGGTCACCACGCCGGTCACCCAGTCGCCCTCGACCAGCAAATCGTCAGCGGCCTGCTGGAACACTCGCAGATTCGGCTGGTTTTCGATCAACGCGCGCATCGCCGCCTTGTACAGCGCCCGGTCGGCCTGACAGCGGGTGGCGCGCACCGCCGGCCCCTTGCGGTTGTTGAGAATGCGAAACTGGATGCCGGCCCGGTCGGCGGCCCGCGCCATGACCCCACCGAGCGCGTCGATCTCCTTGACCAGATGGCCCTTGCCGATACCGCCAATGGCCGGGTTGCAACTCATCGCCCCCACGGTTTCGATGGTGTGGGTCAGCAACAGGGTGCGCAGCCCCATGCGCGCGGCGGCCATGCAGGCTTCGGCGCCAGCGTGGCCGCCGCCGATCACGATGACATCGAACGGTTCGGGATAGCGCATATCAATCCGGCTGCGGCAGTTGCACCGCGTAGTTGGACACCGGCAAGGCCACGGTGATCACGCCCTGCTTGGCGAGAAACTGAGCGAAACGCTTGTAGCGGGCCTCGTCCAGCGCCGCTGGCCGACGAGCGAGGCGCGGCAGGGTGTCGCGCCAGGCACGGCGGTTCAATTCGTCGTCCAGGTCCTTATGCCTGGCCACAAACGCCTTCCACGCCTCGTCGGGATGGTTGAGCAGGTACAGCGTCGCCTGCTCCAGGGCGAGCACGAACCGCCCCAGCCGGGGATCGTTGAGCCGGTCGCGGTTCGCCACCAGCACCAGTTCGTCGTAGGGCGGAACCCCCTCTTCCTCCGGATAGAACGCCTGCCCCGGTTTCTTGGCCAGATCGAGTTGATTCAGCTCGAAATTGCGAAAAGCGCCGATGACCGCGTCCACCTGTTTCGACAGCAAGGACGGAGCGAGCGAGAAGTTGACGTTCACCAGGGTCACTTCTTCCGGCTTGAGACCGGCCCTGGCCAACATCGTTTTGAGCAGCGCTTCCTCGAACCCGCCCACCGAATAGCCGATCTTACGGCCCTTGAGGTCGGCCAGGGTCTTCACCGGCCCACCCTTGAGCACGACCAGCGAATTCAACGGGGTCGCGACCAGGGTGCCGACACGCTTGATCGGCAAACCGGCGTTGACGTGAATATGCAACTGGGGCTGGTAAGTGATCGCCAAATCCACCTTGCCGGCGGCGACCAGCTTGGGCGGGTCGTTGGGGTCGGCGGGCGTTTGCAGGTCGACCTCCAGGTTTTGGGCGGCGAAAAAGCCCTTCTCCTGGGCCACGATCAGGGCGGCGTGATCGGGATTCACAAACCAGTCAAGCATGACGGTCAATTTCTTGTCGTTGACTGGCGAGTCGGCGGCCCAAGCGCCTGGCGTCAACCCGGCCAAGCTCAGCAATAACAGGACAACGTGGAACAGGTTCGACATGATTCTTCCATCCATTCAATCGGTTTCAGCGGTTTCGGGATTGACGGGATGCCAGGGCAGCCAGCGCTTGAGTCCGGCGTCCACGGCAAAGTACAGCCCGACCGCCAGCGCGGCCAGGACCAGCAGGGCGGCGAACAGCAAATCCACCTGCATCCGGCTGTTGGCATGCAGCATGAGATAGCCCAGCCCGGCGCTGGAGCCCACCCACTCGCCCAGCACCGCGCCAATGGGAGCGACGGCGGCGGCGACCCGCAGACCGGAACCCAGCGCCGGCAGCGCGGCGGGCAACGCGATATGGCGCAGTACCGCCCAGCGCCGGGGCTCGGGCAGCATCACCCGCGCCAAGTCCAGCCAGCCGCGCGGCGTATGGCGCAGGCCGTCGTAAAAATTCGCCGTCACGGGAAAATAGATGATCAGCATCGCCATCGCGATCTTCGAACCCAGCCCGTAGCCCAGCCACAGCACTAGCAAGGGGGCGACGGCGAACACCGGGATGGCCTGGGAGGCGATCAACACCGGCAGCAGCCAGCGCCGCGCCCGGCGCGAATAGCCCAGCGCCAGCGCGGTCGCGCCACCGAGCAGCGTGCCCAGCGTCATCCCAAGCACGATCTCCAGCGCGGTGACGCCCGCGTGGCCGAGCAGCGAACCGGCGTTCCGCCACAAGCTGGCCGCGACCGCCAGCGGATCGGGCAGAATGTACGGTGGCAACTCGCCCAGCGTCACCACCCCCTGCCAGACCAGCAACAGACCCGCCAGCGTCAGCAGACCCCGCCCCAGCCCCTTCATGCCGCTCCCAACAGCCGCAGAATCGCGCGGTAGGCGGCCTGGACCGCCGGGTCGCCGGGATCGCGCGGCGGAACGCCAGACAGATCGGGGAGCGGAGACAGGGTCGCCGGTCGCCCGTTCATCACCAGGACATGATCGCCCAGCCGCAGAGCTTCCAGCGGATCGTGGGTGACCAGCAGCACGGTTCGCCCGGCCAGCAACTCGGCGGCCAACGCCTGCAACCGCAAACGGGTCAGCGCGTCCAACCCGGAGAATGGCTCGTCCATCAGCACCACCGGCCGGTCTTCCATCAGGGTCCGCGCCAGCGCCGCCCGCTGGCGCATTCCGCCGGACAACGTATCCGGCCGCGCCCGCGCGCAATCGGTCAGACCGACCCGCGCCAACAAACGCAACGCCCGCGCGCGGTCCGGCCGTTCGCCGCGCAGCCGGCTGCCCAGGGTGACGTTGTCCAGCACGTTCAGCCAGGGCAGTAACAAATCCTGTTGCGCCATGTAGGCGACCCGTCCGGTCAACGGCAACCCGTCGTCGCCGCGCAACTCGCCGCTGACACCAATGGCGGTCAACCCCGCCAGCAGGCGCAGCAGACTGGTCTTGCCGATACCGCTAGGACCGAGCAGGCAGGTAAAGCAACCGCCGGCCAGTTCCAAATCCAGGCCGTCGAACAGGGTCAGGCCGCCGTAAACCAGCCGCGCGGCGCGCAAACCGACCGCCAGCGGCGCGGGAGTCATGGCGCGGGGGAGAACAGCGAACGGTGGGGACATGACGAGAGCGGCGTGGCGGCGACGGGGCCGGCGTTCGACACGGACCGGCGGGAGAAGGGATTGTAACGGCCCACGCGGGCCGCGCCTAGCTCGATGCCCTTGAATATAAGGGAACGAAATAAATATATAGATACTAATTCCTTTTAGATTTATGAATTCACCGCTAGATTAATGCAAAAGATTTCTGATTTTTTGCGAAGGCGTCCCATTAAAACCAGCCAGCCCGACAAAGGAGGCACTCCATGATACCAGCGAACGCACCAGCGGATGCTCATTTTCAGGGAACCGCCGCCCGGCCATGGTTCGATCTGGCGGAGAAGAACCGCGAGATGGACAAGCTGAGCGCCGAGCAACGGGTCGCGTGGGCGCTGGAACATTTCCCCGGCCGCGTCGTGCTGACCTCCAGTTTTGGGGCGCAGTCGGCCGTTTGCCTGCACCTGGTCAGCGTCCAGCAACCCGATATTCCAGTGGTTCTGGTGGATACCGGCTATCTGTTCCCGGAAACCTATCAGTTCATCGACGAACTGTCCGAGCGGCTGTCCCTGAACCTCCACATCTACCGGGCCGAGCACAGTCCGGCTTGGCAGGAAGCCCGTTACGGCAAGCTTTGGGAACAGGGACTAGAAGGCATCGAGCGCTATAACTGGCTCAACAAGGTCGAGCCGATGCAGCGGGCGCTGCGGGACTTGGGCGCGGCGGCCTGGATTTCCGGGCTGCGGCGGCAACAGGCGCAAAGCCGCCAGGACCTCGACGTGTTGCTATGGCGCAATGGCCGCTGCAAGGTGCACCCGCTGATCGACTGGACCGACCGCGACGTGTTCCGCTATCTGACCCGTCACAACCTGCCCTATCACCCGCTGTGGGAACAGGGTTACGTTTCCATCGGCGACGTGCACACCACTCGCCGGCTGGCCGACGGCATGACCGAGGAAGAGACCCGGTTCTTCGGCCTCAAGCGCGAATGCGGCCTGCACGAGCACGTTTGATCCGCGCGCAATTCTCCTCTCGCCTCGAACCGCTCCTTTATGGGGAGAGGTGAATCCCGCCGGCTCTCATGCGTTGTTCAACCTGCCGGCGCTCACAGCTTGTCCAGCGGACTGACCACGCCTTGACCTTCCGGGCCGGCTGGCGCTGGGCGTGCTCATCGCCGTGGTCGGTATGGCCGCCAGCGGGGCGTTCCTGTGGCTGACCCAGCGCGATATCCCCATCGGCACGGCTTACGCGGTCTGGACCGGGATTGGCGCGGCGGGCACCTTCGCAGTCGGCATCGCGTTCTACGGGGATTCCGCCAGCGCCTGGCGGCTGGTCTCCGTACATCGCCGGGATCATCGGCCTGAAACTGGTCCATGGCCCTGGCTGAACGCCGCTCACCCTCGACTCAGCGCCACCATCAACTGTTAGGGTAAAGGGTGGCGCACATAGGGCGGAGGTGCAGAACGCCAAAGCTCAGCGGCCGTAACGTTAGGAGTAGTCCGCTGCAGCGCCTGGTTAGGTCAAAACCATTTGATGCTCTTCAGCATATTTGCGAAGGGCGCGATTAACTGCTACTGAATCAGGAAAGAGTCTATGTAAATCAGGTTCTATTAATACTACATTAGTACCTTCTTGATAACGCTTAGAATATTTCCCCCTCTCTCCTGATTTGATTAGATCTGCCGGATACTCTGGCCTCAATGTATCACCATTGTTCATAAGCTTTGCGCTCTTGGCTGGTCATGCGCCGTGCTGAAATGATACGAATTGTGTCTGACCTTTCGGTGTACGACACGACGAGAAAATTTCCTCTTGAGGAGACACCGAAGAGCAGGTATCGATCCTCATCAGACGAGTGATCTGGATCATGGACACACGAAGAGTAGTCGTCACCAAATACTTCAGTAGCTTCGAGAAATGAAACGCCATGCTTCCTTTCGTTGATACGTGCTTTTGCTTCATCCCATTCGAAATCCATACAATATCCAGGTCAAAGACCTAACGGGGCAGCGGATAAGCCGCGAGGGCAGAAAAGCCGCAGGCGTTGACGGCCGAAGTCGGCTTCATCCGCTAGTTGTGCGGTGCGAAACACCAAACGGCACTGCAGAACCGGGCCACAGCCGTGCGCTCACCAAGGAACCGCGCGATCACTTGAACTTCTGTCACAAGTATAGCGTTGCACCAACGAAGCGCCAACGGCGGCGCGCGGGATCACCACGGCGACGACTGACGCAGCCAAGGCGCGGCGACGAATTCAGCCGCGCGGAGCGCCCAGCGTTCCACACAAATGCCGTTCCAACACAACGCGGATGTATTCGCTCACCGCGCAACGGTCGGCGCGGGCTTGCTGGGCCAGATCGTCATACAGGGCTTCGGGCAGGTGCAGCTTGACATGGCGGTCGCACTTGGCCTTGCCCCGCCCGACAGCGACGGGTCAGACCTTGAGGCGTACCTTGGCGCAGGACGATCCCGAAGGGCACCCGCCGCAACCGCTGGCGGGCGGCGCGCTTCCAGCCGAACTCTCGCCGTTCCGACGCGCGCCGAACCGAAAGAGACCGGACGGCAGCCAAGACCGCAGCAAGGCCAACGCGGCGACCGCCACGATCAATAACGCCAAACCGTCCTGCCACATTTCAACCGCCCCCCAACGCCAACGCCACTCGATAGGTGACGAAAGCGGCGAGATACGCCAGCGTCATTAGATAGACGAACATGAACGCCGCCCACCGCCAGGAATTGGTCTCGCGGCGGACGGCGGCCAGCGTCGCCAGACATTGCGGAGCGAACACGTACCAGGCCAGCAGCGCCAGCGCCGTCGCCAGCGTCCAGCTCTGGGCCAGCGTTGCGGTCAACGCTTCCGTGACCGCGCCTTCGTCGCCGCTCAGGGCATACACGGTGCCCAGCGCCGCCACCGCCACCTCGCGCGCCGCCAGACCCGGCACCAGAGCGATAGCGATTTGCCAATTGAAACCAATGGGGGTCAGCAGTGGTTCCAGCGTGCGCCCGATCAGGCCGGCGAAGCTGTAATAAATCGCCGGCTCCGTCGCGCCGACCGGCGGGGCGGGAAAGGTCGATAGAAACCACAGCACGACCATCAGGCTCAGGATGATCGTACCGATCCGACGCATGAAGATCTTGGCGCGCTCCCACAAACCCAGCAGCACGTTGGCGGGATTCGGCCATTTGTAGCTGGGCAGTTCCATCAACAAGGGCTGTCGGCCGCCGCGCAACACGGTCAGCCGCAACACGCCCGCCACCACCAGCGCGCCGACGATGCCGGTCGCGTACAGGCCGAACATGACCAAGCCCTGCAGGCCGACGCCGCCCCAGACCGTGGTCGCGGGCACGAACGCGGCGATCAGCAAAACGTACACCGGCAACCGCGCCGAGCAGGTCATCATCGGCGCGATCAGGATCGTGACCAAACGATCCAGCGGATGGGCGATGGTGCGCGCCGCCATGATGCCGGGGACGGCGCAGGCGAAGCTGGATAGCAGCGGGATAAAGGCGCGGCCATTCAAACCGACCGCGCTCATCAGCCGGTCCATCAGGAACGCGGCGCGGGTCATATAGCCGGAGTCTTCCAGCAACAGGATGAACAGGAACAGAATCAGGATTTGCGGCAAAAAGACCACCACGCCGCCGACCCCGGCGATGATCCCGTCAACCAGCAGGCTCTTAAGCAGACTGTCTTCCATGTGCGCGGAGAGCCACTGTTGCAAGCCGGTCATGCCGCCGTCGATCCAGTCCATCGGCGCCGCCGCCCAACTGAACACGGCCTGGAACATCAGGAACAGCAGGGCGAGCAGAATCAGCGGCCCCGCCACCGGATGCAGCAACACCCGGTCAAGTTGTCGGGTGAGGCGCTCCGGTGCGCCCTCGCGGACCACGGCTTCTTGCAGCAGGCGCTCCACCTCGCGGTGGTAGGCACGAATCGCGTCCGGCGAGGGTTCCACCCAGTCGGAGATCGTGGCGGTTCCACCCGCAGCCGGCGTCTGGTTCAACAGCGCGTCGATCTGGCCGAGCAGGTCTTGCACGCCGCTCTTGCGCATCGCCACCGTGGTCACCACCGGAATCCCCAACTGCCACGACAACGCTTCGATGCTGATCTGGCAACCGCGCTTCTGGGCGATGTCCATCATGTTGAGCACCAGAATCAGCGGTCGACCCAGTTGCCGCAGTTCCAGCAGCAGCCGCAAATGCTGACCCAGATTGGTAGCGTCGGTCACGCAAACGATGGCGTCTGGCAAGGTTTCCTGGGCCTGCCGGCCCAGCACCACGTCGCGGGTGATGGCTTCGTCGGGGCTGCGGGCGCGCAGGCTGTAACTGCCCGGCAGGTCGAGCACCTCGACCGGGTGGCCGCCCGGCGTTTTCAGCAAACCGCTTTTCCGCTCGACGGTCACGCCGGGGTAGTTGGCGGTCTTTTGCCGACCGCCGGTCAGGGTGTTGAACAGGGTGGTCTTGCCGCTGTTGGGCGGACCGACCAAGGCGATGCGGGCGGGTCTAAAACCTTCCGCGGCGAGCGTTCCAACGGTCATGAGGGCCGTCCCTCCTGGTGACTGGCCGACCCTGCGGCGGTACTTTGATCGAGCAACGGCCCGACCAGCACGGCGTTAGCCTCGCCGCGCCGCAAGGCCACGGTCATGGTCTGATTGATCCGCACCGCCAGCGGGTCGCGACCCAGCAAGCCGTGATGCAGCACTTCGACACAGGCGCCTTCGACGAAACCCATTTCCAGCAGACCGCGTTCGATGTCGCCCTCCCCGCTCCGCACGGCCAGGATGCGACCGACGCCACCTGGCCGCATCAATCCCAAGGGTTGCGTCAGGCCCGCTTTCACCAGGCGACCGAGTTCGAAGAGTTGGCGTTCCCGCTCACCGCGCCCGTCCATTTAAATCCCCCCGGCGACGTAAGTATTGGTCTGGCCTGGGGGCCGCAGCATCTTGTTCACTTCATCCAAATGCGTTTGTTCGGCGGCGATCTGCGCCCGAGCGTACTCCTCCAGGCGCACGTCCTGGTCACGAGCGCAATCCAGCAGCTCGTAATAAGCCTTGAGCGCTTCATCCTCGTGAGCCAGCGATTCGCGCAGGATGTCGCCGATATCGTGCTGGTGGGTTTCCAGCAGCGGACCGATGCCGAGGGAGGGATGGCCGCCCAGACTGGTGATCAACTCGCCAGCCTGGCGGGCGTGCAGCAGGCTTTCATCAGCCTGGGCGTTGAGCCAGCCGACGATGGGGATGCGGTTGTAGCCGTACACCATCAGCGCGTAGTGGGTGTAGCGCACCACGCCGGCCAACTCCAGTTCGAGAATGCGGTTCAACACGCCGATGGCGGCGTTCCGGTCAAATTCCTGGGTCATGTCGATGTGCCTCTTCGTCGCAAGATAATCCGTGATCGCGCCTCATCTGGCGTGAGAGCCAGTCCGCCGACGCGGCTCTCACGCTCGCTCCCTAACACGCTTCAATTAATACTATACTACAAATAAGAATGGTTCTCAATAATAAAAACAGATTGGAGATATTGGAATTTGCTCGCTCAACCGTACACACAAATCCCACTATGACGCATCGTTCTCGAATGCATTCAACGCCGGGCGCTACGTCCGCCGCGTGGTCGGTCAGGCCAAATTCGTCCGGTTGCCGAGGGCTGGCGCGGTTCCGGTCTGGATGCCGGCGGCGCAAAATCCACGGCGCGCAGCAACTCGGCCACTTGCGCCTCGTCCAGTTCGTCCCAGTGACTGGGATGCAAACCCCGCCGCAAGGTCACCGGTCCATAGCGCACCCGGGTCAGCCGGCTGACCGTGACGCCCTGCGATTCCCACAGCCGGCGCACCTCGCGGTGGCGGCCCTCGCGCAGGATCACGTGATACCAATGATTGACGCCCTCCCCGCCCGCCTCCCGAATCTCGTCGAACCGCGCCAGCCCATCCTCCAGCATCACCCCCTCTCGCAACCGCTTCAGCATCTCCGGCGCGACTTCGCCCAACACGCGCACCGCGTACTCTCGTTCGATCTGGGACGAGGGATGCATCAACCGGTTGGCCAACTCGCCGTCGTTGGTCAGCAACAACAGACCCTGGGTATTCAAATCGAGCCGGCCGACCGCGATCCAGCGACTATCACGCAATGGCGGCAACCGTTCGAAGATCGTGGGCCGGCCTTCGGGATCGTGGCGGCTGGTCATTTCGCCAACCGGTTTGTAATAGGCCAGCACCCGCCGCCGCTGCCCGAACGGACGCACCTGGATCGGTCGACCGTCGATCTGGATCTTCTCCGCGCCGTTGACCTGGCCGCCCAGTTGCGCTACCACGCCGTTGACCGTGATCCGACCCTGGCGAATCCAGTCTTCGATCTGGCGGCGGGAACCCAGCCCCATGCGGGCCAGGAATTTCTGCAAGCGTTCAGCCATCGGGGGATTCCGTCGGGGTGGTGGAGTTTTCGTCCGGGACGGCCGCGCGGCGCTCCAGTTCGGCGCCGATGGCGTCCAGGTCGCGCGGCGTCGCCAACGGGGGCAACTCGCTCAAGCTTTTGAGGTTGAAGTAGTCCAGAAACGCGCGGGTCGTGGCGTATAACGCGGGACGGCCCGGCACCTCGCGATGGCCGATCACCTTGATCCAGCCGCGTTCCTGCAAGGTTTTCATGATGCTGGAACTGACGCTGACCCCGCGCACCGCCTCGATCTCGCCCCGGGTCACCGGCTGACGGTAGGCGATCAGCGCCAGGGTTTCCAGCAGCGCGTGGGAGTAGCTGGCGGTTCGTTCTTCCCACAACCGCGTCACCCAGGGCGCGAACGCCTGGGGGACTTGCAGGCGAAAGCCGCTGGCCACCTCGACCAGCTCCACGCCACGTCCAGCGTAGTCGGCGGACAGCTCGGCCAGCGCCGCGCGCCCCGCATCCCGTTCGGGCCGTTCCGTCTCGGGAAACGCCGCCAGCAACCGATCCAGCGTCAGCGGCTCGCCGGCGGCCAGCAACAACGCTTCCAGAACGCTCTTCAGTTCCGGCATGGGGACGCTTCAACCTCGCCGCCGAACGTGAATCGGCGCGAACGGTTCAGTCTGGACCAGTTCCAGCAGCGCTTCGCGCAACAATTCCAGCACCGCCAGAAACGTCACCACCACGCCCATCCGCCCCTCCTCGGGCTGAAACAATGTGCTGAAGGGAGTAAAGCGCAGCGCGTCCAGCCGTTCCAGCACCTGGCTCATCCGCTCGCGCACCGACAAGGTCTCACGCCGGACCTGGTGCCGACCAAACAGTTCGGCGCGGACCAGCACCTCCCGCAAAGCGGCCAGCAAATCGGTCAGACTCACCGGCGGCGGTGGCCGGCAGGTTTCCCGCTGGACCGGTTCCGCGCTGGCGGGGAAACAATCGCGTTCCAGTCGAGGCAATGCGTCCAGCGCCCGCGCCGCCTGCTGGAACCGCTCGTACTCCTGCAACCGCCGCACCAGTTCGGCGCGCGGGTCCTCCTCTTCCGCCTCGATGGCCGCTGGGCGCGGCAACAACAGCCGCGACTTGATCTCCGCCAGCCAGGCCGCCATCACCAGATATTCCGCCGCCAGTTCCAGCCGCATTTCCCGCATCAGCGCCAGATACTCCATGTATTGCCGGGTAATCTCCGCGACGGGAATGTCGAGAATGTTCAGGCTCTGTCGCCTGATCAGGTAAAGCAGCAAGTCCAGCGGCCCCTCGAACGCCTCCAGAAAGACTTCCAGCGCATCCGGGGGAATATAGAGGTCTCGCGGCAGTTGGGTGTAGGGTTCGCCGCCCACCTTGGCGAGCGGCGACGGGTCGGGAACGGCGTTATCCATCAACCCAGCGGCCGAATGCCCACCGCGCGCCGCAGTTCCGCCAGGAATGGGACGCTGTATTCGCGCGCCCGCGCCGCGCCCTGCTTCAGCACCTGCTCGATATAGGCCGGCCGTGCCAGCAATTCCTGGTAACGCTGGCGTGGCTCGCTCAGCCGGGCATTCAGATACTCGAACAGGATCTGCTTCATCTCGCCCCAGCCGATACCCTGGGCGTAGCGGGCGCGCATCGTCGCCGCTTCCTCGACCGTGGCGAAGGCCTGATAAATCTGGAACAGCGTGCAGGTCTCCGGGTCCTTGGGCGCTTCGGGCGGCAACGAATTGGTCTTGATTCGCATGATCAGCTTGCGCAGCGCCTTTTCCGGCTCGAACAACGGGATGGTGTTGCCGTAGCTCTTGCTCATCTTGCGCCCGTCCAGGCCCACCAGCACCGCCGCCCTCTCGTCCACCACCGCCTCGGGCAGCACGAAATGCTCGCCGTACAGATAATTGAACCGCGCGGCGATGTCGCGAGCCATCTCTAGATGCTGAACCTGGTCCTTGCCGACCGGGATCTTGCTGGCCTTGAACATCAGAATGTCCGCCGCCATCAAAATCGGGTAGCAGAACAAGCCCATGGTCACACCCTGGTCGGGGTCCTTGTCGGGGTCGGCCACGTTCTCGGCCACCGCCGCCTTGTAGGCGTGGGCACGGTTCATCAGCCCCTTGGCCGTCATGCACGTCAAAATCCAGGTCAGTTCCAGAATCTCCGGAACGTCGGTCTGGGCGTAGAAAATGACATTCTCGACATCCAGCCCCAGCGCCAGCCAGGTCGCGGCGACTTCCAAGCGCGAGCGATGCACCAGCGCGGGGTCCTGGCATTTGACCAGGGCGTGATAGTCGGCCAGGAAGTAGAACGATTGCACATCGTGGCGATGGCTGGCCTCGATGGCGGGCAGGATCGCGCCGACGTAATTGCCCAAATGCGGGGTGCCGGTGGTGGTGATGCCGGTGAGGGTAATTTCCATGACTGAATCTTTAGCCCAGGATGAAAGAGAACAACTTATACAACCCAAGAACAACTGGATATAAAACAATATTCAGAGCGCCAGTGGCAATGAGAAGCAGCACGATCACCAAGCCATAGGGTTCAATTTTCGCCATCATGGTTCCAAAGCTATTCGGCAATACTCCAGTCAACACCCGCGAACCATCCAGCGGCGGTATTGGCAAAAGATTTAGCGCCGCAAGGAAAAGATTGACGGAAATACCGGACTTACCCATCTCAAACAGAAAATCACCCGCCCCGGACCAACTCCCCAATGCTTCACCAAGCTGAATGATTAGTCCCCAACCCAGCGCCATCAGAATATTGGCCGTCGGCCCAGCCAAAGCCACCAGCGCCATGTCGCGCTTGGGCTGGCGCAACCGGTGATAATTGACCGGCACCGGCTTGGCCCAGCCGAAGATGAAGCCGCCGAACACCGCCAACAGCGCCGGGACCAAGACGGTCCCGACCGGGTCGACGTGGCGTAGTGGATTGAGGCTGAGCCGACCTTGGGCCTTGGCGGTGGTGTCGCCGCAACGCAGCGCCATCCAGCCGTGCGCGACCTCGTGCAGAGTAATCGCCAGCAGCAAGGGCGGGGCCAGCACGATGATTTGTTGGATTACGTTCAATTCTTGCATGGCGCGATTATACAGCCTGTCCAGGCGTGGACTAGAGAAAGGGTCTGGCGTCGCCCAGGCCCTCGCGGATCAGTTGGGGCGCATTCCCGGTCAGGTCGAGCACGGTGGTCGGTTCGTGCTGGCCAGGGCCACCGTCAATGATCCAATCGACCTCATGGGACACGCGTTCCTCGATGTCCTCGGGATCGGACAACGGCCACTCGTCCCCGGGCAGAATCAGGGTACAACTCATGATCGGCTCGCCCAGCTCGGTCAACAGGGCGCGGACGATGGCGTTATCCGGCACCCGGATGCCGATGGTCTTGCGACGGGGATGCTGCAAGCGGCGCGGCACTTCATGAGTCGCTTGCAGGATGAAGGTGAAGGGTCCTGGCGTGGCCGCCTTGAGCAACCGAAATCGTTGATTGTCCACCTTGGCGTAGGTGGCGATCTCCGACAGATCACGGCAGACCAGGGTAAAGTTGTGGTGGCGGTCGGTCTGGCGAACATGGCGGATGCGCTCCGCCGCCGCCTTTTCGCCCAACTGGCACCCCAGCGCATAGCTTGAATCGGTGGGATAGACGATCACGTCGCCCGCGCGCAGCCGTTCCACTGCTTGCGCGATCAGGCGCGGTTGTGGATTGGCGGGATGAATTTGTAAAACGCGGCTCATGGCCTTATATTCTCAACATTACGGATACGGTCGGGCCGGCAACTTGCCAGTCCGGCGCGGTCTGGTCAAGACGGCAATTGGGGGCCGTCTTTCTTTTTTACCCCCGCCCCGCCTTTACGCCCGCATGGAACCTTCGCCGCCGGCATGAAACTGTTGTTCGATTTTCTGCCTATCCTGCTGTTTTTCATCGCCTACAAGTTGAGCGACATCTATGTCGCCACCGGGGTGCTGATCGTCGCGACCCTGGCCCAGGTTGGCTGGATCTGGCTACGGCAACACCGGGTCGAAAAAATGCCGTTGATCACCGCCGGTCTGGTGCTGGTATTTGGTGGGGCGACCCTGCTCCTGCACGATCCGGTCTTCGTCAAATGGAAACCGACCGTGGTGAACTGGCTGTTCGCCACGGTCTTCCTGGGTAGTCGCTTCATCGGCCAAAAGACCCTGCTGGAGCGAATGATGGGTGAACAACTGGAACTTCCCGCGCCGGTGTGGGTCAAGCTGACATTCGCTTGGGCCGGGTTTTTTCTCGTCATGGGCGCGGCCAATCTCTACGTCGCCTTCACCTTCAGCGAGAACGCCTGGGTCAATTTCAAGCTGTTTGGCCTGCTGGGTCTGACCCTGTTATTCGTGCTGGCGCAGGCTTTGTACATGAGCCGCCATCTCAAGACCGACGACACCGACCTTTCCAAGGAACCCTGACCATGCTCTACGCCATCATTGGCCGCGACGTACCCGGCACGCTGGCCCAGCGTCTGGCCATCCGCCCCATTCATCTGGAGCGGTTGACCACCCTGTCGAACGAAGGCCGGCTGATCCTGGCGGGGCCGTTGCCAGCCATTGACAGTCCCGATCCCGGCCCCGCCGGCTTCGTGGGTAGTCTGTTGGTCGCCGAGTTCGCCACGTTGGAAGACGCGAGAACCTGGGCCGAGACCGATCCCTACGTCGCCGCCGGCGTGTGGGGGGCGGTCGAAGTCCATCCGTTCCGCAAGGTGTTGCCGGTGTGAACGACCGGGTGGCCCTGATCGAGCAGCGGCTGCGCGTCGCGCTCGAACCCGAACGCCTGGACATCGTGGACGACAGCGCCGCGCACGCCGGCCACGCCGGGGCGCGCGAGGGCGGTCACTTCACCGTCCACATCGTCTCCACCGCCTTTGCCGGCAAAACCCCGATTCAGCGCCATCGCCTCGTCCACGCGGCGGTGGCGGACCTGATGCGCCGGGAAATCCACGCCCTCAGCATTCGGGCCTGGGCCCCGGAAGAAGCACCCCTGCCAATCCCGTAATCCAACCCACCGTTCTGGAACCCCGATCATGCGTAATATTCGCAAACTGACCCTTCCCCTTCTGGCGCTGTCCTCGACCCTGCTGCTATCCGGCCTGGCGTTGGCGGCGGAAGAGAAGAAAGCCGAACCAGCGCCCGCGCCCGCGCCTGCCGCTGTCAAGGCTCCCGCCGCCGCACCCGCGCCCGCCGCATTCACCATTCCCGACCCGGTCGCGGTGGTCAACGGCAAGCCGATTTCCAAGGCGGCCTTCGATCAGTACGCCCAGCAACTGCGCGGCAAGGCTAAGGTGGATTCGGCGGAAGCCAGCAAGGCGCTGGTCGATCAACTGGTCATGGAGGAACTGCTGGTGCAGGAAGCCGGCAAGCAGAAGCTGGCCGATGATCCACAGTTCAAGCAGCAGATGGAAATGGTTCAACGCAACCTGCTGGCCAGCACCGTGGTGCGCCGGATGCTGAGCACGAACACGCCCAGCGAGGAAGCGATCAAGAAGGAATACGACACCGCCGTCGCGGCGATGAAGGGTAAGGAGTACAAGGCCAGCCACATCCTGGTGGATTCCGAGGACAAGGCCAAGGAAATCATCGCCGAGTTGAAGAAGGGCGGCAATTTCGCCGAATTGGCCAAGACCAAGTCCAGCGACAGTTCGGCGGCCAACGGCGGCGATCTGGGCTGGTTCACATCGAGCATGATGGTACCCCCCTTCTCGGAGGCGGTCGCCAAGCTGGAAAAGGGCAAGTACAGCGAGCAACCGGTGCAAACTCCGTTCGGCTGGCACGTCATCCTATTGGAGGATGTCCGCGACGCCACCCCGCCGTCCATGGAGGAACTGAAGCCGCAAATCGCCCAGATGCTGCAAAGCCGGATGGTGAACGATTATCTGGAAAAACTGAAATCCGGCGCCAAGATCGAGGTCAAGGAAATCCAGACGGGCGAGGCCAAGCCCGCCGCTGCTCCAGAAGCCGCCAAGAAGGAAGAGAAGAAGTAAATCGCGGGTTGGGGGGAGGCCGTCAGGCCGTCCCCCGCCATTGCCTCCTAACGCGGGCGTCAGGTCCCTACCCTTCCTTCCAGCAACGCCCGCAATCCCGCCTCGTCCAGCACCGGCACGCCCAGTTCTCGCGCCCGATCCAGCTTGGAACCCGCTTCGTGGCCCGCCACCACGTAATCGGTTTTCTTCGACACGCTGCCGCTCACCTTGGCGCCCAGCGCTCGCAACTGGTCCGATGCCTGATCGCGGGTCAGCGATTCCAGGGTACCGGTCAGCACAAAGGTCTTGCCGGCCAGCGGTTGATCGGCGCCCCGTTCCACCTCAGCTTCCGGCCAATGCACGCCGGCGGCGCGCAGTCGGGCGATCACCTGTCGATTGTGCG
The DNA here is from genome assembly GCA_046347555.1 of Candidatus Competibacteraceae bacterium. Classification (GTDB taxonomy): domain Bacteria; phylum Pseudomonadota; class Gammaproteobacteria; order Competibacterales; family Competibacteraceae; genus Contendibacter. The sequence continues at coordinate 81,234 of JAXMFY010000012.1, read as the reverse complement.
GTTCCTGGAAAAACGCGCGAATCGCGGCCGCGACGACCGGCCCAACGTCCGGGACTTGTCGCAACCGCTCTTCCTCGGCGGCCATCAGTGCTTCCAGCGCGCCAAAATGATTGGCCAGGGTCAGCGCCGTGGCTTCACCCACCTCGCGAATTCCCAGCGCGTACAAAAACCGCGCCAGCGTCGTGTTCTTGCCGCGTTCGAGCGCCTCGACCAGCTTGGCGGCGGAGCGTGAGCCCATCCGCTCCAGCCCGGCCAGCGTCGCCACATCCAGCCCATAGAGATCGGCGGGATTGCGCACCAGTTCCCGCTCCACCAGTTGCTCCACCAGTTTGTCGCCCAGTCCCTCAATGTCCAGCGCCCGGCGCGAGGCGAAATGGCGAATGGCCTCCTGGCGCTGGGCGCGGCAATACAGGCCACCGATGCAGCGGGTCACCGCCTCGCCTTCGGGTCGAACCACCCGCGAACCACAGACCGGACAATTTTCCGGCATGACAAATGGCTGGGATTCCGCCGGACGACGCTCCAGCATCACGCCGACCACTTCGGGAATCACATCGCCGGCCCGCCGCACGATCACGATATCGCCCACTCGCACATCCTTGCGCGCGACCTCGTCGGCATTGTGCAAGGTCGCGTTGGTGACGGTGACGCCGCCGACGAACACCGGTCTGAGCCGCGCGACCGGCGTGATCGCGCCGGTGCGCCCCACCTGCACCTCGATGGCCTCGATCACGGTCAATTCTTCCTGGGCCGGAAATTTGTGCGCCACCGCCCAACGCGGCTCGCGGGTCCGAAAACCGAGTTGCTGTTGCCAGTCCAGGCGGTTGACCTTGTACACCACGCCGTCAATGTCAAAGGGTAGCGCGTCGCGTTTTTCCGCAACGGCGCGGTGAAAGGCGATCAGGCCATCGGCGCCGCGCGCCACCGCCCGTTCGCCGCATATCGGCAGACCCCACTCGGCCAGGGCATCGAGCACGGCGCCATGCGTGGCGGGCAAGGTCCAGCCCTGTACCTGGCCCAGCCCGTAGGCAAAAAACGACAACGGCCGCCTGGCGGCCAGGCTCGGGTCGAGTTGCCGGATGCTACCAGCGGCGCCGTTGCGGGGGTTGACCAGGGTGGGCAACCCCGCAGCCCGCTGGCGGGCGTTGTAGTGTTCGAAATCCGGGCGGCTCATATACGCCTCGCCGCGCACCTCAAGCACGGCGGGCGCGATTCCCCGCAACCGCAACGGCACCGCCTGGATGGTGCGCACGTTCTGGGTAACATCCTCGCCCGTCTCGCCGTCGCCGCGCGTGGCGGCCTGGGTAAGCAGGCCATCTTCGTACCGCAACGTGAGCGCCAAGCCGTCGAATTTCAGCTCGCAGGCATAGTCGACCAACGGCGCGTCCGCAATCAAGTCCAGTTCGCGCCGTACCTGCGCGTCAAAAGCCCGCGCACCGCCCGGCCCAATGTCGGTTTCGGTGCGGATGGACAACATCGGAACCCGATGCCGCACCGGCGCGAAGGCATCCAGCGGCTGACCGCCCACTCGCCGGGTCGGGGAATCGAGCGCGATCAGTTCCGGATAGGCGGTCTCCAATCCCTGAAGTTCGCGAAACAGCCGGTCGTACTCGGCATCGGGAATCTCCGGATCATCCAGCACGTAATAGCGATAGCCATGCCAGCGCAGTTGCTCGCGCAGCCAGGCGGCGCGGGCCCGCACATCGCTGGAAATCGCCACGACGCCTCCGCGTTTAGTCGAGCAGCCCAAGCCAGCGCCGTTCAAAATCGGCAACCTGGCCGCGCAGCCGCAGCAACATCGGGTTGGTCAGCCGGTTCTGGCGTTCGTCACAGATGGTCCCACCCAGATTGCGCGCCAGATGATCGGCCCCAATCGCCAGCAGATCCAGCGCCTCCGTCCCCTCCAGCGGGCCCGGCAGATTCATGAACAGCAATAACCCCGGCGTGGACAAATCGGCCAGCGTTCGCGGATCGAACGCGCCCGGCTTGCGCAGATGAGCCATGCCGAAGACCGGGGCGCCGCCGGCGGCTTCCCGATCCGGGAACCGTTCGAACACCCCCTCGGCATTCAGCCGAAGGTCCAGTTCCTCGGCCACCGCCTGAATCCGCGGACCCTCAAACAGCCGCCCGCGTGGCGCCATCACGGTCAAAACCACGGTCATGGACAATCCCGCCGTCGCATCGGCCTCCTGGCGCGTCTCCGCTGGAGGCGCCGACTCCAGGGGCACGGACTCGGCGCCCACCCTATTCCCCCGATCGGCATTCCTCGGTTCGACCGGATGAATCTCCACATCCACCAGGACCTTGTCCGCCAAATGATGATCGGGAGTAATCCGACCCAGATCGCCAAAGTCATATTCATTCAGCAAGGGATCTGGCTGCGGCGACAGTTCGCCGAACACCACCGGCTCCCGTTCCGGCCGGCGCCGGCGCTTGCCGATTTGTTCCTTGATCCGGGACCGGATGCCCCAGAGATAAACCAGAATCACGACGACGGCGCCGATGCCCGCCAGCAGCCACTGCAACTGCGTCTTGTCCATTTCGATGCCACGAAAGCCCCGGATCGCGCGAACCGCAACCCTATTGCGCCAAGGAATGTCAAACCCCCATAACCGCCGAGCGGGATGGGGGCCAAATATCACCGTTTATACTCAAATCCCCGCACTTTCACAAACACCGCGTCCGCTTCGCTCGAAACCGGGGCGTCAAACCATCGCCGCCAACCGCGCCGCTTCCTCGACATCCACCGCCACCAGCCGCGACACACCGGGTTCCTGCATGGTCACCCCCACCAAGTGCCGGGCGATTTCCATGGTGGCCTTGTTGTGGGTGATAAAGATGAATTGCACCCGCTCGGCCATTTCGCCAAGCAGCGCGCCAAACCGGCCGATGTTGGCCTCGTCCAGCGGAGCGTCCACCTCGTCCAGCAGACAGAACGGCGCCGGATTGAGCTGAAAAATGGCGAACACCAGAGCCACGGCGGTCAACGCCTTCTCCCCACCGGACAACAGGCTGATCGAACCGATTCGTTTACCGGGTGGCTTGGCCATGATCGTCACTCCGGCATCCAGGGCATCCTCGCCAGTCAGTTCCAGATGCGCCTGGCCACCCCCGAACAGGCGCGGAAACAATTCCCCAAGACCGACGTTCACCCGTTCGAAGGTCTCTCGAAACCGGGCGCGGGTCTCACGATCCATCTTGCGCATGGCGTTTTCCAGGGTGGCCAGCGCCTCCAGCAGATCGGCGTTTTGCGCATCGAGATACCGTTTGCGCTCGGACACCTGGGCAAATTCCTCGATAGCCGCCAGATTGACCGCGCCCAGTCGCTGAATGCGCCGCTCCACCTGCTCCAGTCGCGCCAGCCAGTCGCTTTCGACCGCCGTCGCCGGAAGGACCGACAAGATCGCCTCCGGCTCGCTGGCCAGTTCGCGTATTTGTTCGAGCAGATTCTGCTGGCGGATTCGCGCTTCGCCCACAACCAACCGCCGCTCCTCCAACTCGCGACGCAACGTCTCGGCCTGGCGTTCACAACGCCCGCGCGCCTGTTCGCCCGCCTGCAATTCGGCATCCTGGGACTCCAGACTCTGACGAACGTCTCGCAGTGTTGTCTCAAGCGCCAGTCGCCGCTCCAAACTTGTCGCCAATTCGCCTTCGACGGCGGCCAGGTTCGCCTCGGCGACGAGGGCGGATTCCGCCGCCAACCGTTCCCGCCGCGCCAGCAATTGATCGCGTTGCGTCGTCAATCGTTCCAGCGCCTGGTCGGCGGCCACCGCCCGCGCCCGCGCGGTCTCCAGCGCCACCGTCCACCGGGATACGTCCTGGCGGGCGGCCTCGGCCCGATCCCGACAATCGCGCAGTTCGGCGCGCAGGCGCTCCCGGCGCGTGTCCAACTCCTCCTGCTCGGCGTTCAGACTTTCCAGAATCAATAAGGCTTCTTCCAGTCGAACCCGGGCCCATTCGACCCGTTCGCGTTCCTGCTCGCTCTGCTCCTCCAGTTCCGCGATTTCCCCGGCCAGCGCCGCGCGACGGGCGGATGCCTGTTCCACCCGCGTCAGCGCCGCGCTCAACCGTCCCTGCGCGGCAGCGTGATCGCGGTGCCCCTGATTGACCGCCCGCTGCGCCTCGCGGCGCTGTTGTTCCAGGTCGCGCTGCCGCTCGCGCAAGCGTTCCAATTCCGCTTCCCACCGTTCCAGCGCCACCGTATCCTCGGCCAACGCCGCCTCCAGGCAGCGGATTTCACGCTCGCGCGCCAGTACGCCTTCATCGCCGCCGCGCGCCAGCCGCAACCAGTGACGCCCGCACCATACCCCCTCGGGCGTCACCAGGCTCTCGCCCGGCCGCAGTTGGGCGCGACTCGCCAACGCCTCGGCAAGATTGGCGGCGACGCGCACACCATCCAGCAAACCGGCAAATGGCCAGGACGTCCGCACCCGCGCCGCCAGCGTGGTGGCTTCCGGCCACGCCGACGGTGGGTCCTCCCACGGTTCCAGCAAGGTCAGTCGGCCTGGGTTCAATTCGGCGACGGCGACCGCCGGCTTACCGAGTTCCGGCACGCAGACCGCGTCCAACCAGCCGGTCAGCGCCGCTTCCACCGCCCTTTCCCAACCGGGCTCCACGTCCAGCCGTTCCGCCAATCGCGGCGTCTCGGCCAAGCCCTGGTCGCGCAGCCATTGCTCCAGTTTCCCATCGTCCCGCCCCAAGGCGGCTTCCTGCAAGGCGTGCAACGACGCCAGCCGGCCACGACCCGTCTGCAATCGGTCGCGCGCCTCCCGCGCCCGCTGGCCCGTCTGACGCCGCGCGTCCTCGGTCGCGGCGAGCCCCGTCTCGGCATCCGTCAGCGCCTCCTGCGCGCGGCGCAGGGTTTCGGCGGCGCCTTGTTCGGCGGTTCTCAAATCGGCAATCTCGTCCTCGAATTCGATTTCGGCCAGTTGAGCCAGATCAAATCGCAGCCGTTCCAGGCGCCGCTCGCCTTGTGGCCACTGCCGTTCTCCCTGCTCGATCCGGGTGCGCTCCACCTCGGCTTGACGCCGAGCCTCGGCCTGGCGCCGACCGAATTCCTCCCAGGCCGCCTGCCCCTCGCGCAGCGCGATTTCGGCGGCGACCAGCGCCGCGCTGGCGTCCACCTCGACCGTCAGCGCCCGAGCCTGCTCGGGCTCGACGGTAGCCAGCACCGTTCCCAGTTCATCCCGCTGGCGCCGATCCGCCTCCCACTGCGCCTCGACCTGCGCCAGCGTCGCCTCGATCTGGCGGCCATCGTCCTCGCGCCGCCGCCGCAGGTCGCGTTGATGTTGCAAAAACTGTTCAAGTCGGCTGATGTCCGCGCCGACCTGGTAATAATGGCCCTGGACGTCATTGAACCGGTCGTTGGACTCCGACCGCCGGACCCTTCCCGCCTCCAACCCGGCTTCCAACCGCCGCTGCTCGGCCAGCACCGCTTCCAGCGCGGTTTCCCGCTGGCGCAGTTCGGCGTCGTGGGTCTGGATTTCGGCCCGCAAACTCCGCCAGCGCAAGGTCAACAGTTCCGACCGCAGTCGGCGTTCGCTGGCGCGCAGCTCGCGATACTGCTCGGCGGCGCGAGCCTGGCGTTGCAAGTGCTGAAGCTGCCGATCCAGTTCCTGGCGCGCGTCGTCGAGCCGCTCAAGGTTAGCTCGGGTATGCTGGATGCGAGTTTCGGTCTCGCGGCGGCGTTCCTTGTATTTGGAAATACCGGCCGCTTCCTCCAAAAATATCCGCAACTCTTCCGGCCGCGCCTCGATCACCCGTGAAATCATGCCCTGCTCAACGATGGCGTAACTACGCGGCCCCAGGCCGGTCCCCAGAAAGATGTCGGCGATGTCGCGGCGGCGGCAGCGTGCGCCATTAAGAAAGTAGGTGGACTGGCCATCGCGGCTGACCACCCGTCGGATGGCGATTTCGCCGTAACTGGCCCAGGGACCGCCCAACCGACCCAGACGATTATCGAACACCAGCTCGATGGACGCCTGCCCAACCGGCTTGCGGCTGGCCGAGCCGTTGAAGATCACGTCGCTCATGGTTTCGCCGCGCAGACTGCGGGCCGAGCTTTCGCCCATCACCCAGCGCACGGCGTCGATAAGGTTGGACTTGCCGCAGCCGTTGGGACCCACGACGCCGATCAGATCGCTGGGCAAGCGCAACACCGTCGGGTCCACGAACGACTTGAACCCTGCCAGCTTGATCGTGCTCAAGCGCATGAAGGTGGAACGCGCGCCCCGCCCAGGTCAGGCCCGGCGGACCAGCGGTTGCAGTACCGCCTCAATGACATCCAGATCCGGAATGACGACCGGCTGATCCTGATAACGCGCCCAGCTCAGAACGCCCGGCCGGCTCGGCTCGGCGGCGCCTTCGGGATTAAGCAGGATTTCCTGGCGCTGCAAGTCAAGCGGGCGCGGCACCGAGGTTCCAAGGATACCAAAATGCGGCAGCCGGGAATCTGAGCCCAGGGCGTTGACAAAGATGATCCGGGAGTTGAGGTCGGCCTCGGGCGCCACCCGAAAAACCAGCCGCCCCAGACTGACCAGCGGCGTGGTCAGATTGCGCCACAGCATGGCGCCGACCACCCAATGCGGCGCGCCTTCGATCCGCAGTGGCGTGGCGAAGGGTAACACCTCGACAACCAGGCTGTTGGGCAGGATGATCTGCCCACCCTGCACCGCGATCAACAAACAACGGAGATTGGAGGAAGCTTCCATAATGGAATCCGGAAAACGAGCGGCGCGGAACCGGTTCCGGCGATCCGGAGCCGGTCCGACCGTCTCAGATGATCAACTCTTGGGCACGTTCGCCCAGAATCTGGCGAATCGACTGCAGCAACTGTTCTTCCTGATAAGGCTTGGTCAAATAGTCGCTGACACCTAGCTTCATGGCCCGGTCCCGATGTTTGTCGCCACCGCGCGACGTCACCATGATGACCGGCAAATGCGACAGCGTGGTCTGGTTGCGCACGTGGGCCAGCACCTCAAAGCCGTCCATGCGTGGCATCTCGATATCGAGAATCGCCAGGTCGGGCACCTGGGTCTGCAACATCGCCACGGCGTCCAGTCCATCCTTGGCCGTGATCACCCGCATATTATGCCGCTCCAGAATCCGGGCCGTGACCTTGCGCATGGTGATCGAATCGTCGATGACCATGACGCTGAGCTTTTCGGGCCGAATCTCCTGCCGCGCCGCGCGCAACGCGCGGCTTTCCGCCTGTCTCTGCGCCTGGGAACCGATGTTGCGCACCAGCGCCGCCAGCTCCAGAACCACCACTACCCGGCCGTCGCCCAGCACAGTGGCCCCGGAGATACCGGGCACTCCGCTAAACTGAGGTCCAACCGGCTTGACGATGATTTCCTGATTGCCCTGCACCGCCTCGACCTGCAAGGCAACGCTGGCTTCCGCGCTACGGAACAACAACGTGGGCGGGCGGCGATCCGCGACTTCCTCGAACGGCAGGATCTGCTGGCTGCCAACCAGAATGCCCAGGTTGTGGATGGGATAACCACGACCACTGTATTGATGCTGAACCTGTTCGCCCTTCAGATAGCTCTGAAATTCCTTTTCGTTGAGGCGCGTGACCAGTTCGATGCTGAGCAGGGGAATGGCGAACAGGCTGTCGCCCGCCTGGGCCAGCAGGGCCTGGGTGACCGAGAGCGAGAACGGCAGACGGATGATGAAGCGGGTGCCCTGGCCGCGCTCGGTCTGGATCAGCAAGGCACCACGCATGGCGCGAATGGCCTCGTTCACCACATCCATGCCAACCCCGCGCCCGGCAATCTGGTCCACCGTGGCGGCGGTGGAAAAACCGGGGCGCAATAGCAAAGCGATCAGATCCTCCCGGGTCACCGGCTGGCCGGGCAACAGCAACCCCTTCTCCTCGCCCTTGGCCCGGATCACGTCGAAGTTGAGGCCGCGGCCATCGTCGCCCAGTTCCAACACCAGTTCCGCGCCTTCCCGCCGTAGGCTGAGGGTGATGGTGCCGATCTCGGATTTACCGGCGCTTCGCCGTTGCTCCGGCGTTTCGATGCCGTGCGCCAACGAATTGCGCAACATGTGCTCCAGCGGCGCCACCATGTTTTCCAACACGGTGCGGTCAACTTCCGACTCCTCGCCGCCCACCAGCAATTCCGCCCGCTTGCCCAGTTCCTGGGCCGCCTGCCGGACCACCCGCCGCAATCGGGGAATGATGCTGCCAAACCGCACCATGCCGGTACGCATCAGGCCCTGTTGGATTTCCTTATTGACCTTGCTCTGCTGGTCAAGCAGCGTCGCAATATCCCGGGCATGTTCACTGAGGGTATTGCCGACATTGCCCAGGTCATCGGCGATTTCCATCAGCGACCGGGTAACCTGTTGCAGCTCGGTGAATCGATCCAGCTCCAAGGGATCGAATTCCTGTTGATGCGCCGCGACACCATGATCATGGCGGGACTGGATGCGCGCCTCGGCCTGGGTGGCAAGGTTGGTGACCTGGCGGCGCAGACGGGAAATGGTCTGTTCTAACTCGCTCAGGTTGAAGCTCATGGCGCCGACACCCTGATCGATGCGGGCGCGGAAGATGCTGCTTTCGCCCATTTGATTGACCAGGGTATTCAGCAACGCGGCGCTGACCCGAATGCTGTCGGCGGGCGCGGCCTGCGGCGCGGCGGCGGGTGCTTCCACCGGCCGCGCCGGCGCGGCGGCGGGCGTGACCATCGGCGCGGCGACCGGGGGCGCGGTGGGTCGCGGCAATTCCACCGGTTCACCGCCCAGCACGTTCCGCAATTCGTCGATCAGCGTTTGGGGCAATGTTGGTCGAACGCCCCTGACCACCTCCGCCAGCATCCGATGGAGACCGTCCAGGGCGTGTTGAAGCGCATCCAGCACCGACGACGATATCGACGCCGCGCCCTTGCCCAGCGCGTCCAGCACCGATTCGGCGGCATGGGCCAGATCGCCGACCGGCATGATGCCCGCCATGCGCGAACCCCCCTTGAGGGTATGCATCTCGCGCCGCAGATTGTTCAGCAATTCGACATTATCCGGTTCGTCGCGCAACCGTCTCAGAATAAGGTCGCTGGAATCGAGCACCTCGGTGGCCTCGACCTGGAACACCTCGGCCAGTTCCCGATCTAGCTCGGTCATCGGCCGCAGGGAGCGCGGCTCGGGAACCACCGCCGCTTCCTCGGGAACCATCGGCGCGGCCGGCAGTCCTTCGGCCAATCCGCCAGTGGAAATCGCATCGGCCAACCGGTGTAATTCGGTGATCAAATCGGTCGCGGGTGGCGGGATCGCCCCGCCGCTGGCCTCCGCCAGCATCCGGTTGAGCCGATCCAGGGTGTGTTGCAGGTGATCCAACACGACCGGCGACGCCGGCTCCTTGCTCTTGCCCAGCGCGTCCAACACCGATTCGGCGGCGTGAGCCAGATCGCCGAACGTCATGATGCCCGCCATGCGCGAACTGCCCTTGAGCGTGTGCATGCCCCGGCGTAGATCGTTCAGTAGTTCGGGCTGGTCCGGCTCGGCGCTCAACTGTTGCAAGATGGCGTCGCTGGCGTCGAGGATCTCGGCCGCCTCGTATTGGAAAATCTGCGCCAACTCCAGTTCCACGGCGGGCGGCGCGAGCGGTTCCGGGGCCACGCTCGCGGCTGGCGGCGGGCTGACCGCGACGGGCGGTGCCACGCCGGCGACCGGTTGAACGGGGGCGGGGGCTGCCTCGGCCAGTGGTTCCCGCAACAACGCCTCGGCGCGGGCGGTCAATCGACCCAACGCGGCCACCGCATCTCCGTTCACCGCCGACGCATCCCCGATCAGCGACTCCAATGGATCCAGCGCGTCCGCCGCCTCGCCGACCAGGTCGGCGACCATGGGCGTGACCGCCAGCGTGCCATTCAACACATGATTCAACAGATCCTCGAAACCGGCGGCGAACTCGCCGATCACGGTCGCGCCCACCACTCGCCCGCTGCCCTTGAGGGTATGGAACGCGCGGCGAAGGATCGTCGGCGCCTGACGGTCGGCCAGGTTGCGCCGCCAGCCCGCCACGTGCTCCTGAATGGTGGCCAGTTCGCCCCGCGCCTCCTCCAAAAACACTTCCACGAACTCCAGATCGATTCCCGAAGGAACCGCCAAATGGAGCGGTGGCGCCGGTTTCGGCTCGGCTCGTTGCAGCGCCCGCACCCGCTCGACCAGCGCCGGCAAGGCCGCCAGTTCATTCCCCTTGAGAGGAACCTCGCCCACCAGTGGCGCCAGGGCTTCGGCCGCCGCCGCGATGACGTCGGCGATGGCGGGATCCGGCTCCAGAATACCACCCAGTACCTGATTCAACAGGTTTTCCAGCTCCCAGGCAAAATCGCCGATTACGGTCGCGCCGACCATGCGGCCGCTGCCCTTGAGCGTGTGAAAGGATCGCCGCAGGCTGGTCAACGCCCGCTGGTCGTTCGGATGCGCCCGCCACAGGTCTAGTTGTTCCTGAATGTTGGCCAATTCGCCGCACGCCTCCTCCATGAAGATCTCGACGAATTCCGGATCGCCGTCCGCCAATCCGATCAACGCGGCTAGATTGCCCATGTCCATCGCCGGCACGGCGCGATTCTCCTCCGCGGGCACCGCCTCATCCAGCTCGATGGGCGTTGGGGGCGGGGATACGAATTGTGGCTCCAGCGGTTTGGCGGCGATGCCCTCATCCACCGAAGCCGATGGCGCCGGTTCAACCGGCGCGGGTGGTTCGGATTCTTGCCATTCCGCCAACTCCAAAGCCAGCACCGAGATCGGATCCGGTTGGGCCGACCCAGCGCCAACGGCGCCAGCCGCCGGTGCGGGTGGTTCAGATTCTCGCCATTCCGCCAACTCCAAAGCCAGCACCGAAATCGGATCCGGCTGGGCCGACTCAGCGCCAACGGCGCCAGCCGCCAGAACCGGCGCGACACCCGGTTGGGTAGCGCCCAACGGCGCCATCTGGAGCAGAGTTTCCATCTGTATCAAGTGTTCTTCCGTCGAGCGCAGCACCACCGCCACTGGCCCGTCGTCGCCCGTTGGATCAAGTTCCAGGGCATGGCCCAGCCCGGTCAAAATCTCGGTGCAAACCTCGCTCGCCAATGCGCCGTAGGATTCGGCGGCGCCGGTGGACAAAACGCCCACGATCCGATCCAGGCGGGCCAGCGCCCGCGCGCCGCAAGCCCAGTCCCGCATGGCCAATAAGTTTTGCAGAGTTTGCAGATCGCTCCGTAGCGACGTCCAGGATTCGGGGCGTTCGGGCGCGGCATCCACTTGGGCGGCAAAGGTGTACTGAAGCCGTTGCAGGCTATCCAGTAGCGGACGCGTGGTCGCGCCGGTGGCGCCGGCGACGTTCTCCAATGGGTTATTGGCGACACGATGCGAGATCATCACGTTACCTCCGCGCGCGGAATCCGCCCAGCAGGCCAACGCCGTTCGGAAACGGGTTCATCAAGTCCACGGCGTTTTCCGTATCCGATGCTTTCGTCGGAATCATTCGGGCAGATGGAAACCGGCCACCGATTGGCGCAATTCCTGGGCCAGTCGATGCAGCTTGCCGATGGCGGAGGCCGTCGTCACGCTGCTCTCGGCGGTCTGGGCCGTGATTTCGTTGATGGAAATCATGGCGGTCGACACCCGCGAAGCCATCTCCGAGACCTGGCCGGCCGATTTGGAAATTTCGTCGATCAACTCGGCGAGTTTGGCGGACACCTTTTCGATCTCGTTCAACGCCTCGCCGGCCTTTTCCGCCAAGCCCGCGCCACCGACCACCTCGGCGGTGCTTTTTTCCATGGAGATCACCGCCTCGTTGGTGTCGGCCTGAATGGTCTTGACCAGGGTCTCGATCCGCTTGGTGGCGTTGCTGGATCGCTCCGCCAGTCGCTGCACCTCATCGGCGACCACCGCGAACCCGCGCCCGGCGTCACCCGCCGCCGAGGCCTGGATCGCGGCGTTCAGCGCCAGAATATTGGTCTGGTCGGCGATATCGTTGATCAGCGCCACGATGTCACCGATTTCCTGGGAGGATTCGCCCAGTCGCTTGATGCGCTTGGAGGTATCCTGAATGTGCTCGCGGATGGTGTTCATGCCATGGATGGTGCGCCGCACCCGGTCGCCGCCTTCGTGGGCGATGCCCACCGATTTCTCGGCCACCTCGGCCGAGGAGGCGGTCTTGGCCGAAACCTCGTCCATGGAATGCGCCATCTGCATCACGGTGGAGCTGGCGTTCTCAATTTGCCGGGCCTGAATCTCGCTGGATTTGGCCAAGCCATCGGCGATGGCGCTGGTTTCCTGCACGGCGGCGGCGACCAGCCCCGACGTGTTGTTGATGGTGGATACCAGGTCGCGCAACGCCTCAATGGCATAGTTGACCGAGTCGGCGATGGCGCCGGTGATATCCTCGGTCACGCTGGCCTGAACGGTCAAATCGCCCTCGGCTAGATTGCCCAGTTCGTCGAGCAGGCGCAGGATGGCGTCCTGGTTGCGGCGGTTCTGCTCCTCGGTTTCCTGTTTACGCTGTTCGGTCTCGACCAATCGCTGCCGGCTTTCGCGATTCTGAATGACGAACAACATCACCAACAAAACCAACGCGATCACGCCCAGCAGCCACGCCACGTTATAGCTGAGCGGGATGCCCAGCACGCTGAATTGGCGGCCGGTTTCGGCGTACCGGTCGATCAGGCGGGTGGTGGCGTCCAGCAGGGCGTCACCCTTGTTGGCGATGCCCATGGCGGCGTTCTGGACCTTGACCAGCTCCGGCGCCTTCTCGACGATACGGGCGGTTTCCGTCTCAAGCTGCTTGAACAGCTCGGTCAGATCCGTCAGTTTCTTGGCGCTGTCAGGGAGGTTGACGCGCTCGATGCCGGCCCCGCCGTCGCGCATGCCCCTCAACACCTGACTGAACAGGCTAACGTTGCGGCCGAAGCGGTCGGCGGCGTTGGCGGCGCTCAAGCCTCCCTCGCTCAACATGCGCTTGAGATCGCCCGTGATCTGTTCGCCCAACTGCAACTGCTTGGTGGCCTGATAGACTTGCCGGGTGTCAACCCGGTTGTTGGCCAGGCTTTTGGCGATCTCGTCGGACAGGGTGTTCATCTGGGTCAGGGAGCTTTCCAGCAAGGGGACGAGATTGCTGACCGAAACCACCGGATCGCGCCCCGCCAGGATGATATCGACCTCGGCCCTGATGGGCTTCCAGAATTTTTCCAGTTCGTCCAGGAGGGGTCGCACCGTGGGCGGCGCGGGCGGCAATCCCAGCGCGGCGCTGCCGTTTTTCTGATCGTTCAGCTTCTGCTCAAACCGGTCTCGACTGTCCTTGAGCTTGGCGAACGCGGTTTCCTTGCCGCGCGCGGCCTCGAGCGCCTCGGTCACGATCGCGCGCGACAGCAAGCGCTGCTCGCCGGCCAGCTTGAAGTAGTTCTCGTTTTGCTCGCTCTGCTGCCCCAAGGTCACGAAAATGACGCCCATCAATAGGATGGATGCCACCAGCGCCCCCAGTACAGCCAGATAGGTGGCGGAGAACCCTTTCAAAACCGAATCATCTTTCGAGTCACGCATTGTTATTTCTCATTGGAACCGAACATCCTGGCCAACCCCGTCGGTGGATCCAACAGGAGCACCCTAGAAATTTTACTGGGACGCATGGAGGAATCGAGGATCCACCAGCAGCTTGCCGGTGTCGAACGCCAACCAATACTGACCGTCATTCAAAAACGCCTCGGTGACGTAGGACCGCAGCCCCATCTCCACTTCGTCCAACGTGGTCCGCCGGTGCTGCGGCCCGAAGTGGCGCATCCCGATCACTTCGTCCACCAGCAGGCCATAATCCCACTGGCCCGAGCGAATCACGACCGCTTGGCTGCTGGGCAGTTGCGGTGTCAGCCGGCCGGTCAGAAAATCCCGTAAATCGGAGACCGAGATGACCTTGCCGCGCAGGTTGGCGATGCCCAGCAGCCAGCGTTTCACGCCCGGTACCCGGGTGATGCGGGGCATGGGGACAATTTCGGCCACATCATCCATGGAGAATAGCAGGTTCCACGAACCGAGCCGCAGCGCCAGCCGCCCGCGAATCTCCGACAACTGGGGACCAGCCGCCGCGACGGGAATCCGCTGGCGGACACGCTGGTCAAGTTGCAATAGAATATCAAAGGGATGCAGCGGGGGAGGCGCCGCGGGAGTGGAAGGTGCCGCATCTGCCACAGGATAGTCCTCTAGGCGGGATTTGGAGCGGAACGGCCGGTGCGCTGGCCCGAAAGAGCGCGTTAGTGTTTTTTATGTAATTTTTAGCATACTGGCGACCAGGATGCCACGATGGAAAACGGTTTCCTTCCCTATTATTAGTTTCTCGACCTGGCCCACTCCACCCACCAGCGGTCCGAAGTGGGCCGCGTAACCTCACGGACTGGCTGATCATGACTCTCAAGCTCGGCGTGGTGATGGATCCCATCGCCACCATCACGATCAAGAAGGACACAACCTTCGCCATGCTGCTGGCCGCTCAGGCCCGTGGCTGGGAACTGCACTATCTCGAACAAGCCGACCTCCACGCCCAGGGTAACGAGGCGCTTGGTCGAACCCGCCTGCTGAGCGTGAAGGACGACAAGCACGGTTGGTTCGCCTTTCACGGCGAGCGCGAATTGCCGCTGGCGGAACTGGACGTCATTCTGATGCGCAAGGACCCTCCGTTCGACATGGAGTACATCTACTCCACCTACTTGCTGGAACTGGCCGAAAAGGCGGGCGTGCTGGTGGTGAATCGCCCCCGCGCCCTGCGTGACGCCAACGAAAAATTCTTCGCCCTAAACTTTCCGCATTGCTGCCCGCCGACCCTGGTCAGCCGGGAACCCACGCGGATCAAGGCGTTTCTGGACGAACACGCCGACATCGTAGTCAAACCCCTGGACGGCATGGGCGGCGCATCGGTGTTCCGGTTGCGTCAGAACGATCCCAACCTCAACGTGATTCTGGAAACGCTCACCGCCCACGGCCGGCGCTCGACCATGGCGCAGCGCTACATTCCAGAGGTGACCGCCGGCGATAAACGCATTTTGCTCGTCGATGGCGAACCCATCCCGTATGCGCTGGCCCGGATTCCGCGCGCCGGCGAGACCCGGGCCAACCTGGCGGCGGGCGGCCGCGGCGAGGGCGTGCCATTGAGCGAGCGCGATCGCTGGATCTGTGCGCAAGTCGCGCCAACCCTGCGGGAAATGGGCCTGCTGTTCGTCGGTCTGGACGTGATCGGCGACTGGCTGACCGAGATCAACGTCACCAGTCCCACCTGCGCCCGTGAACTGGACGCCCAGTTTGGCCTGAACATCGGCGACGACCTGATGACCGTCATCGCAAGGCACGCGCGGCGCCGAGGGTCGCCGACACCGGATGAACGTCACCGCCCGTGACCCGGAAGAGGCTCGCCGCCTGGCGCTGGCGTGGCTGCTGGCGCTTGGCCTGCACGCCGGCTTGCTTCTCGGCGTCCCGACCGAGGACTGGCTGCTTCACCGGTCCCGGCCGTCGCGCTTCGACGTGGTCCTCCTGCCACCGCTGGAGCGGTCGGAAAGTCCAGCGCCGTTCACCGCCACCGCGCCCGAGTCGCCGGAATCCCCGGCCCAGCCCGAGCCCGCCGGGGCTGGCGCCGCTCCAGAACCGGTTATCCCGCCACCAGAACCCCAACCCGTCCCATCGCCCGCCCCGCCTCCACCGCCGCAACCCGTGGCCACCGCCCCGCCAGCGGCAAAACTCGTCGCACCGAAAGTCACGCCCGCCAGGCCATCGATGCCCAAGACCCACACACCCTTGCCGCAAACATCAGTCCGGCCAGCAAAACCGACCCCGACATCGGCGCTGCCGGACAAACCGACCACACCTTCCCGCAAGGTGGCAATGGTGGAACCCTCCAGCAAGCCATCGGCGGTCAAGCCGCCGCCCGCGTCACGACTCGCGCCGACGGAGGCTTTTCGTCCATCCCTTGAAAAACCACTCGCCGACCGCATGGAACGGCCCGGACGCAGCGGAGCGAGAGCGGGCGTGACCAGTCGCCTGGACAGCACCGCCTTGCTGGGCCAAATCGCCAGCCTGGACGCGGAAACCCAGCGGCGGGCGGGCGACGCCGTTCGCGAACGGCGGGTCAACCTCGCCGACACCCGCTCCCTGGCTGGATTCTACGCCGCCGACTGGGCGCGCAAGGTCACGCGGGTTGGCGAGATGAACTTTCCCGACGCGGCCCGGCGGTCGAACCCTGGCGCCGGGCCATTGCTGGACGTGGCCATTCAAGCCGATGGCAACCTGCGAAACGTGCGCGTCCTCCGCTCGTCTGGCAACGTCGAACTCGATCAGGCGGCGCGGCGGATCGTTCAACTGGCCGCGCCCTACCCACCCTTTCCACCCGAACTACGCCAGCAAGTCGAATTGCTGCATATCGAGGCACCTTGGCGTTTCGATCCGAGGGGGCAGGTGCAGGTGCGCTAAGAGGCTGTACGGGAACCCCTCGCCCGCCGGCGGAAGAGGAGCGGGGGTGAGTGAGGACCTCCTTTCAACCAGACCCTGCGCGGCGTCACGCCAGATCGGTAAGCTTCGCAAGACTTTGCTTGTCGGTGCCGAGGATATGGCTGAACAACCAGTCGCGCAGATACTCCACCATTCCCATTCCGACGACAAAGGGATTGTGACCGATTTCCTCGCGTAATTCGCGTAATTCCGCCTCGAAAGACCGATGTTGCTGGCGGTGTTGCTCCAACCCGGCGTGGTCATGGGCCGCCATCAGACGTTCCTCGGCCCTGAAGTGAATTCGCGCGTATTGTTCCAGGGCAAACAGGGCCTTGGCGATCTCGACCGTTCCCGCGTTTTCATTGACGGCCTGGCAAACGCGATTCGTCCAATCAAGCAGGTAGCGATGGTGTTCATCGATGATGTCGATCCCCACCGAATAGCTATCCTCCCAGGAAAGCCAGACGTTCCCGTCAACACGGGCGCTCAGCGCCGGAAGCACATCTCCGGGATTGATGGCGTCATCCTGGTATCGGACCTTGATCGCTAGAATTTCCGGCAGGGCCTCCTGAAAAGCCGCGACTACCTCCGGGTCAAAAGCCTTGCCCATCTCATCCGCGATCAACGCGACCGTCTTCTCCACTGGCCATGGCTCCTTGTACGGCCGTTTCGTGGTCAAGGCGTCAAACACGTCGGCCACCGCGCAAATGCGTCCGGCCAGAGGAATATCCTCTCCGCTCAAACCATTGGGATATCCACCGCCATCCCATCTCTCATGATGGGTCAAGGCGATTTCCCGCCCCATCCGGATCAATGGATCATCCCCCTCCAGAATTCGGCCACCGATGATGGGATGTTGCTTCATGGCCGCGAATTCCTCATCGTTCAGCCTGTCGGGTTTTTTAAGGATCCGATCCTCAATTCCAATCTTGCCCACGTCGTGCATCGGCGCGGCCAATTCGATCAACTCGCACATCGTCTCGCCGCAACCCATGGCCCGCGCGATCGCCCGCGCATACTGACTCATTCGCAGGACATGCAAACCCGTTTCGGTATCCCTGGATTCGACCGCGACGCTGAGCTTCTGGATGATCTCGGTGTGAACCATCTGGACTTCCAAGCGGCTGACCCGCATCGCCTCTTCCATCTGCCGGCGTCTGACGAGGTTGGTAAAGATATCCGCCACATCCGCCATGAACCGGGAGGCCTCTTCCAGGGGTTGAATCCCTGGGGATAACAGAACGGTTAGCACTCCATAAACGCGGTTCCCCTCGATCAGTGGCAGAGCATGGCAATTGACATCGTTCGCATCTAGTTGCAATCGGTTGTCGGGACAGTCCCTCAATTGTGAAAGGGAAAGCGGTTTCATTTCCACGCAGGCCCGACCACAGATACAAGCACCCGCAAGCACTTTGGCGCAGGCCGCGCGCTGCGTCGCACTCAAGCCCCGTTGCGCCACCATGATCAACTCACCCCTGCGGTTGGCCAAGAGAAGCGCCCCCCTCGCCTCCACCTTAAGCCAGGGTACGGCCTCAAGCACTTCCAGGGCGATTTCCAGATATTTTTCCAGGGAAAGATCCAACAGGGCAGCCCGGGCGATCGCCAGCAACGCCTGCTGCTGCTCATGAAGCCGCCGCCGCCGGATTTCGATCCGATCCCGCTCGTCCGTGACCCGGCTGATCCGATGGTCGGCCTCGTTCAGTTCCTCGCGCGCATGCCGGAGCTGCGCGGCCAAGGCCAGTTGCGCCCTCACCCTGGCCCAGAGCACTGGTGGATTGATGGGTTTGGCGACGTAATCGACCGCGCCAGCCTGGAATCCCCGTGTTTCGTCCTCGGCCTGGGCCTTGCCAGTCAGAAAGATGACCGGAATCTCCCGCGTCCGGGGATTGGACTTGAGACGCTCGCAGACCGTATAGCCATCCATCTCCGGCATCATCACATCCAGCAAGATCAGGTCAGGGGTCGGTTCTCCCTCGGCCAGACGCAATGCCTCGCGGCCTCCCGTCGCCACCTTGATCCGATACTCCCGTTTCAGCAGACCGGACAATACCTTGAGATTGCCCACGTCATCGTCAACGAGCAACAGAAGTTCTGTGTTTGTTGTCACGTCAACATCCCTTGATTTCCGCCAATACCCTGTCCAAGACGTCGACCGCCTCGGTAAAGCGATAGTTCTCGACCTGGCTGGAAAGGCTTTCGAACAGGGTGCCCGATAATCCAGCGGCAAACGCCTTCCGATGCTCGATAAAAAAGTCTTCCGCCATCGGATCGTGATTGACGACTTGCTCGCGCAGTTCGGCCAGTAATGATTTCAAAGCGGTCGGATCGATCTCCCGCGCGTCCTGGCGATCCTCCCTCCTTCCGTTTTTCTCCATCATGGGCGCGGACAATCCTGCGTCAATCAAGT
Organism: Candidatus Competibacteraceae bacterium; assembly: GCA_046347555.1. Taxonomy (GTDB): domain Bacteria; phylum Pseudomonadota; class Gammaproteobacteria; order Competibacterales; family Competibacteraceae; genus Contendibacter. The sequence continues at coordinate 62,375 of JAXMFY010000012.1, read as the reverse complement.
CGTGGGCCGATTGTATCGCCTTCTCCAGGGCGAAAATCAGCTCGGTCGCCTCACCTTCTCCCTGGGACAGTGCCGATTCCACCCGTGCCGAGGCCTGCTGAACTTCGACGATGCCAAGATTGCCCGCCATGCCTTTCAGGGTGTGAGCCAAACGCACGGCATCGGCATGGGATCCGGCCGCGAGGAGATCGCGCAACGTTTGGGCGGCCTGGCCGTAGTGGCTGGAGAAATGAGTCAACAACCGGTGGAAAAGCGACATGTCGCCACCCAAGCGATTAAGGCACCCGGCCACATCGATTCCCGGCAAAACCAGCACTGGCGACGAAGTATCTTCCTTCATATTGATAGGGTCCTCCGTCAAGACCAAGTGGCGCGCAAGGATTTTAAACAGTATGGGGAAATCGATGGGCTTTTCCACATGATCCCCGTCGCCCATATCGGCAACAGGGGCGCGCCCGACCTTCTCCCCCGCGCCAAACCAGGCATCGAAACGGAAGGTACTGCCTTCGCCGGGGCGGCTGTCCACGCTGATGGTTCCTTCCATCATCTCCACCAGTCGCTTGCTGATGGAGAGCCCGAGGCCGGTCCCGCCATACTTCCGGGTGATGGAACTGTCCGCCTGGCGAAAGGGTTGGAATATCAGTCCGGTTTGTTCGGCGGTCATGCCAATGCCGGTATCCCGCACCGAAAACTCCAGCCGAACGCGCCGACCCCTGGACTCCAGCCAGCGGACGGAGACCACGACTTTTCCCCGTGGGGTAAACTTGACGGCATTGTTGCCCAGATTGACCAAAACCTGACTCAAACGCAACGGATCGCCCACGAGCGTCCTGGGCGCCGCGGGCGCGATGTCGAGCAGAAGCTCCAGTCCCTTGTCCCGAGCCTTGTGCCCCACCACCGTGCTCAGATTCTCCATCACATCATCCAGGTCGAAGTGGATGGACGCCATTTCCAACTGGCCGGCCTCGACCTTGGACAGATCCAGGATATCGTTAAGCAACCCGAGGAGAGACTTCGAGGCGCCATACGCCTTGCCCATATAATCCCGCTGCTGATCGGACAAGGGGGTGTTCAGGCAAAGATGGATCATCCCCATGATCGTGTTCATCGGGGTGCGGATCTCGTGGCTCATGTTGGCCAGAAATTCGTTTTTGGCCTGATTCGCCGCCTCCGCCGCTTCCTTGGCTTGCGCCAATGCCGCCAGCATTCCCTGGTATTCGGTGATATCGCGGAAAGACCACAGACGAGCCCCTTGATTGTCCAGCATCAAGGATCGGCTATACCGCTCGAAAACTCGGCCATCCTTGAAATACAACAGGTCCCGCTGATCCCGATCCGTTTGGCATACGTGGTTTACCCCACGGAGAAAACCGTCCGGATCGGACATCTGATCGAGTACGTAGCCCAGCAACCGCTCGTACTGACCCAGAAGGACCAACTTATCCGGTATGCGCCAGAGTTCCTGGAAGCGGTGATTGGTATTCAGAATCGCGCCATCGGCGTTAACCACCAGGATACCGTCGTCGGTCGAATCCAGCGTGGTGCGAAGCAGGGTTTCGCTCCGGGTCAACACCTGCTCGACATGGCGCCGTCTCCTGATCTCTTGCGCCAGTTTCCAGTTCCAATAGAGGATCGCGGCCAACCCGACGGCGACCGCGGCCAGTACCCGCCACAGCAGGGCATAGTCGAAACCCACGGATTGCGGAGCCTGGACCCAGCGGTTGTAGATGCCGTCCCGTTCGCTTTTGGGAATGGCCGCGATCCCTTTTTCCAAGATACCGGCCAGGATTGGCCAATCCCGCCGCACCGCCATGCTCATGGCAAATTCATAAGGCGTGCTCCCGGCCATTCGGACCCGAAGGAGCCCCTTGCGGCCGATGGCGTGGCTGGTGGTGACCAGATTGCCGACGAAGGCATCGACCCACCGGTCGTCGACCGCGCGCAGGCCCGCTTCCGTGGTGGCCACCGGCACCAGGCGGATCTCCGGATGATCCTGCCGTAACCATTCCTGGATAGCGTAGTCGTTCACCACCGCCACCCGTTTTCCAACCAGCGCCTCCAAACTTCCCACGAAGGGTGCGTCCACCAGCGCGAAGATCGCCACTGGAAAGGTGAGATAGGGGTTGGTAAACCGAAAGCGCCGCAGGCGGCCGGTGGTCTGGGCCACAGCCGGCAGCAGGCCGACTTCGCCACTATCGAGTTGTCGCAGAGCTTCGATCCAAGTGGGAAACGGGACGGACTCGAACCGGACGCCCAGCAATTCCCCTAGACGATCCAGATACTCCACGGTCATGCCCACCGGACGGCCATCTTTGTCGACATATTCGACGGGAGCCCTGTCGGGGTCGACGGCGTAACGGATGACGGAATGTCGCGCGAGCCAGGTGCGTTCCTCCTCGGTTAGGGCCACCTTGGCGACGCTTTCGCCCTTTTCCGGAGTAGGTGCCAGCGGAGTGGCGACCTCCATCGGCTTCGCTTCGTCAAGATTTCGCTTGAACAAAAATCCTTCCAAGTTCCGCAACTCACTTTCATGACCCGCAGCCATCAGGGAACTGGCCGCCAGTTGAAGGCGTTGGGAAGAGATGGCACCCACCGGCAACGACCTTGGCAGCATCAGTTGCCGGGTCTTCTCCGCCTCGTAACGCAATGCCTCCCGGCTCTTGCGCTGGGAATAGCGATCCAGAATTAGATCGATGATCTCCTCCGGGTGATCCAGGGCATAGCGCCACCCGGCATTGCTAGCCTCGATGAAGGCGCGGGTTCGTTCCGGGTGGGCGGACGCTTCGGCGGCGGAGGTAAAGAGATAGACATCCCCCAATCCTGGAGTGTAGCCCGTCAGCTCGATGATCTGGAACAACACCCCCTTCTGTTCCAGATCGAAAGGTTCGTTGCTCAGAAAGGCGGTCATGGCCTCCACCTCGCCACGAATGAACGGCCCGGTATCGAACGTGTGCGGCACGATGGTCAGGTTGGCTCCAGGAACCAGTCCCGCTTCCCGCAAGGCAGTCTGGAACGGAGGCGAGCGCAGATCCTTATCGGCGATCATCAATCGTTTGCCCCGGAGATCATCCAGGGTGCGGATGCCAGGCTGACCGAGCACCACCAAGGGGACTTTCTTGAAATAGTTGGCTAGGAGCACGATCGACCGCCCCCCAAGCCGCCAATCGATCACGCTGCTGTTGGCGATCCCATACGTGGCCTCCCCCGACAGCACCTTGTCGAGAACATCGACGCCATGCTCGTATTCCCGCAATTCCACATCGAGACCTTGGTTTCGATAAAATCCTTTTTCGATGGCGGCATAGAAACCGGCAAATTCAAATTGATGCTTCCAGACCAATTGGAGGGAGACTTTTTCGAGAGAAGGGGCGGAGGCTCCGTCAACATTGGCTTCTTGGGTCGAGCGAACCGCCGCGAGCGGAACATCCGCCGCGCCAGAATCGACGGGACCGAGCAGAAGCACGATCAAACCCAGCAAGAACAGGGCGGTCCCAAATGGTCTATAGTTTAGCAATGCTTTTAAAAACAAAATCATAATCCGATATTTCCCCTCACCCTCCGTCCCCTGGCGGAGCAACGCGGGTCAAGCAATTTCAATGATTAGAGATTTCATCCGCGTGCGCAATCCATCTTTCGAAGGATGCCAACCAAAGTACCCCCGTCCACCGAAGGGCGCGCGCCGTTATACTGTCCGTCAGTAACCGAAGAGGCATCCATCGATGGTCACCGAACGTCATCCGCCACGCCGGACGTGGGATGGGTCAATCACCGACCGCTTCGGCCACGCTATCCTCCCGGCCGAGCCGGGGCCAAACTGAATCCCTCAATCCTCCTGCCCCATGACGTTCGATCTTTCCAGAATGCTTGGCGCGATGCTGCTGGCCACGCTGGCCATGCTCTCGCTGCTAGTCGGAGTGGGCATCGGCCTGTTCGCCCAACCTTCGCGGCGAACCAACGCCATCATCATGGCCCTTGGCACCGGTGCGCTGATCCAGGCGCTGGCGCTGGAATTGGCGTTCGAGGGCGCGGAGCGGCTGATCCGGGAAGCTCACCTAAGCGGCCTCGCCAGTTGGCTGTGGGTGGCGACGGGTTTTGCGCTGGGTGGCATAGCGTATTACCTGGGCGACCGCCGGCTGGAACGATACGGCGCCGCCTTGCGCCACCCCGCGCTCGCCAAGCTCTATCTGCTGCGCCAGAAACGGCAATGCTCGGCCGCGCTGCTAGCCCGACTGGCGCAGGTGGATTTGCTGCGCTCGCTGCCCCCCGAGGAAATGGAGGACGCGCTGCTGTGCGTCCAACCGGCGCGTTTCACCGCCGGGGATATCGTCTTTCGCCGGGGCGAGACTGGCGACGCCCTGTATCTGATCGTCGCCGGCCAAGTGGCCATTTCCACCGGTGACAGGGTCGAGGATGCCGAAACCACCCTGCTCGCCCGATTGAGCGAGGGCCAGTCGTTCGGCGAAACGGCCCTGCTGACCGGCGAACCGCGCACCGCCACCGCCACCGCTGTCACCGATGTTGAACTGCTGAAAATCGCCAGGGAACATTTCGACGAGTTGCTCGACCGCTCGCCCCGCCTGCGCCAGGCGGTCGAAGCCCTGAACTCGCGACGACTCCTGCAAAACGTCGCCACCCTCCACGAATCCACCAACGCGGCGACCTGGCAAAAACTGGCCCTGGCCAACATTCAGCGGCTGAGTCGCCAGGAAGAAATGACGTTGATGGCACGGCACGCCTCGGCGGGCGCCCCGCTGGCGCTGTTCCTCGGCGCGCTGCTCGATGGCATTCCCGAGTCCCTGGTGATCGGCTCCAGCTTCGTGGGGCTCGGCTCGTTCCGCTTCACCTTCCTGGCGGCGGTGTTCCTGTCAAACCTGCCGGAAGCCATCGGCAGCGCGGTCGGCATGAAACAGGCGGGGTTCGGCACGCGACGCATCCTGACCCTGTGGGGACTGCTGGTGCTGGCCGGCGCGCTGGCGGCGGCATTGGGGAACGTCTTTCTCGCCGACGCGCCGCCGCCGCTGTTGACCCTGGTCGGAGCCATCGCCGGCGGTGGTATCCTGGCGATGGTGTCCTCGGTGATGATGCCCGAGGCCTACGAGGATGGCGGGCCGGCCGTCGGGTTGGCCACCATTGCCGGTTTTCTCACCGCTTTCTTGTTTACCTTCGTTTAGCCGACCATGACATTTTGGAGTCGTTGCGCGCGCCAGTGGGGACTGTGGCGCTCGGTGCTGATGTATCATGGCATTCCGTTGCGCCGGCGGCGGTTGACCCGGTTCTACGGGGCCTTCATCCGACCCGGCGATCTCTGCTTCGATCTCGGCGCGCACGTCGGCAGCCGGTTGCGAGCGTGGCTGCCGCTGGGCGCACGGATCGTGGCGGTGGAGCCGCAGCCGCACTGCATGGCCCTGCTGCGCCGCTGGTTCGGCGATCACCCCTCGATCACCCTGGTCGAACAGGCGGTCGGAGCAACGCCTGGAGTCGCCAGACTGTTCGTCAGCGCCCGCACCCCCACCGTGAGCAGCCTGTCGCCAGCCTGGATCGCGGCGACGCAACAAGAGCGCGGTTTCAGACGGGTGCGCTGGGACGACGCCATGCCCGTGCCGGTCACCACCCTGGATCAGTTGATCGCCGCGCACGGCTTGCCCGCATTCTGCAAGATCGACGTGGAGGGTTACGAACTGGACGTATTGAAGGGTCTGACCCAACCCATTCGGGTGCTGTCCTTCGAATATCTGCGGGCTCATCTGGACGCGGCGCGGGCCTGCGTGGCGGTTCTGGCGGCGCTGGGACCCTACGAATTCAACGGATCGGTGGGCGAAGCCCAGTGCCTGCGCGCTCCGGCCTGGCTCGATGCCGACGCCTGCCTCGCCTGGCTCGACACGCTCGCCGGGTTGGGCGATTCCGGCGACCTTTACGCCCGGCTGCGGACGACATGACTCCAACCCTTGCGCCTGATCGGATCTGGTCGGCGTTGCTGGCGTTGCGCCGCCATGTTCGGGAGGCGGCCACGGTTCCCGCGCGCTGTGGCCTGCGCCTGGACCCGGATGGCCAGCCGGCGGTGACGCCCGCCACCGATCCCGCCGCGCTGCTGGACATTGCCGCCGATGGAACCTGGACCGCTCGAATTCCGTTGGCCGCCGCCAGCGCGGAACTGCTGGACCTTTACCTGCCCATGGTCCTGGCCAGCCGGGATCGGCCCTTGACGGTGGCGCATCTCGGGCAAAGCCTGGACGGGCGAATCGCCACCACTACTGGAGCATCCTGCTATGTAACCGGCCCAGCGAACCTGACTCATCTCCATCGGATGCGGGCGGTCTGCGACGCCATCGTGGTCGGCGCGGGCACGGTGGAGCGCGATGATCCGCAATTGACCACCCGGCGGGTGGTTGGCCCGCATCCGGTACGGGTCGTTCTCGATCCCCGCCGCCGGCTCGCCGCTGACCATGGCCTGTTCCACGACCGAACCGCGCCGACCCTGCTGGTTTGCGCCGAGGCGCGAACCGATCCGCCCGCACCGGGTGAAGCGGAACTTGTCGGCATACCGATGCAAGGCTCCAGACTGGATCTGCGGGCGCTGTTGCAACGGCTGTGGGAACGCCGGCTGTTCGCCGTCTTCATCGAGGGCGGGGGCTTGACCGTCTCGGCTTTTTTGGAGCAGGGGTTGCTGGATCGACTGCAAGTCACCATCGCGCCACTGATCATCGGCTCCGGTCGGCCCGGTATCACGCTGCCGGCCATCGTCGACTTGTCCCAGGGTTTGCGCCCCCGCCACCGCCGCTACGTCATGGGCGAGGACGTGTTGTTCGATTGTCGGCTGCGCGATAGCCCTGGCGAACCGACACCCCGTTCCGGGTTCCAAGCAACATGAGCGAACGCTTTCCCTCCCTTCGCGCGCCGATGCCGCCCCCCTCCGATCCCGCCCCATGCGCATTCAACGTCTCGACACCTTGAGCGATCTGCCCGCCGCCGAGTGGAACGCCCTGGTTCCCGACCACAATCCGTTTCTCAGCCACGAATTCCTGAGCGCCCTGGAACGTCACCAGTGCGTCGGTGAATCCACCGGCTGGCTACCATGGCACGTAATCTGTCGGGATGAACGGGGACGGCTGTTGGGCGCGACCCCGCTGTACCTGAAATTCAATTCTTATGGCGAATTCGTGTTCGATTGGGGCTGGGTGGAAGCCTACCAGCGCAACCGTCTGCTCTATTATCCCAAGCTGGTCGCCGCCATTCCCTATACCCCGGCCACCGGTCCCCGATTGCTGCTGGCGCCCGACCAGCCCGCGCCCGAGGACACCGCGCGCGCTATCGTCGAGTACGTATTGGACGAAGCCCGGCGCCGGCGCTGGTCCTCGATCCATTGGCTGTTCCCACCGCCGACCGAACTGGAACGCTTGCAAGCACAGGGCTTTCTGCCCCGGCTGGGCTGCCAGTTCCACTGGCGCAATCGCGGCTACCGGGATTTCCAGGACTTCCTGGATACCCTCACCGCCAAGCGGCGCAAGAACATCCACCGGGAACGCCGCCGCGTGCGCGAGGCCGGCCTGGAATTGCGGGTGCTGACCGGGCGGGAACTGAGCGAAGATCAATGGCGCGGCGTCCACGACTTCTACCGCTCCACCTTCCAGCGGCTGGGCGGCATCCCGACCCTCACCCTGCCCTTCTTCCAGGAAATCGCCGAAACCCTCGGCGACCGGCTGGTGCTGGTCCTGGCCTGCGCGCGGGGCCGCGAAGTCGCTGGCGCCATCAGTTTCCGCGGCGCCAGCACCCTCTACGGCCGGCACTGGGGCTGCCGGGCCGATTACGACAGCCTGCATTTCGAAGCCTGCTATTATCAGGGCCTGGAATACTGCATCCACCAGGGCTTGCAACGCTTCGAACCGGGCGCGCAAGGCGAGCACAAGATTTACCGGGGGTTTCTGCCCACCTTGACCCATTCCGCCCACTGGATCGCCCATCCCGGCTTTCGCCAGGCCATCGCCGACTTTCTCGCCCGCGAAACGCTGGCCGTGCGCGAGTACGCCCAAGACTTGTTGCAACATTCGCCCTACCGCAACGAGGTGACGCCCGATGCGCCTGCCGTGGCTGGATCCGCATGACGACGGCCAGCCGTTTCCTCCGCCGGATCGCGCCTTGACCGAACCCGACGGCCTGCTGGCCGCCGGCGGCAGCTTGGCGCCGCGCCGACTGTTGCGCGCCTACCGACAGGGCATTTTTCCCTGGTATTCCGTGGGTCAACCGATTCTGTGGTGGTCGCCTGATCCCCGGCTGGTCCTGTTTCCAGAATCAGTCAACGTCTCGCGCAGCCTGCGCCAGACGCTGAAGAAAGGTCGGTTCACCCTCACCGCCGACACGGCTTTCGAAGCGGTCATCGCCGCCTGCGCCGCGCCGCGCGCCGGCCAGGAAGCTGGCACCTGGATCACCCCGGAGATGCATCGGGCCTATTGTCGATTGCACCGGCTTGGCCACGCCCATTCCATCGAGACTTGGCATCAGGGCGAGTTGGTGGGCGGTCTGTATGGGGTCGCGGTGGGCCGGGTATTCTTCGGCGAATCCATGTTCAGCGCGGTGAGCGACGCGTCCAAGGTCGCGCTGGCGCTGCTGGCCGTGCAATTGCGCCGCTGGGATTTCGCCTTGATCGACTGCCAGGTGCGCACCCAGCACCTGGCGCGCATGGGCGCGGTGGAAATCGCTCGCGCCACCTTTCTTCGGTTGCTGGACCGGTACTGCCCTCTGCCGGGCCGGAACGGACCCTGGCGCCTCGATGACGACCTGCTTGTCGACCTACTACCCCCTCCCGCCCGACCATGAGCAACCCTCGCGATTCACTGTACGACCTGCGCATGTTCCTGACCACCGAGTATGCGTGCAGCTATCTACCGGGCCGGCGGGCGCGTAACCTGGTGGCCGATCCGGCGGCGACCGACGACCAACTCTACACCCGTCTGGCGGACCTCGGCTTCCGGCGCAGCGGCGACCACGTTTACCGGCCGCACTGTCGGGGCTGCGTGGCCTGCCGGTCGTTGCGCATTCCGGTGGAGCGATTCCAGCCGAATCGCGCGCAGCGACGCATCTGGACGCGCAATCGGGATCTACAAGCGCGGGCGACGGAAGCGGCATTTCGAGACGAGCATTTCGAGCTGTTCGCTCGCTACATCGCGGTCCGCCACCCCGGCGGCGGCATGGACCCGGCCAGCCCGGACCATTACTGGTCCTTCATCGCCTCGCGCTGGTGCCCGACCTGGTTGTGCGAATTCCGCCGCGACCAGGAATTGCTGGCGGTGGCGGTGGTGGATCGGCTGGGCGATGGACTGTCGGCGGTTTACACCTTCTTCGACCCGCTTCGGGAAGCGCGCGGCCTGGGCACCCAGGCCATTCTGTGGCAGATCGCGGAGGCACGCCGGCTGGGGCTGAAGTGGGTGTATCTGGGCTACTGGGTGGAGCCCTGCGGCAAGATGGCTTACAAGGCCCGCTTCAAGCCGCACGAAATCTTCATCACGGAACGCTGGACATGGATGGCGGGAGAGGATCGGAAATCCAGTCTCAAATCCCCCCCATCACCTCGGCCAGCCGACTGACGCCGCGCAGTTCCAGCCCCTCTACCCGCCCACCGCGCCGGGGCAGGTTGGCGCGCGGCACGATGGCCTGCTTGAAGCCGTGCTTGGCCGCTTCCCGCAACCGCTCTTCGCCGTTCGGCACTGGCCGGATTTCCCCGGCCAGTCCCACCTCGCCGAACACCACCAGATCGGTCGGCAGCGGCCGGTCGCGAAAGCTTGACAGCGCCGCCAGCAATACCGCCAGGTCCGCCGCTGTCTCATTGATCCGCACCCCACCGACCGCGTTGACGTAGACGTCCTGGTCGTACATCGCTATCCCGCCGTGCCGGTGCAGCACCGCCAACAGCATCGCCAGCCGATTCTGCTCCAGCCCCAGCGTCACCCGGCGCGGGTTGCCGCCGTGGCATTCGTCCACCAGCGCCTGAATCTCCACCAGCAGCGGCCGGGTGCCCTCGCGGGTCACCATGATCACGCTGCCAGCCACCGGCGTCTCGTGGCGGGACAGAAAGATCGCCGAGGGGTTGCTGACTTCCTTCAAGCCGTGCTCGGTCATGGCGAACACGCCCAACTCGTTGACCGGGCCGTAGCGATTCTTCACCGCCCGCAGCACCCGCAACCGCCCGCTGGGATCGCCCTCGAAATACAGCACGGTATCGACCATGTGCTCCAGCACCCGCGGACCCGCGATTGCGCCTTCCTTGGTCACGTGCCCGACCAGGAACAGGGCAGTCCCCGTCGCCTTGGCATGGCGCACCAGTTGCGCCGCGCTTTCGCGCACCTGCGCCACCGAACCGGGCGCCGATTGCAACCGCTCGGTGTACACGGTCTGGATTGAGTCGATCACGATGACCCGGGGCTGCTCAACCTCGGCGGTCGCCAGCACCCGCTCGACGTTGATTTCCGGCAACAGCCGCAAGCGGTCGCGCGACAGTTGCAGGCGCTGGGCGCGCAGGCTGATCTGCTGGGGGGATTCCTCGCCGCTGACGTACAAGGTCCGGTCGCGCTCCGCCAGCACCGCCAGCACCTGCAACAGCAGAGTGGATTTGCCGATGCCGGGATCACCACCGATCAGCGTCACCGAGCCGTGGACCAACCCACCGCCCAGCACCCGATCCAGTTCGCCATTGCCGCAAGACTGGCGGACTTCGGCGCTGGCGTCCACGTCGGCGAGGAGACGCACCTCGCCCGCCGCCGCCGAACCGGTGTAGCCCGTGAACCTGGACCCACCCTTGCTCGTCGGCGCGGCGGGCGCCTCCTGCAAGGTGTTCCAGGCCCCGCAGTCGCCGCACTGGCCCGACCACTTGCTGGCCTGCGCCCCACACTCGGCGCAGACATAGACGGTGCGGGCCTTAGTCACCATCGGCGGGGACCACGTCGCGCCTGACCCGCGCCGTCACGCCGCATAGCAGGGTGTAGGAAATCGTCCCGGCGGCTTGGGCGATGCGCTCCACCGCCACCCCCTCGCCCCACAGCACCACCGGATCGCCGATTCGCGCCTCGGGATGCCGACGCAAATCGAGGGTGATCATGTCCATGGAGACCCGGCCGATCAGCGCCGCCTCGCGGCCATTGAGTAACACCGGCGTCCCGGACGGCGCGTGGCGCGGATAACCATCGCCGTAGCCGACCGCCGCCACTCCCACGTCCATGTTCTCGGGGCAGACCCAGGTTCCGCCGTAACCGACCGGCTCGCCCCGGCGCAGCCGTTTGATCGCGATCAGCCGGGTATGGAAGGTCATCACGGGGCGCAAATCCTCGTCGGGCGCCAGGCTGTCCACGAACGGCGAGGCGCCATAGAGCATGATGCCGGGCCGCACCCAGTCGAAATGCGTTCGCGGCCAGCCGAGAATGCCGGCGGAATTGGCCAGCGAGCGCTCGCCCGGCAGGCCGGCGGTGGCCGCCTCGAAGGTTCGCAGTTGCCGGAGGGTATCATCGCAATCCCGCTCGTCGGCCCGCGCCAGATGGCTCATCAGGCCGATGTCGGCCCGAACCGAAGGGCAATCACGCAGGCGCTGGAAAAGGGTTGGCGCGGTCTCCGGCTCCAGCCCCAGCCGGTGCATGCCGGTATCGATCTTCAGCCAGACCCGAACTGGCTGCTCCAGCCGGGCGGTTTCCAGCATCCGCGCCTGGTCGGGATGATGGACGGCGATTTCGAACCCATGATGGGCGCAGAGCGGCAGTTCCGCCGCCTCGAACACGCCTTCCAGCAGCAAGATCGGTCGGGTGACACCGGCCTCGCGCAGAATCAGCGCCTCCTCGATGCAGGCGACCGCGAAGGCATCGGCAGCCAGGACCCGGGCGACCCGAACCAGGCCATGGCCGTAACCGTCAGCCTTGACGGCGGCCACCACCCGCTGGCCCGGTGCGGCCGCTCTGACCCGCCGCAGATTGTGAACCAGCGCCCCCAGATCGAGACGCACTGTCGTTGCTCGACTCATGGCTCGAATTCACCGAGTAGGTTTCGAAGCTCTGGCTCTGGCGGCCACGTCATCGCGCTGCTGGCTTGGCGGCCGTGTTTGCTGCTGACCCAGCAACCGCGCTTCGGAGATATAGCTTTCGAATCGGGTGTACTGCCCCAGGAAAGTCAGCGGAACCATGCCAATGGGACCGTTGCGCTGCTTGCCGATGATGATTTCCGCCTTGCCCTTGTCGGGGCTGTCGGGATTATAAACTTCATCCCGGTAAATAAAGCAAATTAAATCAGCATCTTGCTCTATGGCGCCCGACTCGCGCAAATCGGACATGATCGGCCGCTTGTCGCCTCGTTGTTCCAGTGTGCGATTAAGCTGCGACAACGCCAGCACCGGTGTTCCCAGTTCCCTGGCCAGCGCCTTGAGCGAACGGGAAATCTCCGACACCTCGGTGGCCCGGTTCTCGGTGGTCCCCGGCACCTGCATCAACTGGAGATAATCCACCACGATCAGCCCCAGTTGCCCCTCCTGCCGATGCAGGCGCCGGGCGCGTGCCCGCAATTCGGTCGGACTCAGGCTGGAGCTATCGTCGATGAACAGCCGCGCCTCGGATAACATGGTGATGGCCGAGGTCAGCCGTGGCCAGTCCTCCTCCTCCAGTCGGCCGGTGCGCACCTTGTGCTGATCGATCCGCCCCAGCGAGGACACCAGCCGCATGATCAGGCTCTCGCCCGGCATTTCCATGCTGAACACCGCCACCGGGCACTTCACCTGGATCGCCGCGAATTCGACGATATTCATCGCCAGCGCGGTCTTGCCCATCGACGGTCGCCCAGCGATCACGATCAAATCGCCCCGTTGCAGGCCGGCGGTCATCTCGTCGAAATCCTGCCAGCCGGTGGGAATGCCAGTGATGGGGTTGTCGCGCTCGAACAGGATATCGATCCGCTCCACCGTGCGCGCTAGCAAATCCTTGATGCTGGTGAAACCCTGCCGGGCGCGGGAACCCCGCTCGGCGATGGCGAACACTCGCTTCTCGGCGTCGTCCAGCAGCTCCCGGGTATCGCGCCCCTGGGGATCGTAGGCGCTGTCCGCGATTTCGGTGCTGGCGCGGATCAGTTCGCGGCGGATGGCCCGTTCGCGGACGATGTCGGCGTAAGCGCGGACGTTGGCGGCGCTGGGCGTATCCCGTACCATCACTCCCAGATAGGCGAAGCCACCCGCTTCCTCCAACTGGCTGTTATCCTCCAGCCACTCCGCCAGCGTCAGCAAATCGAAGGGCTTGCTGCTTTCCGCCAGGCGGCGGATAGCGCGAAAGAGCAGCCGATGATCGTTTCGGTAGAAATCGCTTTCATCCAACCGGTCCGCCACCTGATCCCAGGTGGCGTTGTCCAGCATCAGGCCACCGAGCACCGCTTGCTCGGCTTCAAGCGAGTGGGGCGGCATCCGCAGCGCTTCAGGGGAAACAGGCTGCATGACGGAACTCTTGGAATTGGGCCAGCGATCCACCGCTCGCCGAGAAAACCCGGCGGCACGGTCGCGAAACTTCCACGAATCAGCTGGCGTCCGGCGGGTGGCTACCCCTTCATGGACGGAGGGAGGCATGGGGGGTTCATTCAGTGTAGCCCACCCTAGGCCGGGCGCGAGGGTGCGCGACGCGGGAACTGAATCGGCCCTGGCGTGAAGCCCAACCTAGGCCGGCCGCGAGGCTTGGAACCTAGGCCTCGGCGATGACATTGACCCGAATTTGGGTTCGAACCTCGCCGTGCAAGTGCAGATCCACATCGTATTCGCCGATCTGGCGAATGGAGCCGCTCGGCAACCGCACTTCCTGCTTTTGCAATTCAATGCCAGCGGCGGATACCGCATTGGCGATGTCAGCGGGACCCACCGAGCCAAACAGCCGGCCCTCGCTGCCGGTCTTCACCGACAAGGTGACGATCAGCTCGGCCAGTTGTTCGGCGCGGGCCTTGGCCCTGGCCAGTGCCTCGGCGGCGACCCGTTCCAATTCGGCGCGGCGGGCCTCGAAACGGGCTAGGTTAGCGGCGGTCGCCTCGGTCGCTTTACCCTTTGGAATCAGAAAGTTGCGGGCATAGCCCGGCTTGACCTTAACCCGGTCTCCCAAGGCGCCCAGGTTGGCGATTTTCTCCAGCAAAATGATTTCCATCGTTCGGAACTCCAGTCGATATGCAAGCGCGGCTTAGCGCGGGTCCGACCGTGGTCGGACGCGATTGCGAAAATCGGCCCAGGCATCGGCGACGCCCAGCGCCATCACCCCCTGCGACAATGGGGGAACCAGCAGCAACAGGTAGAACAGCAGCAACCAGGCCGGCGCCAGTCGCCGCCTGAACGCCAAGGCATGAACCAGGGCCACGCCCTGCACGGTATACAGCAAGCTCAGCACCAGCGCCGCGTTGCCCAGCGGCGACCAGCCGGATAGCAGGGCCGCGCCGAACAAGGCCAGCGTGAACGCCGCGAGGGGCCGACCCAACCGCAATTCGTGAAACTCGGGACGAAAGCCACCAGGGTTGAATAGCAGCGCCTGCTGCCAGCGGCCAAGCAATAGTCCCGCCAGCACCAACAACAGTACCGTCCCCACCGCCTGGCCTGGTAGATAGGGAGCCCACTCCCTCAGCAGGGCCAGCAGTTGATCCAGGGCGGTCCGATCCACCGGCTGGTTCGACGCCGTCAGCGCCGCCAACACCCCTTCCCATTGGCCCAGCACGCCGCCCCACCAGACCGCCGGGTCGCCCAGCGCCAGGTAGAAGCCGGCCACACCCAGCAAGCCTAGCAACGCCGCGGCCTGAAAGGTCCAGGACATTGACACTGTGGCGCGCAATATCAGGGCCAGCAACCACAACGGCAACCAAAAGACCGGCAACACACCCAGCATTGGCCACGGCGTGCCCAGCGTCAGTCTGGTCAGGGCCACCGCGCCCAACCCGGCCAGCGCCATCAGCCATGCCCCCTCGGCCACCCCCCGGCGCAACGTCACCAACGCCACCGTCGCCCCCGAAATGATCAGAAACGGGGGGAACAGCCAGAACAGAACCGCCGCGACCGCCGCGACCAGGGCGGCCGCCGAACGGCCGCGCATGACGAGGGTGGCGAGCGATTTCATGGCAACAACCCAGGGTGGCGACGACGGGCCCCCGTCCCGGACTCAATGCCGGTCGCAATACGGCAGCAACGCCAGAAACCGGGCGCGCTTGATCGCCACCGACAACTGCCGCTGATAGCGGGCCTTGGTGCCGGTGATGCGGCACGGGACGATCTTACCGGTCTCGGTGATGTAGTTTTTCAGGACGGCGATATCCTTGTAATCAATTTCCTTGACTCCCTCGGCGGTGAAACGGCAAAACTTCTTGCGACGGAAAAAACGCGACATGATGGTCAACCCTCGGATGATTCGATAGCGAGAATGTCAATGTGGGCGGCATGCAACACCAACCGGTATTCGCCCTCGCGATGGTTGGCGCGGCTGACGAAACCCTGGACCCGAACATGGACGCCCGGCGCCAATCGGCGGGCGATGCCGGCGAGCGCGTCGCCGCAGGCCATGACGGGAATCCGACAGCGCGCCTCGCGGGGCAAGCCGGCCTCCTGTTGCGTGGAATGATGCTCCAGCAAAAAGCGGCTGATTGGCACTCCGGCCGGCGTGAAGCGGGTTTCGCAGGCTCCGGCCAACTGGCCAGCGATGATCAGACAGTTGTCGACGGGTGGCGCGGACAGCATGGCGGCGCGCGATCGGCGGCCGGATCAGGCCACCTCGTCATCAGCCTCGGCCTCGGCCTCGTCGTCGGCGTCTTCCCGTTCGGCGCGACGGCCACGCGATTCGTGCTCGTCTCGGTCGTCGCGGGTCTCGCGTTCGTCGCGGGACCGAATCAGCGGCGACGGTTCGGTCTCGGGACCATCCTTCTGGATGATGAGGTTGCGGATGACGGCGTCATTGAAGCGGAACGCACTTTGCATTTCCTCCAGCACGGCCTGACCGCACTCGACATTCATCAGGACGTAGTGGGCTTTGTGGACCTTGTTGATCGGGTAGGCCAACTGCCGCCGGCCCCAGTCTTCCAACCGGTGAATTTTGCCACCATTTTCCTCGATCAGCGCGCGATAGCGATCCACCATCGCCTGAACCTGGTCGCTCTGGTCGGGATGGACCATGAACACGATTTCATAATGACGCATGCGAAGCTCCCCATGGATTGGAACAGCCTCCCGCGCGGGCGGTGAGGCAAGGAGTCGCGACCCAGCCGGACCGCGAGGGGTAGGCATTCTAGGGGGAAAGACCGGGAGGCGCAACGGCGCTACTCCGCCAGCAGCACCGGCGTCAACAGTGCAACGGTTTCGGTCAGTTCGCAGGCCATGCCAAGGGTATCGCCGGTGATCCCGCCCAACCGCGCCAGCAATCCACGGCGCAGTCCGACCAAACCCAGGCCCAGCGCGACAAGCAGCATCCCTCCTTGCAATTCCAGAAAGGCGACGGTTGCGACCGCAACTAATAATACCAGCAAGCCACAGCTCAAGCGGGGCAAATGATTCGCATAGGGCGCGCCCAAGCCATCGGGGCGGATATAAGGTGTGGTGATCAGCAACAGGAGGATGGCGGCGCGGCCCAACACGGGCGCCAACAACAGGGGAGCGCGGGCGTCGCCGGCCAGCAGCGCCTGCAAGGCGGCGAACTTGGTCAACAACACCAGCACGACGGCGACAATGGCGATGGGGCCGCTGCGAGGGTCCTTCATGATCGCCAGGGTGCGGTCGCGGTTACCCTGGCCGCCGATCCAGGCGTCGGCGGTATCAGCCAGCCCGTCCAGATGCAACCCGCCGGTCAGCAGCACCCACGCCACCAGCACCAGCGCCGCCAACACGCCGGGATCGACTAGCCACAGCACGGTGTGCAGTCCGGCCAGCAGCGCGCCGATGAGCAATCCCACCACCGGGAAGAACAATACCGACAGTCCCAGTTCCTCGGGGCGCGGTGGACCGCTGGACGGCGGAACCGGCAGCCGGGTCAGCAATTGCAGGGCCAGCGCGAAAGCGCGGATCATGCCAACTGGCCGTTGTGAAACACCAAATGGGGATCGGCCTCCGGATCGCGGTGTTGGCGAATACGGCTGAGCGCGGCGAAAGGCACCTCGATTCGCCAAATCCGCCGTACCGGCATGTCGAGCAAACGGCGTAGCACCATGCGAATGGTGCCGCCGTGAGCGATCAGGAGCACATGCCGACCGTGATGGCGCCGCATCAGCTCGTCCCAGGCCCGGCCGACGCGCCGGTCGAACGCCTCGACCGGCTCGCCGCCGGGAATCGGATGCTCGACCGGCTCGCGCCAGAAGCGCGCCAGCGCCCGCGGGTCGGTGTCATGCACCTCGGCCACGCTGCGGCCCTCCCAGACCCCGAAGCCGATTTCCCCGAAGTCGTCGACGATTTCCAGTGGCCGGTCCAGGCGCGTGGCCAGTTCGCCGGCGAAGGCGGCGCAACGGACCAGCGGCGAACTGACGACGACATCCCATTCCCGATAGTCGCCCACCGCCGCGCGCATCTGTTCCCAACCGCGCGGGCTGAGCGGATCGTCGACCGATCCCCGAAACATCTGGCCGCCTTCCGGTTCACCGTGCCGCAGCAAATCCACGATGGTGAAATCACCACTCATGCCTGCGAGACTCCGGCTTCGGCGAAGGTGGCCATGTCGGCGTGCAGGGCGGCGGCGGCGCGCAGGATCGGCATGGCCACGGCCGCGCCGCTGCCTTCGCCCAGCCGCATACCCAGATCGAGCAGCGGTTTCACCGCCAGCGCGTCCATCAGTTGGCGGTGGCCGGGCTCGGCGGAACAGTGCGAATAAAAGAGCCAGGCCGCCAGTTCCGGTTGCAATCGCACCGCGACCAGGGCGGCGGCGGTGGCGATGAAGCCGTCCACCAGGGCCGGCAGGCCGAGTTGGCCGCAACGCAGATAGGCGCCCGCCAGCGCGGCGATCTCGAACCCGCCCAGCCGTTGCAGCGCGGTCAGCGGCTGGTCGCTACGATGGTGGGCCAGGGCTCGTTCGATGACCAGCGCCTTGCGAGCGACACCGGCGGCGTCCAAACCGGTGCCGGGACCGGCGAGGCGCGCGGCGGGCAGGCCGAGCAGCGAACAGGCGATGGCGGCGGCGCTGGTGGTGTTGCCGATACCCATCTCGCCGCCGATAAACAGTCGCGCGCCATTGATCGCCGCCCGTTCGGCGGCATCATGACCGGCCATTAGTGCGTCGCGCAACTGGTCGACCGTCATCGCCGGTTCGTGCACGAAGTTGGCGGTGCCCGGCCCGACCCGGGCATCCAGCACGCCCGGCAGCTCCTCCAACGGCCGCACGGTGCCGACGTTGACCACCTCCAGGCGCGCGTCCCAGGTCCGGGCCAGCACGCTGATGGCCGCGCCGCCCCGGGCGAAGTTGCGGACCATTTCGGCGGTCACGATCTGTGGGAAGGCGGAAACACCCTCGGCCACCACGCCGTGATCGCCAGCGAACACCGTGATCCACACCTTGTCCACTCGCGGTCGTTGAACGCCCTGCATCGCGGCCAGCGTGACGCCCAGCTCCTCCAGTCGGCCCAGCGAACCAGGCGGCTTGGTGAGTTGCGCCTGCCGCTCGCGGGCGGCGGCCAGCACAGCGGCGTCGAGGGTGACGATGGGGGCGTCGTACCAGTGATGGCTCATGCGGGACAGTCCTTGAGGGTAAGGGGAAAACCGGCGATCACGAAGCTGACCCGGTCACAGCATTGGGCGACCGCCTGGTGCAGGCAGCCGGCTTCATCGCGAAACCGACGGGCCAGCGGGTTGGCCGGGACGATACCGTGGCCGACTTCGTTGCTCACCAGCAGAATGTGACCGGGCAAGGTGGGCAGCACGGTCAACAGGGCCTGGGTTTCGGCGGCCAGCGCGTCGTCGCCGGCGGCCAGCAGGTTGCCCAGCCACAGCGTCAGGCAATCCACCAGCAGACAACGGCTTGGAGCGGCGTGGGCGCGCAGGGCGGCGGCCAGCGCCAGGGGTTCCTCGACCAGCGCCCAGTGGCCGGGCCGTTCGGCGCGGTGGCGGGCGATGCGCTCGGCCATTTCCGCGTCGCCTGCCTGGGCGGTGGCGAGGTAAGTGACACCGAAGCCGCTGTCGGCGGCCCGGCGCTGGGCGAAGGCGCTTTTGCCCGAGCGGGCGCCGCCGAGAATGAATTCCTTCATGGCTTAATGAGTTCTGTTTTTCATGATCGCCTCTTGCGGGCGGCGCGGCCTATTATCGTTGATTTCGGCGGATTGCCAAACCGGGCGGACGCCAGGCGGCCATGAAGTCAGTTGCACTTCACCCTCGATCTTGACCGCTTCTACCCTGAAGCATGACGGGTCCTGATATCACTTCTTGATTTGACGCAACGATACAGCGTGCTATACCTATAAATTATCTGGATAATATTGTTTCAAACCCTCCACTGAACAACGTGGTCAACATGGAGCGACTTCACGGTACCCGATAACTGCCCGAGAACATGGCGACCCACCAGAATCGGCCAGAAAACCTTTACAGGTCCGGCGGGGCGGCTCGAACCAGGCTTTGCATTTCAGCTTTGATAGGGAGAACGCAAATTTGACCGAGCGAAATGAGCGAGCGGTCCCTCGCCTCGATCAAGGCATCGACCAAGAACTGGCGGCGATATTGCAAGAAGCCCACGCCGCGCTAGGGTGGGCAACGAACAAGGGCGACCTGGCCACCCACTTGTTTTCCAAGCCGGCCGACATCCTGGACCTGATCCTGGATGTCATCCCTCAGGGCATCGTGATGGTGGACAGCGTCTACCGCACCCTGGCGTTCAATCGCCCCATGTTCGACATCTTCCACCTGCCCCCCGGCACTTTTCATATCGGCATGGACTTTCGCGACGTGCTTCGCGTCTGGGCGCGATACACGGGGCAAGCCGCCGAGATGCTGGAACGAGCCATCCACGAATTGGATATCCAGGAGCCTTTCTCGTTCGAATTTCCCCAAGATATTCGGGGAGAGCCGCGCTGGTGCCTGCTGACGCACACCCCGCTGCCGGGCGGCGGTTTCGTGCGCACCTTCACCGACATCACCGAGCGCAAGCGCCTGGAACAAGAGTTGGAGCGTCTGTCGCGAGTGGACTCGCTCACCGGGGCCATGACCCGGCGGGCCTTCGACCAGCGCCTCGCCGAGGAAATCGAACGGGCGCGGCGCCTTGATCACCCCTTGACCCTGCTGATCGCCGACCTGGACCATTTCAAACAAGTCAACGACACCCACGGCCATCACGCCGGGGACAGGGCCCTGCGCGGCTTCGTGGCCGTGTGCCGGGAGGAATTTCGAAAATACGATCTGGTGGGCCGCCTCGGCGGCGAGGAGTTCGCGCTGCTGCTACCCGACACCGGGCTTGGCGTCGCCCTGGTCGCGGCCGAGCGGTTGCGCGCGGCCGTGGCCCGCTCCCCCATCGATCCCGGCGTTCCAAGACAGATTTTTCACATCACCGTCAGCCTCGGCGTCGCCCAACTGCGCCCAGCGGATGACGCCACCACCTTCATCCAACGGGCCGACCAAGCCTTGTACGCAGCCAAGGCGGCTGGCCGCAACAGTGTTCGGTGCATAGAGGCGGCCCATGAATCGCATGGTAATGCCAGCTAACCTCCAGCCAATTTGAGAGCTAGAAACCTCTCCTAAAACGCCAGTCTCACCAAAACCATTGACAACCATGGCGTCATGGTTGGGTTCTCCCAATCCTTACGATTTTCGCTCAATCTGGCCATTCGGCGCGAGCACTCAGTACCTCGGCAAACACTCAAAAGTGTCCTATTCGAACGGAATGACCATGTTTAAACCCTTGCCGCCCGCCAGTTAGGGGTAGTGCTGGTGACGGACAGGCGCTTCAATCAACAATTGACTTAATAAGTTGACACAACAATATGATTCGCTATAATTTAGTGACAAATACGAAAAACCAATTTGAATCAAAAAGTAGCGAGTAAGCGGCTGGTTAAAAACTACCCAGGGGAATGGTGACGAACCGGAGTTTACCAGAACATCCTTCAGGCCCGGCGGGGCGACCCGGACCCGTGTCGAAATCCGGGGTGGCCCGACAAACTCCAATCCTGGAGGGGGAGCGTGAGTCTGACCGAGCGAGATGAACGAGCGACCCCTCGCCCCAATCAAAGCGCCGAGGGGGGGCTTTCGACGCTAATAGAAGCCTACGCCGCGCTGGGGTGGACAACACCCAAGGGTGACCTGGCCACCCACTTGTTTTCCAAGCCGGCTGATTTTTTAGCTCTGATTCTGGATATCATCCCCCAGGGCATCGTGATGGTGGACAGCACCTACCGCACCCTGGCGTTCAATCGCCCCATGTTCGACATCTTCCACCTGCCCCCCGGCACTTTTCATATCGGCATGGACTTTCGCGACGCGCTTCGAATGTGGGCGCAACATACGGGGCAAACCGCCGAGATGCTGGAACAAGCGATCCGCAGATTGGATCTACGGGAGCCTTTCTCGTTCGAATTTCCCCAAGATATTCGGGGAGAGCCGCGCTGGTGCCTGCTGACGCACACCCCGCTGCCGGGCGGCGGTTTCGTGCGCACCTTCACCGACATCACCGAGCGCAAGCGCCTGGAACAAGAGTTGGAGCGTCTGTCGCAAGTGGACTCGCTCACCGGGGCCATGACCCGGCGGGCCTTCGACCAGCGCCTCGCCGAGGAAATCGAACGGGCGCGGCGCCTTGATCACCCCTTGACCCTGCTGATCGCCGACCTGGACCATTTCAAACAAGTCAACGATACCCACGGCCATCACGCCGGGGACAGGGCCCTGCGCGGCTTCGTGGCCGTGTGCCGGGAGGAATTTCGAAAATACGATCTGGTGGGCCGCCTCGGCGGCGAGGAGTTCGCGCTGTTGCTGCCCGACACTGGGCTTGGCGTCGCCCTGGTCGCGGCCGAGCGGCTGCGCGCGGCCGTGGCCCGCTCCCCCATCGATCCCGGCGTTCCAGGACAGATTTTTCACATCACTGTCAGCCTCGGCGTCGCCCAACTGCGCCCAGCGGATGACGCCGCCACCTTCATCCAACGAGCCGACCAAGCCTTGTACGCGGCCAAGGCGGCCGGCCGCAACGCCGTCCAGGGCGAAGAGAGCGAGATCAGCCCCGCAGCGCCGCGATGACCGACTGGGTGTCGGGCCAGACTCCGCGCCATAGATGGAATGCTTCCGCCGCCTGTTCCACCAGCATCCCCAGGCCATCCAGGGACTGGACCGCGCCCCGCTCCCGCCCCCAGCGCACGAAAGCGGTCGGTTCGCGGCCATACATCAGGTCGTAGCACCAGCCGTCCGCCACCAGCACCCCATCCGGCAGCGGTGGCACGGCGTCGTTCAAGCCAGCGGCCGTGGCGTTGATGATCAGGTCGAACGACCGCCCCGCCAGATCGGCGAAGCCGCAACCGGTCACCAGCCCGAGATCGCCGAAGCGCAACGCCAGTTCCGCCGCCTTATTAGCGGTGCGGTTGGCAATGACCAGTTGCGCCGGTCGTTCCGCCAGCAACGGCTGCAATACCCCCCGCGCCGCGCCGCCCGCGCCCAGCAGCAAGATACGCCGGCCGGCCAGCGCGCAACCATGGTTGATCTTGAGATCGCGCACCAGTCCCGGTCCGTCGGTGTTGTCGCCCCGCGCGCCGGTCGGCTCGAAACTCAACGTGTTGACCGCCCCGGCTCGCTCGGCGCGGGCGCTGAGCACATCGGCGAACACCCAAGCATCCTGCTTGAACGGGACGGTCACGTTGAGTCCCTTGCCGCCCGCGTCCCGAAACGCCCGCGCCGCCGCCGCGAACCCACCTGGCTCCACCCGAATGGCGCGGTATTCAAGACGCTGGCCGGTTTGGGTCGCGAACAGAGTATGAATGCGCGGCGACTGGCTATGGGCGATGGGATTGCCCATCACGGCGTATTGGTCGGGTTGATTCGTCATCGCTCTCTAATTTCCTTGGCGCGGGTTCAGCGGCGCCCGCAATCGTCGCTCGAATTCCGCCGGTGGAACGTATTGCAACAGCGCCTCGCCGTTGTCGCCCAGCAGCAAATCCAGCCCCAGTGCCGGATACAACCAGTGCGCGCCATCCTGGGCGGCAATGCGTTCGGCCGGCTCGCCAAAGCGCTTGCGTACCAGGTCGGCGTCGAACTTGACCACCGGCATATACGTGATCGCGGTGACGACCGCGCCCAGCCCCGCGTCGATATCGGCCTCGGCAACTGGATAGCGACGACCGCCGGCGGCGGTAGGCCGGCCCTCGCCGGCGTGGGTTCGGAACGTGCTCAGCAAATCCTCGGGCAAGCGCGCCGCCAACACCAGTCGGACATTCAGCCCGCCGACCACCGCATCCCGGAAATACGCTTCCAGGCTCAGATCACCGTCCTTGCTCTGAAACACGCCCAGTTCGTAACGCCGACCCAGCTTGTCGACCGCATCCCGCACCGTGCTCTGGCCCAGGGTTAGACCGAACACGGTCAGCGTCGCGCCATCCGGGCTGACGGCGACCTGCCAGGGCAGGTCCTGGCCAGGTTTGGAGGATTGGCCACCGGGCGGACGCATGACCACCAGAAAGAATACGCTCAACGCCACGCTTAATACGGCCAGCAGCGAAATTTTCCAGTTTTTCACGGCGCTCGCAGCCAACCCGCCGCCCGTCCCGCGAAATAGGTCAGAATCGCGTCCGCCCCGGCCCGCTTGATGCCCAGCAGCGACTCCAGGACCACCGCCTTCTCGTCCAGCCAGCCGTTGCGGACGGCGGCCAGCAGCATGGCGTATTCGCCGCTGACCTGATAGACGAAGGTGGGCGCGGCAAACTGGTCCTTGACCCGGCGCACGATGTCCAGATAGGGCATTCCCGGCTTGATCATCACGATGTCCGCGCCCTCCTCCAGATCCATCGCCACCTCGCGCAGCGCCTCGTCGCCGTTGGCCGGGTCCATCTGATAACTGTATTTGTTGCCCTTGCCCAGCGCGCCCGCCGAACCGACCGCGTCGCGGAACGGCCCGTAGAAGCTGGAAGCGTACTTGGCGGAATAGGCCAGGATGCGGGTATGAATGAAATCGTTGGATTCGAGCGCCTCGCGGATCGCGCCGATGCGCCCGTCCATCATGTCCGACGGCGCGACGATGTCGGCGCCCGCCTCGGCGTGCGACAGCGCCTGCCGCACCAGTACGCTCACGGTTTCGTCGTTCAACACATACCCGGACTCGTCCACCAACCCGTCCTGACCGTGGCTGGTGAAGGGGTCCAGCGCCACGTCGGTGATGACGCCCAGTTCCGGCAAGGCCGTCTTCAGTGCCCGCACCGCCCGCTGCGCCAGCCCGTCCGGGTTGTACGCCTCGGCGGCGTCCAGCGATTTCGCCTCCGGCGGCGTGACCGGAAACAGCGCCACCGCCGGTACGCCCAGCGCCGCCAGCGTCTCGGCCTCGCGCAGCAGTTGGTCGATGCTCAGCCGTTCCACCCCTGGCATCGAAGCCACCGGTTCGCGGCACTGTTCGCCCTCGATCACGAACAGCGGTTGAATCAGATCGGCGGTGGTAAGCACGGTCTCTCGCGCCAGCCGGCGGGAAAAGTCGTCGTGGCGCATCCGGCGCGGGCGGGCGCCGGGAAACTGGCCGACGACAATCTGAGGCAATCGGGACACGGACTATCTCTCCAACGGTTCACATTAACCAGGGGTGGTATTATAGCTCAATCGTGGGCGCCGCCTTTGCCGCCACATCGAAGAGGTCCTTTCTGGAACGCGTGGGAACCTGCTTGCGGGGATACCGCGCGCGATGGGATCGTTTGCAACACCGGAGAAGACATCATGCGATGTTCGAAACCCTGTCAACACGTCCGATTCGCTCGAATCGGCGCCGTTCTGTTGTTGGGTATCCTGGCGAATCTGACTGTCTGGGCCGCGCCAGAAACGATCGGCCACCTGACCGAAGCGCGGGGACTGGTTGAGCTTAATGGCGCCGCGGCCACGACCGGCGCCGAGCTGCGCCTGGGGATGCGGGTGGTCACCGGGACCGATGGCCGGGCCGTGCTGACGTTCGCCGACGGTCAGACCGTGCTGCTCGGCCCCGATTCGGTCTTCTGGATCAAGGACTACCGCCACGCCAAGAACCAACCTCGGGAAAACCGCTCCACCACCGAATTGCTCAAGGGCGGCATGCGCTTCATCTCCGGGACGATGGCCAAGGAAACCCCAGAAGTGGTGAAGATCGGAACTCCCGTCGCCACCATTGGCATTCGCGGCACCGATTTCACGGCGGTTCTGGGCAGCCTGTGCCTGTTGGTGCGGGACGGAGCGGTCATCGTGACGGCGGCCAGCCAAAGCCTGGTCGCGCGGGCCGGCCAAATCGTGTTCGTGCAAAACGCGGCCACGCCGCCCCGCTTGGTGCCAGCGCCTGAATTGCGCGCCCCCTGCGCCATTCCCCAGGATACGGGCGTCGCCGTTCCACCGACCACCGTGACGGTCAGTTGCGCGTGCCGCGACTTGCTGAAAATGTCCGCCGCCGATGTCTTGATCCCGTCGTCCACCGCAGCCACCAGCACGGCCACGACCGCCGCCATCGCGGCTGGAGCCACCATTGGCGTCGGCATCGGCGCCGCCATTCTTCTTCAAGATAACGAAGACCCCGAGGCATCACCACCGTAGCAGCGACCCGCCAGAACCGGTTGCCTGACAACCAACCTGACCCACGCCCTCCCCCAACGACTCCGGGCTTCCTTCCAGGCTGGCGGCCTCATTTGACGCTGAGGTTGAAGACTCCATCCCAATCCGGCGGGGGTGGCACGGCGCGCAGCGTCGACAACCGGTCCAGATAGAGCCCGTACAACCGGTGGTCGGGCCAACGCGCGCTCAGGCGTTGAAAGCCCGCAGCCGCCGCGTCCCAGTCCCGCCGCCGCAGTGCCTCCAGCGCCGCCGCATACTCGGTCAGCTCCGCCCGTTGCTCCGGTGGCGATTCGCCCGCCAGCCCCAGAGGCTCGAAGATCGCCACCGGCCGCGCCCGTCCCTTGACCCGCACCCGATCCAGTTCGCGGCAAAGGTACTCCGGCACTCGCTCCCGGGTGGATTCGCTGATGACGATGGACACGCCGTATTGCTTGGCGGCGCCTTCCAGCCGGGAAGCCAGATTGACCGCGTCCCCCAGCACGGTGTAGGACATGCGAAACTCCGACCCCATGTTGCCCACGCTCATCGCGCCGGTATTGATCCCGATGCGAATCTGTAGCGGTGGCCAGCCGTTGGCGCGAAATTCGTCGTCCAGCGCCCGCAATCGTCGCAACATCGCCAGCGCTGCCCGCACCGCTTGGCGGGGATGGTCGGGATCGGCCAGCGGCGCTCCCCAGAAGGCCATGATCGCGTCGCCGATGTACTTGTCGATGGTGCCCCGATGCTCGTGAATGACCTGGGTCAGCGGCGTCAAACAGCACTGCATCAGCCGGGTCAGTTGGCGCGGCTCGAATTGCTCGGAGATCGTGGTGAAGTCGGCGATATCGCTGAACAACACCGTCATTTCCCGGTTTTCCCCCTCCATGGAGTAGCGTGCGCCGCGCCGGCTCATCTCCTCGACGATCTCGCGCGGCACGTAATGCCCGAACAGGCGGGTGATCCGCCGCTCCTGCCGGGAGCCGATGAAAAAGTTATAGCTGGTGTTCAAAACATACAGCGCGACCAGCAACACCAGCGGCGCGGCCAGAGGCGCGACTTGCAGATGCGCCAGCCACAGATAGGCGTTGAAACCCAACAACGCCCCGCCCGTGCCGACCGTCAGCGCCAGCGCGCTCAGTGGCGCCAGGAAACCGGCCAGCGCGCCCACGAACCCAACCAGAATCAGTTGCGCGACCTCCAGGCCGGCGGCATACGCGGGCCGGTTTCTGAAATTCTGGTCCAACAGGCCGGCGATCAGATTGGCGTTGACCTCGACGCCGGGGTAGATAGGCTGCACCGGTGTGACGCGCAGATCCAGCAAGCCAGCGGCCGTGGCGCCGACCAGCACGATCGCTCCATTCAACCGGCTTGGATCGGCGCGACCCGCCAGCACGTCGGCCGCCGAAACATAGGGAAAACTGCCCTGGGGACCGCGATAGGGCACCAGGACCGCGCCCATTTCATCGGTCGGAATGGTGAATCCGCCGATCCGAAGCATCTCCAGCCGCTGACTTCGGCGATCCGTGCCATAGCCCGCGCCCATGACGAATTCCACGGGCGGTTCTCCCAGCAAAGCGCGCGCCACGGCCAGGGACAGTTGTTCGTACAAACGATCCCGGTAGCGAATCAGCAGGGGAACGCGCCGGAAAACGCCATCCGCGTCCACCAGCGGGCTGTTGAAAAACCCACCCCCGAGGGCGTTTTCTTGCAGCAGAGGCAAATTAGCGCCGTAACCGACCGCCTCAAGCGGCAGGACGCTGTTTGGACCCAGGTCCTGGACCTTGGCGATGGGGGGAGGCAACAGTCCAACTCGCATCGCCGCACCCGACGTGGCCTGGGTATTGAAGAAATAGCCAAGCACGACCGGCCGGTTGCGCAGGGCGGCGGCGAACCGGCGATCCGGGTCCAGTTGGTGGCGTAATCGCTCCAGTTCGGCCCGCGCCTGGGCTTCTCCACCCAGCGGACTATCGGCCAGCGCGGCCAGCACACTGTCGACGGGGTTGCGATCTGGCTCGGCGAATACGATGTCCATGCCGAGCACGGCGACTTGATAGCGGTCGAACAGTCGCTCGACCAGTTCGGCCAGCCGACCACGCGGCCAGGGCCACTGCCCTTCTTCCCGCAGACTGCGCTCGTCGATGTCCACGATCACAATGCGATCATCCACCGTCCTGGGCAGGGTCAGGTTCAAGCGTGCGTCGTAGGCGATGTTTTCAAGCTGGCGCAGAAACGGCCATGACCACCAGCCACCAGCCTGCAAAATGAGCAAGCCGCTCAGCACGGCGCTGAGCGACAGCTTGACGACGCCATGAATGTTCACGAGCCGGAAATCTCCTTTTTCACTGCCCCGCTAGTGCAAGGGTCCATTGATCGATACCGTTGGCGGATCGCCGTGATGGGTGGCGACCCACGGCTAACCGATCACTGGGCATGAATGGCATTATAAATCCAACAGTGTTGATCACCCCCACGAACTCTGCCCCATCCACCCACGCCGGAGAGCCCCGATGACCGATCCGTTGCGTTACGAATCCGCCATCCGCCTGGGCTGTTTCCTCGCCGTGCTGGTTCTGATGATGGGGTGGGAATGGCGCCAGCCGCGTCGATTACTGAGTCTGCCGCGCGCCCGGCGCTGGCCGGCCAATCTCGGCGTCGTCGCGGTGGATACCGTGGTATTGCGGCTGGTATTCCCCGTGCTGGCGGTCGGCGCGGCGGGACTGGCGGAAGCGAAGGGCCGGGGTTTGTTCCCCGCGCTCGACGCGCCGTTCGGATTGGCCTTCGTCGCCTCCCTGCTGTTGCTGGACTTGACGATCTACGCCCAGCACGTTCTGTTCCACAAGCTGCCGTTGTTATGGCGACTGCACCGAATGCACCACACCGACCTGGATTTCGATGTCACCACCGCCCTGCGCTTCCATCCGCTGGAAATCGTGCTGTCGATGCTGATCAAGCTGGCGGCGGTCGTGTCGCTGGGCGCACCGCCCGTGGCGGTGATGCTGTTCGAGGTGATCCTGAACGCCACCGCGATGTTCAACCACGGCAACGTGCGACTGCCGGAACGCTGGGATCGGGCGCTGCGCTGGCTGGTAGTGACGCCCGACATGCACCGGGTTCACCATTCGGTGCGGCCGGAGGAAACCGACAGCAATTTTGGCTTCAACCTGCCGTGGTGGGACCGACTGTTCGGGACGTATCAAGACCAGCCCCGTGACGGTCACGCCGGAATGACCATCGGGCTGGAGTATTTCCGCGACCAGCGGGCGACCACGCTAACGGGTCTGTTGCTGCAACCGTTTCTGAACGAACGGCGATCAGGGGCCTGAAGGCGTCGGGTTCACCTCGCCTACCCCCGCCCTTCCAACTCCTCCCAGCGTCCGTAGGCGGCTTCCAGTTCCGCTTCCAAGGTCCGCAATTCCTCCAGCCGCTGGGTGACGACTGCCGATTCTTGCTTGTAGAACACTGGGTCGGCGGTCAGCGCGTGCAAATCCCGCTGGCGTTGCTCCAGTTCCTCGATGCGCGCCGGCAGCCGCTCCAGTTCCCGCCGCTCGTTGTAGCTCAGCTTGCCCGGCGCGGTCGGTCGCGGCGATTTCGCCGGCGTGGGCGCGGGCTTGGGCTTGACGGCGGGCGTCGGTTCCGGCACAGACCGCTGCCGCAGCCAGTCGCTGTAACCGCCGACGTATTCGCGGATGCGCCCGCCGCCCTCGAACACCAGGCAACTGGTCACCACGTTGTCCAGAAACGCCCGGTCGTGGCTGACCAGCAGCAAGGTTCCGGTGTAGTCCAGCAACAATTCTTCCAGCAGTTCCAGCGTTTCCAGATCGAGATCGTTGGTCGGTTCGTCCATGACCAGCAGGTTGGCCGGCTTGGTGAACAGCCGCGCCAGCAACAGCCGGTTGCGCTCGCCGCCGGACAGGGATTTGACCGGCGAACGCGCCCGCTGGGCGGTGAACAGGAAATCGCCCAGATAACCGATGACGTGGCGGCGCTGGCCGTTGATTTCGAGGGTTTCCCGCCCACCCGCAACGCTGTCCAGTACGGTTTGTTCGGGGTCCAGTTGCTCGCGTAGTTGATCGAAATAGGCGATTTCCAGCTTGGTCCCGTGCCGCACCTGGCCGGCGTCCGGCGATAGGCGTCCCAGCAGGAGATTCAGCAGCGTGGTCTTGCCAGAACCGTTGGGACCGATCAGGCCGATGCGGTCGCCGCGCATAATCCGCGTCGAAAAATCGCGGATCAGCGGTTCACCCTGCCAGGCGTAGCGGACGTTTTGCGCCTCGATCACTAGCTTGCCGGACGTTTCCGCCTGTTCCAGCGCGAAGCTGGCCTTGCCGAGTTGCTCGCGGCGCTGGCGGCGTTCCTCGCGCAAGGCCAGCAACGCCCGTACCCGGCCCTCGTTGCGGGTGCGCCGGGCTTTGATGCCCTGGCGAATCCACGCTTCTTCCTGGGCCAGATTCTTGTCGAACTTGGCGTTGTGGCGGGCTTCGACTTCCAGCAGGGCGGCCTTCTTTTCCAGGAACGTGGCGTAATCGCCCGGCCAGGAGGTCAACACACCGCGATCCAGCTCCAGCAAGCGGGTCGCCAGTCGTTGCAGCAGGGCGCGGTCGTGGGTGACGAACAGCAACCCACCGCGAAATTCCAGCAATTCGTCTTCCAACCATTGAATCGTTTCCAGATCGAGATGGTTGGTCGGTTCGTCCAGCAACAGCACGTCGGGATCGCGGACCAGCGCCCGGCCCAGCAGCACCCGCCGCCGCCAGCCGCCGGACAGCTCCGCCAGCGGCGTGTCGGCGGGCAGTTGCAGGCGGCTGATGACGGTTTCGACCCGCTGTTGCCAGCGCCAGCCGTCGCGGGCTTCCAGTTCGTGTTGCAAGCGTTCCATCCGCCGCAGACCCTCGGGGGTGGGCACCTGAGCCAGATGGTGCGCGGCTTCGTGATACTCGGCCAGCAGCGCCCCCAGCCCTTCCAGCCCGCCGGCGACGATTTCGAACACGGTGGCCGTGGTGTCGGCGGGCAGTTCCTGCGCCAGCGTGGCGACGCGCAAGCCGGGTTGCCGCCAGATGTCGCCGCCGTCGGGCTGAATTTCGCCGGCCAGCAGGCGCAGCAGCGTAGTTTTGCCCGTGCCGTTGCGGCCGATCAGGCAGACACGCTCGCCGGCTTCCAACTGGAAACTAGCGCCATCCAGCAATTTTTCGGCGCCGAAGGCGATGGAGAGGTGGTCGATGCTCAACAAAGGCATGAGGATTCGCGTCCTTCTTGGCGAGGAAGGTGCATAATTATGGGTAAAATAAGTTAGTTATCTTGAACGGAGATCAACCGGGATGGCCCAAGACCACGATATCGCCAGAGTATACCGACAATGCGACCCGGCAAGGCCGCTGGAACCCGGCGATCCGCGCTACGTGCCTTGCGAAAATACGCGCGGCGAAGGCGACTTGATCGCGCAACTGACGAACGCCATACGCTGGTCGGAAACGCCACTGCACCTGCTGTTCTCCGGCCACCGTGGCGGCGGCAAATCGACCGAATTGCTTCGCTTGCAGAAAAATTTGGCGGAACCACCAGCGGGTGAAGACCCATTGTTCGTGGTGTACTTCGAGGCCGACCAGGAAGACATCGACGTCAACGATGTCGATTTCCCGGACTTGCTGCTCGCCATTATCCGTCAAGTCGGCAAGGCGCTGCGGGAGCGGGTCAAGGTGAAATTGCGTCCGACGTGGCTGAGTCGCTTTGTGGGCGACCTCAAGCGATTCCTGGGCAGCGAGGTGGAATTCAAGCAACTGGAACTGGATGCCCAGATTGCCAAGTTCACGGCGACCATCAAAAGCAGTCCTGACGCCCGCCTCAAAATTCGCGAGGCATTGGAACCGAACGTTTCCAATCTCATTCAAGCCGCCAACGATTTGCTCGATGAAGCGGTCATCCGGCTCAAGGACAAAGGATACCGGAACCTGGTGCTGATCGTGGATAACCTGGATCGGATCGTATTGCGCGACCTGGAGGGCGGCATCACGACTCACGAACGGTTGTTCCTCAATCGCGGGTCGCAGTTGCACGCCCTGCGCTGCCATGTGGCCTATACCCTGCCGATTTCGATGGTGTATTCGCCAAAAGCAACGGCGCTATTGAACATCTTCGGCAGAGACCCGGCGGTCCTGCCCATGGTGAAAGTCGCCAATCAGGATGACGGCGACAATTCCGACGGAATGGAGGCATTGCGGAAAATCGTCCTAAAACGCCTCAACGCGGCAAGCATCACCCAATGGACAGACGCCTTCGACTCGCTCGACACCTGGAATTATCTGTGCCGCATGAGCGGCGGACATCTCCGCAATTTGCTCATCCTGATTCGGTCCGCCTGCACAGCGGCAGGAGTGTTGCCGCTCAACCGTCGCGTCATCGAACAAGCGGTCAGGGGAATCAGTAATGATTTCGAGCGCGCCCTGAATCATCCCGACTTCTTCAAGACCTTGCGAGATATTGACCGGACGAAAGAATTACCAGGCAGCAAGGACGATCAAATGCTGCTCTACAATCTCAGCGTGTTGGAATACCTGAATGGCGAGGTGTGGTACGTCGTCAATCCGGCGGTGAAGGCATTGGAGAAATTCAAGTCTCCCAGACGCGCCACCAAACCCCGATCCCGCTGAACCATGCCCAGCAACCGCCAGCGGCGTATAACAAAAATAGATAACGACTCGATTCTTGACCAAATCGAGCGCGTCATTCGCTGGGGTGACGAATTCCGGCTTGCTTTTGTTAAATGCAACCACTCGATCCAGCGAGAGACACTGCGGCGCTCGTTGCTAAAGCGCTTGAGCGATCAGCGTGTTCTCGAAATTCCACTGGAGAAACCTATCCTCAGCCTGTTGGATGAAATCAGGCCGCTTTGGAATCCTGACCAACCGCCGGTTGCGGTGTGCGTTTATGGGCTGGAATATTCCCTGCGTGAGCAAGGCCAAAATTCACCGATGCTGGGCCGACTCAATCACGAGCGGGACTTTCTTCGCCAATCCATTCCGGCGGCATTGCTGATCTGGTTGCCCGATTTCGCGCTGGATTATGTTGCGCGCGGCGCACCCGATTTTTGGGCGTGGCGATCCGGTGTTTATCAATTCCAGACGGATAGCATGCTTTGGCAAATGGAGAGCATTGCGGCATTTGGCGATCACGACGCCGTGTCCCTCGACTCACTTTCCTGGGAAGACAAACAGAAGGAAATCGTCCGACTTGAGGAGTTATTGCGGACTTTACAAGCCTTGACCCGCCAGGACAAGCAGGCAAAACAAACCAACAGCTATCTTTCGTATCGACTGGGTTTCCTTTATAAAAGTCTTGGCAGACAGAGTGAGGCATTGGACTGCTATCAAAAATCCCTCAAGCTGGCTAAGGCGCTCGGCGACCGGGCCGGCGAAGGCGTGACCCTCAACAACCTCTCGCAGATTTACCAGGCGCGCGGGGATTACGACACGGCCCTGCGCTATCTGGAGGAGTCGCTGGCCATCCGCCGGGCCATCGGCGACCGGGCGGGGTTATGCCCAACGCTGTTCAATATGGGCCATATCTATTGGCAGAAAAGCGAGTATCAAAAGGCACTTTCCTGCTGGATCGAGGCCTATCAAATCGCTAAGGAAATCGACTTGGCTGAAGCCCTGACGAATTTGGAAAAGCTGGCGAAACAACTGGGCGGCGACGGGCTGGAATATTGGGAGCAACTGGTGCGATCCACACCCAATGCTCGGCCACTAACAAAACGGCGGCGGGCGAGTTGAAGTCAGGCTCGAAAAACACCGCCAATTTACAGTTCGGCAAACGGCAGCGCCCGCACGCCCGGCGCCAGCGGCAACCAAATTTCGCCGGGATGGATGACATAACCCGCTTCAACTGTTTCGCCCAAGTCCTGGCGCAAGGCCAAAATCCCGGCGGCCATAGCGGGCCTTGGCGTCGCCGAGAGCTTGACTTCCACCGGCACAATTCGCCCGCCCACTTGCACGACGATATCCACCTCCACGCCGGTCGCAGTCCGCCAAAAATACACCTGCGGCTCTTCGCCGCGATGCCAGAAGGTTTTGACGATTTCCGCCAGCACGGCGGTTTCAAAAATCGCCCCACCCAGCGGCCCGGCGGCGGCGTGCTCGGGATCGCGTAACCCCGCCAGATAACAAAGCGTGCCGGTGTCGGTGAAATACACCTTGGGCGTTTTCACCAGGCGCTTGCCGATATTGGCGAAGTACGGCCGCAGGACGATGACCTGAAACGTCGCTTCCAGCACCGACAACCACGCCTTGATCGTATTGACCGTCGCGCCCAGATCGCGGGCCAGATCGGTCAGGCTGAGCAACTGCCCGCTCCGGGCCGCCAGCGCGCGCAGAAAATTCTGAAACAGCGTCAAATCGCCGATCTGCCGCAGGGAACGCACGTCCCGCTCCAGATAAGTCTGAAGATAGCTACCGTGCCAGAGCACCCCATCCCGTTCCGGCTCCGCGACCAGTTCCGGATAGCCGCCACGTAGAAGGCCCTGCCACAGCGCCGAAGAGGAAACCGCTGGGCGGGGTGAACGCTCGCCCTCCCGTTCCCAGGGCAAGGGCGCATCTGGTTGGCCCAAGGATTCGCGCCAGGATAGCGGCAGCAGTCGCAGGATCGCCGCCCGTCCAGCCATCGATTCGGTCACCCGTTCCAACAGCAACAGATTCTGTGAGCCGGTCAACAGATACTGCCCACGCCGGTCCCGGTGGGCATCGATCCATTCCTTCACATAGGGCAATAACTCAGGCGCGTACTGAACTTCATCGAAAATGACCGGCGGTGGGTACAGCGCCAGAAAGCCGCGCGGATCGTTCAGCGCCGCCGCGCGAATATCCGGCGGCTCCAGCGAAACGTAACCATGCGAAACCCCAAACAGGGTCTTGAGCAGCGTGGTCTTGCCCGACTGGCGCGGACCGGTCAGCACCACGGCCGGAAATTCCCGCGCCGCCCGTTGCACGACCGGCTCCAAGGCACGACGAATGTATTGTGGAATCATGACTTAGCAATTTTGCATTTCAAATGCAAAATTGCAAGAGTCAAGAAAACTTCACAACCCCGCTCGCCGGGCGATGCCCTTGGGCTTGCGTTTCTTGAGGCGCTGAGCCTCCTTCTGCCGCTGTTCCGCCAGTTCGATCAAGATTTGCTGCGAACCGCGCGGATCGTCGCCCTCGCCCGGCATCCGCTGGACATAGCTCCCGTCGGGCTGCATATCCCAGGCGCCGCGCCGGTCCTTGAGCTGCACATCCAAAATCTGCCGCAATTTCTGCCGCAATTCCGGTGGCTCCACCGGCGTGACCACCTCGACCCGGCTTTCCAGGTTGCGCTTCATGCAGTCCGCCGAGCCGATGAAATACTCCTCGTTGCCACCGTTGAGGAAATAGAAAATCCGGGTGTGCTCCAGAAACCGGCCGACGATGCTGATCACCCGCACCGTCTCGGACAGGCCCGGAATGCCCGGCCGCAGCCGGCAGGTATCGCGCACCAGCAAATCCACCTTGACGCCCGCCTGCGAGGCCCGATACAGCGAGGCCGTCACCTCCCTGTCCTCCAACGCGTTCATCTTGAACTGGATCAGCGCCGGCTTGCCTGCCTTGGCGTGGCCGATTTCCCGCTCGATGCGAGCCAGCAGCCCCGGCTTGAGCACCTTGGGCGCCGGCAGCAGCTTGCGGTAATTGCGCTTGGGCACGAAGCCGGTGGTCAGATAGTTGAACAACTCGGTCAAGTCCTCGCCGAGGACCGGGTCGCAGGTCAGAATCCCCAGATCGCTGTACAAGCGAGCGGTACCCGCATGGTAATTGCCGGTGCCGATATGGGCATAACGGCGCAGGCCGTTGAAATCGCGCCGCACCACCAGAATCACCTTGCTGTGGGTCTTCAACCCCACCACCCCATAGGTGACGTGAATGCCCGCTTCCTCCAGCCGGGTCGCCCAGCGGATATTGGCCGCCTCGTCGAACCGCGCCTTCAGTTCCACCACCACCGTGACCTGCTTGCCGTTCTGGGCGGCGTCGATCAGGTACTCGATGATCTTGGAATCGGCCGAGGTGCGATACAGCGTCATCTTGATCGCCAGCACCTTGGGATCGTCGCTCGCCTCCAGCACGAACCGCTCCACCGAGGTCGCGAACGACTCGTAGGGATGTTGCAGCAGAATCGGCCCGCTCTCGCGGATGATGTGAAAGATACTGCGCCGGTCCCCCAGCTTGGGATGATCGAGCGGATGGTGCGGCGGATCGTGCAAATCGGGCCGGTTGATGGCGACGATCTGGAACAGATCGCGCAGCGCCAGCATCCCGTCGATCTCGAACACCTCGGTGGCCTCCTCCAGCCCCAGTTCAGCGGCCAGCATCCCACGATGGATCGCGTCCATGTGCTTTTCCACCTCCAGCCGCACGATGGGCGCGAACCGGCGCTCGCGCAACTCGGTCTCGATCAGGTGCAACAGATCGTCGGCTTGATCTTCGTCGCGGTCGGCGATGGCGTTGCGGGTCACCCGAAACAGTTCGCTCCCCTCCACGACCATGCCCGGAAATAGCAGGTCCAGGTTATTGGCGATCACATCCTCCAGCGGCACGTACAATTCCTCGTCGCCAACCTTGAGGAACCGCGGAATCCCCGAACCGACCGGGACCTTGATCCGCGCCAGGCCGGTCGCTTCGTCGTTGGGATAGCGCACCGTCACCAACAGGTTGAGCGACAGGTTGGACAGGAACGGGAAGGGGTGCGCCGGGTCCATGGTCTGCGGCGTCACCAAAGGAAAGATATTGCGCCAGTAATAATCCCGCATCTGCTTGCGCTGGGCCTCGTTCAACCGCTTATAACTGCGCAGCACGATGCCACGCGCCTTCAGCAGCTCGTGCAACTGCGAAGCCAGCACCCGCTGTTGGTCCACCAGGTCGCGCACCACCACCAGGCATTCGCTCAACTGCTGCTCCGGGCTGCGGCCGTCCACCGTCAGTTCCCGCACCCGCGCCCCGATCTGCTGCTTGAGACCGCCGATGCGCTTCATGAAAAACTCGTCCAGATTGGAACTGACGATGGCCAGGAACTTCACCCGCTCCAGCAACGGGGTGCGCTCGTCCTGCGCCTCGTGCAGCACCCGCCGATTGAACGCCAGCCAGGTCAGTTCTCGATTCAGATACCATTCTGGAGCATCGGGGTCGATAACCGGTGTTTCGACCGGCGCGACCGGTTCGGCTGCCGGCGCCACGGCCTGTCGTCCGCGACCGCCACGAGATTTCGGTTCTTCCACGACTTCGGCGGTTTCGTGCCCGCCTGGCGCCACTTCGGCTTGTTCGGTCATCTTCACACCTTGGAATTCGTCGGTTCTTTGTCGCTGGAACGCGCTCTTTTGGACTCTCCGGCCAGCGCCGCCTCGAGCCGCTCGCACAGCGTGCGCAAGACTTGGATGCGCGCATAACGCTTATCGTTCGCTTCGACCAGGGTCCACGGCGCCTGATGGGTGCTGGTGCGCTCCACCAGATCGTTGACCGCCAGTTCGTAGTCGGCCCAGCGCTCACGGTTGCGCCAGTCCTCGTCGGTCAGCTTCCAGGCCTTGTAGGCGATCTGCTCGCGTTCCTGGAAGCGCCGCAACTGTTCTTCCGGAGTGATGTGCAGCCAGAATTTCACCAGCACGATGCCCCGCTCCACCAACTGGGCCTCGAAGTCGTTGATTTCGGCATAGGCGCGCTGCCATTCGCGGGTGCGGGCAAACCCCTCGATCCGCTCCACCAGCACCCGCCCGTACCAACTTCGGTCGTAGATGGTGACCCGGCCGGCGCGCGGAAGGTGTCGCCAGAACCGCCACAGATAGTTGTGGGCGGCCTCCTCGTCGGTGGGCGCGGCGATCTGGATGACCTGATAGTCGCGAGCGTCCAGCGCGGCGGTGACGCGGCGGATGCTGCCGCCCTTGCCGGCGGCGTCCCAGCCCTCGAACACCAGGATGGTCGAAACCTTGCGTTCCCGCGCGGCGCGCTGCAATTGGTTGAGCTTGGCCTGGTACTGTTTCAATCCCGCCTCATAGTCGTCCTTTCCCAGAGCTTTGCCCATGTCGAGCCGCGACAGGATGGTCACCGGTGGCAGACTATCCGCGTCCATCGCCGGCTTGGGCGGCCGGGTCGCTGCGTCGCCGTTGCCCGCGCCGGACGCGGCTTTCGCCTCCTCCAGCCGGAACCGGATCGCATCGCGCATGACGGTGGCCACGGCCACGCTGCAATATCGCTCGTCGTGACCCTCGACGATCTTCCACGGCGCCAGCCCGGTGCTGGTTTTCATGATCGTCCGCTCGGCGGCGGTGATGAACTGGTCGTACAATTCCCAGTGTCGCCAGTCGCGCTTGGAAATCCGCCAGTGCAGCAGCGGATTCTTTTCCAGCTTGCGCAACCGCTCCTTCTGCGCGTCCTTGGACAGGTGCATCCAGAACTTCAGGATCAGCGCGCCATCGTCGGCCAGGGTCTTTTCGAAGGTCTTGATCCGCTCCAGCCGCTCGTCGAACTCGGCCAGGGTGGTATGGCCGTAGACCTGATCGAGAATCGGCATCGAATACCAGGAGCTGAGAAACAGCGCCATGCGTCCCTTGGGCGGCAATTCGCGCCAGAACCGCCAGTATTCGGGCCGGTCGCGCTCCTCGTCGGACGGCTCGCCGAAGGCGCGGGCCACCAGCCAGCGCGAGTCCAGCCACTCGTGCAGTTTGTTGACCGTCTCGCTCTTGCCGGCGCCGTCCACCCCGGCGAACACCACGATCACCGGGAAATCGGCCTTGCGCAATTCCATCTGCGTCATCAGCAGTTCCTCCCGCAAGTGGGGAACCTGTTGGCGATAGTCCTCCTTGGGCAGCTTGCGTTGCAATTCGGCGGTTCTGAACATCCAGGCTCCTCGGGCACAAAATGTGAGGGAATGCGCGGGTTCGGGGCGTCGGATCGATTGCGACCCGGCGGTTTGTGCTAATCTTAGTCCGGTTGACCGATAGACGCTCGACTCTCCCGTCCGGGCCGGGACGGCTTCTCGACCGCTCCGACCAGCAATCCGGGCTTCACGCGATAACGAAGGAGAACCTCATGAAGTGGCGGCTCTTGGCCAGTCTGGTTCCGATGACGCTCATGTTGGCCGGCCCCGCGCGGGCGGACATCTACGCTTTCGTGGACAGCAACGGCGTTCGGCACCTCAGCAACGTCCCCAACGATCCCCGCTACAAACTCGTGATGCGCACCCCGGCCTATCGCAAGGACGCTTCCCAGACTTCCAGCTTCGCCCCGACCAATCTCTACGGTTCCAGCTCCACCCTCCTCGCCCCGCGCGCCTACGCCCCGCGCGCCTACGCTTCGGCCGTGGGGCGGTTCCGTCCAGCCCGGATAAACGAAGGAAACCGCCAGCGTTTCACGCCCGACATCAACCGCATCGCGGCGCAATACCGGCTCGAACCGGCCCTGCTGCACGCCGTCATCAGCGCCGAATCATCCTACAACCCCTGGGCGGTATCGCCCAAGGGCGCCATGGGGATGATGCAGTTGATGCCGGGTACCGCCGACCGGTTCGGCGTCAACAACCCCTACGACCCCGTCGCCAACATGGACGGCGGCGCCCGCTACCTGCGCTGGCTGCTCGACCAGTTCAACGACACTCGACTGGCGGTGGCGGCCTACAACGCCGGTGAGGGCGCGGTGCAAAAATACGGCAATCAGATTCCGCCCTATCGGGAAACCCAGGGCTACGTGGTCAAGGTTCTGGATTACTACCAGCAATACCGAACCGGTGGCGGCCTGTACGCCGCAAGCACCAGCGGTATGAGTCCGCTGGCGATGAACGGCGGTTATTACGGGAGCGGCGGTTATTACGGGAGCGGCGGTTATTACGGGAGCGGTTCCTATCCACGCGGTTCCGGCGGCGTCACCGTCATTACCCCCCGCCAAGGCAGCCGGCCCGCTGGCCTGACCAACGCTTCCTCTTCGTCCAGATCGACCTCGCTGCCGCGCCCCTATCTGCAACCGACCAGCGGAAAGATCTTCGTCGGCGCCAGCGGCTCCAGGCCCTCGGTCCGATTCGATGTGCCAGTCAATTCCACCCAGCCCGTCAGTGTTCCCTCCTTCGCGGGCAACGACCGGTAATCGAAAGGCATGAATCCGCTCCGCTCCCCACGCGGCGCACGCTACTTGCATCCAACCGCCGCGTCCCAGCGGCCGGTGGCGCGGCGCGGCGGGTGGGGAGTGGCGCTCGCGGTCGCGCTCGCTCTTGGCCTCGGTGGCGACGTGAGCGCGACCGAATCGCCGTCGGCCTCGCGCGAGGCATTTCTGGCCGCCGAGCGGTCATTGCGCGACGGCGTCGCCGTGGACCTGGCTCCGCTGCGGACCTACCCACTCTACCCCTACCTGCGTTATCAAGACCTGGTCCGCCG
This sequence comes from Candidatus Competibacteraceae bacterium, assembly GCA_046347555.1. Lineage (GTDB taxonomy): Bacteria > Pseudomonadota > Gammaproteobacteria > Competibacterales > Competibacteraceae > Contendibacter. The sequence continues at coordinate 22,311 of JAXMFY010000012.1, read as the reverse complement.
CCTGTCGGAACTGCCCGCCGACGAAGTCCGGGAATTTCTGCGCGATCATGCTGATTCGCCCTTGGCGGCCCGGTTGCGCGGCGCCTGGCTGCGCCAACTCGTCGCGGTCCGGCGTTGGAACGACTATCTGCGGGATTTCACCCCCACCCGCGACGCCGAATTCGATTGCTGGCAACGGCAGGCTCTGCTCGCCACCGGTCAGAACGACGCGGCGCTGCGCGATTTCGCCGCGCTGTGGTTGCGCGGCGCCGCGCTGCCCGCCGCCTGCGATCCAGTCATCGCCGCCTGGCGCGCTCAAGGCGAGCCCACGCCGGAACGGCTCTGGCAGCGCTTCGCCCTGGCGATGGAAACCAATAACCTTAAGCTGGCGCACGCTCTGCGCGCGGCCATGCCCGCCGCCGACCGAGCACTGGCCGATGCGTGGCTGGGCATCGCCGACAATCCTTCCCTGACCCTGGACATGGGCCAGATCAATCCCGACGATCCGCGCGCCGCCGCGATCCTGAGCGACGGGCTGGAACGCTGGGGCCAGCGCAACGCATTCGACGCGGCGGCGGCTCTGGACACCCTCAAGACGCGCGCCCCGGCCCTCGCGCCTCGGCTGGCCGAGGTGGAACGGCGGTTGGCGTTGTGGCTCGCCAGCGATTATCACCCGAGCGCGCTGGCACGGTTGGCGGCCCTGCCGGACACCGTGGTCGATCGCGACGTGGCGGAATGGCGGGTGCGGGTTTGCCTGCGACAAGGCGACTGGACCACCGTCCTGGGCTGGCTGGATCGGCTGCCCGCGCCGGAAAAGGATAGCCCCCGCTGGCGCTACTGGCGTGGCCGGGCGCTGGAGATGCTCGGTCGCGCCGAGGATGCCAAACCGGTTTACCGGACCATCGCCGGCCAGCGCGACTATCACGGCTTCCTGGCCGCCGACCGGCTCGGCGTACCCTACGCCATCGCCAGCACCCCACTGGAAATCCCGGCCACCGAACTGGAGGCCCTGCTCGATCAATCGCCGGGTTTGCGGCGGGCGCGGGAACTGTACATCCTGGGCCGGGAGTCGGACGCCGACGCCGAATGGCGGCAGGCCATCCACGGCTTCGACCGCCCGGCGCTGCGCCAGGCCGCGCTCCTGGCCCAGCGCTGGGAGTGGCACGGCCAAGCCATCGTCACCATCGCGCGGGCCGAGCACTGGGACGATCTGGAGCTGCGGTTCCCGCTGGCCTATCGCGACGGCGTGGTCAACCAGGCCCGCGCCGGCGCGCTCGACCCCGCCTGGGTCTACGCCATCATCCGGCAGGAAAGCGGCTTTCGGCCGACCGCCCGCTCACCGGTGGGGGCGCTGGGGCTGATGCAGATCATGCCCGCCACCGGCCGGCAAATCGCCGGGGAATTGCGGGATGTTGCAGCCGACGATCCACCCTTGCTGCAACCCGACACCAACATTCGCTACGGCGTCCACTATCTGCGGCGAATGCTGGACCGCCTGCAGGACAACCCCGTGCTGGCCACCGCCGCCTACAACGCCGGCCCCACCAAGGTCGCGCGCTGGTTGCCGGCCACCGCCGCCGTGCCGGCCGACGTCTGGGCGGAAACCATTCCCTACCGCGAAACCCGGGCCTACGTGCAGCGTGTCATGGAATACGCCGCCATTTACCAGCGCCGCCTGGATGCGCCGGAGCCGCAGCCCACCCTCAGCGCCCGGATGAAGCCGGTGCTGCCGGAAGGCGCCAGGAGCGAGGGCTAGCCGTTCATCCCTTCCGAAGAAAACCGATAGTTGTTCCGTCGCCGGTCCTTGGCAGGATGGAGAGCGGTATCGGCGCTCTTCAACAGTGTTGGTACACTCATCAAGGTGCTTCCCGTCAAGGGCGGTGGCTACCGCGAGTCGTAGCCAAAATGAGAATTGTCGAGGAAACGAGCGCGCTCCTCGGTTTGCTTGCGGGTAGTGATATCCTCGCGCAACCAGACGAAATCCGTGATCGCCCCGGTTGCATCGCGAATGGCCGAGACATGAGCCACTTCCCAAAAAAACTTGCCATCCTTGTGGCGGCTGCATAACTCACCCTGCCAAGCGCCGCCGGTGGCGATGGCCTGTTGCAACCGCTGATACTCCTCCGCGCTCACGGCGCTGGTCTGGAGAAAATAGGGAGTATTGCCGCGAATCTCCTCCAGGGAGTAGCCGCTGACCTGGCTGAATTTGGGGTTGGCGTATTCGATGACCCCATGGGCGTCGGTGATCAGAATGGAAATGGGGTTTCGCTCGACCACCCAGGACAGCTTGCGCATGGTCTCCTCGGTCTGGCTGGCGCGCAGGATATACCGAACCCGATGATGCAGAACCAGCCACTGGATCGGCTTGGTAATGAAATCGGTGGCCCCCACTTCATAAGCGCGCTCGATGGATTTGACATCATCGAGACCCGTGACCAGGACGATGGGACAATACTGGCCACTGGGCAATTGCCGCAACGCCTCGCAGACGGCAAAACCATCCAGATCCGGCATGACCACGTCCAGCAGCACGATATCGGGTTGCTCGCGCTGAAACACGACCAGGGCCCGTTCGCCACCGTTGGCTTCCACCACGGCGAATCCACCCTGCAGCAACGCCGCGCTGGTCAGCAGGCGCTGCCCATCGTCGTCGTCCACCACCAGAATCAAAGGCTGGCTTCTTACTGGATTCACGTCTCATGCTCCGAAAGTTCCGGCCGCAGGAGAGTTTGCGCGGTGATGAATTCCCGTTCGATCGCGGCGACTCGTCCGGCGGAATCCGCGCTCCCCTTCCCCTGCTGACCGATCCACGATTCCAGATCCCGACACAAATCGTGCAACCTCATCGCGCCGACATTGGCGCTACCGGACTTCAAGCTGTGCGCGGCGACGCGCAACGCCTCATGATCGTCGGCGACGACGGCCTGTCGCATTCGCTCGACGAGCGCCGGCGCTTCTTGCAGGTACAACCCAATCAGGCGGGCAACCAGGCCGGTGGCGCCATCCCGTTCGAGCGCTCGGATCCTGTCCAGAACTTCCGGATCGATGCTCGGCTTCAAAACGGCGTCCGCCGGCGGGATCGCGGGCGTCGGGAAAGACGGAGGCACCGACGGTGGTTCGGCCTCCACGGAGGACTGGAGCGGCGCGGGCAGCCAGCGATTCAGGACTGCCATCAGCTCTTCCCGCGTAAAAGGCTTGCTCAGGTAATCATCCATCCCGACGGCGAGGCAACGGTCCCGGTCGCCGCTGATGGCGTGAGCGGTCAAAGCCACGATCGGCAACCGCTTGACCGATGGGTCGCTCTCCCCCAGCCGGCGCTCGCGCTCGCGAATCAGCATCGTGGCCTGGAACCCGTCCATGACCGGCATTTGACAATCCATCAACACCAGGTCGCAATCTTGCCGATCCAGGAATCCGAGCGCTTCCTGGCCGTCGCTGGCGACATCCACGGTACAACCGAACCGCGCGAGCATCTGCTTGGCCACCTCCTGATTCACGAGGTTGTCCTCAACCAGCAGCACGCGGGCATTCCACCGCGCCAGGGCCAGATCAGGGCGATCCGGCGGACGCGCGCTTGACTTGTCCCCCAGCAGCGCACGCAAGCATTGCCGCAACGAAGCCCGGCGCACCGGCTTGGGTAGCTGAGTGATTCCCGTCCGACGCGCCGATCGGTCCACCGCTTCCGGCAAGCCCAGCGAGGTCAACAGAACCAGCCGTATGCCCCCCCACTGGGGATCGGCATGAATCACCCGCGCCAATTCCGATCCCTTCGTTTCGGACATCGTCTCGTCCAGCAGCGCTAGCGCGTAGGGATCGTAGCTGGACTGAGCGCCCCGTAGACGGGCCAAGGCCTCGCGACTGTTGGCGACCGCGTCGACGCGCGCTCCCCAGGTTTGCAACTGGCGGAGGAGGATCTTGCGGCCGGTGGCGTTGTCATCGACGATCAGCAGGCGCACCCCTTGCAAGACTTCCGAATCCTCCGGCGTTACGACCAAATGCTCCGCGCGTGGCAATTGCAGCGTGATTTCGAAGGTCGATCCCTGCCCCTCGCTGCTGCGCACCATGATGGTGCCCCCCATCAGTTCCACGAGTTGCCGAACGATGGCCAGACCCAGACCGGTTCCGCCAAACCGGCGGGTCATCGAGCCATCGGCCTGGTCGAAGGCGTTGAAAATCCGCTCCCGCACATCGGCTGGAATGCCGATGCCGGTATCACTGATGGCGAAACGCAACCGATACGCGGCGGCCATCGTCTCCAGCACCGCGATTCGGGCCACGATCTCGCCCCGCTCGGTGAACTTGACCGCGTTACCCACCAAATTGGTCAGCACCTGGCGCAATCGTCCCGGATCGCCCTGGACCGTAACGGACTCCGGCGGCAGGTCGCACAGCAGTTCCAGGCCCTTGCGCTGCGCGCGTTCGGCAAACAGCGCCACAACCTCCTCGACCATCTCCAGCGCTTCGAAGTCGATCTTCTCCAACTCAAGTTTGCCCGCCTCGATCTTGGAAAAGTCCAATACATCATTGATGATGTCCAGCAGGCTGGCGCCGGAGTGTTGGATCATCTCGGCAAAGCGCCGTTGTTGGGGTTGCAACTTGGTCGCCAGCAACAGTTCAGCCATGCCCAGCACGCCGTTCATGGGCGTGCGAATTTCGTGGCTCATGTTGGCCAGGAATTGCGATTTTGCCTGGTTGGCCGCCTCGGCCCGTTCCTTGGCCACGTTCAGTTCCTGAACCAGGATTTTCAGCTCCACGTTGGCGGACGAAAGATCGTGGGTGCGAGCGGTGACCTTGGCCTCCAGGCGGGCGTTGGAGCGCGCCAGTTCGGCGTCGCGCCGCTGGACTTGCGCCAGCATGTCGTTGAAGCCATCCACCAGCGCGCCCAGTTCGTCCTCGCTGGCGCGCGTCACCCGAACGGTGTAGTCACGCGTGCCGGCGATTTCGCTCATGGCGGCCCGCAAGCGCAGGATCGGTTCCGAAATCACCGCCTGGAACCGCATGGCCAGCACCGCCGCCAGCGTCAGCGAACCCAATAGCAGCCCAGCCAGAATCCAATAATAGCGGTGCAGGTTCTCGCTCAGATCCCGCATGTCCAAATAGATTTCGACATGACCGAGCGCCTGGCCATCCTGTTGAATCGGCGTCTTGACCGCCAACATTCGATCCTGGACGCCAAGCGGCCCGGTCTCATTGAAAATCGCTTGCTCGGTGGCCGTCGCTTCCTGTTGCCTGGATTCGCTTTCAAGTTCCCTGCGCCATTTCAGCAACCAATTCCGCTGGGCGTCAGTCAATCCGGTCGCTCGGTATTCGGCTAGAATTTTTTCCTGGGGATCGTCGACAAGCGCATAGGGCACATCGGGTTTGGCGCGCAGCACCGCCAGGTTTTGCTCGGTGGCCTTGAGGTCGTTGAAGAGGAGTGCGGAAACGGTGTTGGCGCCGATCACGTTGGCCAGCGTCAAAAGCTGTGCCTGGGCCGCCTTGCGCTGCGAAAAAATTTCGTTGACGGCCAACGCCACCCCCACTGCCAGCAACACCAGGGCGTTGGTCAGCAGCACAACCGCCATCAGTTTGGTTTTTACCGAAAGCCGGGCAAAGGCGATCATCAAGGCACGCCGCCGTTTTGTTCCACGATGGAGGCCAGCTTGAGCAACTGGGAGCTGAGCTTGAGATTGACCCGCTGCGCGGTAACCAGGTTGATGTCGAAACGGATGCGCTGGTCGGCCTCGACCAGGCCGATCATGCCGCCCATCCGGGCGAAGTCGCTGATATCGCTCACGGTCAGGACCGGCAGGCGCGCGAGCCTGGCCAGCACGGTTTTAAATTGCCCTTGCTCGACGCGGCCGATGAACACGATATGGCATTGGTCGAGACCCGTCATCGCTGGCAGGTGGCGTACTTCCACCGGATGGTTTTCCACTCTTTTCCCGGAAAGCATGGTCAGCGCGTCGCCAAACGGATTGGCGCCGGCGATGCAAACCCACAACGGCGCGTCATTGCTGGCGAATGCCTCCGGCGGCCACTCCACGAATTTGGCGAAATTGTACAGATAAGCCGCCTTGACCGCGTATTCGTCGAATTCGGCCCCCCAAACGCCGCCCAGCAGCAACCCACCCAGTAAAAAATGGGTCAGGGCCACCAACCCACAGCGCCATGGAACCGCCAGGCGACGCTTGGCGGTCAACCTCCTGCCTTCGCTCCCGCCTCCGGCTGAGGCGGGCGATCTCGCGGGCGGGTTCATCGGAAATTCCATTTCACCTGACCATAGAGACTGCGTTCCACTTCGACCGGGAAGGTGTAGGCTTCCTGGACGTATTCCACGTGATTCCCGTCCAGCAAATTGGCGCCCACTAGGGACAACTCCAAATCCTTGCGGGGACGCCACCCCAGACGCAGGGTCAAAGTGGAATAAGGATCGATTTCCACGTTCCCGTAGGGAGAAAAAGTGCGCAGCGCTCCATCCCGATGGACGTAACGCCACCACACATCGAAATCGAGGTTATCCTGGACATTCCAGGTCGAAAACAGGGAAATCTGATTCAGGATGCCAGAATTAAAGAGCGGCTCCCCACCGCTTCCCTGGATATCCTGATGCAAATATGAATAGGCGAGTTGCAAGCGCCAGTTCTGGGCTGGACGCCAATCGGCCGCCAGTTCGAACCCGTAATTATGCCCCGCCCCCACGTTTTGCAATTCCAGGGGCACCACCAGATAGGGCGGGAAAGAGCGCGTCTCCGGAAACGGTGCTCCCGGAACCGTGGCGATAATCTGGTCGTAGTCGTTGTAGAAAGCCGCCGCGTCCACGGAAAATCGCTCCGACCATCGGGAGCGGTAGCCGATTTCATAGGCGATGAGATTTTCGGATTGAAGGTTCTGGGGACTGAAAATCGAAAAAAGCGTCGGCAAATTTCCCGTGAGCGGCGAAGGGGGCAAGACAAACAGATTCACCCGTGAATCCTGCTCGCCGCGCGAGGGCGTGCGGACCGCCCGGGATACCGCCGCCCACAACCGATGATCGGCATTCAGGGTCCACAACATCCGGATGCTGGGCTGCCATTCCCAGCCGGTGACATCGTTGTGCTCGACCTTCAACCCAACCGTCAGGCGCAACTGTTCCGGAATCAGCTCCGCTTGATCCTGGGCGAAGGCGCTGAAGAGTTGCGTGGTCAACTGGCTGGGTTTGACGGAACTGAACAAGGTATCGGTGAATTGATCGGAATCACGCCGGTAACCCAGGCCCCAGACGATGGCTTGCCGATCGGTCAGCGCGAAATTGTGCTGGAAATCCAGATCGAAGGTATCGGAGTCGGCGACGTAAAGCGGATCATCGCGCTTCGCGTACTGATAATACGCTTGCAGACCCATCCCCGACGTGGCGGAGTCTTGCCGCTCCCAGCGAGCCTGCACGCTGCCGCCCGAGGCCATGGCCCGCGACAATTGCGATTCGACATACGGTGGGGCCAGCGTGGGCAACGTATAATTCTGATTGAAATTCCCGTCGTACACGTCGCCCTGCACGGCAACCTTGTCTTGGGCCGACGGCGCCCAGTCCAGCCGGAACCCGCCCCGCCCCATCCGCCAATCGTCGCCCGCGTCGCCACCGGTCGCGGCGGCGGTTTGACCGTCGCGATCGGTGAATTGCCCATAAATCCGGTATTGCGCGCTGTCGCCCAGCTTGCCGCCATAACGAACCCCGGCGATGGTTCGTTCCTCGTTGCCGGCGGTCAGCGTCGCCAATCCGCCTTCGGTATCCTTGCTATTCCTGGTGATGATGTTGATCACGCCGTTGACCGCGTTGGCGCCCCACAGGGCGCCTCCCGGTCCACGCACCACCTCGATGCGCTCGATGTCGGGCAGAAACAAGTCTTGTATTTCCCAATACACCCCGGAAAACTGGGTGTTGTACACTGTGCGGCCATCGATCAGGACCAGCAACTTGTTGGCGAAGCGGCCGTTGAAGCCGCGAATGGTGATGGCCCAGCGGCTGGAATCGATGCGCGCCACTTCCACGCCAGGCGCGAGCCGCAGCGCTTCCATCACGTTGGTCACCCCCGACCGGCGAATGTCGTCGGCGGTGATGACAAAAACCGCCGACGCCGTGTCTTGCAAGGCTTGTTCCACCTTCGCCGCGGACACCACCTTCACCTGCATCAGGTCCTCGATGCTGAACCCGGTCAAATCGGGCGCGGTGGCGGCGGCCGAACCGGCCAACAGACCCAGACCGACCGGCAAAAACCGCCTAAATGGTATCTTATTCATTGATTTATTTAATATTAAATTTAAAAAATGGCATCCAGCGGCTTCCGCGCCAGGATATAACGAGGCTATCCCCAGTCGAAACTCTCAAGCGTCATCCATTAGCCTTATTGGCTCGCTCCGCCAAGCGTGATCCCTCGCAATCCTTTGCCGCTCCTGGTCATTCCTGCCCATTATGGTAACCAACTTACCCAATTTCGAAACCCGGCTTGAGGTCGAGGGTCGCGCGAAAATCCCTCTCCGGCGAGCCAGAGAAGAATTCAGGCGAGAGAGCGGCTTCCCGCTTGGCTGACCCGCCAAAGGTTGTACAATCGGCAACCCAGCGCTGAACCGACCTAACCTGCCCATGACTCACTCCACCACCGTAGGCGAATAGGCCATCCAAACCCATGACCATTCGCAATCTCGACGCACTTTTCAAACCGGACACGGTCGCCCTGATTTGCAACGACGGCCACAGCGAGGAAATCATCGCCCGCAACCTGATGGGTAGCGGTTTCAAGGGGCCGATCATGCCGGTGGACGCCAAGCGCATCGCGCTGGCCGGCGCCCTCGCCTACCGCGACATCGCCAGCCTGCCGCTGCCTCCGGCCTTGGCCATCATCACCCGACCGCTGCGGGAAGCGCCGAGGCTGATTCGGGAACTGGGCGAACGCGGCGCCCGCGCGGCGCTGCTGGTCAGCGATGCCCGGAATCTGCCCCCCACCGAACGCGCGGCCCTGGGCCAGGCCATCCTGGACGCGGCCCAACCCTATTTGTTGCGGGTGCTGGGCCCCGGCTCCCAGGGTTTCAACGTCCCCCGCTCCAATCTCAATGTCAGTCTGGATCGTCAACCGCTTCTGCCCGGCGAGATCGCCCTGATCACCGAATCCGGCACCATCGGGCAAACCGCCCTCGACCTGGGTAATCATCACGGTTTTGGGTTCAGCCATCTGATCCATCTGGGCGACGGTTTGGATGTGGACCTGGCTGACGTTCTCGACTATCTGGCGGGCGATTACCACAGCCGGGCAATCCTGCTGTACCTGGAGCGCATCGGCGACGCCCGCAAGTTCATGTCGGCGGCGCGGCGCGCGGCGCGCGTCAAACCCGTCGTCGTGTTGAAACCACGCCGCTACCCCGAGGAACCGGATGATGCCGTCCATGCCGCCGCCTTTCGCCGCGCCGGTCTGTTGCGAGTGGACGACAGCGAGGAATTCCTGCAAATGATCGAAGTGCTGAAAGTGGCCAAGCAGGTCCGCAACGACCGGCTGGCTATTCTAAGCAACAGTTCCAGCATGAGCCTGCTGGCGACCGATACCTTGTACCAATTTGGCGGGCGACTGGCGCAATTTTCCGAGGCGACCCAACAAGGTTTGGAACCCCTGATCGAATCCAGCGCCCTGCCCAATCCGGCCGACCTGGGTGACCAGGCCGACGCCGCGGTCTACGGTCGCGCGCTCGATCTGGTGCTCGCCGACCCCGGCGTGGATGGCGTGCTGGTCATCAAAACCCCCAGCGCCCTCGGCAACACCACCGCAGTGGCCGATACCCTGATCCAGCGTCTTTCCACCAACCGTCACTGCGTCATCGCCAGCTTCCCCGGTCCCCGGACCGGCGCGGACGCGCGTCAGCGGTTGCTGGAACGGCGGGTGCCAACCTACGAAACCGCCAGCGCCGCCGTGCGCGCGTTTATGCGCATTGTGCAATACAAACGTAACCAGGCGCTACTGATGGAAACCCCCCCCTCGCTGCCGGAGGAATTCACCCCCGATGTCGCAGCGGCGCGGTCCCTCATCGCCCGGGCGCTGAGCGACGGCCGTGGCGGCCTGAACGAATATGAAGCGATTCAACTCCTGGCCACCTACGGTATCCCGGTGGCGGAAACCCGGCTGGCGCGTTCCCCGGACGAGGCCGCCACCATGGCGGCCCAACTGCACCCGCTGGTTGCTTTGAAAATCATGACGCCCGAAGCAGTCACCCAGCCACGGATTGGAGGAGTCGCTCGCTATCTTGGCAGCCCGGACGCGGTGCGACAGGCGGCCACCACGATGCTGACGCAGTTGCGCGAGGTGGCGCCGGCGGCCCGGTTCAATGGCTTCATGCTCCAGCCGGTGGTGGCCCGCGAGGGCGCTTACAAATTGACCGTGGGCGTGCGCGCCGGCGGGGGGTTCGGGCCGGTGATCTACTTTGGCCAGGGCGGTGCCGAAACCGAGGCCATCGATGATCTGGCCTACGGCTTGCCGCCGCTCAACCTGCACCTGGCCCGCGAGATGATGGCGCAAACCCGGATCTATCAGCGGCTACGCTACAGCCTGTTGCGCCGCGCTAATCTCAACGCCCTGGCGCTGACCCTGGTCAAGGTTTCGCAAATGGTCGTCGACCTGAGCGAACTGGCCGAGCTGGACATCAATCCACTGTGGGTCAACGCCCGCGGGGTGGTGGCGTTGGACGCCCGCGTGCGACTGACGCCGCCCACCGAGGTGCCGATTCAGCGCCTGGCGATTCGCCCCTATCCCAAGGAATTGGAAGAGACCGTCACCTTATCCAACGGCAGGGAATTGCTCCTGCGCCCGGTTCTACCCGAGGACGAGCCATCGCTTCAGGCGCTGGCGCTGCGGGCTTCGCCCGAGGATCTGCGGCGGCGCTTCTTTCAACCCATTCGCGAACTGTCGCACGACCTGGCGGCGGCCTTGACCCAAATCGATTATCATCGGGAAATAGCGTTGGTGGCGGTCGGATCCGGCCTGCCCGGCAAGGCTGAGGTGTACGGCATCATCAACCTGAGCGCTGATCCCAACAACGAACGGGCGGAGTACTCCATCCTGGTCGACCGGGCATTGATGGGCCTGGGCCTGGGCAACCGATTGATGCGCCGCATCATCCACTACGCCCGGGCGCGGGGCATCCAGGAAATCTACGGCGAGGTGCTGACGGAAAACAAACCCATGCTCCAAATGAACCGGGCGCTGGGCTTCGCCGTCCATAACGATCGGGACGATCCGGGCCTCAAGCACGTTGTTTTGTCACTCCATCACACGGGTCTGTCCATAGGGTAAATTCATATGAGCGAAAAGCGTCTTTTGGTCGTCGACGATGAGCCCGAGTTTGGCGAACTCGTGCGCAAGGTGGCCGTGAGCCTGGGATACGAGGCGCGGGTCACCACCAGTGGCCGCGAGTTTCAGGACGCTTACCACGAACTGCACCCCACCATGATCGTGATGGACATGGTCATGCCCGAGATGGACGGCAACGAACTGGTGCTGTGGCTGATGGAACAGCGCTACGCCGCCCATCTGATCATCATCACCGGCTACAGTCCCGACTACGCCAAGGACGCCCGCGTGTTGGCGGAATTCAACGGCCTGCGCTCGGTCACGGCCCTGACCAAGCCGATCGGACTGGCCCGGCTGCGCGAGGCGCTCAACGCGGGAAGCGAAGGCGGATCGGCCGGTTGACCCCCCCTCAACTGGCGCCACGGGCCTCATGCCATTCAACCGGCGGGCCTTGCGCGTAACCGGCCCCGAAGGCCACCCATCCAGCCTTTCGTGAGCCCACTCGCTGAAAAAGCCATTACTCCCATCCTTCCCCCGCTGGTGGACATGGAGTTCCCACGTCGCTTTTCACTCGTGCCGCAACGCCTCGACCGGTTTGAGCAGCGCCGCCTTGCGGGCGGGATAGAACCCAAAAAACACGCCGGTTCCCGCCGCAAACAGGAACGCCAGCGCGATGGCGCCCCCGGTGACCACCACCGCCATGTCCGCCCATTCGCTGACCAGCCAGGCGCCGCCGACCCCTAGCAACGCGCCCAGCAACCCGCCGAGCACACACAGCAGCAACGCTTCCAGTAGGAATTGCAGCAGGATGTCGCGGCGCCGCGCGCCGACGGCCATGCGAATGCCGATCTCCCGGGTGCGCTCGGTCACCGACACCAGCATGATGTTCATGATGCCGATGCCGCCCACCAGCAGCGACACCGAGGCTATCGCGCCCAGCATGACCGCCATCGCCCGCGCCGACAGCGCGGCGGTTTCGGCGACCGTGGTTAGATTGCGGATGGTGAAATCGTTCTCGACGCCCTCTCCCAGCCGACGGCGGGCGCGCAGTAATTGCGTCAGATCGGCCTCCGCGTCCTCCATGTGGCCGTCGGAACGAGCCTGAGCGATGATGAACCGCACCGTGCCGGGAAAGGAGACGCCAAACAGCTTGGTCTGGGCGGCGGTGATGGGAATCAGCACGGCGTCGTCCTGATCGCGGCCGTCCAGGGTCTGGCCCTTACGCTCCAGGACGCCGATCACCACGAATGGCAGGTTCTTGATGCGGAAGGTCTTGCCCACCGGGTCTTCGTCGCCGAACAGGTTGCGGACCACCTGCTGGCCAAGCAGCGCCACCCGCGTCCCCCGGCGCACCTCGCCGACGGTGAACGGCTGGCCGGCGTCCAGGCTCCAGGACCGCACGATCAGATAATCGGGCGTCACCCCGTACACGGTCGTGCTCCAGTTGCGGGAACCGTAGACCAGTTGCGCGCCGTTAGGGAATACTGGAGCCACCGCGCTGAGCGACGGTAACTGACTCATGGCCCGGGCGTCGGCCAAGGTCAGCGGCGGCGCGGTGCCGACGCCGCCCCGAAAGCCGCCGGCGCTGCCGGAGCCGGGCGAAATTACCAGCAGCGCGCTACCCATCGCGGTGATGGCCTGCCTGACCGTGGCTTGCGCGCCCTGCCCGACCGCCAGCATCAGCACCACCGCGCCGACGCCGATGATCATGCCGAGCATGGTCAGGGCGGTGCGTAACCGATTCGCGCCCAGCGCTTGCCAGGCCTCGGCGGGAGCAGCGTGCCAGTTCATACGCGAACCGCGCCGTCGTGGACGATACGCCCGTCCTTGAATCGCACCAGTCGCCGGGCATGGCGGGCGATATCGGATTCATGCGTGACCAGGATGAGGGTAATGCCCCGATCGGCGTTCAACCGGCTGAACAGACTCATGATCTCCTCGCTGGTCTGGGTGTCGAGATTGCCGGTCGGTTCGTCGGCCAGGATCAGCGGCGGCTGGTTGGCCAGGGCGCGGGCAATGGCGACCCGCTGCTGCTGGCCGCCGGAGAGCTGATTGGGCCGGGCGTCGGCGCGATGACCGAGGCCGACCTGCTCCAGCAGTGCCCCCGCCCGCCGCCGCCGCTCCGCCCGGCCGACCCCGGCGTACAGCAATGGCAGCGCGACATTGTCCTCGATGCTGGCGCGGGGCAACAGATTGAAACCCTGGAACACGAAACCGATCCGGCGGTTGCGCAACGCCGCCAGTTCGTCGGGATCGAGCCGCGCCACGGCACGCCCCGCCAGCCAGTACTCGCCCACGTTGGGGGTGTCGAGACCGCCGAGGATGTTCATGAAGGTGGACTTGCCCGACCCCGAAGGGCCCATGATCGCCACGAACTCGCCCGGCGCGACGCAAAGATCGATGTCGCGCAACACCGGCGTCGCGCCGCCGTCGGCCAATGGATAATGCTTGCCCAGGCCAGCGACTCGAATCAGCGGTTCCATGCTCACAGCATCCGCATCCGGAAACCACCGCCGCTGCTACTCGCCTCCGCCTTTGGGCGGATTTCGCGGGTCACGACCCGGTCGCCTGGCTTAAGGTCGCCGCCGACGATCTCGGTCAGGGCGTTGTCGGTCAGGCCGGTTTCCACCGCCACCGGCTGGAGCTTGCCGTCGGCGTCGAGGCGGTAAACCTGGGTCTTGCGTTCCCGCGCGGGGAGGCGGGAACCGCGCTCCTCCTCATCGTCGCGGCGCGGCTGGAAGCTCAGGGCGGCGTTCGGCGCCCGCAACACGTTCTTGCGTTCGCCGGCGGTGATGCTGACGTAGGCGGTCATGCCGGGCAGCAACCGCCCGTCGGCATTGTCCACGTCCACCACCACGTTGTAGGTCACCACGTTTTGCTGGGTGGTGGGGTTGAGGCGAATCTGGCGGATGCGACCCTGAAAGCGTTGGTCGGGATAGGCATCCACGGTGAAGCGAACCGCCATGTCGGGCTGGAGCGCGCCGACATCCGCCTCGGCGATGCTGGTGTAAATCTGCATCCGCCGCAGGTCCTGAGCGATCTGGAACAGGGTCGGGGTCTGGAAATTGGCGGCGACGGTCTGGCCGACATCGATGCTGCGGGCGACCACCACCCCGGAAATCGGCGAGCGGATCACGCTGTTGCGCAGGTTGATCCGATCGCGCTCCAGTTGCGCCTCGGCCAGCTTGAGTTGGGCAGTGGCGGCGTCGACCTGCTGGTGGGCGATGTCCAGTTCTTCCTTGGCGACCAGGTTTTTCCGCTGGAGGGCGATGACCCGGTCGATCTTGATCCGGGCCAGGTCGAGCGCCGCCTGGGCGGCGAGCACGTTGGCCTCGCTTTGTTTGACCTGGGCCTGGAACAAAGCCGGATCGAGTTCGGCCAGCACTTGGCTATCGCTAACCCGGTCGTTGAAATCGGCGCGGATCTTGTGGACCGTGCCCGATACCTGCGTGCCGACATTGACCAGCACCACGGGGTTGAGGGTGCCGTTGGCGGTGATAATCTGAACGATGTCGCCGCGATCCACGGTTTGGGTGCGATAACGTTCCGAAATTTGCGCCTTGTCGCGAGGCCAGTAAGCATAGGCCGCCGCGCCAGCGGCCAAGGCCAGCGCTATGAAGAGAAACCAGGTTTTGGATAGCGTCATGGGAACGGATTGGGAAGTAAGGTTCCGGTATTAGACGCGCGCAAGCTGCGATTGTGACCAGGAGGACAATCATGGCCTAAAAGATTTTTATCCAGATTCGGAACCACTGCCTCAATCGTAGGGAAAATTCAACGCCAGGCAGCGGCGAGCGGCGGGCGTCAGCCCGCTGTTTCCATGGTCCGGCGAAGCCACCAGGCTCGCCAACACAGAGGGCTAACGCCCTCCGCTCGCCAACACAGGGGGCGTGGGCCGGGAGATGAACCTGGCTCGGGGCGAATGGCGCGCGGCCCGTCCAGCCTCAACGGAGTCCCGGCGTGGGCCGGGAGATGAACCCGCCCAGACGGCGGGCGCGGCTTTGGACTTTCCGCCGCTTCAACGGAGTCCCGGCGTGGGCCGGGAGATGAACCCAGCGAGGATATCGTGCCCAAGCGGTATTGGCTTCAACGGAGTCCCGGCGTGGGCCGGGAGATGAACGCGGCCGATTGAGCAACACCGCCAGCGTGCCCGCGCTTCAACGGAGTCCCGGCGTGGGCCGGGAGATGAACGCGGCCGGGTCATCACCCTGAACCGGTCGGAATGGCTTCAACGGAGTCCCGGCGTGGGCCGGGAGATGAACCCAGCAATCCCTCGTAGGCGATGCCTTGTTGCAGCGCGCTTCAACGGAGTCCCGGCGTGGGCCGGGAGATGAACGCGGCACGGCACCCTGGTTCGGGAACTACTGGCTGCTTCAACGGAGTCCCGGCGTGGGCCGGGAGATGAACTGCATTACTACAACCTATTGATTATAAAAGAGCCATGGAAAATCTTCCGCGAACCGGCAAAACTTTCATCCTCAACATCCTACTTTCGCTAGGGGTTAAATATAAGATTATGTTTTCAATGATGTATTTTGCTACGCGAACCCCGGATTTAGGACACTCACTTACCGTTCGCGCAACGCGGGAAGCAATATCCCGTACTCACCGCTCTTGCCATAGCGCGCCACCCAAACCTCAGTCACGCCAGGCCGGCCCGACAACCGCTCCACGGGAAGCGCGCGGAGCAGAAACACCTCGGCCAAAGTCAAGAATGCACTCCACAACGGCCACACGTAGGCCGAAGCCGACCCACTACGCCAGCCAGCGGTACGTGCGCGGGTGGCGGATACCGGCAGCACGGGATGCAAAGGAATCGCCTCGAAAGCCAGCCAAATCAACCCCGATTTGCCCGGCGGGTCCGAATGGGTCGGTGCCTGCGGTTCGTGAGCATGAAACCGTACCGCAGCCGGATCGAGACCAAACGAAGATTGCCCCTCATAGGGACCACCCAGCAGCGCGATTTCCAAAGACCTGCGATTGATCTTCGACGCAAGCTCTCGCAAATTCCGCAAAAGCTTCTGTTGACCGGAAGTCATATCAAACCGGGTCGCAAAAAGGCTGCCTTTGCGAACCACCGTATCCGTTCCCCACCCCGCCAGAAACGCCAAAGCCCGGCGATTACTGCCCGCTCGCGCCACCGCATTCCGATACTGTTCTGGCGTAACGTCCCGGACGGTATCCGCCCAAGTGAATTCGAACGCATCCCCGCGACCCACCATATTCTTCGCCAGTTCGTCGATGGCGTCCGTCAGTTCCAACCCCTCCAGCACAGCCCGACCGTTGCGCCAAGCGAGTCGCGCGTCGTGGCCCCGGTCCTCGACCAGCACCCGCAACATCCCCAACGCCGCCAGAAACCCGATGGGCGAGGCGCCGCTCAAGCCGGGCAGCTCAATCATGCTCGCGCTCCTGTTCGGCGATGGACTGGCGGGCGTCAGCCGCGCGCACCACCAATTCCATGCCGGCCAGCACCCACGAGCCGTATTGCCGGCGCAGCGCCACGAAGACATCGGCCCAGCCGCTCCCCAGTGGAATCTGTTCGGTGCCCGGTGCTTGGTCATCGGCACAAGCCGGAAACCAGGGCCGACCATAACCGTGATGGGTCGCCACCAGATACCGGACCAGCGGATCGGATTCGTCCGCCAGCGCCAGAGAAGCCAACTCGTGCCGGAAACCGGTGGGCAGCCCCGATTGCGCGTAAGCGGCGCGCAGATCGGCCAGTCGGCGCAACCCGGACTTCGCCAACACCGGTCCCGCGGCCGCCGCGACCGGATCGCCGTGCAGCATGGCCTGAAACCGGGATTCGGACTTGCCGAGATCGTGCAACCCAGCCGCTCGGGCGATGCGGGCATGCTCGGGATGATCGGCCGCCAACCGATCCGCGCGGGTCGCCACGCCCGCGAGATGCGGTTCAAGTTCCACCGCCACCCCGCCGCTGAGCATCGCGTCCACCTCGTCCAACACCCGCCCACGCAGCACCACGCCACGCGGATGCCGCTCGATTTCGTAACGGCCCCGGAAGGCCGCGACCAGCGGATGATCGATGGCCGCGATCAGGGCGCGCAACGCCGCGCGAGCCGCGTTCACCCGTTCGGCGTCGATCCCGGTTTCCGGGTCGACCGTCATTTCGGCCGTCACCAGTTCAACCACCGTTTCACGCACGGCCGTCTCTCGCTCGCCGAGCCAGTCGGTCAGCCCCGGCACCAGCCGCACCACATGCGCCCAGCCTCCTCTTTGCAGGGAGCAGAAATCGGCGATATCGGCAACCGATTCGCGGCTGTCTGGATGCCAACCGTAGTCGTCGCAACCGCCATAGGTTGCCGGGAGAACCAGCGTATCGCCGGGCCGAATATTTTCGGGCCGAACGATCTCGCCACCTTCCGAACCCTTCCAGCGCAACGCCAACCGCCCCCGCTGATCGGCGGACCGAGATTCCTGGTCGACGCCTTCGATATCCGTCACCTCTGGGGCGCGACGGCCTTGCAACCAGGCGCGGACGGCGTAAACAGGTATCTCCAGCGCCTCACCCACCAACGGCGGACGCAACCGCATGGTTTCCACCCACTGGGTCGAATCGCCCTCTTCCAGATCGGCCCGCCAGATCAGCGTGACATCCGCCGTCCCGCGCCCAACGCCATGCAGCCAGGGCGCAACGTCGATCTCCGGCGCGTCCGGTCCAGTCTGGGAAAGCAAATCCACATGCGTCGGCAACAAGACGGGCGCCAGCGGTGGCTCCACCGTCGGCGGCGGGTGGGCATCCATCACGGTTTGGAGTGCGTTCACCCCAAAATCGACGGAATCGTCCCGCGCGACCGATTGCAGCCACGCCCAAGTGGCATGGACGGCCATGCCATAAACCGGATCGGGCAGTAGCGCGCCGCTTTCATCGGCTTTCGCCTCCCGATATCGGATCACGGCTCGGCTCTCTGCCCTGGAACCCAGGCGATCCAACCGACCAAAACGCTGGCGCAAGGCATCCAGCGGCGCCGCCTCGCTCACCAGCGCGTCGAAATCCAGATCGGCACCGACTTCGATGGTCTGGGTGGCGGCCACGAACAGCGGTTCATCTTCCCGAGTAGTCCGACCGGCGCGAATCCGGGGTAGCCATTCCGCCATCAACCGATCCCGGTCGTGCGGGCGCACTCGACCGGTCAGCAACACCACCCGCCGCTTTTTAGTCGCAAGCATTTGCCACAGGCGCCGGGCGGTGGCGACCCGATTGACCACGATCCCGATTACCTTGGCATCGGTCGCCAGTTCCTCGGCGTCACCGGCCAGCGCTTTGGCGAAATCGGCCTCATTCGCGGGCGCGGTCCGCAATCGGGCACGCTTGGCGGTGGCGAGCCGCTGGCTCAACACCGGATGGCAATAATCGGCAAGGTCGAGACGCAAGGCGGAACCGGTCTGGTTCGGCGTCGCCGTCATCGGGATCACCCGCACGTCCGCCCTCTGATCGATGGCGGCGCGCACCGTATCGAGAAAGCAGGTGGACAGATGCGCCTCGTCGATCAGATACAAGGCGCGCGTGCCGACGAAACCGGCATGGAGCGGCATCATGCGCGGACTGACGCCATAGCCCCGATGCAGCAGGCGCGAACCGATCTGATCCACCGTGGACACCAGCACCGTGACCCGCTCCGGATACAGCAACCAGTCGTCGTCGCCATGCACGCCGCCGCGCAAACGCACCACCTGGAGCGGTCCGAGCCGTTCGGCCAGCGCACGCAAGACCGGATTTCGCGCGGCCCGCAATGCTTGGGCAATCCGTTCAGCTCGCAGAAACGCTTCGTCCACCACCACCCGGCGGTCGATGATGAAGGCGATGCGCCGGGCGCCACCGTGGGCCGCCGCGTGGATCGCCGCGTCGATCAGCGCGGTCTTGCCGCAGGCGGTGGGAACGCTCACGGCGGCCAACTCCTCCCCGGCGACGAGGCGGCGGGCGGCTTCCCCCTGCCACGGAAAAGGGTCGTGGCCATGCACGGCACGAAAGAAGCGCTCGAAACTCATCCGTCCGATCCTCCACACCGTTCCGCCCACGGTCGAAACAGACCGACGCCGAAATAGCGCAACCGCCCGGCGATCACCGGCCCGGCCACCGGCTCGGCGAAACTCACCACGGCGTGATAGCGCGGCTTGCGTTCCGGCGAAGAAATCCGAAACGCTGGTGGCGCACCCTGAAACCGGCTGAACGGCGAGATGTCCACGGTCACCGGCGCCGGATAGCCCGCATGGTGCAACGACTCGGCCAGCGCCCGCCGCAACCGATTCTCGTCGGGGCGCTTGGGCGGCCGGTCCAGCACCACGGGGGTCACGGTCGCCCACTCGGTGGCAGGGCCGACCCAGGTTCGCGCCAGCAATGCTTGTGGGAGTCGTTCCGCCGGCGCGGGTCGAACCAGCCCGGCGGTGCGTCCATCCGGCAGGTGGATGCCGTCGAGTCGGGCGATGCCCGCCAAAATCTCGGTGCGTTGCGCCGCTGCGAGTTCGACCGGCAGCCCCAGACCCAGGCCGATGATGCGCCCGCCCGCGTGCGGATGACCGACATCCGGCAACGGCAGCCAAGCCACATGAGCGCCCGCGCCGTGACCGTGGACCGCGGCGGGCGCGTGGTCGCCAAGAACCGCCATCACCGCCCGCCGCACCGCGCGGGCCAGATCAGCAGCACGGTCGGCATCGTGCGCGCTCCCGGTCAGTCGCAGCGCGATCAGTTCCATCCGGGCGGGAAGGGTCCGTGCGGAATCCGCCGTCAGGGGTCGATAAGCCGCCAAGGGTTCACAGGCCGGCGCGGGACGGCGCACGCCGGCATTGCCTTGGTAAAGGGCATCAAGTTCGGCGAGGCGACCGGATACCGGAATCCGCAAAAATTCGCTACCCAGCGGATCGGGCACCAGCGTGGCGGGCATGGGCAAGGGGCCAGCGTCGAATTCCACCAACGCCAAGGCGTGGGATGTACCGACGTGAGTCACGCCGGCGGCGATGTCCGCGAGCACGGCCAACGGGGGTTCCTCCGCTTCGATGGCCCAACCGTAGCCGACGACCGGCTCGCCCAAAATGATCGCGCTGGGAAAATGCCGGGGCTGCCGCCAGCGATGGATGCCGTGCTCGTACTGCTCTTCGCCCTTTTTACCCTTGCGTTCGACGCTATCGCCTGGCGGGACATAGGAAACCGGCGCGGCGGCAAGATCGGCGGCCGGCGCGGCAATCACCGGCGGCGGCAATCCCTCGAACCATTCGAGCGCGGCCCGGCGCCGCGCCGTCATCCCCTCGCCGCTCCGATAAGCGGCCGCCACCAAAGCGGAAAAAACGCGGGAAGGATGCGGTGGCCACTCGGGCAGGGCCGGGTCTTCCGCTCGGGCCGCGTAGCAACGGCCCGACGGAAACGAGACCCGAAGCCACATCACTCGTCTCCGCTATCGCGAGAAAGGCGACTACGTTCGATCAGCGTTATCAAGCGCTCGTCGGCGATGGCCGTAATCGGTTCATCGCGCCAAGCCAATCCCCGACTCGCGGCGTCAGCCAGCGCCCGTTGGAGCGCCTCCCGCGCGGTGGCGGCGGTCACCGGATGGCAAATCACATCTTGCAGGCTACGCCCGATCACTTCGAGTTGCGGTTCTTCCAGCGGCAATAAATCGCAACCGGAGCGCAAGTTGTAACCGGCTTCCATTTGCGCGAGCAACCCGTAGAGGCCCAGCGCGACCGTGGCGGTCTGGCCGGCATGATCCCGCGCTTCATCGAAAGAACCATCCTCGCATTCGAAGCGGAGCCGACGCACGGCGGCGCAGGAAACAAGACTGGTCTGGATGGCCTCGGTAATGACCGCCCCCCGTTCGCCGAAGTTGGGTACGTTGCCCAGACCGACCTCGGAAGGTCGCTTGCCCTTATCCTTTTTCGGGTCCGCCGCCTTGGTCTTATCCACTTCGTACATCCGCTCGGTATCGGCGGAGGTGTAAACGGGTCCAGCATCCTTGCGGATGTCCATCGGATCGAACTTGACGGCGCCACGCTGCACGCGCTCGGCATCCAGTCCGATGATTTCGGAAGTCAGCAAGCGCGGCAATTTGGCGACCAGCGGCCCGCCTCCGCCATGACTATTCCAACCACCCAAGGTCAGGGTCATCGGCGCATGGGTCAACAGCGCGCTGGCCCGGTCGGCGCGGGCCTGGTAAACCGCTTTCCCGATTTCGGATTGAGGGAACGGAATACCACCGACCGCGCAAGCGCGCAGCGCGGCGTCGTAAATGCGGTGAGAAAGCTCCAGAACGGAATAGTGTTCGTCCCCCAACTTGGTTGGAACATCGATATGAATGTCGGGGTAACGGAGATCGCCCCGTCGGTGCGCCGCGAGAATCGCCAACTCGACCCGGTTGGCCTGGCTCTGGACCGAATCGAGCAACACCGCGTTCCGCTTCTCGCCATTGACCCAGGCCGGGCGAAAGATATGTTGCTGCTTCTGATCGTTATTGTAAGTGGGCGGATAAACCAGCCCATCGCTCATGGCCGGCTGCAAACGCAGGACGATTCGCAATGCGGAAGCCCGCCGAACGGCGGCGAAAAGAATCGAGAACAAATCCGTCATGGCGTACTCCTGCTTTTTCTTGGGGGACAAATGAAAGCTTAGAGTACATTCTTCCTTGGATCAAAAGCGTCCCGCACCGCCTCGCCGACGAACACCAGCAGGCTCAACATCAGCGCCACCACCACGAAACCGGAGATGCCCAGCCACGGCGCTTGCAGATTGTCCTTGCCCTGGCGCAGCAGATCGCCCAGCGAGGCCGAACCCGGCGGCAGGCCCAGCCCGAGAAAATCCAGCGCGGTCAGGGCAACGATGGAGCCGGACAGGATGAACGGCATGAAGGTTAAAGTCGCCACCATGGCGTTCGGCAGGACGTGCTTGAACATGATCCGCCCGTCGCTCATCCCCAGGGCGCGGGCGGCGCGGACGTAGTCGAAGTTGCGGGCGCGCAGGAATTCCGCCCGCACCACGCCCACCAGCGAGGTCCAGCCGAACAGCATCAGAATCAGCAGCAGGGTCCAGAATCCCGGCGTC
>JAXMFY010000011.1:0-119766 GCA_046347555.1 Candidatus Competibacteraceae bacterium | reverse complement strand
ATCTGGAGCCCAGTGGCGTTACGTGGTGGTCGGTTCTCGGTATTTTTGGAGCGTGTTCGCGCTGGCCGTATTGCTGGCCGTGATCGCGGCGTTCTGGTGGGGGAGGGGGTGGCCAGCGCCATTTTCCGCGTCGGGCCAGGGGTCGAAGCCCGTGCTGGATACCGACCTGGAGCGCGCCCTGACCCAGACGCAATACACCGAGACGGAATTGCGGAGCCGGCTAGAAAGTTTGTTGACGCAACTCGCCGAGCGACGCGGTCAGTGTCCGCTGCCGGCCGTCAGAGCGGGCGCCGCCGTTCCCGCGATTCGAGAACCCGGCCAGGAGGGCCGCGCGGCTCCAGCTCAATCCACGGTCGCGGTCACGAGCGGGAGTGGCTCGCGCGAACCGGCGGTCACTGCCCCCTCCAACAACCCTGTGGTAATTCCAACCGTGGATGCTCCAACCGCCGCCCGCGCGGCGACTACTCCCGGCATGGCGCCGCCCGCCGCCCCCGAGACGGCTCCAGCGACGGCAACGCCAATCGTGCCGGACCACGCCGTGTCGCCGACGGCCATGCCGCCAGTGAGCGCCGTCAATCCTCCGGACAGTGCCGGTCCGCCATTGTCAAGGCTGGAATCTCGCGCTGCGTCGGGGACCAAGTCGCCCACGCGAACCTTGGAAGAAGTTTTGGTTGAGCGTGCGCCAGTGGTGGATGCGCCAGCGCGGCAATCACCTTCGCCCTGGACCGAACCGCCGGCCAAGAAGGTCGAACCACCTGCCTTGACGGAGCGGCCGGTCAAGGCCGAGCCGACAGCCGAGGAGCGCCGGGAATTTGCGAACCGCATGACCGAGACCGGCGCGACAACCGGCGAAATTACCGCGACCTTACTATGGAACAGCCAGGGCGATCTCGACTTGGTGGTGCGCTGTCCGTCCGGCCAGCAACTGGATTACCGCAATCCAGCCGCGTGCGGCGGTGCCCTGGATGTGGACGCCAACGCCACGCGCGGCACGCTCAGTGACCGGCCGGTGGAAAACGCTTTCTGGCCGGCGGGCCGCGCCGCGCCGGGAAACTACGAGGTCGCCGTGCGCTACGCGCCGCGCAAGGACGAGCAGAACCCTCGGGAAACGCCGTTTCAGGTGCGCCTGATCCGGGGCGGCCAGGAGTCGGTATTCAAGGGTACGGTCCGGCCCAACGCGATAACGCCGGTCACGACCTTCACCGTCGAGCGCTGAGGAACCCGTCATGAATCGGCAGGAACAGGAACAATTCACGGTTTACGCCGCCGAGACGGCGATTCCGCGCCACCAGCGGGCCTGGGTCTGGGGTTTGGCGGCGCTGGCGATTCTGCTGTGCGGGCTGGCCGCCGGCTGGCTGATGGGCGGCGCGGGCTTCGGCGGTTTCCAAAGCGGGGCACGATCCGGCATCCGCGCTGTGGATGGCGTGGCGTTATTGGCCCAGCGGGAAGCGGTGAACGACGAGTTACGCAAGCGCATCGCCCGGTTGGAGCAGACGTTGCGCGGCGACGTTTGCGCGTCGGCGGCGTTGGAGGCGCTGCAACCGACCAGCCGTTGACGCGGGTTCCACGGGTCAATGACCTCGTGGATTTTCCTTGTCCATCCCCATGAGGAATGCACCATGTCCAGTTTTTCCATTGGCTTGAGCTGGCAACGCTCCACGCCGGATTTTGACGTGAAAACCTTCAGCCGCGACCATGTCTGGCGATTGGCCGGCGGGCAGACCGTGCAAGGCTCGTCCGCCCCGGACTATTCCGGCAATCCCGAGATGAGCAACCCCGAGGAGGCGTTGCTGGCGGCGCTGTCCAGTTGCCACATGCTGACCTTTCTGTCCATCGCCGCGCTCAGGAAGTTGGTGGTGGATCGCTACGAGGACGAACCGACGGCCGAACTCGGCAAGAACGAGAAGGGCAAGCTCATGGTCGCCCGGATGGCCCTGCGGCCCCAGGTGACGTTCGGCGGCGCGACAATTCCCGATGAGGATACGGTGCGGCAGTTGCATCGCAAGGCCAAGGAAAACTGCTTCGTGGGCAACTCCTTGCTGAGCCAGGTGAGCTTGGAGCCCCGGTTCTAACGGCGAGCGAGTATGGGGAATGGGCTTGCATCGCCGCGCTGGCTGCCTATAAATTTACCCCGGTAAAACGACGAGAGGCGTGAGGACCGGTATGTTGGAGTTCGGTAAGCGGATTATTATTCTTGGTCTGTTGGCGTGGCTGATCAGCGCCTGCGCCCCGAATGACCTTCAGGAATCGGCGCCGCCCCCGTTGGCGAATCAGTCCGCGTCGTTGCGCGAGCCCTGGTTGCTCGTGGACACCAAGGCCGACACGTTGAGCATCATGCAGGGTCAGCGGCCGGTCAAGGTATTCCGCCCGATTGCCCTGGGTAGCAGTGGGGCCGGCATCAAATCCGGACGTGGCGACAACCGGACGCCGACCGGGGTGTTTCGGATCGGTTGGATCAACGACCAGAGCCGGTTCAAGACTTTCATCGGCCTTGATTATCCCAATCCCGATTACGCCGAGCGGGCGTTGCGGGAACATCGGATCGACCGCGCCACCTACGAGCGCATCCGCGCCGCCTGGGTCACCGGCCAGACTCCCCCGCAGGACACGCCGCTGGGCGGGCAGATCGGGATTCATGGAATCGGGATAGGCGATCCACGGATCCATAACGCGGGCATCAACTGGACCAGTGGCTGCGTGGCGCTGGATAACCATCAGATCGAGGCGCTCAGACCGTGGGTCAGAAAAGGCATGCGGGTCGAAATTCGCTGACCCCGGCGCTTTCGCCATTGTCCGCGAACTTTAGTTTCGTTATATAATGGTCTTGTTGTGTTGTTGCAACTTGGTTGTGCTTTAGCGACAGTGTCGCTAGTCGGCACCTTTTTTGTTTGATGTAATGATGCTTAAGGAGTTGAAAATGTCCCTCAAGACCGTCACCAAGCTTTCCGCGCTGGCCCTGATCGCCGGTCTGACCGTGGGCTGCGCCAGCACCAGCGACTTGCAAAAGGTGCAGAACGACGCCAACGAGGCCAAGGCCATGGCGCGCAATGCCCTGGATACCGCCAACGAGGCCAAGTCCATCAGCATGGCGACCGAGCAAAAGCTCAACAGCATGTTCAAGAAATCGATGTACAAATAAGCTGTACGCTTGTCGGCGGCTTTGCAAGAACCCCGCGCTCGCCACGAGCGCGGGGTCTTTTTTTGAGCTGCTTGATAATCGACGGATAACGGGATGGGCTAGAGTCGGTTGGTGGACGGCGGTAACGCCGAAGCCGGGGTATTGCCGTTGGTCGATGGTCGGACAGGAGGGGCGACGGGATTGGGATAAGGCTGGGAAGCACCTGGAGCGTTGTTGGAATAGGGCCGATAGATTGGCGGCGGTTCGGTGGACGGCGCCGGTGGCGCCGAATAGGGTGGATGGGAATAGGCGGGTGCGTAACCGGGCGGCGAGCCGCCGTAGGGCGGGACATAACCGGGTGGCGTGACCGAACCTGGGCGATAACCCGACGACCCCTGGGGGGGCGGGCCGCCCTGGGCGGGAGCATAACCATACACGGGGGGGGTGGCCCTGGGAGGCGTAACCGGGGTTTCGACCGGATAGCCGGGCGCGGGCGGCGGTCCAGCGGTTTGACTGGCTGGGACCGAACCGGGCAGAGTGGAGATGGAGACGGGAATGCCGCTCAGTTGCTCCACCGCCACTTCGAGCGCGTTTTGGTCCACGCCGGGCATGTCGGGGCCGGTCTTGACGATTACGGCTTGCCGGGCTTGCTCCAGGGTGACCTTGATCGGGATATTGTCCTCCTCCAGGGGTTCGTGCGACTCCAGGAACAGAGCGCCGTTCAGCCGACCCACTTTTACCGGCTGGTCGAGGAGGCGCACCGGGGTACCGACCGGCACCATGCCGAACAGACGTTCGACATCTTCCGGGTACATCCGCACGCAGCCGTGCGTCACCCGCATCCCGATGCCATAAGGTTTATTAGTGCCGTGGATCAGATAGCCGGGCACGCCCAACCGCATGGCGTAACGCCCCAGCGGGTTGTCGGGACCACCAGGGACGACATCCGGCAGGATATCGCCCTCGGCGGCGTGTTCGGCCTTGATGGTGGCGGGCGGTCGCCAGGGAGGATCGATGTCCTTGGCGACGACCTTGGTTAGCCCCATGGGTGTTTTCCAGTCCATGCGGCCGATACTGACCGGATAGGTAATGACCGTCCGCTCCTCGCCGGAGTTGGCCTTGGGGTAGTAGTACAGTCGCATCTCCGCGATGTTGAGGACGATGCCCTCGCGCGGAGTATCGGGCAGGATGTAGCGGGTCGGCAGGACGATGGGAGTACCCTCGCCGGGCGCCCAGCGGTCCACGCCCGGATTGGCATGAACGATTTCGTCATAACCTAGGCCGAAACGGCGGGCGATATCGACCAGCGTATCGTCCTTGGTGGCGTACATCACCTTGACTTGTCCAATGACGTCCGTGTCCGGGGGCGGCAGGGGATAAACCGCCGCCTGCGCGGCGCCAGTGGTCAACCATCCTAGCAACAGCCAGCGGATGGATTTCGAAGGTTGGCTCGGCATGGAAGCGTCTCGTCTCCGGTGGTGGGTCGCAAGAAGAAATTGAAATTCTGCCCGCAATTCCCCGGTAACGCTAGAACACTATCGCGCCGAGGCTACCGCGAGGCGTTTTGGGGGAAGAGCGGACGATTTTCTAAATCGTTGGATTCGACATGGCCCACCACGTTCCACGCCGCCGCCAGCTTAAGTCTTAACCCATAAGGAAATAAAGATTTTTGTCTTGATTTAGGTTATGATGAGGAAAATTGTGGTTTAGCGGCCTGCTCGAAAAAATCGCCATCCGCGCTCCACAACGCCGGATTGGCCCATCGACGATGGAGGTGATCCATGGCGGAATCTGACGCACTGACCCAGGTGGTTTGCGAAATTGTCCAGGGCCACGGCGGCATGCCGACTCGGCTGTTGCAAATCCTGCGCGACGTGCAGGACCGTTTAACCTGGCTGTCGCCCGAGACCCTGGACCGGGTCGCCGAGGAGCTTCATATCTCCCCGGTCAAGGTGCGCGGCGTCGCTGAATTCTATTCCTTCCTCTACACCGCGCCGCGCGGTTCCTACGACATTCTGTTCAGCGACAACATCACTGATCGGATGCTGGGCAACCGCGAGTTGTTGCACGCGCTCTGCGACCGGCTGGGTGTGCGCATGGGTGAAACCCGCGCCGATGGCGTGGTCACGGTCGGGACGACATCCTGCACCGGCATGTGCGATCAGGGACCGGCGGTGCTGGTCAACGGCTACGCGCTCACCCGCCTGGACAAACTCCGTCTGGATCGGATCGTCGAGCTAGTGGACGGACAAATCCCACTGGTGCAATGGCCGCGTGAATTTTTCGAGGTGGTCAGCAACATCCGCCGGGCGGACATCCTGCTGGGGCGGCATTTCGCCGACGGCACCGCTTTGCGGGCGGTCTTGAAACGCGGCCCGGAGGCGATTTTGGAGGAGATGGTCAAGTCCGGCCTGCGCGGGCAGGGCGGCGCCGGGTTCAAATCGGCGGCCAAGTGGATTTCCTGCCGCAACGCGCCGGGCGATGTGAAATACGTGGTCTGCAACGCCGACGAGGGCGAGCCGGGCACCTTCAAGGACCGGGTATTAATGCAGGATTTCGCCGATCTGGTGTTGGAGGGCATGACGCTGTGTGGCCGGGTGATCGGCGCGCGTCAGGGGTTCGTCTATCTGCGCGGCGAATACCGCTACCTGCTGGAATCGCTGGAGGCGACCCTGCAACGCCGGCGCGAGGCGGGCTTGTTGGGCGAAGCGATTCTGGGCGATCCGACCTTCGGTTTTGACATTGACATTCACCTTGGAGCGGGCGCTTACGTCTGCGGCGAGGAATCGGCGCTGATCGAGTCGTTGGAGGGCAAGCACGGCGTGCCACGCATCCGCCCGCCGTTCCCGACCACGCACGGTTATTTGAACCAGCCCACCGTGGTCAACAACGTCGAAACCTTCGCCGCCGCCGCCAAGATCGCCGTGGAAGGCGGCGCCTGGTTCGCCAGCCGGGGTACGCTGGAATCCAAGGGCACCAAGCTGCTCAGCCTCAGCGGCGACTGTGAGCGGCCGGGGATTTACGAATACCCGTTTGGCGTGACCGTGCGGCGGGTGCTGGAAGACTGCGGCGCGCGGGACGCGCAGGGCATCCAGATGGCCGGTCCCGCCGGGCACATGATTTCCGCCCGCCAGTTCGACCGGCGCATCTGCTTCGAGGACCTGGCCACCGGCGGCTCGTTCATGGTGTTCAGCCATCGGCGCGACATTCTTGATGGCGTCCGCAATTTCGCGCATTTCTTCGTCCATGAAAGCTGCGGTTTCTGCACGCCCTGCCGGGTCGGCACCTCGCTGTTGCGCGATCTGGTGACGAAGGTTCATACCGGCCATGGAACCCGTTACGATCTGGAGGAGATGCGCAAGCTGGGTCGGATCATGCAGGTCGCCTGTCATTGCGGGCTGGGTCAGACCGCGCCCAATCCGGTGCTGGACAGTCTGGACCAGTTTCCGGAAGCCTGGGAACGGCGGCTGCGGTCCACCATGTTCGAACCCGCCTTCGATCTGGACGCGGCGCTGGAGCAAGCCCGGCAATTGACGGGCCGCAACGACCCGGACGCCTATTTGCGCGAGGAAGAATTGATGATGGGGGCGATGCCATGAGCGAGGACCAGAGTTTCACGCTGGACGGGCGGCCGATTCCGTTCCAGGACGGCCAGACCATCATGGTCGCCGCGCTGGCCGCCGGCGTTTATATCCCGCATCTGTGCTTCAACCCGGAATTTGCTCCGCACGGCAGTTGCCGGGTCTGCCTGGTCAAGGTCAACGGCCGGGTGCAGGCGGCTTGCACCACCCCAGCGGCGGTGGGCCAGGCGGTGCAGAACGAAACCGGGGAACTGCGCGAGATTCGGCGTGGCATCCTGCAAATGCTGTTCGTGGAAGGCAACCACGTCTGTCCGGCCTGCGAGAAGAGCGGGGCGTGTCAATTACAGGCGGTGGCCTATTACGTCGGGATGCTGGCGCCGCACTACACCCACTTCTATCCGCGCCGGCCAGTGGACGCCTCCCATCCCCAGGCGGTGATCGATTTCAACCGCTGCATTCTGTGCGAGCTGTGCGTGCGCGCCAGTCGCGATGTGGACGGCAAGAGTATCTTCGCGGTGCAGGGACGGGGTATCCAGGCTCATCTGGTGGTCAACACCCCTTCCGGCAAGCTGGGCGCGACCGATTTCAGCGTCACCGACAAAGCGGCGCAAGTTTGTCCGACCGGAGCGATTTTGACCAAGCACCGCGGTTATGAGATTCCCATCGGCCAGCGGCTTTACGACCGCAAGCCGATCAGCGTGGTCGGTGATGTGGCGACGCTGGCGGAAAGCAAGGGGGGACGCCGCCATGAGTGAACCCAAGGTGAAGATCGCCACCTGTTCACTGGCCGGCTGTTTTGGCTGCCACATGTCGCTGCTCGATCTCGACGAGCGGCTGTTCGATCTGGCCGAGCGGGTGGAACTGGACCGTAGCCCGTTGACCGACATCAAGGAACTGGGTAACTGCGATTTGGGCCTGATTGAGGGTGGGGTTTGCAACGCCGAGAACGTCCACGTGCTGATGGAATTCCGGGCACGCTGCAAGACTCTGGTCGCCATCGGTGCTTGCGCGCTGAACGGTGGCGTCCCGGCGATGCGCAACCAGTACGACCTCAAGGAATGCCTGGAGGAGTCGTACCTGCGCGGGATCGGCCTGGTCAATCCCCAGATTCCCAACGATCCGGAAATTCCGTTGCTGTTGAACAAGGTGCATCCGCTGCACGAAGTGGTGAAGATCGACTACTTCTTGCCGGGCTGCCCACCGTCGGCGGACGCGATCTGGACCTTCGTGAATCAACTGCTGTCGGGCCAGCCGCTCGCGTTGCCCTATACCCAGATTCACTATGATTGAGCGAGGCGCGTCATGAGCACCCTGGAAACGGCTGCCCAGCCGGAATATCTGCGTCGGATCGCCATCGACCCGCTCAGTCGGGTCGAGGGGCACGGCAAGGTCACGCTGCTGGTGGACCGGGATCACCACGTCCGCCAGGCGCGGTTGCACATCGTCGAGTTTCGCGGCTTCGAGAAGTTCATCCAGGGCCGGCCCTACTGGGAACTGCCCGTGGTGGTGCAGCGGCTATGCGGCATCTGTCCGGTCAGCCATAACCTGGCGGCGTCCAAGGCGGTGGATCAACTGGTCGGAGCGTCGCAAATCACCCAGACCGCCGAGAAAATTCGCCGGCTGATGCACTATGGCCAGACCCTCCAATCGCACGCGGTGCATTTCTTCCATCTGGCCTCGCCGGATTTCCTGTTCGATTTCGACGATCCGACCGCGCATCGCAACGTCGGCGGAGTGATGGCTGATTTTCCCGATATCGCCCGCCAGGGAGTGCGGCTGCGCAAGTACGGCCAAGAGGTGATTCGCATCACCGCTGGCAAGCGGGTGCACGGCTCCGGCAACGTGCCCGGCGGGGTCAACAAGGCGCTGACCTTGCAGGAGCGCAACTACCTGTTGGCCGATCTCGATCTGATGATCCAGTGGGGTCGCAATATCCTCAAGCTGATCAAGCAGGCCTACGCGCTGAATCCCGGCTATTTCACCCATTTCGCCACCATTCGCTCCAACTATCTGAGTTTGGTTCGCGCCGACGGGGCATTGGACCTGTACCACGGCGGGCTGCGCGCCCGAAACGACCAGGGCGAAATTCTGTTCGATCATCTGGATTACCGGCGCTATGCCCAGGTGCTGCGCGAGCAGGTCAAGCCATGGAGCTACATGAAGTTCCCGTTTATCCACTCGCTGGGGCCGGACAAAGGCTGGTATCGGGTGGGTCCGCTGGCGCGGGTGAACAACTGCGACTTTATTCCCACGCCCCTGGCCGAAGCGGAACGGCGGGAGTTCGCCGCGCTGGGCGAGGGTCAGCCGGTTCACCTGACCTTGGCCTATCACTGGGCGCGGATGATCGAGTTGTTGCACGCCGCCGAGGCGATCCAGGAATTGCTGCTCGATCCGGACATTTTCGGCGATGAACTGGTGGTGCGGGGCGAGATGACGCGCGAAGGCATCGGCGTGATCGAAGCGCCGCGCGGCACGTTGTTCCACCACTACCGCATCAACGAGGATGGACTGGTCGAGAAGGCCAACCTGATCGTGTCCACCACCAACAACAATCAGGCGATGAACGAATCCATCCGCCAGGTGGCGGAACGCTATCTGGACGGCAAGGAATTGACCGAGCCGCTGCTGAACCAGATCGAGGTTGCGGTGCGGGCCTACGATCCCTGCCTGTCCTGCGCCACCCACGCGCTGGGTCAGATGCCGCTTTATGTGGAGTTGGTGGAGGAAGAGAGTGGGGCGGTGGTGGATTGCCTGGTGCGGGACGCGGATGGAGTTGTTCGAGACGCGCGTTGAGGGGCGTTGTTCACAGTTTGTTGGTTCTCGCCGTCGGCAATCCCAGCCGGGGCAACGACGCGCCGGATGCGGAAGGGACGGGACGTTGAGTAATGTTAAGCCTGTGTTCACTGATCGAAAGATAATAAACACGCCGACTCACAACGGAGGTAACACGCATGTCCTTGAAACATCTGAAATCGCCTATCCATGGATTGCTCATGGCCGTCTTGGTCGCGTCTTTCAGTGGGCTCGACACGGTCTATGCCGCCGAAACCCCTGCCGGGAACAACACTCCACCATCCGCTGCGATACCCACGCCTGCCGCGGTACCCGTGCCCGCCGCAACGTCAAAATCAGCCGCTGGCGTTCCCGGCAACCCGGACGGTTCCTGCCCGACTTCAGCGCCGGTCAAACTCTCCAAGTCGCGCATTTACCATGTGCCCGAGGATCCAAACTACAAGAACACCAAGGCCAAGCGCTGTTTTGAGAACGCGCAAGCCGCACAGCAAGCGGGTTATCGCGCACCAAAGAACTGACCATGGTTACATACCAGCCTTGTGGCTCACTCTAAGCAACGTCGCCCCAGTCTGTTGATTCTTGCCGTCGGCAATCCGAGCCGGGGCGACGACGCGCTGGGGCCGCTATTTCTGGAACGGTTGGTGGAATTACGAGAGCAGCGCGGCGACGGGAGTGAGGTCGAACTGCTCACCGACTTTCAGTTGCAGATCGAACACGCGGTGGATTTGGAAAACCGGACGCTGGCGCTGTTCGTGGACGCCAGCGTCTCCTGCCCGCCGCCCTTTCAATTCACCCGCCTGCGGCCGGCGCGCGATACCAGCTATACCAGCCACGCTCTATCACCCGCCGCCGTGCTGCACGTCTATCAGCAGATCAACCACGCCCCACCGCCGCCGGCGTTTCAACTGGCCATTCGTGGCGAGCGCTTCGAACTGGGCGAGTCGCTGAGCGCGGTGACGGAAACCCATCTAGCGGCGGCGCTGAAATTTGCCGGGCGGTTGCTGGAGCGGTCGGATGTCGAAAGCTGGGAGCGGTTCACGGAAGTGTGCCAGAATTCACTCTGGCACCTTACCCAGATATGACCTTGCATGTCTCTCACTCGACGACTCTACATTATCGGCGCCGGCCCTGGTGGGTTGGAACATCTCAGCCCCGCCGCCCACGCGGCGCTCGAATCCTGCACCGACCTGGCCGGCCATGGCCTGTATCTGAACCTGCTCGGCCCGTTGACCGAGGGCAAAACCCGCCACAAAACCCCGATGGGCGAGGAATTGGCCCGCGCGGCGCTGGCGCTCGACCTCGCCGCCAGCGGCCGGACCACGGCTCTGGTTTCCAGCGGTGACGCCGGCATCTACGGCATGGCGACGGTGGTGTTCGAACTGCTGGCGCGCAAACCAAAACCGGAATGGGCGGACGTTGAAATCGAAGTGATTCCCGGCATCTCGGCGATGCAAGCGGCGGCGGCGCGGGTCGGCGCCCCGCTGGCACACGATTTTTGCGTGATTTCCCTCTCCGACCTGCTGACACCGTGGGAACTGATCGCCCAGCGCATCGACCTGGCCGGTCAGGGCGATTTCGCCATCGCTTTCTACAACGCCGTGTCCAACAAACGCTCCTGGCAACTGCTGGAAGCCCGGCAGATTCTGCTGCGCTACCGTCGGCCGGAAACGCCGGTCGTCGTCGCCTTCAACGTCACCCGCAAAGGCGAGCAACTGACCGTCACCACCCTGGGCGAGTTGGACCCGGAACCGCTGAACATGCTGTCGTTGGTGCTGGTCGGCAACAGCGAGACCCGGCGGGCAGGAAAGTGGGTCTACACCCCGCGCGGCTATCACACCAAGCCGGAGTTGGCGGATACCGATCAGTAGAGAAACGCCTCCCGGCGAATTTCCTCGAACTCCGCCCGCTCTTGCGCCCACTGGCTGGCAAGCTCGGTCAGATCGGCGCCCCTCTCCAACGCTAGGCGCAGCCGCTCATCCCCCGCCAGCAGGTCGATGGCGGGAACGTCGGCCACGAACTCGTAGGGTTTTGCCCGCCAAGCGAAAACCTCTGGCGCCACGCGCTTGACGCTTTGCAGGAACGCGACGCCGACCGCGTAGGAATAAAACTCCCGGCGGTCGGTGACGTGGATCTGCACGCCCCCACAAGTGCCGCCAGCGTGCTTTTGAAACTTGGGTCGAAAGTAAAGCGGACGAAACAGGCAACCGGTCAGATTTTTGCGGGACAAGTCGGCGGCAAGGGCTTCGGGATCGATGCCCGGTGCACCGGCCACCTCGAACGGTCGGCAGGTGCCGCGCCCTTCCGACAGGTCGGTCGCTTCCACCAAGCACATGCCCGGATAGACCAGCGCGGTATCGACCGTCGGCATGTTGGGCGAGGGATAAACCCAGGGCAATCCGGTATCCTCGAAATACATTTCGCGCTGCCAACCGCGCATGGGCAACACGTCCAGATCGCATTCAACCCCTCGCCGATGCTGGACATAACGCGCAATCTCGCCCGGCGTCAACCCGTGTCGGTTGGGTAGCGGATGCAAACCGACGAAGGACTCGAAGCCCGGTTTGATCAGATTGCCTTCGGTGGTTAATCCGTCGATGGGGTTGGGACGGTCGCAGACCAGCACCCGCACCCCGGCCTTGCCCGCCGCTTCCATGCACAACGCCATCGTCCAGACGAAGGTGTAATAGCGCGCGCCCACGTCTTGCAGGTCGATCACCAGCGCATCCAGACCCTCAAGCTGTTCCCGGCGCGGAGTCAAGCTGTCGAAAGTCGCGCCATACAAGCTATGCACCGGCACTCCAAGCCGGGGATCGAGTGGTACATCCTCGATATCTTCCATGTCCTGCGCCTCGCCCCGCGCGCCGTGTTCGGGGCCGAAGATGGCGACGATTCGGGCGCCAGCCGCCTGCAATAGATCGAGCGCGTGGCGCAGTTCGGCATCGACGCTGGCGGGATGGCAAACCACTCCGATCCGCGCGCCGCAAATCTTTTCGGGAAAATCGTTGATGAGCGTTTCGAGACCGGTCTGGACGCGGAACATCGCGACTCTCGCTCCTTGGGTTGGGGTTCAGGAGCGACGATTCTAGCCTTGCGCGATCAGTTGTCGTAGCTCCGGCACGCAGGAACCGCAGTTGGTTCCGGCCTTGAGCGTCACGCCGATGGCTTCGGGCGTGGTCAATCCCCGTTCGCGAATGGCGGTGGTCAAGGTGTTGAGTCCTACCCCAAAACAGGCGCAGACGATCCGCCCGCAATCGCGCTGTCCACCGCCCGGACGCCCGGCCAGCAAACTGGCCCGCTCGGCGGGATCGAGTTCCTGGGCGGCAAAGAGCCCAGCCAGCCAACTGCGCGGCGGCAACTCGTGAGTCGGTGCGACGAACAGACAGGCTTGCAGACGACCATCGACCAGCACCGCGCCCCGATAACGCCCCGTGCCAACATCGGCGAATTCCAGCCATTCCCAATTCGGATTATCGCCGAGGACGCTCCGCGCCCAAGCCGGCCAATCATTCACCGTCGCTTCTCCCGCCAATTCGTAACGCCATGACGCCGGCTCGCGCACAGTGACTCGGTACTCGACCGTTGGCGGATCGATGGTCGCGCGAGATAGCAAAAATCCGTGCCAACGGGGACGGTACGCCTGGACTCGCACTGGGGTATGCTTGGATTCGGGCTGGCCGGACAAGGAGTCCACCACAGGGTTGACCACCGCGTTGACCCGTCCGCGCGGCGCCAAGGGTGAACCCCAGTGCATCGGCACGAACACGTTGCCCGGTTGTTGTTCTGGGTTGGTGCGGACCCGAACGATGGCCTCACCCCAGCGACTGTGTACCCGCGCCAGCATGTTTTCGCTGACGCCAGAGGCCAGCGCGTCCACCGGGTGAATCTCGACGTAAGGCTCGGGGATATGGCCGGTCAATCGGGCGGTCTTGCCAGTGCGAGTCATGGTATGCCACTGATCGCGAATCCGACCGCTGTTGAGGATCAACGGAAAGCTGTCGTCCACCGCGTGAACCGGCGCGCGTTCGCCGACCGCGACGCAGCGGGCCTTGCCGTCGGCGGTGAAAAAGCCGCCCGCGCCGAACAAGCGTGCCTCGCCCACGGTCGCGCCGCGTGGTAATGGCCATTGCACGGGCTGAAGAGCGTCGTAGTCGGTGTCGGCGAAATCGGCCAGCGCGGAGATGTCGAAGTCGCGACGGCTGCCCCCCTCACCCCAGCCCTCTCCCCCCTGCGAGGGGCGAGGGAGATAAGCAACATTCTCGAACCCCGACAAGGCCGCGTGTTCGCGGAAAATGGCCGCCGGCGATTCGTAAGGAAACAGCGCGCCGAACCCTAGCCGGCGAGCCACTTGAGTCACGGCCCACCAGTCCGGCTTGGCTTCGCCCGGCGGCGGTAGAAAGGTCCGCTGACGAGAAATCCGCCGTTCGGAATTGGTGACCGTGCCGTCTTTCTCGCCCCAGGTCAGCGCCGGCAGCTTGACGTGCGCCAACCGCACGGTGTCGGTGTCGGCCACGGCGTCGGACACGACGACCAGCGGACAACGTTGTAAAGCCGCCCGCGCGGCGTCGGCGTCGGGCAAACTCACCACCGGATTGGTGCCCATGATCCACAACGCCTTGATCTTGCCGTCGGCGACCGCCTGAAACAGATCGACCGCTTTCAAGCCGGGGCTGGTTGCGATAGTCGGCGCTGTCCCCTCACCCCAACCCCTCTCCCGGAGGGCGAGGGGCATAGACTCGTGCCAAAACCGCCGAACCCGCTCGACATCCTCCGGCACGAAATCCAGGTGCGCCGCCAACTGGTTCGCCAAGCCGCCGACCTCGCGCCCGCCCATCGCGTTCGGCTGGCCGGTCACGGAGAACGGCCCCATGCCCGGCTGGCCGATGCGACCAGCCGCCAGATGGCAGTTGATGATCGCGTTCACCTTGTCGCTGCCGTGGGCGGATTGATTGACTCCCTGCGAATAAACCGTCACCACTTTACGGGTGCGGCCCCACAGTCCATAGAACTCGGCGACGGCGCTCTCGGATAGCCCGGTACGGGTGGCGACGGCGGGAACGTTGGGCGCAACCTCTTTCGCCGTCCGATAGGCCGGCCAGAACCCCTCGACATGCTGTTCCAAAACTCCGAGTCCAAGCGATCCTGCTGATAGAGATGCACCAGCAAGCCGTTGAACAACGCCGTATCGGAACCGGGTTTGAGCGGCAAGTGCGTTTCGGCGGCATCGCAGGTGGCGGTGCGGCGCGGGTCGATCACCACCAGTTTCGGTTTGCCCGCGCGTTGTTCCCGCGCGGCGAGAATGCGCTGATATAGTACCGGGTGACACCAGGCCAGATTGGAACCGACCAGCACCACCAGGTCGGCTTCCTCCAAATCCTCGTAACAACCGGGCACGGTGTCCGAGCCGAACGCCCGCTTGTGGCCGGCCACCGAGGACGCCATGCACAGCCGCGAGTTGGTGTCGATGTTGGCGCCGCCGAAACAGCCTTTCATCAGTTTGTTGGCGACGTAGTAATCCTCGGTCAGCAATTGCCCGGAGACGTAAAAGGCGATGGCGTCGGGGCCATGTTCCACCAGCACACGGCGAAATCCCTCGGCCACCGCATCCAACGCCTCGTCCCACGACACGCGCCGCCCGGCGACTTCGGGATATAGCAGACGATCATCCAGGCTCAGCGTTTCGCCCAGAGCCGCGCCTTTCGAGCACAGCCGCCCATAATTTGCGGGATGTTGCTCGTCGCCTGCCACCCGAGCACCGCCGTCTGAATCGACCGCGACTTTTATGCCGCAGCCGACTCCGCAGTAGGGGCAGGTGGTGCGAACCGCTTCGCCAACGCCGCTCATCGTCGGATTCTCCCGTTCAGGCCGCTTCCCGCGACGTGGTCGGCAAGCTGACCACATTGTTCAAACCAAGCCAAAGCCGCCCCTCTTCCAGTCGCGTCGGATAGCGGGTAGCGCAACCCATGTCCGGCGCGACCGCCTGACCGCTTTCCAGTTCCAACACCCAATTGTGCAGCGGACAGGTGATCCGGTGGCCGTGAACGATGCCTTGCGACAGCGGCCCGCCCTTGTGCGGACAGCGGTCGCGCAGGGCGAAAACTTGATCGTCGGTGGTGCGAAAGATCGCCACGTCGCCGTGCGGTGTATTCACGACCCGCGAACCCAAGCGGGGAATGTCGTCGAGTGCGCCGATTTCGTGCCAGTCGTACATGATTATCTTTCCTGAAGTTCCCTCTCCCTCTGGGAGAGGGTGAGGGTGAGGGAGTTTGGTTCCCTCTCCCCTTGGGAGAGGGAGAGGGTGAGGGAATGATGGACGCCCTCACCCCCAACCCCTCTCCCAGAGGGAGAGGGGAGTTTATTTGCAACCGACCTGCCGCAAAGGCTGGAACTCGTGCGCGTCCACCCGACCGCTGGCACGTTCCGCCCACGGATCGATCTGGGCGTACTGTTGCGAGTCGAGAAAACGGGTGTAGAGCGCCTTGCGGTTCTCTTCGTCCTCGACGATGCGCGATTTCACGTAGCTCAGGCCGACGCGCTCGATCCACGGCGCGGTACGTTCCAGATAGCGGCCTTCCTCGCGGTAAAGCTGCATGAACGCCCCGCAATACTCCTTCACCTCTTCTTCTGTCGCGCACTTGCACAGCAAATCGGTGCCGCGAATCTTAATGCCGCCGTTGCCGCCGACGTGGAGCTCGTAGCCGGACTCGACGCAGACCACGCCGAAGTCCTTGATGGTGGCTTCGGCGCAGTTGCGCGGACAGCCGGAGACGGCCATCTTGAACTTGTGCGGCGTCCAGGACCCCCAGGTCATTTTTTCCAGCTTGACGCCGAGGCCGGTCGAATCCTGCGTGCCGAAGCGGCACCAGTCGGAACCAACGCAAGTCTTCACCGTGCGCAGCGATTTGCCGTAGGCGTGGCCGGACACCATGCCGGCGGCGTTGAGATCGGCCCAGACTTTCGGCAAGTCTTCCTTCTTGACGCCGAGCAGGTCGATGCGCTGGCCACCGGTCACTTTCACCGTCGGAATCTTGAATTTGTCGGCCACGTCGGCGATGGCGCGCAACTCCTTCGGGTTGGTCAGACCACCCCACATGCGCGGAACCACCGAATAGGTGCCATCTTTCTGGATGTTGGCGTGCACGCGCTCGTTGACGAACCGCGACTGCTGATCGTCTTGCGCTTCGCCCGGCCAAGTCGAGATCAGGTAGTAATTGATCGCGGGACGGCAAGAGTGGCAACCGTCGGGCGTTTTCCACTCCATGAAATCGAACACCGCCCGCAAACTAGATCAAATGCTGCTCGCGGATCATCTTGCGCACCTGATCGTGGCTGTGTTCGGTGCACTGACACAGGGCTTTTTCCTTCGGCGTCTTGTCGAAGGTACCGACGGTGGCGGCAAGGATTTGCTCGACCAACCCGGTGCAGGAACCGCAGGACGCCGACGCCTTGGTATGGGCGCGCACCTCGTCCACGGTAAACAGCTTCTTTTCGGAAATCGCCTTGATGATCGCGCCCTTGCACACGCCGTTGCAGCCGCAGATTTCGGCGTCGTCGGCCATCGTCATCACGCTGAAACCGTCGCGGCCCGAATCCGCCATGTGGGCGTGGCCGAACAGCACGGTTTCGCGGAAGGCGCCGATGTCGGTGCCCTCGCGCAACAACTGGAAATACCACGTGCCATCGACGGTGTCGCCATACAGCACCGCGCCCTGCACCCGGTTTTCCTTGACCACCAGCTTCTTGTAGACGCCGCGCGCCGGATCGCGCAATACGATTTCCTCGCAACCCGACCCGCCGTTGAAGTTGCCGGCGGAGAACAGATCGATGCCGGTGACTTTGAGTTTGGTGCTGGTGACCGAACCCTGATAGCGGCCGATGCCGTAGCGCGCCAGATGGTTGGCGCACACTTTAGCCTGCTCCCACAGCGGGGCGACCAGACCGTAGCACTGGCCGCGATGCTGCACGCACTCGCCGACCGCATACACCTTCGGATCATAAGTCTGCATGGTATCGTTGACGACGATGCCGCGCTCGCTATAAATGCCTGCTTTTTTCGCCAGTTCGATGTTCGGCCGGATGCCGACGGCCATCACCACCAAATCGGCCGGGATCTCCAGACCATCCTTGAAACGCACGGCGCGGACCCGTTCTTCGCCGAGCACGGCGGCGGTGTGCGCGCCCATCAGAAAACGCAGGCCGCGTTCTTCCAGGCTCGCGCGCAGCATGTCGGCCGCAACCGGGTCGAGCTGGCGTTCCATCAAGGTGTCGAGTACGTGCACTACGGTCACCTGC
This sequence comes from Candidatus Competibacteraceae bacterium, assembly GCA_046347555.1. Classification (GTDB taxonomy): domain Bacteria; phylum Pseudomonadota; class Gammaproteobacteria; order Competibacterales; family Competibacteraceae; genus Contendibacter. The sequence goes on along the minus strand of JAXMFY010000011.1, from coordinate 101,985 downwards.
ATACCCTGCTTCATCAAGCCGTTGGCCGCTTCCAACCCGAGCAGGCCACCGCCGATCACGACTGCGTGCTTGCCGGTTTGCGCCGCCTCCAGCATGGCTTCCACGTCCTTGATGTCGCGAAAACCGATGACGCCCGGTAGGTCGTTGCCCGGAATCGGCAGGATGAACGGGTTGGAGCCGGTCGCCAGCAGTAGCCGGTCGTAGGACGCAATCGTGCCATCGGCGGCATGGACTTGCCGCCGTGCCCGGTTGATGTGCGTCACTTCCTGACCGGCGTGCAGCGTGATGCCTCGTTCGGCGTACCAGTCCAAATCGTTGATCATGATTTGGTCGATGGTCTTTTCGCCGGCCAACACCGGCGACAGCATGATGCGGTTGTAGTTACCGTGTGGCTCCGCGCCGAACACGGTGATGTCGAATTTATCCGGGGCGATGGCTAGCAACTCTTCCAGGGTACGCATCCCCGCCATGCCGTTGCCGACCAGCACTAATTTTTCTTTCATGTATACGCCTCACTTTGCAGAATGGTTTGGCGGCGACGATGCGCCTAGCATCTTGCAATAACCATTAAACAAAGCTGCCCTTAAGCATTTTCCATGCCTTTAATAAATTAATGCCTAACTTATTATTTAATAAATATATTTTGTCATTTGACTTTCTTGATTCGATTTTTGATGCCGGTATTGCACCGCTAGCAGGCGCTCGTGCTCATTATTGGGTCCCATCGTGGTGCATTGCATCACGATTTTTAGTGTGGTTTAAGGTTTTTATTGATTTAAGTTTTTTTAAAACATGAAGTTACGATTTATGGTCCGTATTTCGCCTGGCGCTCCACCGTTCTCTTCCAGTCACAAAGTAAGGAGTGCGCATATCGTGAGCGTCCCAAAACTCAATTTATTGTCATTCAGCGGCAATATCCGCATCCTGCATCTCAGTTGGATCGCGTTTTTCATCAGCTTCGTCGTGTGGTTCAACCACGCGCCGCTGTTGGCCTCCATCCGCGAAACCTTTCATCTCACCGACGCCCAGGTAAAAGCGCTGTTGACCCTGAACGTGGCGTTGACCATTCCGGTGCGTATTCTGATAGGAATGCTGGTGGACAAATTCGGTCCCCGGATCATGTACGCCGTGCTGTTGGCGGTGTGCGGAGCACTCTGCTTTTTCTTCGCGTTTGCCACGACTTACGAGATGCTAGCGATGGCCCGGCTGCTGCTCGGCTGCGTGGGGGCGAGCTTCGTGATCGGGATTCGCCTGATCTCGGAATGGTTCCCGGCCAAGCAAGTGGGACTGGCCGAAGGCATCTACGGCGGTTGGGGCAACTTTGGTTCGGCGGCGGCGGCGCTTTCCCTGCCCTTGGTCGCGCTGGCCTTCGGCGGCCCGGATGCCTGGCGCTGGGCTGTGGCCACGACCGGCGTGATCGCGCTCGCGTATTCCGGGGTCTTTTACGCTCTGGCTAGAAACACCCCGAAGGGTTCGACTTACTTCAGGCCGAAAAAACTTGGCGCGATGGAAGTCACCAGCCGCAGCGATCTGGCGCTCTATATCTTCATGCAGATCCCGATGATGGCCGCGCTGGCGATCCTGACCTGGAAGCTTTCTCCAGCCGGGTTGAAAATGATCGGCGATGACACGGCCACGATGATCTACATCGCCCTGGCCGCCTTGCTGGCTTGGAACATTTGGCAATGCCTGAGCGTGAATCGCGAAATCCTCGCCGGTCATGTCGTGCCGGACATTCACCGCTACAAGTTCAAACAGGTAGCCATTTTATCGTTCTCCTACGCGGTCTCGTTCGGTTCCGAAATCGCCGTGGTTTCCATGCTGCCGCTATATTTTAAAGACATGTACGGTTTGACCTTGGTGCAGGCAGGCTTGGTGGGTTCCAGTTTTGCAATCATGAATCTGTTCGCCCGGCCGGCCGGCGGCCTGATTTCCGACCGCATCGGCCGCAAGCGCACCATGAGCTTGGTGATGATCGGCATCACCGCTGGCTACTTCGCCATGAGTTTCATGGGCAATTGGCCGCTGTGGGCTGCGGTGACGGCAACCGTGCTCTGCTCCTTCTTCGTGCAGGCGGGTTGCGGCGCGGTATACGGCATCGTGCCGCTGATCAAACGCCGACTGACCGGCCAGATCGCGGGTATGAGCGGCGCCTACGGCAACGTCGGCAGTGTGGCTTTCCTGACCGTGTTGTCCTTCGTGACCCCGGCGACATTCTTCCTGGTCATCGCCGCGACGGCTGTCGTGGCGCTGGCCATCGTCCAACTGCTCGACGAACCCGCCGGCCAGATCGCCGAAATCATGCCGGACGGTACCGTGCAGATGATCGACGTGACCTGAGCAACCGCCTAAAACGCCCTCTCCTTGGCGGAGAGGGCGTATGATTGAAGCGTGATCGAAACCGATTCTTTTTCACCATGACCCGCGCTCTGCGCATCCGCCTCGGCCAATTTTCCGACCGGGGCATCAAACCCGCCAACGAGGACTTTCATGGCGCGCTGATCCCGGAAGGCGAGGCGCTGACCTTGAAGGGTGCGGCGTTCGCTATCGCCGATGGGATGAGTTCCAGCGAGTCGGCCCGCCTTGCCGCCGAATACGCGGTCAAAAACTTTCTCAACGATTACTTCGCCACCCCCGATTCCTGGACGGTGCGGCATTCCGCCGAACGGATCTTGAGCGCCCTCAACCGCTGGCTATGCGGACAAGGCGCGTCGATGCATGATCCATCGCGAGGCATGGTCACCACCTTCAGCGCGCTGGTACTCAAGTCCACCACCGCGCATATCTTCCACATCGGCGATACCCGCATCTGGCGGTTGCGCGACGCCACGCTGGAGCCGCTGACCCAGGATCACCACTGTTGGGCCAGCAAGGAACGGGTCTACCTGAATCGGGCCTTGGGCATCGACCCGCATCTGGACATCGACTACCGCGGTCTGGCGGTCGAAACGGGCGATTTGTTCCTGTTTACCACCGACGGCGTCCACGAATATGTGCCGCCATTGGAAATCAAGCGCCTGGTCGGCGCGAGCGGGGATAACCTTGACGCCGCCTGCCGTGCCCTGACCGCTGCCGCCCGCGCCGCCGGCAGTTCCGACAATCTGACCTGTCAATTGCTGCGAGTCGACGATTTGCCGTTGCCCGACGCCGAGTCGGTGTTTCGGCAACTGATCGAGTTGCCGATGCCGCCGGAACTGGAGCCGGGGATAATTCTGGATGGCTACCGCATCCTGCGCGAGATTCACGCCAGCCCGACCAGCCAACTTTATTTGGCGGTCGACACGGCCTCTGGAAAACAGGTCGCGTTGAAAACGCCCTCGGTCAATTTCGAGGACGATCCGGGCTATCTGGAACGCTTCCGGCACGAGGAATGGGTGGGACGGCGCATCGATGACCCTCACGTCCTGAAAGTGATCGAGCCAGTGCGACGGCGACGTTTCCTCTATCACATTCTGGAATATGTCGAGGGCCAGACCTTGCGGCAATGGATGAGCGATCACCCCCGACCGTCGTTGACCGAAGTGCGAGGGATTTTGGCGCAAATCGCCCAAGGTATCCGCGCCTTTCACCGGCTGGATATGCTGCACCGCGATCTGAAACCGGAAAATATCCTGATCGACCGCGACAGCATCGTGCGAATCATCGATTTCGGCTCAACCAAGATTGCCGGCATTGCCGAAATCGCTTCGCCGGTCGAGCAAACCGACCTGCTCGGTACAAAAAACTACACCGCTCCGGAAGTCTTGCGGGGCGAGCCGGCAACCACCAGTTCCGATCTGTTCGCTTTTGGCGTTATTGCTTACGAACTGCTGACGGGTCGTCTGCCTTACGGCGAACGACTGGGACGGGAAATCAACGCGAAAGCGATGGCCCGGCTGTGTTATGTTTCTGCCCGAAGCGAGCGGCCGGATTTGCCGGTCTGGGTGGACGGGGCGCTGGAAAAAGCCGTGCGCCTCAATCCCAAGCGTCGCTACACGGTCGAGACGGAGTTGATCTACGATTTGTCGCACCCCAATCCCGATTTCACCGAACGCCGCAACCGCCCGTTGCTAGAACGTGACCCGACCGGCTTTTGGCGCGGCGTGGCACTGCTTTCGCTGTTCGCCAATCTGGTACTGCTATACCTGTTACACCGCTCCTGATGAAGGCTAACTGACCTTGCTCTTGCAAGGATATATCGCACCAGAATCACAAAACCTATTGAGAAACAATATAAAGCATCCGCGCCGCCAAACCGATCTGGTACACCCCGAATCCAATGACCAACGCGCCCGCGATTTGGCGCACCCAGGGCTGGCGGATGAAACCCGCCAGCGTCGCCGCGAACGCGCCCATCGCTAGCAGCGCTGGTAGCGTGCCCAGACCGAAACACAACATCAGCAGGCCGCCGTTCAGCGCCCCGCCCGCGCCCATCGCCCACACCAGCACGCTGTAGACCAGCCCGCATGGCAGCCAACCCCACACCAGCCCAATACCCAACGCTTGGGTGGGCGTGCGCACCGGCAACAGCCGTCGGCCCAGCGGTTCGATCCGGCGCCACAGCCGTCCGCCCGCCTGCTCCACCCGCGTCAGCCCCGTCCACCAGCCGGCCAGATACAGTCCCAGCAGGATCATGAACAGCCCGGCCAGGAGCCGCAACCCTAACTGCGCCTGATGCACGGCCAGCAAATGCGCCGCCCAGGCCCCGATCCCGCCCGCCAGCATTCCAGCGACAACGTAGCTGAGTAGCCGACCCAGGTTGTAGGCGAGCAGAAACGATAGTCGCCCGAACAACGGGCGGTCAGGTGTCGCCGGCAATCCCAGGGTCAGCGCCCCAACGATGCCGCCACACATTCCAAGACAGTGGGCCCCGCCGCTCAGGCCGATCAAAAAGGCGGCCAGGAAACTGGTGGTCAACTCCATGGTGGCACCGAACTGGATCGGGGTATCCGAGGAGTCGGGACTTTCATTGTTTCCCCAACGAAAAAGCCCGGCGGCGCCGGGCTGTTAATCTGAAAACAAGAAACCTTTGCCAATCTATAGTTTACGACGGAGACAAGGAAGAACCCCGCGAAAACCAATTGTTCTCGATATGTTTCCAAGTTTCGGGAAAAGCCGTCGCGACGACGGTACCGACCGGTAACAGAAGCAAGCCCGCGCCAACCAGCGCAACAATCCAAAAACCCGCCAACGGGGCAAGCGCCAATATGAGAATCGCACCCACGGCAATTTTGAGTAGTTCTTTCATGAAAGTCTCACGCGACCAATCCCCTCCATCCAAGTAGGGAACCAGCCCGCCCTCCAAAGTTTAGGTGTCCGAAAAAGATCGAATTTTGTCCGATCCAAGCTTGGAGGCGATGTACACGACACGAATTTCGCGCCCTGGATCTCCAATCCACGAGAGCCGCCCTACTTTCAGGGGGATGCTCTCCATCAGTCGTTCAGCTATCGATAGATACCTTCACTGACATGCCTTGCGCCACCAATTGGAAAACATCATAACGCAATTTATGTTGCAGCGCAAGAAAAGCTGCCAAGCGCATCCCCCTTAAGACGCATACTGAACTTGGACGGTCAACTCGTCAGCAGATGCGCGGCAACTGTTCGCCGCTCAGCCAGTCCACCAGGCGATTGCCACCGAAAGTGGTTTCCATGGTGACAAAGTGGTGGGGGTCTTCCCGAACCGTGCCGATAACCGCCGCCGCCGCCCCCAAGGGATGAACGCGCATTGCCGCCAGCGCCCGCTCGGTGTCCTCGGGGGGGCAAATGGCGACAAGCTTGCCTTCGTTGGCGACGTAGAGCGGATCCAGGCCCAACAGTTCGCAGGCCGCCGCCACCTCTGGCTTGATCGGGATGGCGGCTTCTCGAAGAACCATCCCCACGTCGGATTGAATGGCGATTTCGTTCAGGGTTGTCGCCAGCCCCCCGCGCGTGGGATCGCGCAGGCAGCGCAGTCCCGGCGCCGCCGCAACCATGGTCGCCACCAGTTCGTGCAGGGCGGCGCTGTCGGATTGGAGGGTCGTCTCGAATTCGAGGCCGGCGCGTCGCGACATCACCGCCACGCCGTGATCGCCAATCGAACCGCTGAGCAGAATGAGATCGCCGGGACGCGCCCGGTCGCCGGAAAGCTGGAGACCATCGGGAATGACGCCGATGCCGGTGGTGTTGATGAACACGCCATCGCCCTTGCCGCGTTCCACCACCTTGGTATCGCCGGTCACGATGGTCACGTTGGCGGCTCGCGCCGCCGCCGCCATGGATGCCACGATGCGCTGGAGGTCGGCCAGCGGAAAACCGGCCTCCAGGATAAAGCCGGCGGACAGATGCAGTGGCCGGGCGCCGGCCATCGCTAGATCGTTTACCGTGCCGTGCACCGCCAGCGAACCGATGTCGCCGCCGGGGAAGAACAGCGGCGAGACCACGTAACTGTCGGTGGTCATGGCGATGCGGCCGGGCGGCAATTCCAGGCAGGCCTGGTCATTGCGTTGGTCGAGCCAGGGATTGCGGAAAGCCGTCGCGAACAGCTCGTCGATCAGTTGCGCCATGGCCCGTCCACCGCTGCCGTGGCTCAACTCAACCAAGCCGCCCTCAAAATCCAGCGGGCTGGCGAACGAACGGCGGATGCGCGGCGCGCTCATGCGGCCCCCTGATAGCGTCCGTAGCGATAATAGGCCGCGCAAGCGCCTTCGGAGGATACCATGCATGAACCGAGCGGATTCTCCGGGGTGCAGACCGTATCGAACAGCTTGCAATCGGTGGGTTTCTTCACGCCGCGCAAAATAGCCCCGCACTGACAGGCTCGATGTTCGGACGCCGCCTGATAGGTCAACAGGAAGCGGCGCTCGGCGTCGAAGCCGGCGTAAGGTTCCCGGATTTTGAGCGCGCTGTGGGGTACCAGTCCCAAACCGCGCCATTCGAACACTGGGCGCGGTTCAAAGATTTCCGCCATCAACCGTTGGGCCTTCAAATTGCCGTCGCGGGTGACGGCGCGGGTGTACTGATTTTCCACCTCGGCGCGGCCTTCGTTGAGTTGGCGAACCAGCATCAGAATCGATTGCAGCACGTCCAGCGGTTCGAACCCGGAAATCACCACCGGTTTACGATGGTCGCGCGCGAAACCTTCGTAGGGCCGGCTGCCGATCACCACGCTGACGTGCGCGGGCCCCAGAAAGCCGTCGATTGGCACCGTATCCAGCGCGCGCGCCTCGGGCGCGGCCAGCAAATGGGTAATCGCCGCCGGCGTCAGCACATGGTTGCAAAACACGCTGAAATTCGGCAGATCGAGTTCCGCCGCCCGCTGGATGACCAGGGCCGTGGGCGGGGTCGTCGTCTCAAACCCGATGGCGAAGAACACAACCTCTTGGTCGGGATGCCGTTGCGCCAGTGCCAGCACGTCGGCGGCGGAGTAGATCATGCGGATGTCAGCGCCCGCCGCCTTGGCCTTGAGCAGGCTTTGCCCGCCAGAACCCGGCACCCGCAGCATGTCACCATAGCTGCACAGGGTCACTTGGGGCCGGGCCACCAGTTCCAACGCCATGTTCAATCGCCCGATGGGCAAGACGCACACCGGGCAACCGGGGCCATGGATCATGCGCACGCCGGGGGGCAGCAAATCGGGTATGCCGTAACGATGGATGGCATGGGTGTGGCCGCCGCAAAATTCCATCAGACGGTATTCCCGGTCGGGCCGCGTCTCTTGCGCGATTTGTCGCGCCAGTCCGCGCGCCGCCGCGCCGTCGCGAAACTCGTCGATGTACTTCACGGCTGCTGGTCACCTCACCGTTGGGTTGCTTGCTAGTAATCGTTCAGGCCCCTCTCGTCCCGCACAATGATGGGTTTCGCTACGCTCAACCCATCCTACGAGAAAACAATGGGTTGTAGGATGGGTTGAGGAACGAAACCCATCGATACGGGGCGAAACCACCAGGGGATATGAACGGTACGCTTACTAAAGCTTATGCCGTTTGGCGGCTTTTGCCAGAAAGCGCGGGATTAGGGCACGCAATTTCGCCGCTGCGGGCGAGGTGGAATCAGGGTCAATGTTCAGCAACGGCAAGGTCGAAACCCACGCAGGGATCAAGCGCCATCACCAGCAATTCGATGGCTTGGCGAACCCTGGCCCCCGGTCCGACCGGGGCATCGATCAGACCGCGTGCCAACAGACCCTCGGGGTGAAAGTTCCATTCGGTGGGGGCGAGGATTCGGTAAGCGCTCACTCGCCCTTCGGCCACCGCAAGCCAGTGAACCAGTCGGCCACGGGCGCATTCCACGATGCCCAGGCCGGAACCGCTGGCGTTCTCCAGATCCGGCGTTCCAGGATGGTCGGCGCTCACCGTCCGGGCCTGATCGCGCAGTTCAGCGACGAGCGCGGCGCACTCGATGGCCCGCGCTGTCAGGCGAACGAACAATCCGTTGCCATGTTCGGTGCGCAGCGCGGCGATCAGCGGATGCGTCCAGCAACGGGCCAGCGCGCCGGTCTCGCCGACCCCGCCGACGCAATCCGGCCGCGCGCAGAACGAATAATCCGCATCGTGCGCCAACCGCCGCGCAAGCCACGCGGGATCAAACTCCGGCAAGGGTTCCACGGCGCCGCGGCTAAACCCGGCTAATCCCTGCTCGTTGACCCAGCGCGGAATCAAGGCGGCTAGCGCGGGAGAGGTCCGAATCCAGGTTTCGAAGGCGTCACGATCCCGCCACGGCGAATCCGCCGTGGGCCTCTGCCCCAGCACCGCCTGACTGACACTGTGTTCGATCTGGTCTAGTGCTGCGTTGAGTCCAGCCCGATCCGGCGTCAGGCGTGCGCCGCCGATCCGCATCCAGACCGGATCGGGAAACAGCAAGGACCGCAGCGACGCCAGCGCCCGCCGCAGCGGCTTCAAGGCTTCGAGTGCTGGCTCGACGCCGATGCAGCGTGGCCCATCGATCAAAATGCGCCAGACGGTTTGCTCAAGCGCCTCGGCGGTGACGAGAAGTCGACGAGCGGCGGCTTGGGGAGGAGGGGTGGCCAGGCCCAGCGCGTTCTCCACCGCGCGAAGCCCGGCGACTGCCTGAGCCACGCCGCACAGGCTGAACAGGCGCGGCAGCAGCGCCAGGGCTTCGTCCAGCCGGCGACCCACGAGGACGGAGCAGGCGCTGACCGGGCGGGTCGATGCCAATGCAACTGCCGCGATCACGCCTTTTTCGACCTGAACCTGGATGCGCAGCTTGCCCTCGCTGGCCCTGGGCACGCTGCTCATGCCGACGGCAGGGTTTCGATGATGGCGTCGAACAGGCGCTGGATTTCCATGGCGTCCTCGGGCGCGATCTTTTCCACGGCGAAAGCGCGCGCCTGGACGATCAGGTAATCACCCGGCGCCACCGGCTCTTCCAGTAACAGCAGGCTCACTTCCAATCGTTCGCCGTAGCGCTCCACCAGCGCGCCGGTCTCGCGCAATTCGACCACCCGCGCGGGAATGGCGATGCACATGGCCTAAACCGCCGCGACCGCCGCCGGGCGCTTCAGCGCAAGCCGACAACCCAGCCCGCGCAGTTCCGTGGCCAAACACTCGACCGCCTGCCCGACCACCGCCGCGACTTCGGGTGACAGTTCGATGCCCAATTCCAGATCGGCCGGCACGATGCCGATCAAGGTGATGGAATCCGGCGCCTCATCGGTGAGAACCAGCGTCGCCAGCACGTCCGCCAAGCCGAGTTGGTGGGGCGAGAACCGGGTCAGGAACAGGGCGGGAACCTCGGCGGCGGCGAGTTTGACCAGCGACGCGGGCGGTGCTCCGGTCCGCGCCGCGTCGCAAATCAACAGATGATCGCAGCCGGCCAGGACATTCAGCAGGTCCATGCCGGCGGTGCCGCCGTCCACGACCTCGACCTCCGCCGGCAACGAGTAGCGCTCGACCAGCGCCTCGACCACCCGCACCCCGACGCCCTCGTCGCGCAGCAGGATATTGCCGAGGCCCAGCACCACGATCCTCATCCGAACGCCTTCACTTGAACGATGGGCCGCTGCCGGGTATCGACCAGATGGATGGCGCAGGCGAGGCAGGGATCGAAGGAATGCACCGTGCGCAAGACTTCCAGCGGCAGCTCGGGATTGGCCACCGGATTGTCGAGCAAGGAGGCCTCGTAAGGCCCCAGCGCGTCGGCGTCGTCGCGCGGTCCGGCGTTCCAGGTACTGGGCACCACCGCCTGATAGTTCCGGATCTTGCCGTTTTCGATCACGGTCCAGTGCGACAGCACCCCGCGCGGCGCTTCGTGATAACCGAAACCGCGAATCTCGCCCCTGGGAAACACCGGGCGGTTGAAGGTGGCGAAATCGCCCTTGGCGATGTTGTCGATCAGTAACTGCCATTGATTTTGCAGCGATTCCAGCAGCACCGCGCAGCGCACCGCGCGGGCGGCGATGCGGCCGATGGTCGAATGCAGCGCCTCGACCGGAATTTGGGTTCCCGCGACCGCGCTGGCGATTTCCAGCACCCGGTTGAGATGGCGCTTGGTCGGTTCGTGGCCGGCGGCGACCATGGCCAGGACATTCGACAACGGTCCCACCTGGACGCGCTGGTCGTAAAAAGTAGGGGCCTTGACCCAGGAGTATTTGCCATCATCCTGGAAGGTGGTGTGATGTGGGTGCGTCTGGCCTTCGTAGGGATGACGGGCCTTGTCGTCGCCCTTGTACTGGTACCAGGCGTGCTTGACGCTTTCCTTGACCCCGTCGCGGAAGAACCCATCCTGATAGCTGGTGATCGGCTTGAACGTCTTCAAGTCGCCCTTGGCGATATAGCCGCCGGGCAGTTCGAACCGGGTTCCCTTGGTGTCCAGCGGCAGATCGGGCACCGACAGGTAGTCGGTGACGCCCGCCCCGTACTTCGTCCAGTCGGCGTACAGCGCGCCGACGGCGGCCACGTCCGGGATCATCGCCTGGTTGACGAATTCGCTGAGTTTGTCGATTTCGGCCTTGATGGCGAACAGCCGCTCCAGGGTCAGGGTGGACTGACTGTCCGGGTTGATCGGGTTGGCCACGCCGCCGACGGCGAGATTTTGAATATGCGGCGTTTTCGAGCCGAGGATGGCGACGATCCGGTTGGCGATCCGCTGATATTCGAGAGCCTGGAGATAGTGGGTGGCGGCTAGCAGGTTGACCTCCGGCGGCAGTTTCATCGCCGGATGGCCCCAGTAACCGCTGGCGAACACCCCAAGTTGCCCCGTGCCGACGAACGCCTTGAGTTTCTCCTGAACCTGGCGGATTTCCGGCAAACCGTTGCGCCGGTAGTCCGACAGGGTGGCGCCCAGCTTGGCGGCTCCCTCGGGACTGGCCGACAGCGCCGACACGATGTCCACCCAGTCCAGCGCGGCCAGTTGATAGAAATGCACGATGTGATCATGGACGCCGTGCGCCGTGATGATCATGTTGCGGATATATTGGGCGTTGAGCGGCACTTCCAGATTCAGGGCATTCTCGACCGCGCGCACCGACACGATGGCGTGGACCGTGGTGCACACGCCGCAGATGCGCTGGGTGAACACCCAGGCGTCGCGCGGATCGCGGCCCTGGAGGATAACCTCGATGCCGCGCCACATCTGCCCCGACGACCAGGCATTGCTCACCTTGCCATTGTTGACCTCGCAATCGATGCGCAAATGGCCCTCGATGCGGGTGATGGGATCGATGGTTATTCGGGTCACGACGGCCTCCCATAAACTTTGGTGGTATCCTGCAATACCGGCAAGGTCTTGATAAACAGCAGATACAGCATGATTTCCAGACAGACGATCCCGATGGTGATCATCAACTCCGGGGCGGAGGGAAAGTAGGTCCAGCCGTTGCCGGGCTGCACGGCCATCAGATAGGAGTTGAGTCGATACAACGAACCGGCAGCCAACACGCACACCGCTCCGACAAACTGCCAGCGCTGACTGGCGCGGCGGCGCGAAAGCAAGATCAACACCGGGGCGAGAAACAGGGCGCTTTCGATCAGGAACAGATTACCCTCCCTGTCGCCGGCAAAAGCCAGGTTGAGATAGCCGCGATGGATTAAGTCGCCCCAGCGCACCACCAGATAACCGATCAACAAACCCGCGGCGACGCGGGACAATCGGGCCAACAGCGCCGACTCGGAGGGAGTATTGAACGCCCGGTTCACCAAGGTCGCTTCCAGCATCACCACGCCGTAACCCATCGCCAGGGCCGAACTCAGATACAACAGCGGCAACCATTGGGTATTCCACAACGGCGATAGCTTGTAGCCGAGAATCAACAACACCGTACCCAGCGAGGATTGATGCATGGTCGGCAACAGCACGCCGAGCGCGACCAGCACGTACATGTAGCGTTTCAAGAAAGCCTGCAATTTATCCAGGCCGTGGCGCTGCTTGAAGGCGGGCGGCATCCGCTCCAGAAACGCCGGCCAGAATTCCAGCCACAGCACGGTGATATAGGCCATCACGCATAGTCCTACCTCCAGGATCACCGAGTTTGGCTGGGCGTACCAGGGCAGCAACAGATTGAAGGCGTTCCAGTAGCGGCCCAGGTCGATCATCACGGCGAGGCCGCCCAGGGTGTAGCCGAACACGCCGCCGAGCAGGGCTGGTCGCATCAACGGGTGATAGGTGTTGCGGTTGAAAATGTAGATCAACAAGGCCATGGCGAAACCGCCGCAGCCGAAGGCGGTGCCGATCACCACATCCAGCACGACCCAGGTGCCGATGGGATAGCCGTTGCTCATGTTGGAAACGTCGCCCATCCCGAACAGAAAGCGGCGCGCGATGAAATAAGCCGCGATCAACACGAACAAGCCGAGGATCAGGAAAGGCCGGGTAACGACTTTGCCGCCGAGCGGCCGATGGACGATGGCGCTCATGAGGATCGATCCTCATCGTTCTTGTTCTCGTCGCCGTTCTTGACGCTGCGGCGGGCTAGCATCACCAAACCGCCGAACAAGGCCAGCGGAGCGATCATGCCTTTGTAGATCGTGTGCTGCATCCCCTCCGAAATAGCGGCGTAAGAATGATCGGGTAACTTGGGCAGACCGAGTTTTTCGTGCGGCACACCGGTCAGATAGCGCACTTGCGTCCCGCCCGCCTCCTTTTCGCCGTAGACATGTGGCTGATAGTGGCCGACCGGCGCCACCTGGCCGGCGCGATCACCGCCCAGCAGACCACGTGGGAACTCGTACATTTCCCCAGGCTTGAGCGCCAGCCGCCGCTCCGCCTCGGCTTGCAGATCCTCGACCCAGCCAAATAGCGATGCCCCGGTCGGGCATACGTCGCAACAGGCCGGAATCCGGCCCGACTGACTCGCCTCACGCATCAGGCTCGAAGCGGTGGCGCCCGTCGTGCCTTGGTTAAGGTTGGAAAATAAAGGATTGTCCTTGAGTCGATGGCTGCAAAACTGGCACTTGGAGATCCGACCGAATGGCTCGTCGAATTGATAATGAGGAACATTGAATGGGCAGCCATAGACGCAGTAGCGACAACCGATGCAGGCGTCGGGATTGTGGGTGACGATGCCGGTGATCGGATTTTTCCGCATCGCGCTGACCGGGCAGACCGAGATGCACGACGGATCGACACAATGCAGGCAGTGGCGCTTGACGAAGGCGTAACCGTCTTTCTCGCGGTCCTTTTCCGCCATGGCGCCGTTCTGATAGACGCGAATGACGTTGAGCGTCTTGCCGGAGATATCCAGCGCCGTGTCCCAGGTGCCCTCGTTCCAGTCCTTTAGGGATTGCGGCTGTTCGACCGGCATGCTGTTGGCCTCCTTGCAGGCGGCGACGCAGGCCTTGCACCCGATGCACTGCGTCGAGTCGTACAGCATTCCGATGGCCTTGGGCGGCAACTGCTTCGGTTCGCGCGGCGCGAAGGGCGCGCTGGCCTCCGCGACGGGCGCGGCGGCGGCGGCGACCGCCCCGGCGGCGCCCCGCAAGAATTGTCTGCGGCTCATGTCCATGGCGCACCTCTCATTTTTCACCGTCACGCGGGTTGGCGCTGGAGTCCGATCCATCGTCCATGCCGCGCAGGGCCATGGCGCCCGCGCCCACCGCCAATCCAGCCACGCCCGCGACGATCGCGGCGGCGGCCGGGCTGATACCCTCTCCCTTGGGCGCGTTGACCGCCGGGAAGGCGGTCGGTGGCGCGAACGTCTGAACCTTGGCGAGCGCGTGGATCGGCTTGGTGAAACCGATCCCTTGTTCGGTGCAACCGAAACAGGGATGGCCGATCCCCACCGGCCAGGTTCCCTCGCCGACGTCGCCGAAACCGATGGCCGGGCAGTTAGCGTGGGTTTCCGGCCCCTTGCAGCCGATCTTATAAAGGCAGAAGCCCTGGCGATGACCGTAGTCGCCAAATTCCAGCGCGAAGCGGCCGGCGTCGAAATGCGGGCGCCGCTCGCAGTTTTCGTGGATCAGCCGGCCGTAGGCGAACTTGGGTCGGTTCTTCGTGTCCAGCGCGGGCGGCTTGCCGAAGGTGAGCAGATAGAGGACCGTGGAGAGGAAGTTGTAGGGATTGGGGGGGCAGCCAGGAATGTTGATCACGGTCTTGCCCGGCAACACCTCATGCACCGGCTTGGCGTGGGTTGGATTGGGGTCGCTCGATGGGATGCCGCCCCAGGAGGCGCAGGAGCCGATGCTGATGATCGCCGCCGCTCCTTCGGCCGCTTCCTTGACGGCTTCCAAAATCGGCTTGCCGGCGACCATGCAGTAAACGCCGCCGTCCTTGGTCGGAATCGAGCCATCCACCACCAGCACGAACTTGCCCCAGTTCGCCTTCATCGACTTGGCCTTGTACGCCTCGGCCTGATGACCGGCTCCGGAGCAGAGGGCCTCGTGATAGTCGAGGGAAATCATGTCGAGGATCAGGGTTTCGAGCGTCGGATGGTAGGCGCGCAGCAGCGATTCGGTGCAACCGGTGCATTCCTGCGCCGACAGCCAGATGACCGGCGGCCGGGTCGCGGCGGTGGCGGCTTCCGCGATACGGATGCCCATCAGCGACGACAAGCCCAGGGTCGCCGCGACTCCAGTGCAGTATTTCAGGAACTGGCGGCGGGTCAGTCCACCGAGCGCCCCCCGATAGCCGTCGAGGTCCTGAACCACGCAGGTTTCAAGATCGTGATTGCTAGAAGAATCCATCAATACCCCCTCTCTTTCCGGACTGGTTATTGATGAAATCTAGTGGAGCAGTGACTGGGTTAATTGACGATAGTCAAATTTTGAAAATTTTTTATCAGGCGAAATTGGCGGTCCATGTGGATGGATTCCCGTGATCCGACCCGACCTGTCAATCCAGTAGCGTCGGCGGCCTGCTTTCGTTAAGCAGCCAATGGGACCGCGCCACGTACACGGTGCGCCCCGAGAAACGGGCGATGCCGTCTTCCTCCAATCGGCCGATGATCCGCGACAGGGTTTCGTGGCGGGCGCCGATCATGGAGGCGAGATCGCGCCGCGACAACGGCAGTTCCATAAAGCGGCCGCCATCGGTGGCGGTGCGGCCATGACGGTTCATCAAGGCCCGCAGGAGATGGATAAACTTGTCCCGATTGGACAGGGTGGCGTTGCGTACCAGGTGGTCGTGGGCTTCGTCCATGTCGCTGGCGATGCGGCGCAGGAACTGTTGCCCCAGGGCGGGATTCCGTTCGAGCAGCAATTTCACCACCGCGCGGTCGACGAAGCAGATTTTGCTCGGCCCAAGCGCCTCGGCGCCGTAACGACGATTCTCGCCGAGCAGCAGACCTCGATAGCCCAGGGTATCGCCGGGATAGGCGAGTCGCAGCAGGACCGTATTGCCCTCCGCGTCGCCCTTGCGGATGGCCGCCGTGCCCGAGGTCACGCAGTAGATACCATGGCTCGGCTCTCCCGCCGAGAAAATCGTCTCGCCCGCCCGATACCGCCGTTTTTTCAGGTGACGCGAGAGGAACCGGGTTTCCTCCTCGTTCAAAACGCACCACTCACCGCGCTGGCGCAATGGACAACCCATGCAACCAGCGCCCGACCCGCCTCCGCCTTGCTCCACCATCGCTACCCTCCCAAGTGTTGGGGTACTCGCGCCTCCAGGACGCAGCCTTGCCTTCCCTGGAAAAAAACAGCTTTTCGATCAATAGGCGAGGATGCCTGGAACCAACCGCTATAATTGACTTGAAAAATATAGTTCAAGTCTGGTCAAGTGAAACCAACGCGGAGGATTGCAACATGAAAAAACAGTGGATTCGACCGCTCGCGGTGATCGCCATCGCTTTATCCCTGGAGGGCTCGTTGGGGGTCATCAAACCTGCCTCGGCCTTTCTTACCCTTCTGATTCCAACGGCCTCGGCCCAGGATAGTAGCCGGTACGCCGCGAAACCCACCGGCTGGGATGGGCCGGCGGGGTCGTGCGTCGTCTGCCACGATCTGGCGAAAGGCGCATCCTGGCGGGTCGCGCCCAATCTCTGGGGCATCGTCGGCGCGCCCAAGGCGGGCGCCAAGGGGTACGGCTATTCCCTGGCGCTCGCCCAGGCGGGAGGAACGTGGACGGCCAAGGAGTTGGACGAGTATTTGGCCAACCCCAATAAATTTTTGCCAGGCACCAACAAGACGATCAGCGTGACCGATCCCGAGGAACGCGCCCGGATCGTCAAGTTTCTAGGCACGCTGAAGGATTGAGCGGCGTTTTTGCAGCTTCTTTCGACTAAGCTATTGAAAAAGAATTATTCTTATCAGTCTCCCGCCTGCGGGCGAGGGTAGGCGGCTTTCAAGGCGCCGGGGACGACTCAGTCAATTTACGCGTCGTCCCGGTCCTGTTTAACCAGGATCAATCGGTCGGTGGCAAAGCCCAGAGCCTTGGCTTGCTTCAGCAGATCTTCCAGCACGGCCGGCGGCACCGACCGGGTTCGGGCTAGAATCCACAGATAATCCCGACTGGGACCGCTGACGAGGGCGTGGGAATAATTCGCCCGATCCAGGGCGACAATATGGTAGCCGCCATAAAAGGGGCCGAAAAACGAGACCTTCAATGAGCCGACGGTCGATTCGCCGGTGAAATAGGCGCGGCCCTCGGCTTCCTTCCAGACCCCGGCGCGGTCGTCGTAACCGCGATTGAGCACCTTGACGCCACCATCCGCGCGCAGGTCATACGTCGCGCTGACATTGCTCAGCCCGCGTTCGAAGGAATGGTCCAACCGGGCGATTTCGTACCACTTGCCAAGATAGCGATCCAGCTCAAAATCGGTGATCGGCGTCACGCCGGACGGCGGCGCCACGGCGCAGCCGCCCAGCAACATCCACAGGGACAGCAACATTTTTTTCATGGGCGCGTTCTGACTCCAAGGTCATGATCGGGCGATGTCGATGCATTTCCATTACCAGGTTGTGATACTGTTTTACCGTTCACGTTCCTTGGTGAGTTCAGAGTTTATCGTATCCACCATGCGCGCCTTCCTCGATAGTATGGCCTTCGCCCGCCAACATGCCTGAACACAACCTGGTCGCGGGCGTGGACGAAGCCGGACGCGGCCCCCTGGCTGGTCCCGTCGTCGCCGCCGCCGTCATTCTCGACCCCTCTCGGCCCATCGTGGGTTTGGCCGACTCCAAAAAACTCGGCGCCGCCCGGCGCGAGCGGTTGGCGGAGGAGATTCGCGCCAAGGCGCTGGCCTGGGCGCTGGGTTGGGCCGAAGTCGCCGAGATCGACCGGGTCAATATCCTGCAAGCGACCCTGTTGGCGATGCAACGGGCGGTGACCGCCCTGAGCATTGCTCCAGAACAGGCGTGGGTGGACGGTAACCGCTGTCCGCGCCTGTCCTGTCCCTGCCGGGCCATCGTCAGGGGCGACGCCACCGTGCCGGCCATCAGCGCCGCCTCGATCCTGGCCAAGGTCGCGCGGGACGCCGAGTTGCGCCAACTGGACGCGCGCTATCCCGACTACGGCTTTGCCCGGCACAAGGGCTATCCGACCGCCGTCCATCTGGACGCCTTGCGCCGCCTGGGTCCGTGCCCCGAGCACCGTCGTTCCTACGCCCCCGTCGTCGCCGCGCTGCAAGCCACTCCCGAGACACGAGGATGACCACTCCTTTCGTTCACTTGCGCCTGCACACCGAATACTCACTGGTGGACGGACTGATTCGTATCAAGAGCCTGGTCAGGCAGGTCGCCGCCGCCGGGATGCCGGCGGTCGCGGTGACCGACATGAGCAACCTGTTCGCCCTGATCAAATTCTACCGGGCGGCGCTCGGGGCTGGAATCAAGCCCATCGTCGGCGTGGAGGCCTGGGTGCGGCGGCAGGGCGAGCCGGCCCGATTGGTGCTGTTGTGCCAGAACCTGACGGGCTACCACCACCTGACCCGGCTGGTGAGCCGAGGGTTTCTCGAAGGCCAGCAACGGGGTATTCCGATCCTCGACCGGGCTTGGCTGACGGGCAATACCGATGGCTTGATCGCGCTGTCCGGTGGGCGCGAGGGCGAACTTGGCCAAGCGTTGCTGAACGACCGGCTCGACCAGGCCCAGGACTGGCTGGCCGACTGGCGGACCCTGTTCCCGGAACGCTTCTATCTGGAAGTGCAGCGCACCGGCCGGCCGCAAGAGGAAGCTTATCTGGAAGCGGCGGTGGATTTGGCGGCGGCGACTGGGACGCCGGTGGTGGCGACCAACGAGGTTTGCTTTCTTCAGCGCGACGATTTTGAGGCGCACGAAGCGCGAGTCTGCATTCACGACGGCGCGACCCTGGACGATCCACGCCGGCCGCGCCGGTACAGCGACCAGCAATATTTGCGCTCACCGGCGGAAATGGCGGAGCTGTTCGCCGATCTGCCCGAGGCGCTGGAAAACAGCGTCGAGATTGCCCGCCGCTGCAACCTGGGGCTGGACCTGGGGAAAAACGTGCTGCCGGATTTCCCGGTGCCCGAGGGAATGGACGCCAATTCGTATTTCGTGTTCCAGTCCCGCGCGGGTCTGGAACAGCGCCTGCGCCGGCTGTTCGATCCCGCCGCGCCGGATTTCGCCGACCGCCGCCGGCCCTACGACGAGCGGCTGGAAACCGAATTGAAGGTCATCATCCAGATGGGGTTTCCTGGCTACTTCCTCATCGTGGCCGACTTCATCCAGTGGGCGCGCGACCACGGCGTGCCGGTCGGGCCGGGGCGCGGCTCCGGCGCCGGTTCGCTGGTCGCCTACGCGCTCGGCATCACCGATCTGGACCCTCTGGCCTACGAACTGCTGTTCGAGCGGTTCCTGAATCCCGAACGGGTGTCGATGCCGGATTTCGACATCGATTTCTGCATGGAAGGCCGCGACCAGGTCATTGAGTACGTCGCCCAACGCTACGGTCGCGACCGGGTGTCGCAAATCGCCACCCACGGCAGCATGGCGGCCAAGGCGGTGGTGCGCGACGTCGGCCGGGTGCTGGGCCATCCTTATGGCTTTGTAGACCGCATCGCCAAGCTGATTCCGTTCGAGCTGGGAATAACCCTCGACAAGGCCATCGAGCAGGAAGCGGAACTGCGCCGGCTGTACGAGCATGACGAGGAAATCAAGGCGCTGATCGATCTGGCCCGCAAGCTGGAGGGATTGGCGCGCAACGTCGGCAAGCACGCGGGGGGAGTGGTGATCGCACCCACCAGCTTGACCGATTTTTCCCCGCTGTATTGCGAAGAAGGCGATTCCAGCCTGGTCACCCAGTTCGACAAGGACGATGTGGAGGCGGCTGGGCTGGTGAAGTTCGATTTTCTGGGCCTGCGGACGCTGACCATCATCGACTGGGCGGTGCGGACCATCAACGACCAGCGCAAGACCGGGGGCGAGCCGCCACTGGATATCTCGGCCATTCCACTAGACGATGCGGCAACCTTCGATCTGCTCAAGCGCCATCGGACCACGGCGGTGTTCCAGTTGGAATCCAGCGGCATGAAGGACCTGATTCGCCGTCTGCAACCGGATTGCTTCGAGGAGATCGTGGCATTGGTGGCGTTGTTCCGGCCGGGACCGCTGCAATCGGGCATGGTCGACGACTTCATCGACCGCAAGCATGGCCGCGCCCGGATCGAATACCCCCACCCAGCGCTGGCGCCGATTCTCAAACCGACTTATGGCGTCATTCTTTACCAGGAGCAGGTGATGCAGATCGCCCAGGTGCTGTCGGGCTATACCCTGGGGGGGGCGGATTTGCTGCGTCGAGCGATGGGGAAGAAGGACGCCGAAAAGATGGCCAAGGAACGGGATGGCTTTGTGAAAGGCGCGACGGCTCGCGGGGTCGATCCGGAAACGGCGTCTTATATATTTGATTTAATAGATAAATTCGCGGGTTATGGTTTCAACAAGAGCCATAGCGCCGCCTATGCGCTCATTTCCTACCAAACCGCCTGGCTGAAGGCGCATTATCCGGCGGCGTTCATGGCGGCGGTGCTGTCCTCGGACATGGACAAGACCGATAAGGTGGTGGTGTTCGTCGAGGAGTGCCGCCGCATGGGCCTCAAACTCGCGCCGCCGGCCATCAATGATTCCGAGTACCGATTCACGGTCGGCGAATCCGGGGAAATCCGCTATGGACTGGGCGCGATCAAGGGGGTGGGGGAGGGCGCCATCGAGGCGCTGGCGCGGGAGCGGGAACGGGGTGGGCCGTATCGCGATGTGTTCGATCTGTGCCAGCGGGTGGATTTGCACAAGCTCAACCGCCGGGTGTTGGAATCCTTGATTCGCTCCGGTGCGTTCGACATGCTCGGCCCCAATCGGGCGACGCTGATGGTGCAACTGCCGGAGGCGCTGCAACTGGCCGAGCAGCATTCCCGCAACGATGCCGCCGGCCAAAATGACCTGTTCGGGCTGGCCGCCGCCGAGAGGACCCCCGCCCGGCCATTGCGCATCGCCAAGGTTCCCGAGTGGGATGAAGCAGAGCGGCTGCGCGCCGAGAAGGAGACGCTGGGCGTTTATCTGACCGGCCATCCCATCAGCCGGGTGGCGGCGGAACTGGCCGCGCTCCATGCCACCCGGCTGGGTGATCTGAACGGGGATGGCGGAACCCCGCGCCGGAGTAACGACCGCTCGATGCTGATCGCCGGGCTGGTGGTGAGCGTGCGCACCCGCAACGCCAACCGGGGTGGACGGATCGCGTTTGTGACCCTGGACGACGGTAGCGGGCGCTTGGAAGTCCGGGTTTTCCCGGAAGTGTACGAGCGGCACCGCCCCCTGATCGTCGAGGACGCTATCGTACTGGTGCAGGGCGTCCTAGGCTGGGATGAGTTCAATCAGACCACGCGTCTGACCGTCGAACGGGTTTTGAATCTGGATGAGGCGCGCGTCGAGTATGCCCGGCGGCTGGTCGTGCGGCTCGACGCCCAGCGGTGCCAGACCGGGGTGTTGCGCGAACTGGCCAGTGTATTGACCGAGCATCGCGCCGACGGCCATTGCGCGGTGTGGGTGGATTACACCGGCCCCGGCGCCCGGGTGGAACTGGCGTTCGGTCCGAGCTGGCGGGTCAGGCCCGGTGAGGCGCTTTTGAAGCGGTTGCGCGAATTGGCGGGCGCGGAATCAGTACAGCTACACTACGAGTCGCAGTCGGCGGCGGATCGTAACAGCGTGGCCTGAGTGGAACCTCCACCCGCCACCGGCCCCTTACCTCATTCTTTCCATACTGATTGCCAATGGAAAATGCCTCTCCGATTCTTGGCGCGCTGGGTCCCATTTTCGCCCTGATTTTGCTGGGCCTTGGGTTGCGGCGGTTTGGTTTTCCCGGCGACGGATTCTGGCCGGCGGCCGAGCGCTTCACCTACTTCTTGCTGTTTCCGGCCCTTCTGGTGCAGCGACTGGCGGTGGCCCGACTGGGTGATTACGCGGTCGGGCCCGTGGCAGCGGTCATCGTGGTGATGCTGCTGGGAATGACGGCGCTGGCCTACGGGCTTCGGCCCTGGCTGAAGGTGGATGGGCCGGCGTTCACTTCGGTCTATCAGGGGGTGATCCGCTTCAACACCTATGTCGGGCTGGCGGTGGCGCTGGCGGTGTTTCACGCCGAGGGTGGGACGGTGGCGGCGCTGGTGATGGCGATCATGATTCCGCTGATCAACGTGCTGTGCGTGCTGGTGTTGAACGCGCACGCCGGCGGTTCGGCCACCGTGGCCGGGGTGGCGCGCGGTCTGATCACCAATCCGCTGATTCTGGCTTGCCTGACCGGGATCGGGTTGAACCTGAGCGGAGTCGGTCTGCCGTGGGGTTCGGCGGCGGTGCTGGAGATTCTGGCGCGGGCCGCGCTGCCGCTGGGATTGCTGGCGGTGGGGGCCGGGCTACGGTTGGAGGGCTTGCGGCGCCCCGGCTTGTTGGCGGCGGTCAGCGGCCTGAAACTGCTGGCCTTGCCGGCGCTGGCGGCGGGGCTGTGCTGGGTGGTGCAACCGGGACGGCTGGAAACGGCGGTGCTGGTGACGTTCGCGGCGCTGCCGGGAGCGTCCACCGCCTACATCCTGGCGCGGCAACTGGGTGGCGACGCGCCGTTGATCGCGGCCATCGTCACGGTGGAAACGGCGGCGGCGTTGGCGACCCTGCCGGCGGTGCTGGTGTGGGTCGTGTGAGGTCATTGGATTCCCTCGCCCACTTCCAGACGCGGGATTGGGATTGGGTCATGATTTCACCGCCAGTTGCCGCAGCAAAAGTTGCAAATACAAGGGAAACTCCTGGTCGATGGGTTTCTGGCGGGTATCAAACAGTTCCAGTAGCGCGCTGGCCTTCGCCTTGTCGCCCATGGCCAGACCGGCGGTCAGGCCAGCGGTGAGTAGATAGGTCGCTTCTTGCGGCGAGAGCTTATCCTTGGGCGTGGTTTCGATCAGGCGTTGGGTGAGCGCCGCCATCGTCGGCGCGTCGCGCTGTCCCACCGCGCGGTGGAGGGCCAACCAGTCACGGGTGACTTGGGACAGCGCGTTGTAGCCCGGTTGACTGGCTAGATAATCCCACAAGGATGTGGTTTGGTTGGCGGGTAGATAAGGATTGATCATCTGGGCCGTTTTGAACAGCAAAGCTCGCACCATTTCATCCGCCGGTTGTTGTGGCGCCTCCACTGCCAGCTCCCGCATCAGCAGTTGCAAGTCGAATCCGGATTGGCCCAGTTGCTCTGGCGTGATCGGTTGCTGGGTCAACAGTATTTTAGCGATGCGCGCCGCTCGTTGTTGAAATTCCGGCGCACTGAAAAAAGGCGCGACCGTGGCCGGCGGCTCGCTCGCCCGGCGATGACCGTCAAGCAGTTCCAGCACGGGAATGGGGGCTACATGCAGTTCGCTCAAGATTGCGGCGCCCTCTCGCAGATAGCGACTTTTGGGAGCGTTGAGGCTCAGGTAGGGAAAGAAATCGGAATTGGCCGGCGCCTGGAAGGCCTCGAACAACGGTTGTAGCAGCGCCTTGTTGCCGAGGCGGCGGACCTGGATATCCTGGATCGAACGGATGCCCACTCGATTCAGCTCTTCTTGCAGTTTGGGTTCCGTCAGAATCCAGGGGTCAAGTCGGTCGAGAGGACCGCCGTTACTGGCGACGATCAGAATATCGAAACTGTCGGTGTTGAACACCACGTAATCGCTAAAGTACTGGCTGATCGCCTTGAATACCGACGAAACCAGCATCGGATTAGATTCGTAAAACTGCAACCACTGCACCAGCAACCCGCGCTCGTTCAGGTGGTTTGTGATGTAGCGGTAAAACTCCTCGGAAAACAGGCTAGCGACGCCGCTGACCCAGAAATTGGACGGTTCGGAGATGATCAGATCGTAGCGGGCGTTGTGGCTGGAAAAATAGGTTTTAGCGTCTTCGATATGAATGTGGCTTCGTGGGTCGGTGAAGGCGCGTTCCACGAACCGCCCGAAACCCCGCGCGCCCTCCACCATCGCCGGTTCGATCTCCACGGTATCAACCCGTTCGACCCGATCCGTGCCCAGCAGATTGTGGGTGGTCATGCCGGAGCCAAAGCCGATATTGGCGACGGTCCTGGTATCGGGCCACAGCGATAGCGGCAGCACGGCCGCCATAACCTGGGTGATTTCGTCGGACGCGCTGGCCGCTGTTCGAGTTTGGACGCTGGCGTCCGGTTTGCCGTTGGTGGCGATGGTCATCTGACCATCCTGGAGCAAATAGCGGGCAATACTCGCGGTCTTGCCATCGCGGTAGTACTGCACCTCGGTATCAGGCGGCAGGTGGGTGCGGCCATGGCGGTACACGCCTCCGGCCATGCGCATGGGGTCGAAACGAACCACTAACAGGATGACCGCGAACGCCAGCGCCGCCGCGCCCACGCTGGCCGGTAACTCCCAGCGCCAGGATCGCGGCCGGGCCAGCGCCAGTAGGGCGACGCCCACGACGATGTCCAGTAGCGCCCCCAGGCTGACCAGTCCCTTGACGCCGATGGCCGGCATCACCACATGCACCGCCAGCAACACGCCGAGAATCGCGCCGATGGTGTTGGCGCTGTAAACCCGGCCGATGCTGCGCTCGCCCGCGCCGCGTTGCAGCAGCGCGTAGGTGAACAGCGGCAGCGTCATCCCGGCCAGGAAGGTCGCCGGGATCATGATCGCCATCGCGATGGTCTGGCTGGTCAGGTTGAACAGCGTGTAGCCGCCGTCGTTTTTGCTTAGGCCGCCGATCATGAAGCCCATGAAGTCGAAGCTGGCGTTGTACAGCGGCAGGGTGCCGACCGCGCATAGACCCATCAACATTTGAACGTAGCCGGCGTAGCGCAACGGCGTGGCGATGCGGTCTAGCCGGCGGCGGATCCACAACCCGCCCAGCGCCAGGCCGAGAATAAAGGCGCTCAGCATCAACTCGAACGCCTGGGTGGAACTGCCCAGCACCAGGCTGAGCATCCGAATCCAGCCGATTTCATAGAAAAACGACGCCAGGCTGGAACCAAGCGCGATGATCAGCAGCGCCGCGATCAACCATGAAGGGGCCGGTTGGCCCGACTCGCTCGCGCCTTCCGCCGGCGCGGGGACGCGGCGCTCCTTGGCGATGCCCCACACCACGATGGCCAGCAGCACATTCAAAATGCCGGCCGCCATGATCGTGCCGGGCAGACCCACCGCCGGAATCAGGACGAACACGCTGACCAGAACGCCCGTCGCCGCGCCGAGGCTGTTGGTGAAGTACAACATGCCCAGGGTTGCACCGGGGGTGTCGGGGTACAGGCGAATGATGCCGGCGCTCATCAACGGGAAGGTCGCGCCGAGCAGTACGGATTGCGGCAGGATCAGCAGCGCGGCGAGGGTCCATTTCAGCGCGTTGATCGTTCCCGGATCGTTCAGCGCCGGAATCCAGCTTAGATACAATGCGTCCTGCAAAGTGGTGAACAACGGATGAAAGGTCAGCCCCAGCAAACCGATGATCCCCTCGGCGATGGCATAGCCCAACAGCAGATTGCTCCACCGCTGGGAATAGTGGCTGGTCAGCCACGCCCCGAGCGCCATGCCGCCCATGAAGATGGCCAGCACTAGGGTCTGAGCGTAGGCGGCGTGGCCCAGCATCAGCTTGAGGTAATGGGACCAGATCGATTCATAAATCAACCCGCTGAAGCCGGAAAGAGTGAACAGGCTATATAATGCGATGCGTAGCGCGGGTGGGGCGGGGCGCGAAGTCATGTCGGATCAATCCAGGTTTGTGGTGGCGCGGTGGAGTCGGAAATTAAGAAGGCAACAATTCGGCCAAGGCGCTTGATTCCATCCCTAATGAACGGACGGATCAAAAAACGATGAATGCAGGCAATCCGTTGAGCATTATCCTGCCAGCCCGCAATGAAGCGGTCAATTTACACCCCCTGCTGGGCAAGTTGACGGAGCGGTTTCCCGAGGCGGAGATTATCGTGGTCAACGACGGTTCGACCGACGAGACCGTCGAGATTTGCCAATCGTTCGGGGTGCGGGTGGTCACGCATCCGTACAGCTTGGGCAACGGTGCCGCGATCAAGGCGGGTGCACGGGTCGCCCGTGGCGAGACGCTGGTGTTTCTGGACGCGGATGGCCAACACGATCCGACCGATATTCCCCGGTTGTTGGCGAAGCTGGGAGAAGGCTACGACATGGCGGTGGGGGCGCGGCGGGATCATTCCCAGGCGTCGTGGGGGCGGGGCGTGGCGAACCGGATCTACAACCGGCTGGCGAGTTGGATGACCAATTACCCGGTACTCGATCTAACCTCGGGATTTCGGGCGGTGCGAGCCGCGCGGTTCCGGGAGTTTCTGTATTTGCTGCCGAACGGTTTTTCCTATCCGACGACGATCACCATGGCATTCTTCCGCAGTGGTTATCCCGTGGCCTATGTGCCGATCGTGGCGGGGCGGCGGGAAGGCAAGAGCCATATCCAGCCACTGCAAGATGGGGTGCGATTCCTGTTGATCATCTTCAAGATCGGAACGCTGTATTCGCCGCTCAAGCTGTTTTTTCCCGTCAGCCTGGGGTTTTTCCTGCTGGGGCTGGTCTACTACATCCATACCTATATGGTCGAGCATCGGTTCACCAACATGGGAACCCTGTTGTTTAGCGTTGCTGTGCTGGTGTTTTTGATGGGGCTGGTGTCGGAGCAGATCACCAGTCTGTTCTACCAGCAATCGGGTGATCGAGTTAGAGATAAAGAGATGAATGGCGGCTAGTTTTGGCAATGTGAAAAACCATTCGACTTAGGTTTCTTAAAAACTTTCCGGAGTAAGGAGTTCTAGCGTGCAAAAACCCTTTTTGGTGTTTGGTGCCCCGCAAATCGAGCAGGCCGAGATCGATGAGGTGGTCGATTCATTAGCGTCCGGCTGGTTGGGTACCGGCCCAAAAGTGGCGCGCTTCGAACACGATTTTGCTGTTTACAAGGGAGTTCAAGAAAATCAAGTGGCGGCGGTGAATTCTTGCACGGCGGCACTGCACGTCGGTATGATCGCGTCAGGTATCGGACCAGGGGACGAGGTGATCACCACGCCGATGACGTTTTGCGCGACGGTTAATGCGATTATCCATACGGGCGCGACCCCGGTGTTGGCGGATGTGGATCCGGTCACGATGAACATCGATCCGACGCAGGTCGAGGCGCGGATCACGTCGCGCACCCGTGCGATTTTACCCGTGCATTTCGCTGGACGGCCTTGTGAAATGGACAGGTTAATGGAAGTCGCACAAAAATATGATTTGAAGGTGATCGAGGATTGCGCCCACGCGATTGAAACGGAGTATCATGGGAGAAAAGCGGGAACATTTGGCAATTTTGGCTGTTTCAGCTTTTATGTGACGAAGAATGTGGTGACGGGTGAGGGGGGGATGGTGATCGCTCGTGATGATCATGATATTGGGCGGGTGAAGATGTTGGCCTTGCACGGGATGAGCCGGGATGCATGGCGGCGGTTCAGCGATGCGGGTTTCAAACATTATCAGGTGGTGGAGTGCGGTTTTAAATACAATATGATGGATATTCAGGCCGCGATCGGTATTCATCAGTTGGCGCGGGTCGATGGAAATTGGTTGAAAAGGCAAGCGGTGTGGCGGCGTTACCAGGCGGCATTTGTCGATTTACCGATGATCTGTCCCACCGAGCCAGCTCCCGACACGCGCCATGCCTATCATCTTTATACAATTCTGCTCGACGAGACGAAGACGGGTATTAGCCGGGATGTGTTTCTCGATGCAATGACTGCACGGAAAATCGGGGTGGGTGTGCATTATCTGAGTATTCCCGAACATCCGTTTTATCAAAAGCAATTCGGTTGGTGGCCTGAAGATTATCCGAATGCGATGCGCATTGGGCGACAGACGGTGAGTTTGCCGATTTCGGCGAAATTGATGGATAGCGGTGTCGAGCAGGTTATTGAAGCGGTTTTTCGCGTTCTTGGGAAAGCGCCGATAGGTAGCCCTGTAGTAAATTAGTGGTTGAAATCATATATGATTTCAGTGGTAACCAGAGGAGCGAGTAAACAACCAATGGTGGTAGTTTAATTCACAGGTTGTAACCGTTCACCCCCCTCCCCCCAACCCCCTCCCGCGAGGGGAGGGGGAGTTTAACAACTGACTGTTTCGCAAGGCTCCCTCCCCCCTTGTGGGGGAGGGCTGGGGTGGGGGGTGTGAATGGCTACCACAGGTTGAACTTCGCGATGGATAAAGGAATGAAACCATCTGGATCTGGATTCAAGCTGTGCCATTGAATCAGCAGACTGAACGCGGTGACGGTAAACGCCAAGCTGGCCAAGACGTAGTCCATTATAATAGACCCCAAATTTTGGACAAACAAATAAGATGATACTCTGCAACGTAATTCGACATACGAACCCTCTCGCCATGAGGCGCAGAGTATGCACCTTAAATTCGGCTAAAGTCTGTCTTGGCTATGGGGTCCCCTTCGTGGGTAGATCAATACCTTCGTTTTTAAAACAGATCGAAAGCCGCATTGGAGCTATTTTGGTATTTTGTCCATCATTATAATAATGACCTTGTCTGTCGTCGCGTAGAGGATCACTACCAGAAGCTGGACTGCTCAGGTTGGCGCTAATTTGTCAATTAAATAGAGATGATAAATCAAACTCGGTTTCAAAATCTTCGCCATCGGTGGGAGGAACGTGCTAGGAGAAATACAACAACTCTTAGAGGAGTGCTTTGCCAAGGCTTATCAGCTATTATTAACGAATATATTAATAAATTTCATATAGCACAGGTTAAAAAATGGTTTATCCAGAAAATGTGTCGGGAAGCGTTAGTGCTGGATCTAGGATGCGGTTATGGTCGTATAAGTAAAGTAATTAGAGAATTGCGCCCTGATATCAATCTGTTCGGTTTAGATTTTGCGATGAATTATTGTGAATTATACCGAAAATACATTAACTCTGAAAGCATTTGTGGCGAAATTCAGGCGCTTCCTTTTTCTCATGCATCCTTCGATGGTATCTTGGCGATCACCTCACTTATGTATGTGTCGCGCGAACAGCGTCCTAGTGTTACTAAACAGATATTAGATCTAATTAAACCTAATGGCTATATTCTTTTTGTCGATCCAGGACAGGAGCTAATGCAAGCTGTTTCTTCGCTCCGACCTCAAAGTACACATGAAACAACTGGTGGTCTCGGTTTTTATTCTTATGAATATAAGAAGCTTATTGTAGATTCGGGGGGGGAAATAATTGCATATGGTGGAATGCCAACATTTACTTTGATGTTGCCCGTTCTAATAGCTTTAGAGAAAGTGCCCTTACTTCAACGCAGCTTACTAAGCTTCATAAAATTATGGGATAATTTGTTTGGGCATTTTTGGAAATTTTCGTTACATCGATGGATTTTTGTGCGAAAGATAAACTGAATCTTTTGGAGACTTGATTATGTTAGAACTAATTATCGGGTTGAATTGGGGTTTTTTAATAATCTCGATTTTTTTTGTGGCATTACATTTTTTGGCTGAACCATTGCGCTGGTATTTTTATGATACAAGGAAGATTGATCGACGGTTAGGCTGTTACATAAATGTATTTAATTTATCTGCAGTGCTCAGTTATTTTTTGCCGGCGAAACTTGGGCTACCTTCGCGCTATTTTTTATTACGTAATTTTTCAAAACTAGAAACTTCTGAAATTGCTGGTCGAATGCTTCTTGATGGTATTATTTATTATGGGATATGGGCTTTTTCTGCTTTGTTATCCTTATTTTTATTACCGATCAATATTGGATTAAGTCGAAATATTAAAGTTTTTGTTATCTTAATTTCCGTTTTATTTGCAGTTCTACTATCAATGGTTGGGTGGAAAACAGTGCGGCATTTTGGTAAGAGCAAGATCAACTTTAGTAAATCTAAGATGAGGATTTTTCATGAGATAAATCATAGGCTTTTGGAGCAATCGCCAAAAGTATTAGTTATTGCTGTTAGTCTAGTTTTAGCTGATATATTTTCTCAGGGGCTTCGGCACATGGCATTTTTGGAAATGATCGGTCAATCATATCCATTTAATATAGTTTTCCCTATCACTGCAATCGCGATATTTTGCGGTTTATTATCAATGATGCCAATGGGTCTAGGTGGTTATGATGGATCGTTAGTATTATTGCTTGGGGTAGTAGGTATTCCGTTAGATGACTCATTACAGGTAATTATGATTAATCGGGTTATGTCAATTTGTGTGGCCGCTGTGTTCGGGTTACTAGCGAGCCGTATGCTACATACGAAC
This sequence comes from Candidatus Competibacteraceae bacterium, assembly GCA_046347555.1. Classification (GTDB taxonomy): domain Bacteria; phylum Pseudomonadota; class Gammaproteobacteria; order Competibacterales; family Competibacteraceae; genus Contendibacter. Next base: position 71,922 of record JAXMFY010000011.1, on the reverse strand, counting down.
TTATTGAATTTGCGAAAAGAAATTGATTGTTTAAAATCTAGCTTCAAACAGCCCAACTGATTTCAATATTTCTAATAAGCGATCTGCTATTGTGTCAGAATTAAATTCTGAAACGATATATGTCTGGGCTTTTTTGATTTGATCATTCATCCTATTAGAATTAGAATTAAATATACTATCCGCTTGCCTAACCAAGTCATTTTTATCTCCTACCCTAAAAAAGCGAATAGCACCTTCAAAAGTGTCGCCTAATTCGCGCAGAAATCGGGTGTCACTAGCTAATACGGGAACACCTTTCAACAATGCTTCTAATATGGATGTGGGCTTGAAGTCACCCAATTCCTGTAAATAAGGAAAAACCAAAAGATCGGTTTTCAATAGTAACTCATTGACATTCGCCTCACCAATTATATTAAAGCAGTCATGCGGCCATCGATTGTGGGTGCTAATACGTAATTGTTCGGCTAAAATTGGATCGGAAAATAGTGGCGCGGCAATCGTTAATTTATACCCCCTGCTAGCTAGCATATCTCCTGCTTCTAACAGAGTTACAAGTCCACGTTCATAGAGAACATGATAGTACCTTTCTTGGGTTTTTTGCCACATGCCAGCTAGAAATAGAATTGATAATTGCATTTTTTTATTAGATATTTTACATATCGATGGCGCCTGAATTTCGCGAACATTTATCCCATGTGGTAGATAGTAAGTACCTGGATGGTTTTTTATTCCGCACGCTAAATTGCCAGCAATATGTCGTAGTGTCTTTATATTGATTTTATCGTCAAAAGCATATAAAAGAAATAGGTATGTAGTACTGAAAAATTTACAGATAATTCTTAAAGATAATATAAAGCTCAATGATGCAACTTTCCTGATCCCTCTGAATGAGCCGTAAGGGAATATGACGACAGCGCATGGGCGAAAGTGATATAATACATATGGTAACCTTATTAATAGCGTGAATAGCTGCATGAATCCAGGACGACTTACATAAGCCATCGTGTTTTTGATTAAAAGGCAAGGCATATTAGGTAAGGTTGTTGTCAGAAGTTGAACTTCAAAACGCTCATGTAAGGCTTGATATAGTTCTATGACGAATTTTTTACGGCCTTCAGTTGCCGGTACACAGATTTCTGGAGCTACAAGTAGAATTTTCATTTTTTAATAGCCGAAACCAAGAACTGTTCAGCAAAATATTTTAGAAACCCTTTAAAATGGTGGCGTCCTATTTTGATCCCAAGTTCGTCCTTTAATAATGTAAGTGGTAGTAGGTGATATCCACCTATTCCTTGAAAGGTTTGCAATTGAAAGCCATTGCTTTCAAGCAGATGTTTCGCTTGGCTAGGCAAGTTATAATAGTTATTAGCACGAAGTCGGCGGTAACGAATAAGATTATATGGGAGGATAAGAGGTGCTAGTAAAGTGCGTGCCACAGCATTATCCATATCGACAACTAGTAATCCATTTGATTTTAGTACGCGTGCGAATTCTTGTATTAAATACTTTTGTTGGTGTTGTGGAAAAAGATGAAGAAAACGTGTACTTACTAGAATATCGAATGTTTCTGTAAGAAATGGTAGCTGGTAAGCATTAGCCCGAAGAAAAACAACATTGGGAGATTGATTTGCTGTACGTTGTTGTGCCTCTGTCATCATTGCTGAAGTAAGATCACAGGCGGTTATATTAAATCCTAGTCTTTGTAAGAACTCTGTTGTCTGGCCAGTGCCACATGCGACTTCGAGAAGTTTAATTTGTGGCTTAGCTTTATTAAAAAGTGCTGCTATAAGTCCTTCTTGGTAAAGTGCTACAAATAATTTTCCATAATTGGTTTTGTAACGACGTGCAGTGTAGACGTTGGACTCTTGAGTATAAAAATCTTCATAAGATTTATGATTTTTTAACTTCATCTCAATCGCTCCAAATTAATTAGATACTCGCCATTTTGAACACAAAAAACCTGGGATTCAATTTTCAACATCGGACTCGAAAGCTTCTTCTAGGCGACTGGCCTCCAAGCAGTCATTCACCCCCCCGGCTGCGGCAGCGGGGCTAGGGGCCGTCCAACGCGCCGGTCGGCGATGGCGCGTTCGAGAGTGCGCCAGGGGGCATGGCCCCGCTGACGGCAGGTGTCGATGACGCGGGCGAGCAGGGCCACCACCCGCGAACCCACCGGGGTGCGGGTGCCCAGACTCAGCTTGCGCAGGATCACCCAGTGCCGCAGGGTGCGCTCGGCCTCATTGTTGGTCAGCGGCAGTTCGGGATGGCTCAGGACCCGGAAGATCGCCTCCCAGTGTTGAGCAGCTCCACCGCCAGCGCATGGGTTTTCGGGTGAAGACTCCCCTGGTTGGCGCTCACAGGCGGTGCGCAAGGCGGCCAACCGTCCCGCGTGCTGGAGGGGCGCCGCCGCCGGTGGACCTTCGCGGGCCGCGTACAGCGCCGCCATCAGGGTCTCCAAGGTCTCCAGCACGAGTTTACCAAAGGCCCGCGCTTCGCCATAGCAACTCTGGGCTAGGCCCAGGGCAATCGCGCTATGCGGTAGCCGAACTGGACTGGCCGAGGAGCAGGTGCAACCGGTAATCATCATTGAGGGCGGCGCGGAGTTGGCGACGGCGGATACTGTCGCGCGGGGGGCCGTTGTGGCGCAGCATGTTCAAGGCCACCCGGCGGATCACCGCCAGGTTTTCCGCCGAGTGATCGTTGCGCGTCCGACAGGCATCTTCGCCAAATTGCACGTCCAAGACCCAATGCTGTTGATTTTCGATGCCCCAGTGACCACGCACGGCGGTCGCGAACCGATCACGATCCGGAAACGAGCATAAAAAATACCGACATTCCGTGCTGGCGTGGTCGCCGATGATCCGGGTGGATTCCACCCGGCCGACGGCTTGGAGTCCGGCCCAGTCCGGTTTCGCTTCGAGCCAATCAATTTGGCTGCTGACCGCATAACGCCGGATCTCTATCCGGCCGTGGTCTTTCTCGATCGTTTCCTGGATCGGTAGGCGCCCGCAGGCCACTTCGGTATCGAGCCAGAGCTGGACATCCTCGCAGAGTGTTGGATGATTATCCTTCAACGCCAAGACGTAATCGGCGCCAGCATCAATGATGGTTTGGGCAATGGCTTTCTGACAGCCCATCGCATCGGTGGATACCACCGCACCCCGCAGATCAAGTAACGCCAGCAAGTCGGGAATTGCGGTGATCTCATTGGATTTCTCGGCGACCGCTTGCTGGGCCAACACCCAACGGGCCTGTCCGGCAAAGGCACTCACTAAATGCACCGCCGGGTTCTCGCCGTCGCGACTCCCGCGCACGGTCTTGCCATCCACACAGACCTGCTCACCGGCGAGATTCGGTAACGCTGCGGTCGCCCACGCGGTAAACGCGGCCCGGAACGCGACCGGATCCATTCGTCCCATCACGTCGCTCAACGTATCGTGCGAGGGAATCCCGTTCGGCAGGTCCAGAAAACCCCGCAACCAGGCCTCTTTTTCTTCCGCAAACGCCTCCATCCCCACCCAGTCCTCCACGCCACTGAGTACGGCACAGAGCACCATCATCAAAATATCCTGCAGGGGATGCAGTTTATTCCGGGTCACCCGGCGGGGGTCAGGAAGATGGGTAAAATACGGGCGGGGGTCGAGTAAGCGCGGTAACATGAGGGGGCCTTCACCGTGTGGGTTTTACCCCGACATACGGTCACTTCGCCGTTTGTCAACCCCCTCATAGCGCGATTGCCCTGCCACCCAGTGCGAGCTGCTCGGACTGAACCGGAGCACGTGGTACAACCGGGCTGCCGAACCGAGCGCCCTGAACCTGGCGCTGATGCGCCGGCTGGACGAGGAGTACACGGCCCATCCGTTCTACGGCAGCTGGCGGATGACGGCGGTGCTGCGCCGGTCTGGCCATGCGGTGAATCGCAAGCGCGTGATGCGCCTGATGCGGCAGATGGGGTTGGCGGCGATCGACCCGAAACCGGTGCTGTCGCAGGCCGACCCCGATCACCGGGTCTACCCGTACTTGCTGCGCGGCGTGCCGGTGACCGGCCCGGATCACGTGTGGAGTACCGACATTACCTAACGTGAGTTCCGTATTATTATTCACTTCAAGTCAACAGCTTAAGCTGATTTTGAGACAAGTTCAGCGAGGGCTTGCAGGGTTGATGGGTATAGGCCACCAAGGCGGCCAGGACGTTGACCATGGCGTTGGTGACGCTGCGGTGCCGGGTGTGTTCGACCTGCTGGATGTTCTTGATCTGGTCGTTGATGGTTTCGATGATGGCCCGCTTGCGCAACAACAGCTTATCGACCATGGGCATCAATTTGTTGTGCATGTTCCGACGAATCTTGGTGATCAAGTGCAGGCCCCGCTCCCACAGGACGTGGAACAGTTGCGAGGAAATGTAGCCGCGATCGCCGATCAGCTTGCCGGTCAAGCCCCGAGTCAGCTCCGGTACCGGTTCCCGGTCATCCACGTTGCCGGGGTGATGCGGAAGGCGAGGAGTTCGCCCCGGTCATTGACGACGAGATGGAGCTTGAAGCCGTAGAACCAACCCATGGAAGTTTTGCCCCGGCGAGCGACGGCCTTGAAAACTTTGTGGCTGTGGATCCGGCGGTTGTGGCACACCACCAGGGAGGTGGCATCGATGAAGGCGATCCCGGTGTCCTGGCCGCGCCGGTTATGCACGTAGATGCACAGCGGCATCAGGGCGGTGGGGATCAGTGCGACAAACCGATTGTAGCTCAAAAGGTTGGGAAACTCGCCCCGACAGTGCCGGCACAGGTGCAACAAGTAAAACGCCTTGAAATTGCGATACTGGGCCTGATGGAAATAAATTAAAATCGTCATGATCTCGCCGAGGGTCAGCCGCGAGGAACGCTTCCGCTGGCGCGTGCCGTCGGTCAGGAGCTGGCGATGCCAGGCGGGCAGGAACACCCGGCAGAAATCATCGACGTCGCAGTACAGGTCTTCTAAGCTCATGGGGGTGGCTCTTGGGGCAGCGGAGGTGATCACCGGGAACCTTAGCAGGTTCCGCTCCAAGGGGGCCCCCATCCTTATCCGGAACTCACGTTACCTACATCCGGCTGCTCGGCGGGTTTGTGTATCTGGCGGCGATCCTGGACGGGTATAGCCGCAAGGTGTTGGCCTGGCGACTTTCCAACACCCTGGAGACCCGGTTCTGCCTCGACTGCCTGGACGACGCCTTGCGGGTCGGCCGACCGTTGATCTTCAACTCGGATCAGGGGGTCCAGTTCACCAGCCTCGCGTTTACCCGCCGCCTGGCGGAGGCCGGTATCCGCATCAGCATGGATGGTCGGGGACGGGCCCATGACAACCTCTTCGTGGAGCGCTTATGGCGATCGGTGAAGTATGAAGAGGTCTACCCCAAAGGGTATGAGACGGTGGATGCGGCCTATCAGGGGTTGCACCGCTACTTCGAATTCCACAACCACCAGCGGCCCCATCAGGCCTTGGACTACCGAACACCCGCCGAGGTGTATGCCGACAGGACTTCGATCCTGTCACCCACTGAGGCAGAGGCACTACCTTAAATTCGGCTAAAAATTGTCTGGACAAGGGGTCCACTTCACCCGTTGTCGGTCCGACGGCCGCTGGGAGTCGGCATGACTATGCGTTATTGAAAGATGAACTGAACCCCAACCAGGCCGGTCTCTCGTCCGTTGAAGGCACCCGATTACCCACATCTTCATCTTACTGATTAACGTGAGTTCCGGATAAGGATGGGGGCCCCCTTGGAGCGGAACCTGCTAAGGTTCCCGGTGATCACCTCCGCTGCCCCAAGAGCCACCCCCATGAGCTTAGAAGACCTGTACTGCGACGTCGATGATTTCTGCCGGGTGTTCCTGCCCGCCTGGCATCGCCAGCTCCTGACCGACGGCACGCGCCAGCGGAAGCGTTCCTCGCGGCTGACCCTCGGCGAGATCATGACGATTTTAATTTATTTCCATCAGGCCCAGTATCGCAATTTCAAGGCGTTTTACTTGTTGCACCTGTGCCGGCACTGTCGGGGCGAGTTTCCCAACCTTTTGAGCTACAATCGGTTTGTCGCACTGATCCCCACCGCCCTGATGCCGCTGTGCATCTACGTGCATAACCGGCGCGGCCAGGACACCGGGATCGCCTTCATCGATGCCACCTCCCTGGTGGTGTGCCACAACCGCCGGATCCACAGCCACAAAGTTTTCAAGGCCGTCGCTCGCCGGGGCAAAACTTCCATGGGTTGGTTCTACGGCTTCAAGCTCCATCTCGTCGTCAATGACCGGGGCGAACTCCTCGCCTTCCGCATCACCCCCGGCAACGTGGATGACCGGGAACCGGTACCGGAGCTGACTCGGGGCTTGACCGGCAAGCTGATCGGCGATCGCGGCTACATTTCCTCGCAACTGTTCCACGTCCTGTGGGAGCGGGGCCTGCACTTGATCACCAAGATTCGTCGGAACATGCACAACAAATTGATGCCCATGGTCGATAAGCTGTTGTTGCGCAAGCGGGCCATCATCGAAACCATCAACGACCAGATCAAGAACATCCAGCAGGTTCAATAAAAACCCGCACCCATCCAACGATGTCATCGCCATTTTCAACATCATCACAAAGAATGCCAGTTTCATTCTTTGCAACAAACGATGCAACGCTCTGGCCTTTCAGAGAAGTCATGTAATGCTGCAACGCTCGTGCTGGAGGAAAATCAGGGTATGCAGCAGGAGCATCTACGAGTCCGACACATTTTTGCATCAGTAACCCAGCATTCCACTGTCCGAAGGACACGCCGAGTATGTAACCTAATGTGTCAGCAATACAATCAGTTAGAGCCATTGCGCAGTCATTTATATTACACAACCGTTCTTGAACAGTCTTTACTGCTGCCACATCAGTTTTCTCAACTACATGCAGCAGCTTCATCACGAGTTCATCAGTCTTGAGAAAGCAAGCTCGCATCATTTCTTGATGACTACGAAAAGCATCCGTATATCCATTATAGCCTGTCGATTCCACACATCTTGATTCCAAGAACCGCCGCCCTTATCTGCAGGGGAGGTCAAGAGGCATGAGGCGGACGTGATGACGGAGACGGCGGCGGTGAGTTGGGCGGCGGCGGAATTGGGCGGGGCGAACCTGGGGGATGCCCGACTGAACCGACGGTTGGTCCGCGTGGCGGAACGGCTGGGCGCGCGACCGGGGGCGAGCATCCCGGTCGCCTGCGGGGGCTGGGCGGAGACCCAGGCGGCGTATCGGTTGCTGGCCCATGAGGCGGTGACGTGGGAGCAAGTGCTCGCGCCGCACTGGGACTGTAGCATCGAGCGGATGCGCCGCCATCGGGTGGTCTTGTGCGTGCAGGACAGCACGGAGTTGGACTATACCGCCCAGCCGGGCATCGCCGGGTTGGGGCCGTTGAGCTATCTCCGGCAGCACGGGCTGTACGTCCACCCGACCCTGGCGGTCGCGCCGGACGGGGTGCCGCTGGGCGTGCTGGACGCCTGGCTGTGGACCCGCGACCGGGCGACGTTCGGCGACGACAAACGGCACTGGCCGATCGAAGCCAAGGAAAGCATGCGCTGGCTGGAAGGCTTCGCGCGCTGCGCCGAGCTGGCCGCCAGCCTGCCCGACACCCGGCTGGTCTACGTCGCCGACCGGGAATGCGATATTCACGAGTTCATGGTCCGGGCGCAACGGGAGCCCGGGATCGACTGGCTGATCCGGGCCACCCACAATCGCTGCCTGGCGGAGGGCGACAAATTGTGGGACCGCCTGGCGCAAGCGCCGGTGTTGGGCGAGGTGACGTTCACCCTGCCGGCCCGGCCGGCCCGGCCGAGCCGGCCGGTGGTGCTGACGGTGCGGGCCGAACGGGTGACCCTGCACCCCACGGGCGGCGACCCGGTGACGGCCACCGCGCTGCGGGCGCGGGAAGAGTTTGCCCCCGCCGGGGTCGAACCGCTCGACTGGCGCTTGTTGAGCAATCGCCGGGCCGATACCCTCGCCCAAGCGGCCGAATGGATCCAGTGGTATGGAAGTCGTTGGAGTATCGAAGTTTTTTTCAGAATCTTGAAAACCGGCTGCCGGGTGGAGGCCTTGCAGCTCAGCACCCTGGAGCGGCTGGAACCGGCCTTGGCCTTGTACCTGATCATCGCTTGGCGGATCCAGTACCTGACTCTGTTGGGGCGGACCACCCCCGAGTTGCCCTGCGACGCCGTGCTGGACCCGGCCGAATGGCGGGCCGTCTACGTCGCGATTCACCGCCAGCCCCCGCCAGTCATCCCGCCCCCGCTGCCGGCCATGCTCGGCTGGATCGCCCGCCTCGGCGGCCATTTGGGCCGCAAGTGCGATGGACCCCCCGGCCCCCAAGCCCTCTGGATCGGCTTGCAGCGCGCTCGCGACCTCGCTTGGGGAATGCAATTGGCCTCTGATCTTCATGCTCAATCAACCGGTTAGAGATGTGTGCAATCGACAGCGTTGAAGGGTATGTCGATTTAGCCTATCAAGGGATTAAAGATTGCTACCCTGCTTTTCACAAAATTCATCTCCCCTATAAAAAGCCACATCAGTCAAAAGATAATCCAGATCCGACGTTAACTCCGCAACAAAAGAAAGAAAATAGGGCCATCAGTCGGATTCGTGTCATCGTCGAAAACCTGATTGGCGATATGAAAAGTTTTCAGATTCTCTCTATTAAATTCCGTAATCGCATAAAGAATTTTGGCGATCAAGTTATTTTAATGGTTGCTGGCTTGTGCCATCTTAAAAATCACTATGTTGTTCAATAACCTATGATACCTGTTTGGGAACAGGTCTAATCAACATCGGTCATCGCACATTCCGCTGCAACAGCGTGGCCACATCGCGCGCTGCGGCGGCGACATCGAATACGCTCGCAGCTGTGTCCAGCCCCGACGCTAAGTCCGCCGGCGTCGTGGTCAGCGCCTGACGCAGGGCTCGAGCGAAGCTGGCAGCGCTCACTGTCGTTGCCAGCAATCCACAGCGATGCTCCGCGATCAGTTGCGGCAAGTCTCCGACCGGCATGGCAATCACCGGACACCGCATCTGCATGGCGTCCGAGAAGATGACCGGAATACTCTCAATCCGAGAGGGAATCACGACATAATCCGCCCAATTCAGTAATTCCCGCGCGCCATCACGATCTAGATAACCGCCGATGGTCAAGGGGCGGTCCGCATGGATGAGAGGGTTTTTTTGGGCTTGAATTTGGTTTTCGAATGGTCCGCCGCCGTGGATACGAATCGCCTCGATGCGTTGCCAGTCCTCATCGCCCAGCAATTCCAGCGCTTGCAACAGTAAGTCAATGCCTTTATTAGGGTGCCAGCGGCCTAGAAAAGCTAGACGATAGGGCGGATGGTCACGCAAGGTTTTCGTTCGACCATCAGCTAGCACGCGGCAACTGGGAAGAAAACCGCACGGTTTGCCGCCAATGCGCTCCACATTCTTCTTGAGAGTCAAGCCGTCGGCATAGCGGTTTGCTGCGTCACGCAGCACCCGTCGCAGCGTCCCGCGCACTATCGGTATTTTCCCCAAGGTCCAGATGTCGCTGCCCAGCGCCCAAGTACTATAGGGAATGTTAAAACGTCGTCCGGCTTGCATAGCCCAATATCCGCTGGGTAAGGCCCAGAGCGCGAAAATATGGGCCACAGGAACTTCCGCGCACGCTTGTCGCACGGCCCTCCCACCTGCCCGCAGGGTGGCGATGATGGCTGGCCAATGCGTTGGATTAGCTGGGGACAGCAGGGAAAGCGGCTGGCGCGGGACCGCGAAGCGTCGTACCTGCAAGTGCTGTTCTTGGGTAACGCGCGTTGTTTTGCCAGGCGTAATAACGATTACGTTCAGTGTGGTCAACAATGCTTGCGCGAAGTCCCGCACGAAGGTTCCGGCGGCAGCAGCCCCTTCGCTCTCATCCGGGTACGAGGTGGTGACGAGCAACAAGTGGTTCATGTGGTTTTGGTGCAAACCAGGCGATAGCCAAGTATCAGAAAATCGAGTTTATAAAACCCCAAGCGAAAGTCTGAAGATATTACGCGGTGATTCAGGCGAAAAGGTCACGCCTCATCATCCTGTTGCGAAAAGTTCATGCTTCCGCATACGATCCGGGCCGTGGGCTTGGAGCATACCATCTCGCGCTCAAGGATGACTTTATAGTGGTCCCCGAATTTTAGACAGTTAAATAAGGTAGTACCCTGCACGGCTAGAACCGCATGAGGAGGCGGAGACGAGCGATGCAGCGGAAAGTATTCAGTGCGGAGTTGAAGGCGAAAGTGGCGCTGGAAGCGCTGGCCGGTCGTAAGACGGTCAACGAGATCGCGGGCGCCTACGAGGTGCATCCGCATCAGGTGGCCACGTGGAAACGCGAGGCCCAGGACGGACTCAAGGTGTGGTTCGAGCGCCGGCGGGGCCGGCGCCGGGTCGAGGACGGGACGGACGCCGAGGCGCTGTACGGCCAGATCGGGCGGCTGCAAGTGCAGGTGGAGTGGTTGAAAAAAAAGTCGGGACTGAACCCGCCGCCGTGAGATGGGGGTGGATCGAACCGGACCATCCCGCCCTGTCGCTGGCGGTGCAATGTGAGCTGTTGGGGCTGAACCGGAGCACGTGATATGACCGGCGTGCCGCACCGAGCGCCCTGAACCTGGAATTGGTGCGCCGTCTGGACGAGGAATACACCGCGCATCCGTTTTACGGGAGTCGGCAGATGACCGCCGTGTTGCGCCGCGCCGGGTATGCGGTGAATCGCAAGCGGGTGCTGCGCCTGATGCGCCAGATGGGCTTGGCGGCCATTTACCCCAAACCGGGGTTGTCGCAGGTCGATCCCGAGCACTGCGTTTACCCGTACTGGTTGCGAGGCATGACGATCACCGGACCGGATCAGGTGTGGAGCACCGATATTACCTACATTCGACTGCTCGCCGGGTTCGTGTACCTGGCGGCGATCCTGGACGGGTATAGCCGCCAGGTGTTGGCGTGGCGGCTCTCCAACACGCTGGAGACTCGGTTCTGCCTCGATTGCCTGGACGACGCGCTGCGAGTCGGTCGGCCGCTGATTTTCAACACGGATCAGGGGACACAGTTTACCAGCGCCGCGTTCACGGGCCGGCTGGCTCAAGCGGGGATCCGGATCAGCATGGACGGTCGGGGCCGCGCGCATGACAATATCTTGGTGGAACGCCTGTGGCGATCGGTCAAGTACGAGGAGGTTTACCCCCAGGGCTATCAGACCATGGAGGAGGCGTATCACGGCCTACACCGCTACTTTGAATTCTACAACCACCAGCGCCCCCACCAGGCCCTGGATTACCGAACACCAGCCGAGGTGTATGCCGACAGGGCTATCAACCTGTCCCTCAAAAGCGCAGAGGTACTACCTTAAATTCGGCTAAAAATTGTCTGGACAAGGGGTCCACCTCACTTCTTCATCGATCAATCAGTTTATCGGCCAATCCAAGATAGGCTGGAAAATCGAGCCAGTCCAGTAAGCTCAGCCTGAGTTGCAAACGACCTCGCCAAGCCAGCCAGGCGACCTCCCATCAGGTAACCGCGCTGACCGCCAATTGCTCGGCGGTTTCGATGCAATCGAGGATTCCAGGTGATAAGGGGTTCGCCTGGGGATTGACCCAGCGAACCCAGACATGGGTGTCCAGCAGAATCACTTCAGGGCGTTCCAGTCTTTCTTCAGGCACGGCAGGTGTAATCAGGTCATCGTGCATGACCACTGAATCGGCCAGCTTCGGTGATGGCTGACGATGTAGCCTATCCCCTGGTCGCCGCTTGGGAACTGCATTCATCACGTCATCCAGGAGCAACAAACCCGGAGCCGGACGCCGTCGGGCACATGATCCGGCAGTCGCAGCATATGCTGATCGGCGATGGCTTCAAATTCAATGGCTTGCATGGTCAGGCTCCTTTCACAAAGACTTCAAACGGAGGAGAAGCCAGGATTGCTCAGTGTCCGCCGCTCGCCTCGAAAACCTCCTCCAGGCGGCTGGCCGCCAACAGACGCTCGGCCCAAGTCTCCAGTTGTTCTGGCGAAGCATCCCGCAGCCGGATTTCCACCCAAGCCGGCGGTTCGCCAAAACGCCGCGTCAACTGTCGGCGCAAAACACGAATTTCACCCTGCTGCAAGCCCTGCTGCAAGCCTTTTTTAATCCCGATTCGCTCCACGCTCGTCACATAGCGCATGACCTGTTGCTCCTCGTACTGTTGCAGTTCCGCCCATAGCCGATCTTCCACCGCTTCCGGCAACACCAGCACCCAATCCAGAAACCGGAAAAGATCGATGACATCCTGACGCGACCAGTTCCGGTGGTACAGCCCGCGCGCCAGTCGCCATTTCCAAAGCGTAGCGCGCGTCCGAATCCCGGGCCGTGGCCTGAGCCTTGAGGTGCACCAGGACTACGACCGAAAACGGGTTGGCATGAGTTTCCAACTCCGCTTCCCGATCCCGGTAGTCCAGCAGTTTGACCAGCGGATAGCGCCAGTGTAGCGCACAGCCCCACAAGTCCTGCCGGTACGCCGCCGGCCGCCAGCGGCGCCGACCATCCGTCAGCACCGCCAGACTGCCCACCGGGCGTTGGTAGCGATCGCGAATGCGGGTGTAGTACGTGAACATCCGTTCGGCGAACCGCGCCTCGTACTGGCCCTGGACCTCGACATGGACCAGCACTCACACCTCGTCGCCGTCCCGCCGCCACACCTGAACCAGCTTGTCGGCGTAGCGCCGCCCCAGCCGCGCATCCCGCGCGATTTGCTGCAATTCCTTGTCCAGAAAGGCGTACCCCCGCGCCCAGTCGATGCCTGCGTGGACGGCAGGGAAGAAAAACGCAGTGAAGGCGGCGAAGTACCGCTCCAACACGTCCTTCCAAGGGGAATCATAATCGGTCATCGCGCATTCCGCTTCAGACTTGCGAACGATCGCGGGAAAGCCCACGCCCGCGATAATTTACTTTATTATTTTCAAATTCTTACACTAAATGATCGGTTTGGGCGGGTTTTGACCCAGCAGGCAGGCGATGGGCCATGCACTACACCTCGGCGCCCATACCGGGCTTGCCGCACTGTCCAAACCAGGCGCTGAGATTCAGCACAGGAAATGGAAGAGCGTAAAGCACCCGATTCTTTTGCTCCGCCGCGCTAATCCTATAACTCAGATTGTTGGCAAGATTCTCCAGGAAACCATAGCTGAATCCCGCCCGTTTGATGGTGAAGCCTGCCTTGCGTACCCGTTCGACCAGTTCCAGTAGGTGATAACCGGGCCGGACGTGGCCGGTTACATCAAAGTTGCGGCTCCACTTGAATACCGGCCAGCGTCGGTAGTAATGCGGCGCATGGACGACCAGCGTTCCATTCAGCTTCATGGCTCGATGGAAACGCCGCAACACGTCGAGATCGTTTTCGATGTGTTCCAAATTATCCACGGAGACAATTAAATCATACTCGCCATCGCTATCCAGCGCGGTCAAATCACCGACTAAAAGCGACAGTTCCCAATATGGCACGCTTGGATACCCATCAATCCAACCTCACCTGTTTCTTCGTCTGTTTAACGAGAACACCCATGAAACGGGACTAGCGATTAACGTCCTAGAGTCACTTGAAATTCCTCGCCGATTTCCTGAAATCGAACCTCGCGTTGATTTTTTCGGGCCGTTTGCCAAACCATGGGCAATCCGCGCCCCAGCCGATCCATGTAGCGCATGTTCTCCATGAATTTAACAATGATGGGGTTGACCGCATAGGAAACCCCCATCGGTAGTTTGGCGATATTGACGGAATTTGGCAATCTTCCGGGGCTGATAAATTCGATCCGATCGGCAAACATTTGGATGCGAATGCGCGAACCGGTAATGGCGTAGTTGCGATGAACCAAAGCATTGACCAGCAACTCCCGAAATACTTTGTCGGGATATTGGAAATGGGTGTCTTCAGCGCGCGGCCCCTGAATCCGACTGGGACGCCGAAGGTTGTTGCGAATCACCGCCAGGGCAGAATCGACCTGAAATCCCAGGACGCCCTCGATAACCTGTTTGTCAATCAGTTCCTCGGTCACTTGATCACCGGCGAAATGCGCGAAGGAAATGCCGGCATATGACAGATAGCGTTGGGGATTGATGCCAAATAGCAACAGGCCAGCAACCGTGGTTTCTCCCGTCTCGGTCATCACATCGGCATTAGCGAGAATGCGTGGTTTGTCTTCTTCCGCAGTTAGGTCAAAACCATATTGACTGAAATGGCGATCCAGCGCGGCAAGATTGAGATCGGCGATGCCGGTTCCATGAACCGCCGTGGCATCATAGTGGAACAGGCCGGCCTGCTGAAAGAGGCGCAGGAGTTCACCTTGGGTGGCGGTGCGGTTGGTAGAGCCCACTCTAACCAGAAACTGGTTTTGTAGAGTCTGATAGGGGCGGTCCCGGCCCCGGTCCACCTTGACCATCAAAATTCGGCCTTCCGGCATGGAGACTATGGTGGATTCGATGTTGATGGGTGGATTGACATTATTGCGAGCGATATTGGCAATGCGCGCTTCGTGATCCGTGGATTCGGTCAAGCCGGAAATGGATCCGTCATCCTCGACGCCGATCAACAAGATTCCTCCCTGGGTATTAGCGAAGGCGACCAGTTCCATCGCCAGTGAATCGGGGTGGGCATTCGCCGATTTGAATTCGGCCGAGCTGTTCTCACTTTGGCGAATCAACGCCAGGATTTCCGCAGTGTAATCAGCGCTAAAACCCTTGATCAGCGCCATGGCTTTCATTACCTGTTAGTCCAAATTATTCTTTACCATTAGTCCAAGTTTCTTTAGGCGACTCATTACCTTTGGTGCTTGTGCCCGGACAAATGAATCAGTAAGGTGTTGGCTATCCCGGAATACTATAAAGCCATTCGAATCTTGCGCAGCACAGTGTTCGTTGGGGCATACTAGATCATTAAGATTCAATACACTCACGTTTGGGAAGCGTTGCGCGGCTTGCTGAAGATAGTTAGCTACATCAGCGGCTTGGGTTTTCGTCAACGTCTCGTGGCAGACCGAAATGCCTGCGACAGCAGGTTCATGCACGGTGGTCGCGTATCGAGCAAGGCAACCTGGCCCATCAAAAGATAGATGGGGTGTACCTGGCACGACAATGACGTGGGTGTTGGCTTCAGTCAACTGTGTCAGAACACGTATTGATCCAGCGATCCATTGCGTCTCGGAAAAATCATAGGTTGCAGCGCTCCCCAAAAATATGATATCCGGCTGAAGTGACGCCAGGTAATCCAACACCGCGTTACGCCATTGGGTGCAAACCGTATAAATCTGCCCGATACGGCTGTAGAAATAATCTTCATCAACCATCGCGCAGGCTGACTTAGTCAACACCACAATACGCCACTCAGGGACTGGGAATATCTCAGGCAGCAACGAAAACCATTGCGCGCCAATACTGTCGCCAAGCAGCACCACTGTTTTGGGTGCATTTGATTCACCGAACAAGCAAGGTCGAACATCCGCGTTGGCATACCAAGCATCACAGCCATGAGCGTAAATAATGGGTACATCCGAACGTGCCGCGCTGATGGGCGAAAGATACTGTGGAGCATCGTCATGGGCAGGCTGGGTTAAATTGAAATAA
Source organism: Candidatus Competibacteraceae bacterium (assembly GCA_046347555.1). GTDB lineage: Bacteria > Pseudomonadota > Gammaproteobacteria > Competibacterales > Competibacteraceae > Contendibacter. The sequence goes on along the minus strand of JAXMFY010000011.1, from coordinate 56,293 downwards.
TTTCGCGTGCCTGCAATCACAAGCAGCATAGCAAGAATCGATTGTAAAATAATTCGTGTCGGCACCGCACGACTGAACCGACCCTTCCAAAAGGGTTGCTCGACCCAACGATAACTCAGTACCGCCAACAGCAAGGATAACATCACGAGTCCAAGGGTTTCAGCAAGACGGTATTGCATGCCGTAGGCAAAACCCAGCATCAGGACTGGCCAATGCCATAAATACCAAGAGTATGAGCAATTTCCAATCCAGACCAACGCGGGATGTCCGATCACTCCTTTGGAGCCCCGAGCCCTGGTTTGATGTCCGGCTGCAATCACCAGCGCGGCGCCCAGCGAGGGCAATAGGGCCCAGAAGCCAGGATAGGTCAGATCGGGGTGCAATAATACAGCACTACCGATGATCAGTATCAGTCCGACAAATTCACACCTAACGCCGCACAAACGCGATAATCCCTGTGCATGATCGCCTTCAATGTCTTGATCGCGGCTGCGGAACCACACAAATACTCCAGCCCCCAGCGAAAACTGCCAGATGCGCGCCGGCATCAGGTAAAAAGACCACATCGACTGAGTCATTGTCCAATACCAGGACAATCCAAGGCTGCTCACAAAAAATAGACCGAGTATGAATAGTAGCTGCTTGTGATGGCGGTCGCGTCCCAAATACCGCGTCAACAGTGTGAGCGCGGGGAGCAAAAGGAGCGGCCAGACCACATAGAATTGCTCCTCTACGCCCAATGACCAAGTGTGGAGGAACAAATCTCGTGTTTTTAGTTCGGCGAAGTAATCGAGCGTCGAAAACGCAAAATATAGATTACTTGTCCACGTGGCCGCATACACCGCCGAGGCATTTTGTTCCCTGGCCTCATGGCTTGAAAGTAACACCGAAGAAATCAGTATCACTAGGCATAGCATCACGAGCAATGCAGGCAACAGGCGTTTTAGCCGTCGGGCAAAAAATCCCGTAAAATTAATGGTCCCACGGCTCGCGTATTCGCGAACCAAAAGACCGGTGATTAAATACCCAGAGAGTACAAAAAACACATCAACTCCAACAAAACCACCGGAGAAAACTGCTATCTCTGCGTGGGCCAGTACCACGAGAAGGATAGCAATCGCCCGTAGGCCCTGGATTTCGGGACGAAAAGGTAGTGTTGTTAGTGTAGTCATATCAGCAATTCCCGGCCTCTTATTTTTGTGACATAGATTTTTAAGGATATTTTTCATAAACGTCATTTAATTATACGAAAAAGTCCTTATAAATCAAGACGCCGGGAATTGCTGTAGTCATATGATCTCGACTTTGGCCATTTTGGGGTTCTGACGCGAGGATAAGGTAGGCAGAGACCTCGCTGGGGTATCCTCTGCGGGTGACCAAACCCATGAAGGCACCCCGATGCTGATGCCTCTGCCTGAAACGATGATAGCGGTCTGGGCGCCGTTTGCCGCACTCTTTACCCAACCGGTGTGGCGCCACGTGCAAGTCTTGTGGATGGGGGCGGTGCTCTGTCGGGGACCGCGCACGGTGGCGTCGGTGCTGCGGGCGGTGGGGCTGGGCGGGGAACGGCGGTTTGAGCAGTACCATCGGGTCTTGAATCGGGCGCGATGGTCTGGCCTCCAGGGGGCCCAGATTCTGCTGGGGCTGTTGATCCTGCTCCTGCCCGCCTGGCTACCCGTCGAGATCGGGGTGGACGAAACGATCGAACGGCGTAAGGGTTCCCAGATTAAAGCCAAGGGCCGGTATCGGGATGCGGTGCGGTCAACCAAAAGTACGGTAGTCAAGTGTTACGGCCTCAAATGGATCAGTCTGATGTTGTTAATACCGGTACCGTGGAGCACCCGCCCGTGGGCATTGCCCTTTTTAACCCTCCTGGCCCCCTCGGAACGGGCGAACACCAAGGCCCAGCGCCGCCATGAGACCACGGTGGAGTGGACGATCCAGCCGGTCAAGGTGATCGCGCGCTGGCGGGGCGGGCGACGCTGGACCTCGATCGGCGATGGCGGATACGCCTGTGTGCGCCTGGCGCATACCTGCATCGCCCGAGGGGTCACCCTGGTCGGTCGCTTGCGACTGGATGCCCAACTGCATGCGTTTCCCGACCGCAACGCCCCGCCCCGCCGCGGCCCCAAGCCGTTGAAAGGGAAACGCTTGCCGGCGCTGAAAGACCGGATCGCCGAGGCGCGGGCGTCTGGCAAAGACGTGGAGATACCCTGGTATGGCGGGACGACGCGCCAGGTCGGATCTTGAGCAATGTCAGCTTGTGGTATACCCCGGGCGAGCGGCCGGTGGCGATTCGCTGGGTCCTGATCGTGGATCCGACCGGCGCGATGGAGCCGATGGCGGTCTTCAGTACCGAGCTTGATCGCCCGGCGACGACGATCATCGCCCAGTTTGTCCGGCGCTGGAATGTCGAAGTCACCTTTGAAGAGACGCGGCGGCATTGGGGGGTCGGACCCAGCGGCAGTGGTCCGACCGGGCGATCACCCGGACCACCCCAGCGCTATTCGCCCTGTTTTCGCTGGTCTGCCTGATGGCGCACCGCTGGGGCGCCCTGGGCCAGGCCTGCCGATTCGGGTGACCGCCTGGTATCGCAAATCCGAGGCGACCTTTTCGGACGTATTAGCCATGGTCAGCCGGGTTCTCTGGGCCGAAAAGTATTTCACGAACTCAATGGATCACCCCGAACCTCACGTATTGACCCCTGAGACCTGGAATGTCTTGCTGGATCAACTCGCTTCTACGCCCTGAATGGCCAAAGTCGAGATGTTGAGGATTTTTAAATCCATTCATGAGGTTAGTTTCGGTATAGGCTCTAATGGGAAGAATGAAGCTCTTGGGTAGCCTCCGTAGCATCCCGAAGTTGTCCAACAATCTTGCGCCACTCAATCCGCAGCACTGGATTCAAGGGTAAATTCTGTTGCACCTGTTCGAGAAAGGCTCGGGCCTCGTCGCGTAAGCCGGCGCTGAGCAGGGTGCCGACGATCAAGGCGATGGCACCGATATCGGGATCGGCGGCATGGGCGGCGAACAGATGCCGCAGGGTGCCGTCGAGATCGCGTTCGTCGCGGTAAAGTTCGGATTGGATGTAATGCAGGTGACCAAGCCGGCGGCCAGTAGCGACATAAAGGGGGTTGGCCATCAGCCGATCCACCAGCGTGCGCAAGTCCGCCCATTCAAGGCCAGGGCATTGGCCTTGCTTGAGCATTTCCCGCAGGCGTGATAGTGAATCGGCTGAAGCCCCACTGTATTCACCAGTGGCGGCATGGGCCTCGGCCAGCCGATAAAGCGCCCGCGTTGCCTCAGGGTCGCCGTTCTTGCAGGTGAACGGTAGCGCTACCAGCGCGATACCCACCGAAGCGGGGCGGGCGTAGGCCGCTCGTTCCAGGATTTGGCGGGCGGTGTTGACGTTGCCGACCGCCAGGTAGCTGGTGGCGAGAAAATGGATGGCGCGCGGTGAGGTCGGATGGCGCCGCGCCCACAGTTCGGCGGCGATCATCGGTTGTCCCCAGAGCGTGGTCAACTGCCAGAGCATGGCCGCTAGTAGCAAGGTGTAGCCACCGAGGGCGGTCAGGGCGATCCGGCGCGGCGCGCTGCCTGGCTGAAGCGTCCAGACCCACCAACTCAGCGCCAACACGGGGCCGACCAGCGGCAGATAGTTGCGATGCTCAAAATAAAATTCCAGCGGCAGCACGGTGGATTCCAGGGCGTGGCCGCCGAGATACCATAAGACCGCCAGGGCGAACAGCGGCCAGCGCCGTCGCTGCCGGAAGGCCAGCGCCAGTACCGCCAACCAGCTCAACAGGGCGATCAATGCCCAAGGCTGCTCGAACAGGCCGCGCACCACGGGATAGTCGTCGTTGAACGGCGAGAAGGCGATCGGACGCGGCAACAGGGCCAGGCGCAGGTAGTCCCAGAGAATCACCGCCTCGGTCATCAAGCGCTGACCGAGGGTAAAATCGCGGCCGGCGTAGACAGCCATCATGGTCGGCCAGGTTAGCGCGATGTAGACCGCCAGGAACAGAGGCGGCGCGGCCAACAGCCGCATTCGCCACCGACGCGCGGCGCTGAGTTCAGTAACGCCGGCCAGCACGGTTCCTTCCAGGATCAAAGCGTACAGCGAAAGCAGGATGCCATTTTCCTTGGACAGCACCGCCAAGAGCGTACCCAGGCTAATGCCTCCGGCTTGCAGCCACCGGCCACGCTTTGCTCGACCGGACGCTTCCCACGACAGCCCGATCAGATAAGCCAGCAGGCCAGCCAGCACGAAGGTCGCGCACAGGCTGGTCATGCGCTGAATAATGATCAGCGAGGTCGAAGCCAGCAGCGGAGAGAGCAACCACAGGGTGGCGGTGCTGATCGCGATCCACTCGGCGCGCTGGGTCGGTTGGGGTTGGACCAGGCGAACCAGACGCAGTACGAGCCAGGCGAGCAGCGCGCCATTCAGCAGATGAATCAGGATGTTGATGTACAAGAATCCTTGTGGAGTGCTGGGCCAGTCGCCCCAGTTAAGAAGAAAGCTGGCCAGCGCCACGGGTCGGGACAGGGTGCTGGCTTCGCCGGTGACCAGGAAAACCAACGCGCTCCAGCCGTCCCGGACATCAGCCAGCCCTTTTAGGTTAACCGAGTCGTCGAAATTGAACATGCCGCCCTGGCCGGGCAGATACAGCGCATATCCCACGACCAGTAACAGCCCTACGGCGAGTCCGGGCAGGAACAGAATGATTTTTGGGCGCATGGAGCCGATCCGTCAGGGTTCCGTCAGGGTGATGGCGGGGGCGACGTTATGGGTTGGCCGGCTTTGGCAAGATCGTTCAGGATAGCTTTTTCCAGCCGCGCGGCTTCGGCAATGAAATTGGATTTTTGAACCATGGAGGCTTTTTTCAGGTTGTCCGCAAAATTGCCTTGCAGCATTTTCAAATGACTCAAGGCTTCCGCCAACATACCCTTGCTGGCCAGCAACGAAACCTGCAACAAGCCGGCTTCAATGTCTGGCAGGAGTTGTTGTGATCGCTGAAAGCTGTCCAGAGCCAGCGCTGGGTTATTCTGCCGCAGATAAACCAGGCCGCGCAGATGGGCAAGCTGTCGTTGTGGACCCGTGACGTTGCGGGCGGATGGATTTTCCAGCAGGGCATCCAGCAGGCGATGCGCGTTCGCCACGCTGGCGCCGCGACAACGGCCCTGGGTGAAGGCGTTAATCAATTCTTCCAGCAGCAAATAGGTTCGGAAGTCATAGTAGCCGAATCGGGCTGTGTTTTCCAATTCGGACAGTCTCTTGGAGTCGATGCCGGAATATTGACAAAGCAACAGGGTGCGATGAATGCCTATTTCCAAGGATTTTGGGAAGTCAATCAGGGTTTGGTCAAGGTGATGCAAGGCCAGGTCAAATCTTCCATGTGCTTCAAGCTCCATGGCCAAGGCCCGTTGGGCGCGGATGGAGGAGGGATTGATCTTTGCCCAATACGCGATCAGCCTGCCCTGATCGCCCCAGAGGATGGCTTGCTGATGGGTCAGGAAGGCAAATAAACCAATAAATAGTAGCGGCACGGCATGAAGCCAGCGCCATTGTGAAGCCTTGCTGACCAGCCCATGGGTCAGCGGTAAAAAGAGAAAAATGGCGGGTAGATAATTGCGATGCTCGAAATAAAGCTCCAAGGGTATGAAAGTGGATTCCAGCACATGCCCAGCGAAGAAAAACAATACGGCCAGGCTGAAAAGGGGATAGCGAGCGCGTATTTTCCAGGCGCCGGTGATGAGAGCCGTGATGACCAGGATGGCGGCTAACGTGGTGGGTGGGTCGAGCAGGCCGTGCGAAGGGCTGGGGTTTTCGTTGAAAACGCCACTGGCGCCGAGATTTGGGATGAGCAGTTGCTGAAGGTAATCGAGAAGAATGCGGCTTTCGGTCAACAGCCGCTCGCTAAGCGTGAAGTGGCGAAGTTGATAGCCATCCAGGGTGGCGTTCCAGCGAACGGCGAAATAGCCGATGAGGATCAGGTTCGGCAGGCCCAGGAAGAGCATCAGCCATCGAGGGGAGGGGCGATTTTGGGAAGCCGGATGGCGCAAGGCGGTATATTCCAGCACCGCGATCAGCAGCGGCAGCAATGCGCCATTTTCCTTGCTGAAGACCGCCAGTGGCGTAAAGACGACGATGCTGGCGGTCATTAATAAGTAAGCACGGTGCGGTTGATGGGCTAGCAGGTCGCGCCCAACCACGTAAGTCAACAAACCAGTGATGCTGAACAGCGCCGAGAGAATGGCCATCCGTTGCACGACGTACAGCGTGGTCGAAACATTGAACGGGTGAAGCAGCCACAGCGTGGCGGTGAACAAGGCCACCCAGCCGGCGACTGTGGTATTGCGTCGTGGGTCGCGCGCCAATAGAAGCCGATAAATCAGCCAAGCCAGCAAAATACCGGTCAGCAGGTGCAGAAGCAGGTTGGTGTATTTGAAGGAGCGAGGATCGGAGGGCCAATGATTGTCATTGAGGAGAAAGCTCAGCATCGACAAGGGTCGACCACCAACACCAGATTGATTGCTGAGCACGTAAAGTCGAAAGGTTTCCCAATCGCGCACCCCACCGAGTTTGCCGAGTTGGTCGAGGTTGGCGAAATCATCCAGTAGAAACGGGCCGCCAACTCCAGGCCAGTAGATGATCAGTGTCAAAGCCGCCATCAATGGGAATAGCAACGCCACGGAGGCGAGAGACCAGTCAGTGTCCCGAAAACTAAAACGGGTCACCTGCTGGCAACCCGTGAATTTGAGAAGAACCTGAAAACAAGGCATGAAGCGGCGTTGAGTTTATCGGCAGGCTTTTGGCGCATATTGGGGCGGTCCGCTAAACTGGCATTGCCATGCCAGGGAGCCGGCGTTCTGGAACGGCGACAGCACGAGCGTCTGACCGGAAACCTTCACGTTGGCTTCCTTGCCCATGTGGGCAGTGATCAGGCCACCCGCCACCACCACCTTGGTGGTGTATTTACCGGTGATGCTCACGGCGAGGGGTATGCCCATTTGACCGCTGTTCATGCTGGCCAACTGCCCTTCGTTGGCGTAAATATCCGCGACCTGTGGCTTGAGGCCACCGGCCAGAATATTGGCTTCGGAAACCTGGGCGCGGATGACGTAATCCTGATAGGCGGGGATGGCGATGGCGGCCAGGATGCCGATGATGGCCACGACGATCATCAGTTCGATCAGGGTAAAACCGGCGGCTGTTCGATTTGTGGACAATGGACGCATCTGGATGCTCTCCCATAAAAAAGGCCCCCACGGGGCCTTTTTGGGTTGCTGGGCGTTCCAGACCCCCAGCCAACCAGGGTCTGGAATTCAACGGTATTAGCGGCACGCCTTGGGCAGATACTTGTCCGGAATGGTGGTGGCGGCGGTCCGGCAGTTCCAGGAAATCGAACCGCCATTGTCGACAGGACTCAGTACGAGAGCTTTAGTGGCGACATTGTTGTTGGCCTCGACGCCCATGGTGGCGGTGATGATGCCGGCGGCTACCCCAACCGTCTTGGTGTATTTACCCACCACCGAAGCCGCGGCGGGAATGCCCAGGTTGCCACTCGCGGCGCTGGCGAACTTGCCGGTGTCGTTGTAGATGTCAGCGACCGGGGTCTTCATGCCATCGGCCAAATTGAAAGCTTCGGAGACCTGGGAGCGGACGGTGTAGTCCTGATAGGCCGGGATGGCGATGGCGGCCAGGATGCCGATAATCGCGACCACGATCATGAGTTCGATCAGGGTGAAGCCTTGTTGGAACTTCTTCATGGAGTGACTCCTCGGTTGTTGCGGAATGTTGTTTCGAAAAACCCTTTGTTGAGGCAGGGGGCCGGGGGATCGAGTCGCGGTCCCTTTGCACTTTAAATGCTGCAGAGAGCGTGCCAATTGCCGAAAAGTAGCGTAGTTAGCATTTAACTTATTAAATAATATCGATAAATAAGGAAAGCTGGAAGATCGATACCTGGGAATAAGACTCATTTATGGTATATATGATTTTTATAGATGACATATCAGGGCGCCAAGTGACCATTTTGGTCAGGTTTGGACCGGTGGGTAGGACGCGGCTGGTCCAGAACCAGAATGCCAGTGGTCGCGGGCAAGTCCTTATCCCACGCATCAGGCCACGTAGAACAGGATGGTCACGTAATGGCTGACGCTGCCGGCCAGCACGAACAAATGCCAGATGCCGTGGAAATGACGAATCTTCTCGTCGAACAGATAGAACACCACGCCGCCGGTGTAAAAAATCCCGCCCAGCAGCAGCCAGACGAACCCCGCTCCGGGCAGCGCCTCAAGCAGGGGCTTGAGCGCCAGCAGCACCAGCCAGCCCATCAGGATATAAATCCCCAGCGACCAAAGGCGATTGCCGGTCTGAGGCAGGGATTCCACCACGATCCCCACCACGACCAGCCCCCAGATCACGCCGAAAATGGTCCAGCCCCAGCCGCCGCGCAGCGTCACCAGGGTAAACGGGGTATAGGTGCCGGCGATCAGGAAATAAATCGAATAGTGGTCCAGCTTGCGAAAAATCCGCTTCGCCCGACCGCGCAGGCTGTGGTAGAGCGTCGACACGGTATACAGAAAGAACAGCGTGGCGCCGTAGATGCTGAAGCTCACGATTTTCCACGGGTCGCCCTGTTGCGCGGCCACGACCACCACGATCACCAGACCGGCCAGCGCCGCCACGGCGCCGACCAAGTGACTGATGCTGTTAAACCATTCGCCGCGATACATCGACCTCTCGCCCCTCATGTCAACCCCTCTCCCGTCGGCGGGAGGGGGAGTTTTGACGCCAGATTCAGGAATGACGTACGCGCCGGCTGTGGCCGGTTCGCTTGTGTCCCGTCGAGCGGGCGGTCGCCACCTCGGTCAGGCGCACCATGCCCACCGCGCCGATCCCGCCAGCCCGCCCGGCGTCGGTAAGATACACCCGCCAGAACGGAATCACCTTGCCGTCGCGGCTGAACGCCTCCTCGTGGATCGTGACCAGCCCGGCCCCAGCAAGGCTTTCCAGTAGCCGCTCGAACGCGCGCCGCTCGCCCGGCCCTTCCAACCGTTCGTGCAACTGGCGCACGGTTTGCCCCTCGCGCCAGCGCAACGCTTCCAGCACTTGCAGGGCCAGCCGCGATTCGGCGGTGGTCAACCGCCGTGATTGCCGCGCGGTCGCGGCCTGGGGGGCGCACACATCGCAAACTCCACAAGGCTGGCTGTCCTCGTGGTCACCGAAATGCCGCACCAGTCGCACCATGCGGCAGGCGGTCGCTTTATCGGCAAACTCCAGAATCTGCCGCAGTTTTGCCAGCTTGTGGGCGCGTTGCCGTTCGTAGGACGGCAGCCAGTCGGCCTCGCCGCGCCCCAGGTGGCCCTCGCCATCGCGCCACGCACCGCCATGCACCAGCAATTTTTCCACCGCCGCGTCGAACCGCTCCGGCTCCAGCGCCAGCCACTCGCACAACACCGTCTTCGGCTGAGGGTCGGCGCCGAGCGCCGCGAAAACCCGCTGCAACTGCTCCGGCTCCGGGTAGTCGCGCCGGTGAAAGTACTCATGCGTGCGCAGATCGGCATAGGAGTACAGCAGAATGGCGCGGGCCGGTTGACCGTCGCGCCCGGCCCGGCCAATCTCCTGGTAGTAACCCTCGATGCTGCCCGGCAGGGCCGTGTGAACCACGGTACGGATGTCGGCCTTGTCGATACCCATCCCAAAGGCGATGGTGGCGACGGTCACCGCCAGTTCCCCGGCGCCAAACCGGTTCTGCGTCCGCTCGCGCTCCTGCGGCGTCATCCCGGCGTGATAGGCGGCGGTCGGATAATCTACGTTCAGTTCCAGCGCCAGCGCCTCGGTTTCCTTGCGGGTCGGGGCGTAGACAATGGCCGGCCGCCGCGCCGGATCGGCCAGAATTCGCCGCACCGCTTCGTGCCGGTCGGTCACCCGCGTTTCCACCGTCTCGACCGCCAGATTAGCGCGGCGGAAGCCATGGATGGAACGGATGGCGTTTTTTAGCTCAAGTTGCTGAATGATGTCGTCCTGCACCAGCACGGTCGCGGTCGCGGTCAGGGCGATCACTGGCGCGGGCCGCAGCAGCGGCAGATAACGCCCCAGCATCCGGTAATCGGGCCGGAAATCGTGGCCCCACTGGGAAATGCAATGCGCCTCGTCCACCGCGATCAACGCCGGCTTGTGCTTGGCCAGCATCTCGGGAAAACCCGGCACGCTGAGCCGCTCCGGGGCGATGAATAGATAATCTAGATGCCCTTGCAAATACTCGACGCAGACTTGGCGCGAGGTCAGCCGGTCGCGGCCCGAGTGAATGCGCTCGGCGCGCAGGCCCAGTTCGCACAGTTTGGCCACCTGGTCTTCCATCAGCGCGATCAGCGGCGACACCACCAGGGTCGTTCCGGCACGGGCCAGGCCGGGTAATTGAAAACACAACGACTTGCCGGCCCCGGTCGGCATGACCAGCAACACGTCCCGCCCTTCGGTCACGGTGCGGCATACCGCTTCCTGATAAGGCCGGAACGAGGGCAGGCGAAACACGGTTTGCAACAGTTCCAGCAGGCGGTCCGCCGGTACCGGCTCGCGGCGCGGCGCGGCGATCTGTGGGGCGGACGGGGAGGGGAGGGCGGATGGCGGGACTTCCGCCGCCGCGAAAGCCCCGGTCACGGCGGCGCGGACATAGCCGGCGATATCCGCCATGAACCCCTCCAGATCCGCCTCGCCGCGCTGGATACGTTTTAGTCGCGCCTCCCATTCGCCGGTCATGGCCGGACTCTTGATCGGCGGTTGCACGATCCGGATCAGGCGCAGGCCGCGCTCGGTGGGCAACAAGCTCTTGCCATCGCGAGTCAGATATTGACGCTTGAGCAGGGTTTCGATGATGTCGGCGCGGGTGGCTGGCGTGCCCAGACCGCGTTCCTTCATCGCCGCCGACAGTTCCTTGTCTTCCAGATGGCGGCCGGCGGTTTCCATCGCGGTCAGCAAACTGGCCTCGGTCAGCCGCGGCGGCGGGCGAGTCTGCTTGGCGACGGCGCGGGCATCGATAACCTGTTGCGGCTGACCGACCGCCAGCCCCGGCGGCAGGCTTTGTTCCGTCTCCTCCTGGGCCAGGGGTTCGGTGGCGGTCTTGGTCTTGCGCTTGCTGGCGGGTTTGCCGGCGGGTTGCTCCGCGCCCACCTCCAGGATTTTCCAGCCGACCTGTTCCACCGCCGTCCCGGTACTGTGGTAGCGGTCGACGACGGTCGCGCCGTCGGGCTCCAGCGAGGTGATCGCCGTGATGACCGTGGTGACCGCCCAGACGTGGTCGTCGTGCCAGGCCATCAACAGGCGGCGACAGATCAGGTCATAAATCTTCTTTTCGTCGGCGGCTAGGGCGCGGGCCGGCGTCGGGGTTGGAATGATGGCGTGATGGTCGCTGACCCTGGCATCGTCCACGAAACGCCCGCCGAGCGGCCGCTGGCCCGTGCCCGGCGCCAGCCGGTCCTGATAAGGTGGCTGGATCGCCGCGACCACCGCGCCCAGGGTCGCCGCGACCGAGGCCGAAAGGTGGCGGCTGTCGGTGCGCGGATAGCTGATCATCTTGTGCTGCTCGTACAGCGTCTGGGCAAGGTCCAGGGTGGTCTGGGCGCTGAAGCCGTACAGCCGGTTGGAGTGGCGCTGCAATTCGGTCAGGTCGTACAACAGCGGCGGCGGGGCGCGGCGGGTTTCCGCGCTCAGGGACTCGATGAGGGCGGTTCCCCCCCGGGCGCGGGCGACGATGCGCTCCGCTTCCGCGCCATCGGCCGGCAGACGCCGGGCCTTGGGATCGGTGGGGCGCTCGCCGCGAAACCAGACGCCGGCATAACGAGTCTGATCCGCGACCCTCACCCCTGGCCCCTCTCCCGCTGGCGGGAGAGGGGAGGGGAGTGGCGCGAACGTCGCCACGACTTCCCGGTAATCCTCCGGCACGAAGGCGCGGATCGCCAGTTCGCGCTCCGCCACCAGCGCCAGGGTTGGGGTTTGCACCCGACCGACCGACAGCGCCTCGTCGCCCGGCGCGCCGCAAGCCAGGGTATAGGCCCGCGACAGATTCATCCCCACCAGCCAGTCGGCCTGGCTGCGGCCTTTCGCCGCCGCCGCCAGCGGATCGAATTCGCGGCCGTCGCGCAACTGCGCGAAACCCTGGCGGATGGCGTCCGGGGTCAGCGAGGAAATCCACAGCCGGCTGAACGGCTTGCGACAACCGGTCGCCTCGTACAGGCAGCGGAAGATCAGCTCGCCCTCGCGGCCGGCGTCGGTGGCGCAGACGATCCGTTCGATGGCGTCGTCGGTGAGAATGCGGCGGACCGCCTCGAACTGCTCGCGGGTCGGGTCGCTGACGACCAGCGGCCAGCGTTCGGGCAGCATCGGCAACAGTTCGCGCCGCCAGCGCTTCCAGGCGGGATCGATTTCGTGCGGCTCGGCCAGCCGGGTCAGATGACCGATGGCCCAGGTCACCACGTAACCGTTGCCATGCAGGCAGCCCTCGCCCCGTTGGCCGGCGCCCAGCACCCTGGCGATGTCGCGAGCGACCGAGGGTTTTTCGGCGACGACCGCGATGCTCATGCGGTCGCGTCGGTCCGGGGTAGCCGTCCCGCCACGGGGAGATCCATGGCCAGCCGCCAGCAGATTTCCAGATTCCGCCCGATCGTTTCCACCAGGTCGCCGTCCAGGTGCTGGTCTTGGGCAAAGGCGCGCAGCATCCGCAGGATGTCAACGGGGGGCAGCGGTTGCCGGTAGGGGCGGGGCTGGGCCAAGGCCTGAAACACATCGGCCACCGCGATGATTCGCGCCTCGATGGTGAGTTCCTCGCCGCGCCGGTGGAATGGATAACCCCGGCCATCGAGCTTTTCATGGTGATAGGCGGCCCACCAGGTAATGTCCTCCAACCCGGTGATGCCGCGCAGAATCTGGTAGGTTTCGAAGCTGTGGTGCTGGATCGTCGCCCGTTCCTTGGGAGTCAACGGGCCCGGCTTTTCCAGAATCTCGTCCGGCACTCGCAGCTTGCCCAGGTCGTGCAGCAGGGCCGCCACCTCGATTTTGTCGCGGGTTTCGGACGACAGCCCCACGCATTCAGCCAGAAAGCGCCCCACCCGCGCGGTTCCCAGGGAATGTTCCAGCGTGTACGGACTTTTGGCATCCACCACGCGGGCGAAGATCAGCGCCAACTGCTTCAGTTCGGCGAAGCTGATTGAGACAGTCTCGGTCTCCCGTTCACGCTCGTAAATGAAGCGGATGAGGTGGCGGGTCTCCAGGCGCAGCCAGAATGCTTCGTTGTCGGACAAATCGAGGAACAACGCGGCCAAATCGGGAGCGAAAAATGAACCCCCCAGGCGCTGGATGGTGTTCCGAATGTCATGCCGGGCCAGCAGGATATCCCGGTTACCACTCGACGCCGCCAGCGCGTCCACCCGGTCGACCAGATAGATCAGATTGGTCCAGCGGGCGATGGGCTGGGGAATGCCCAGCGCGTTCAATACGTCCCAGTGGGTGTGGTGATAGCGCACGATGGGCGCCAGATGCGCCAGGGGCGTAAACCGGCTCAGCAGATCGCTACCCTTGACGCAATGGAATTCCACCCCTTTCCAATCCAGTTCCTGAACCAGGAAACGATGGGTCTGGGTAGACGAAACTCCGCAGTCGTGCAACAGGCCGGAGTGGAACAGATCATCCAGTTGCCGGGAGTTGAAACCCAGCGCCTCGCCGCAGCACAGGGCCATGAAGCCCACCCGTTTGCCGTGCAGCACATGATCCACGCCCACCAGATCGAGCGCGTCCGACAAGGCGTGAATCACTTGGCCCAGATTAATGCTGACGGTCATCGTTCTGTCTCCAGAAAGTTCGCGCGGTTCCGGGAGCGCTGGCCAGTCCGACCGGTCTGCCCTGGCGGCCTTAGCGGGGTTGCGCCGACACTTGCTGAGAAGCAACGCGGGCGTTCTCGGCATAATGCTGATAGGCCGGGATGGCGATGGCGGCGAGGATGCCGACGACCAAGATCAGCGGCACCACCAGCGCCAGGAGGATGACCCCGGTGGTGTTGGGTGGCGGTGGATTGCCAAAGCGGTTGGCTCCCTGGGTTCCCGGCATGATCAGCAGCATCAGATACAACACCAGATTGGCCAGCGGGACCAGCGCGAACGCCGACCACCAGCCGCTGGCGTCGAAGTCGTGCAGGCGCTGGATGGCCAGCAGGACCGAGAAGGTCACGACCAGCACCGCGAGGAGGACGAAGCCACCGACCCCGAACAGCCCCATCCTGCCCTGGTCGCTGGACAGCGCCATCAGCGCGCCCCAGCCCGCCGCCAGCAGATTGACCAGCAGATTGACCAGCAGACCCAGCCCGATCGAGTAGCCGATATAGCGGACCCGTCCCAGGCGACCCCGGGGGGAAGAGAGGTGGATTTCGCCGTATTGAGTCGGCGCCGTCGGGGTGATGGCGCCCCGCGGCGGCTGATAGGGGCTGGAACGGGTCACGGCGTTCTCCGAATGCGCTGGATGTGGTCGCCATCTTAGGAGTCTTGGCGCCCGGCCGCAACGCGACTATCCCACCGCCCCCAGCGCCAGCACGTAGCCGCCCGCCACCAGCAGCTCGCCCGGTTTGGCGGTGGCGGCGGTGTTGACGCCCGGACTCAGCACGTCCAGCAATTCCCCCGAGGACGCCAACCGGTAGACCGGCATGTTCTGGCTTTCCAGTTGCACCCACCAGTCGTTGTGGCGAGCCTGCAAGCGCAGATGGCGGCGCGACAGCCCCAGATACTCGGCGTTGACCCCGGCGGTCTTGGCCGGGTTGCCGTCCCAGCGCAGCGAGCGCGGGTCGGCCAGCAGTCGCGGTGCGATGTCCGCCTCCGAACCACGCCCGAAGCTGACCGCCCGCTCGCGCGGCACCGGCATGCTCAATGGCGTCGGCAAGCGCACCCAGCCCAGATAATGCGTCGTCATCGATTGCGGCGCGGAATACAAGTCGAGGCGCAATTCCGGGAGCGGTTGCCAGGTTCCCGGCAATTCCAGCGGCGTTTCCAGACCGACCACCTCGCCGAACACGCGGTCGGCGCTGTCCACCCGCAACCAGGCGATAGCGCTCGGGTGACTGCTGGGCGTCAGGCCGCCAGCGCGGTTGAAGCCGATCCGCCAGTCGCTGATGCCCGCCGCCGCGTAGGTCGACAGCCGTTGCAGGGCGATGCCCAGCACCTGCATCTGGGCCGCGGGCCGTTGGGGAATCCAGGTGTGCTGATCCAGGGCCGGCGGCGCGGGCGGCTCCGCCGAAGCAGGCGCGGGCGTCGATAATTTGGCCCCGCTCCCCGGCGCCGGGTCAGGCGCCGCCGGGATCGGTGGTTCGGGGGGCTCGGCGATCTCGGTGGGCAGCCCCAGCTTCGGCTGACGCCGACCCCAAGGGTCGATCAGCGGACAGGTCGGGTCCGTCAAGTCCAGCGCCGGTTCTGGCGTCAACACCAGTTCGTCGGCGCGGGCGTCCGGCGCGGGCGCGGGACGGGGTTGTGGCGGCGCGCGCATCGGGGCCGGCTTCCCGTTAATCCCCGCGTCGGCGCCGGCCACGATCACTCGCAACCGCAGGCCACGCCCGCGCCGATCGCGCACCGTGAAGCTTGCCGCGTCGTCCTCGACCAGAACCAGGCTGCCCGGCGGCTCCGCCACCATGTCCACCAGGGCCGGCGTTCCCGGCTGGAGCATCAGCAGGACCGACTCGCCGCCGGGAAACGGCCAGGCCGTCACCGCGAAACTGCTGGCCCGCCGGTCGCCGTTGAGCAGGGTCAGCCGCTGGCCGGAATAAACGGGGCCCACGTCCCGCCACTCGCCCGCGCCCTCGGCGGCGGCCTGAATCCGAAAGATCGGCGCTTCGCTCTCGTCCGGCAGATAAATCGCCCGGCCGAACAGGAACTGCACCTCGCCCGCCCGCAGCGTCGTATCCGCCTCCAACCGGTAGCGAATCGTGGCGTGCTCGGCCAGGTAGCGGGCCAATTCCTGTTCGTGCAGCCGGTGTAGTTCCCGCAGCAGCGTTCGACGGCCGAGACCATCCTCCAGCCGTTCGTCGCGCACGTAGTCCCGCTCCGGAATCCGGACGATGATGTGACTGTAGCGGGTTTCCTTGCGCTGGCGCCCGCGTGGAGCGCGCGGGTGACGCTTGAGTGCTTCCATCAAAAACAGGCCCTCCTGGCCGCCCCGGACCCGTTCCCACAATAATTCGACGTTGAACACGTCCGCGATCTTGCGCAAGGTGGCGCAGACCACGTAATCGGAGGCGAACAGCGTATCAGGTTGGGTTGGCATGACTTTTTTCCTCGACCGCGACGGCCAGCGCCACGATCGGCAACACGAACAAGGTCAGATGACTGCCGGCGGCCGACAACAGCGGCATCGGCTGGCCCATGACCGGCAGAAAACCCAGATTGGCGCCCCACGACACCAGCAGGTGCGCGCCGAGCAGGGCCGCGCCGCCATGCAGGGTAAAATAGGCGAACCAGCCCAGCGCCGTCAGCCGGTAATCGCCGCGCCCGCTCCAGCCCAGGGCGCGGTCGGCGATCGTCAGCAGCAGCAGGATGAATGTCGCCTGCAATCCCACCAGCCCCAGCCCCGCCACGCCGCCTTGGCGGCTGAGGAAGAATGCCGGGGTAAAATCGTTCTCCACCACCGGAATCGCCATGGCCCGGCCGTTGACGCCCCCGTCCCAGGCCGCGCCCCACCAACCGCCGGCGCGGATCGCTTCCAGCGCCCGCCGCAACTGATAGCCGGAATGGGGATGCCGTTCCGGCGCGGCCCAGACCTGGATACGATCGGTTTGAAAACCCAGCGGAAAATCCTCCGGCCGATCATGGAGCCAGGCCACTCCCAAGGCAAGAAGCACGATCAGGGTCAGCAATATCCCCAGTCCGCTCCGACGCCAGATCGGTTCGGGATGGAGCCGAAGATAGGCCCAGGCCAGGGCCAGCGCCCCGAGCAGCAACAGCACCAGCGGCGAAAAGTCGCGCAGGAACACCAGGGCAAAGCCGCTCGCCGCCAGCAGCAGCGTCACCGGTCCCAGATAGCGTAGCCAGAGTGAGGGCTTGGCGAAACTCCAGTCGCGTCCCCACAGCCGCGCCCGCAGCATCAGGGCATAAGCCGCCGCCGTGACCAGGGCCAGCTTGGTCAATTCGAACGGCTGGAATCCGCCCCAGCCGCCCTCGTCGCCGAACGCGGCCTGGATGACCAGCAGCGCCAACCCCACGCCGCCCAACAGCCGCAATCCCCAGCGCGCCCGCCGCGCGTTCAGCCAGGGATCGGGTTGCCGCCAGCGCCAGAACGTCCAGCCGGCCCAGGCCACCCAGCCAAACGCGCTCGCCAGCGCCGCGTTGCCGCCGCCATGGCGCAGCCAGCCGGATTCGCCAGCGCCCACGCCGAGTTGGAGCAGGGTCGCGAAGCCGACGCCCAGCAACAGGGTCAGGGTTGCCAACAGACTGGCGCTCCATGGCGAGCGCACCGTCCACAGCCAGACCCCCAGCGCCGGCCAGGCCAGCAGATACGGCCACAGCGTCGGCGCGGTCAGGATGCTCAAATATAAACCCAGACTGATCCCGGCCAGCCCCAGCCCCAGCGCGATGCGCCCTCGGACCGGTCCTTCCGGCCAGCGCCGCCGTCGCCCCGGCCAGACCAGGGCCAGCGCCAGCGGCGGCAGACCCAACAGCAGCGGCCAGAATAAATCACTCCGCGTGGCTGGGCGCAGCCAGGCCGTCGGTTGCCAGCGGGTCCGCACCGCGGGCGTGGGGTCCGGCGGAACCGAACCGGCCGGCCAGCGCTGGGCGCGGGTTAGCACCGCCAGTTCCAGCGCCGGTTCGGTTCGGATCACCCGATAGTAGGTGCGACCGACGATCAGACGGTCGCCGGCCGCCAGTGGAATCGAGCGCCGCCACAGGGACTCGGCCGCTGGCGTGCCAACCGCCACCGTCACCGGGGGACCATCCAGCCGGCCCGCGTTGCCCGGCCGCAACGCGAAGCCTGGCGAAGTTGGCGCGATGCTCGCGGTATCCACCGGCACGCCCGGCAATCCCAGCCGGTCGGCGCAATAAACTCCGCCACCCAGCCGCAATGGCCGCCGCAACAGTCCACCGAGACCCCAGGCCATCAGCCATTCGCGTAACCAGGCCCGCCCATTGGCGACGCATTCGGGCAACGGTTGGCCGTCCCGCCATAATCGGTGACCGTCGTAATCCCAGCGCCGATCACCCGCTTGCAGCGTCAGCCGGTCGTCGCCAGCGGCCAACACCGCGAAGGACGAGTCGCCGACCGCGAACGCCGCGCCCGCCGCCAGCGGCCATTCCCGGATCGGCCGGTCATCGTGGCCCTGGGCGGGCCGCCAAAGCACCTGTTTACCGGGAGCGATGTTGGCCAGCCGCCAGCCGCCGTCCGCCTCGCGGCGCAGGAGCACATGCTCGCCATCGGCCTGCGGCGCCCGCAACGCCTCACGACCCAACACCAGGCTTCGACCGGGTTCCAGCGTCACCGTCAGGGCGCGCGGTTCCTGCCAGGCCGGCGCCCGGTACACCGTCCAACCCACCATCAGCGCCGGTAGCAGCCAGACCAGCAGCAGCCCAAAGCGATGCCAGGGCGTCATGGTTCACCCTTCGCGATGGCCAGGGCCGCCAGCCAGTCCGCCACCACCGGTCCACATTCCGCGCCGCCGGTGCCGGCGGCGTGGCTGATCAGGCAGGCGAACGCCAACCGGCGCGATTCACCTGGCAACGCGCCCGGCTCCAGCCAGCCCACCAGCCAGGCGTTTTGCACCGCGCCGGTTTCGTCCAGATCGGCGGTGCCGGTCTTGGCGTACAGGTGGGGCCGAATGGCGTCGAAGCGGGGGTCGGCGAACGCCGCGCGAGCGGTGCCGGCGCTGACCACCAGTTGCATACCCTGGCGGATGCGGTCGGTGACGATACCCAGCGCCGCGCCTTCCGGTTCGTCGGCCGGCCGGCCGTTCAACTCCGCCAGCAAGCGGGGCGCCGTCTGGCGGCCGGTGGCGATGGCCGCCGCCACCTCGGCCAGTTGCAACGGCGTGACTTGCATCCGAAAGCCCAGCGCCGCCAGCCGGACCTCGGCGCGACTGGTGATCGGGTCCAGGGCCGAAGCGGTGGTCCGCAGCACGTCGCCGGATTCGATCACCCCCGCCGGCAGCAGGCCGCTATCCAAATCCTGGGCCGCGCCGAAGCCCAAGCCGGCGGCCACGTCCAGCAGTGGCCGGGCCTTGCGCAGGGCGTTCGGGGTCAGCGCCCGAACCCCCGCGAGTCCCGGCGCGGCGGGATCGTCCAGCAGGGTCGCGTCGGTGGTTTCCACCAGCCAGGCGAACCAGGTGTTGAGCGAGTCGCGCAGCGCTTGCGCCAGGCCGTAGCGGTCGTCGCTCTGCCGCTGCATCCGCTCCAACAGGGTTTGCATTCCGGCCGCGCCCCGGAAGTTATGCACCGCTGGTCGGGTGGGGCGGTCGTAGCGTTCCCCCGGTCGTCGCGCCCACGGCGCGCACCCCTCGGCATGGGCGGGATAACAGGCGGCGTCCGCGCTGAAATCGTAGGCCAGCGCCAGCGGCGGTTGCGCCCATTCCGGGCCGCTTAGGCCAGCCAGAAGCGCCGCCAGTTCGGGCCGCCGTGTTGCCTCCCGCTCCAACAGCAGCGCATCCACTAGCTTGAACGCCGAGCCAGCCGGATACAGTCCGCCGCCGTCGTGTTGCCAGGTTTGAATTCGCAACGGATCGCGGCGCGGCTGGCCAAGCGCGAAGCTGTACAGATCGGCCCAGGCGGCCCCCTGGGGCGGTTCCGGGCTGCTGACCGTCGCCAGGATATCGCCCCGGTCGGCGTCCAGCACGATCAGGCCGGCCACTCGCGCCGCGCGATAGGGATCGGCGGCGCCAAACCCCGCGCCGACTGCCGGCAACCGTCCCAGCAGCGCCCGCCGCGCGGCCGTTTGCACCTTGGCGTCCACGGTCAGTCGCGCGTCCACCATCGTGACGCCGTGGTCGCCCAGTCGCGCCAACGTATGGCCGACCGCGCCCTCGTGAGCGGGGTCCAGCCCGACCAGCGCCGTCAGTCCCAGCATCCAGGCGGCCTCGGTGGGCTGGCCGTGCTCCAGCAAGGTGGCGCCGGCGCGGTCGCGCAACCTGACCTCCGCCAGCGGCCGGCGTGGCGCGGCGCCGACCGTCGCCGGCGGATCACGCCAGACCAGCCGGTCGCTCGCGCGCTGGATGTGGGCGAAGTCATGGCGATAGGCATCGGGAAAGGCGGTGGCTGGCAGCGGTTGCAGGTCCAGCGTCAGGCCGGTTGCGCCCTCGCCCAGTTCCAGGCGGAACCAGTGGGCCACCGCTTCGCGCTCGCCGCAGGGTCGCGCGTCCAGGCAACGGGGGTCGCGGGCCAGTACTGTCGCACCGGCGACGGCCGGAGCCATCCCCACGGCTAGCACTTCCAAACGCGCGCCCCGCCGAGCCGGTCGGTCCAGAGTCAGGAAAAATCGGACCGGGGGTTGTCCGGTCAGCGCCGGCCAGCGCGCCACCCGTCGCCACGATTCCCAGCCGCGCGGAATCTCGGCGAACAGCCGCCCGGCCAGTGGCGGCATGGCGGCGGTCAACGCTAGCGGCGAGCCACCCCATTCGGCCCGCCAGTCGCCCGTGGCCGTGGATTCCGGCCGCCAGCGCACCGCCGCCAGCAGTTGCCGACCGTTGAACACCTCGACCTGCTGGCGCACGTAACGACCGGTCGCGCTAAAGTGCAACGCCCGGTGCAAGGCGCGGACGGGTTCGTCCCAGGCCCCATTCAACCAGTCGGGTTCGCCATCGCGCGGCGCCAGCAGTTCGGGATGCGTCCTGGCGTAAAGCCGCCGCAGCGGCAGATCGGCCGGAGCGACCGCGATTCGGCCATCCGCGCCCAGTCGCAGCAGACCCGCGGCCAGCGCCCGGTCGAACAGTTCGGCATCCTCGCGGCGCGGCGGCGGCGCGGCCGGAGCGGCGTAGCGGCCGGGCGCCAGCCGGAATTCCCGCATGGGCCGCCCGTCCCCCGGATACCACAGCACGGCGCGCGGCTCGGTCTCGAATCCGCCGCCGATTTCCTCTCCCGCAACCGCGCCGTACACGCTCACTCGCAGTCGGCCAAACGGACAATCCCGTTCCGCCAGTCGGCGCACCCGAATCGCGCGGTCCCAGCGCCCGGCGTCCGATGTGGCGCCCGCATTCCATAACAACCAAAGGTCGCGCCGGAACGCCAGCGCTGGGCCAGGGCCGCTGGCCGCCGTGTCCGTCAGTAGCCACACGGGGCGGTGGTCACGCACCGTCACCCGTAGCGGGGCCTCGTCGGCATAGGGCCGCGGCGGTGCGTTGGCGGGCTCGGTCGTCACCGCGAACGCGGGAACGTCCACCCCACCGGGACCGTCGTCCAGCAGGGGATTCTTCAGGCCGTAATGCGCCGGGCGCGGCGGCTGGGCGGACCGATTGGCGATGGCGGCCTCCCGGGCCTGCGTCCAGTCCCAGCCGACGTAGAGCGGTAGTAATGTAGCGGCGGTGGATGTTGAAGCACGCTGGTCGCACAGCGAGACCTCCTGCTGGCCGAGGAGCCGGCGCGGTCCCTGGATCAGCAGCAGGCCCTGGCTAGGGACGAGGGGCCGGAAGCCGTCGCCGGCGGGAACGATCAGTTCCGGGTCCGGGAACCCCGCCGGCAGGCGCGACGGTTCGGCCGGGACGGCCGCCGGTTGCGCGTACAGGGTCGCCAACCGTCCGTGCAACAGACCAACGCTCGACAGGATGCCCAGCACGAACAGCAGAGGCGTCAACATCCGGCGGCGGGCGGCGCCGTTCAGCGGCGGTATGGATATCATGCGGAACAATGCGGAACAATGCGAAAAGTGGAAAAATCTTGACCTGGCCATTGCGGACTAGTTTACTGAATTCCAGGTCTTCGCCGGGGATCGTCGGTTTGGAGAATACAGATGCTGCGCAGCGGTGAGCGGATTGCGATCAAGGGCCAGAGCTATCGACTTGATGGGGTGCTGTCGAACGGCGCGGGCAGCTACGGCCAGGTCTGGGCGGCCACCGACCCCGCCGGACGCGCCGTCGCCATCAAGCTGATCAACGCCGAGGCGATGACCCAGGCCGATCCAGCCTTGCACGGTCACTGGCGCGCGCATCTGGAGCGGGAAATCACCTTTCTGCGCGGTTTGGACGCCGGCCAGTCCCGCCATGTAGTCCTCTTGCTCGACCATGGCGTAGTGGAAGGCCAGCCCGCGCTGGTGTTGGAACGCTTGCAGGCTAATCTGGGCCAGCGGCTGGCGCACCTGCGGCGGGAGAGCAAGCCGCCGGATTTGGCGCAAATCCTCGATTGGGCCGAGCAAATCCTGGATGGTTTGGACGTCGTCCACCAAGCCGGTTTTGTCTACCGCGACCTCAAGTTCAGCAATCTCCTGGTCGGCGACGACGGCGCGCGGATCAAGCTGGCCGATTTCGGCTCGCTCAAGCGCGAGAATGGCGACAATACCCGCTCGTTCATCGGCACGCCCGCCACCATGGCCCCGGAGCAGGTGTTGCCGGCCCGCCAGGGAGCGGAGGGTTGTGAATACGCGGTGGACTACCGTGCCGATTACTACGCGCTGGGATTGTTGCTGTTTACCCTGCTTACCGATCAGCCGACCACCGCCGCCCAGCGCCGGCTCGGTCAACTGCTGGCCCTGTACGGGCAGGAAGGGGCGGGTCAACGGGGCGCGCAACTGGGCGGGCTGGACGACGAGGAACGGGAGCTGCTGCGGCGCTCCATCGAATTCTGGACCGTGCCGGCCCGGCCGGAGCAGGGCGGTGGCGCGGCCGCGCTGCTGGTCGAATTGATCGACCGATTATTGGCCCGTGATCCGTCTGGTCGACCGGCCGACGCTTGGGAAATCCGCGCGGTGCTGGACGCGGCGCGCGTCGATTCAGCGGCTGCGTCAACCCTGCCACCCCGCCGGAGCGCGGCGGCGTCCGCAGGACCGCCGAATCGGCATTCCCACCGTGCTGATCGGCCGTGGCCACGATTCCAGCGGCGATGGGTGCTGTTGGCTGGCGCGGTGGGACTGGCCGGGGCGCTGGCTGGGGTGCTGATCCACTCGGTCGACCAGACGGGTCCGGATCGAGCCGAGCCGCTGAGCGCCGTGATCGCGCCACCAACCGCCAAATCCCCGGAGCTGGCGTCCGCAAGTTCGTCCCCCGTGGCCACGAACGCAGCGCCAGCGCTGGAACCGGCCGCGTCACTGTCGCCCACCGATGCGTCGCCGGTAGCTTCGCCCGGAGCGCCGCCGATCACCGACGCGCCGGTGGTGGAAGCGTCCGAACCGCCGCCGATCGCTGACGCGCCGGTGGTGGAAACGCCCGAACCGGCCGATGCCTTACCCGCGCCCGCCCGGTTCGCGCCCGCCGAATCCCAAGCTGTGGTTGAACCCCGAGCCAAATCCAGGTCACCCACGACGGTGGCCGTGCCGCGCCCAGCCACCGCGCCCGCCGCCGTGGAATCGCGTCCGCCGGTTCGCGCCAGGCCCGCCGCTGGTTCCAAACCCGGCAAGCCCGCCCCAGCGCCCGCCGTCGCCGCCGACCGTCCAGCGGCGATCGAACGGTCCCCGGTCGCGGATCGTCCCCCCGCCGCGCCGACGGCTGCTTCCCGGACAGCGAAGCCGATACCGCCCGCCGTGCCGGAACCGCCGCAACGTCCGCCGATCACGGCTCGGACCACGCCCACGCCGCGCAACGGCGGTTCGTTTCATCCGGCTGACCGGGCGCGGCCTGTTTCCAGCACCGCGTCGCGCCCGTCGGCGACCTCAAAACCGGGTTCCAGACCCACCAGCTCGGTCGCTCGCGCCGGATCGCCCAACCGGGTCGCGTCGCGTTCCGAGCCGACGCCCGCCCTGCCGCCGATCAAATTGGAATCGCGTCCCGAACCGACGCCCACCCTACCGCCGATCCGGCTGGAGTCGCGCCCACAATCCGCCCCGTCGGCCCAACCGCCCATCGAGCTGGTCAGTCGATCCAGCGCTGCTGTTGCTCCGACTGTGCGTCCGGCCTCCGCCGTGGCGCGCGCCGAACCCAGGCCATCCTCCCCATCGGCGGCTCCCCCCGCACGGTCCACCGATCCGATCACCCAGATTCGGGATGACGCCGGCCGCGCCGCCACCGAGGTTGGCAACTTCTTCAGCCGCGCCAGTACCACGGTCGGCAAGGAAGTACAGCGGGGTTTGGAGGCTGCCGACCAAACCGTGGGACGCTGGACGGGGCGTTGCCAGCCGGGGGATGGCTGCCAGGAGGCTCGGGTCGAGCGCCGCGACCGCTGGTCCGACCGCCGAGGTGGCGGCAACACGGTCTCGCGGCGGGAATCCTCAACGCGGCACGACGAGGATGACGGATTCACAAGGCCGCCGCCGCGCCCGTACCGGGACGATTACCGCTGAACCCTGGTCGGTGGCGTAACCGCTCACTCCCCTCGCCCGCTGGCGGGAGAGGGGTTGGGGGTGAGGGTTGTAGTTTCAAAGCTATGGACCGCCATCCCGCCGTTCGGAGGGCCAGGGCGGCGGCGGATTCAACTCGGGACAACGGGCGCGCAGCAACTCATGAACTCGGCGGGCCAGGTGGGGAGCGCGGCGGTTGTTGGGCGTGTGGGCGAAGAAATAGGGTTCGCGGCCCTCGCTCAACCACAACGCCAGCTTGTCCAGCCACGGGGCCAGGAACGGCCGATTCGCCTCCACGTCGGGATGGCCGATGTAGCGGATGAACGGTCGCGGCCCCAGGCTGATGGCGTGAACCGGTAGCCGCGGTTTCTTGCCTTGCGCGGTTCGGGTATCGGGATCGGCGGGATCGGCGGCGAACAGGGCGCGGCTGTCCAGCATGACCCGGTCGAGGCCCAGATCGAGCAGCAGTCGGTTCAGGCGCCGTTCTTCCTCACCCTTGGCGAAGAAGGCGCGATGTCGCACCTCCACGGCGTATTGAAAGTCCTTCGGCAGCGCGACAAGGTAATCGTGCAACGCCGGCAGATCGTCAGGGCCGAAGCGGGGTGGCAGTTGCAGGAAACTGGGGCCCAGCTTGTCGGCTGCCGCCAAGGGCGCCAGTCGATCCAGAAACTCCGTCGTCTCCGCCGCGACTGAGCGCAACCGCTGCTCGTGGCTGATAACGCGGGGGAATTTGAAGCAGAACCGGAACCCCGGCGCGGCTTCTTCCCGCCAGCGGGCGACTGTTTCCGGCTTGGGCAATCCGTAGAAGCAGTTGTTACCCTCGACCGTGTCGAACGCCACTGAATATTGACGCAGGAAAGCGCCGGGCTTGGTCCCGGCGACGAACAATTCGCCAATCCAGTCGCGGTTGCTCCAAACCGGGCAACCGAGGTGACAACGAACAAGAGCCATACCTGCGAGCATCACGCAAAAACCCCCCGCCCGTCAGCGGGCGAGGGGCAAGGGCGAGGGCGTTTTTATCGACGAGTTATCCAAGGCTATGCCAAAACGCCTCTCGATCCGCGTCCGGCCCCATCCACCAAATGGAGCCTATCCTATCCCAATCACCGCTGCCGCACCACCTGATAGGGCCGAACCGGATAGGTGACCGGCGCGCTCCAGATGTGCACCAGCCGGCTGAACGGGAACACCAGGAACACGGTCAGGCCGAGGAATAGATGCAGCTTGAATAGCAGACCGACCTGGGAAACGAATTCGACCGCTTCCACGGGATCAAAGGTAACGATATTCCGCGCCCAGCCCATCAGGTTCAGCATGTTGTGGCCGTCCAGGTGCATCAGCGACACCGGAATGGTCAACAGGCCGAGGATCAGCTGCGTGTACAGCAGCAACAGAATAAAGATGTCCATCCGTGTGCTGTTGGCCCGCACGCGCGGGTCGTTCAGCCGCCGCTGCACCAGCAGGGTCAGCCCGACGAAACACATACTGCCGGCGATGCTGCCGGCGACGATGGCCAGCACTTGCTTGGCCCCGGCGGAAACGCCCAAAGCGTGGAAGATTTCCGGCGGCGTCAGCAACCCCACGAAGTGGCCGAGAAACAGCAGCAGGATGCCGACGTGGAACAGGTTGCTGGCCAGCCGCATGTTTTTGTTGCTGAGAATCTGGCTGGAATGCGCCTTCCAGGTGAACTGGTCGCGGTCGAAGCGCGCCAGGCTGCCGAGCAGGAACACCGCGCCGGCCAGATAGGGATAGACGCCAAATAGCAGGGTATCCAGATAATTCATGATCGTTAGCCTCAATGTATTAAAACCACCCTCACCCCCGACCCCTCTCCCAAGGGGCGAGGGGAGTTTTCATAGGGAACGAGCAGGCTGTTGCGTCGGACCAGGCCGAGGCGTCCAATGCACCGGTTGCGCGTCGCGTGGACCCACGCGACCGGCCGAGCAACTCTCCTGGTTCGCCAGGAAAGTCACGGCTTCCTCTTCCCAAATCTTGTCCATGTTCACCACGGTTTGATCGGGACCCTCGGTCGCGGCCTGGCGGCGGATGTCCTCGATGTCCGCCGGTTCACCGACCAGCGCGGCGAGGGCGTCGAAAATCGCGTGATAGTCGTTGCCGCGCTCGGCAAGTCGCGCGCCGATCAGCGCGATGACGGGCATCGCGTCGGCCAGCATGTCCAGCGCCTCGCCCATCGGACGCTGCGCCAGATACTCCAGAAACAGCGGGATGTAGTCGGGCAGTTCGTGGGCGTCCAGCTCGAAGCCGTGCTGGCGGTACACCTCCAGCAAGTTCACCATGGCTTGGCCGCGATCCTGCGATTGGCCGTGCACGTGCTCGAACAGGTGCAGCGACAGCGCCCGGCCCCGGTCGAAGGTCGCCACGTACCGCTCTTGCAATTCCATCAGGTCGGTCCGTTCCAGCCGGTTCATGAACGCTTGCAGCGCCCGGCGCTCCCGCTCCGGCAACAGTTTTTCCCGATCCAGCACGTCCGCCATTTCATCCAGCGCGGCCTGCATGTCGGCTTGGGGATAACACAGCAGCGCCGACAGGACTTTCAGGGTTTTCATCGTTCTACCTCGTGCATACAGTGTCCGATACCGGCACCCTCACCCCTGCCCCTCTCCCAAAGGGAGAGGGGAGTTTGCGCGGCTCAGGCTTTGCTCGGCGGTTCCACCTTGATCGGAATCGCCCGGCGCGTGGTCACCTTCTTGCCGCCGAACAGGTTGGTCTTGTCGGTGCCCGGCGAACAGCCGTTGCCGAAGCTGAAACCGCAACCGCCGCGCTCGCCGAAAGCGTCGTAGGTGGCGCTGGCGTACTCGCGGTGCGAAGTCGGAATGACGAAGCGATCCTCGTAATTGGCGATGGCGAGGTAGCGGTACATCGACTCGACTTGGTCGATGCGCAGGTTGACCGCTTTCAGCACGTCTTCCTTCACCTCGCCGTCCACCACCTTGGCGCGCATGTAGGCGCGCATCGCCAGCATCCGTTCCAGCGCCAGCTTGACCGGCTTTTCGTCGCCGGCGGTCAGCAGGTTCGCCAGATACTTCAGCGGAATCCGCAGCGAGCCGACATCGGGGATGATGCCGTTCATGCCGATCTGACCGGCCTCGGCGCGGGCCTGAATCGGCGACAGGGCCGGCACGTACCAGACCATCGGCAGGGTGCGGTACTCGGGATGCAGCGGGAAGGCGATCTTCCACTCGATCGCCATCTTGTAGATCGGCGACTCCTGGGCGGCCTGCAACCAGGCATCGGGAATGCCGACCTTGCGCGCCTCGGCCTGCACGACCGGGTTGAAGGGATCGAGGAACATATCCAGTTGCGCCTGATAGAGGCTTTTTTCGTCGGCGACGCTGGCGGCCTGCTCGATCTTGTCGGCGTCGTACAGCAGCACGCCCAGATAGCGGATGCGACCGACGCAGGTTTCCGAGCACACCGTCGGCTGGCCGGACTCGATGCGCGGATAGCACAGAATGCACTTCTCGGATTTGCCCGTGTTCCAGTTGTAGTAAATCTTCTTATACGGGCAACCCGAGACGCACATCCGCCAGCCCCGGCATTTATCCTGATCGATCAGGACGATGCCGTCCTCCTCGCGCTTGTAGATCGCACCGCTGGGGCAGGAGGCGACGCAGGCAGGGTTCAGGCAGTGCTCGCACAGGCGCGGCAGATACATCATGAAGGTGTTTTCGAACTCGCCGTAAATCTCTTTTTGCACGCTCTCGAAGTTGTAGTCCTTCGAGCGTTTGGCGAACTCGGTGCCGAGGATTTCCTCCCAGTTCGGCCCCCAGTGGATCTTCTCCATCCGCTCACCGCTGATGGCGGAACGCGGGCGGGCGGTGGGCATGGCTTTCGACTCCGGCGCGTTTTGCAAATGCGCGTAGTCGTAGTCCCACGGCTCGTAGTAGTCGTCGATGGCCGGCAGGTCGGGATTGGCGAAGATGTTGGACAGAATCTTGAGCTTGCCGCCCTGCTTCGGCTCGATCTTGCCGTCCTTGCGCCGCTTCCAGCCGCCGTTCCACTTCTCCTGATTCTCCCACTCCTTGGGGTAGCCGATGCCGGGCTTGGTCTCGACGTTGTTGAACCAGGCGTATTCCATGCCGTCGCGGCTGGTCCAGACGTTCTTGCAGGTCACCGAACAGGTGTGGCAGCCGATGCACTTGTCCAGGTTCAGGACCATGGCGATTTGCGCGCGTACTTTCATGATCAATGCGCCTCCACGGTGGGGGCTTCGGACGAAGTCTCGTCGTCCATCCAGTCGATCTTGGCCATCTTGCGGACGATGATGAACTCGTCGCGGTTGCAGCCGACGGTGCCGTAATAGTTGAAGCCGTAGCTCTGCTGGGCGTAGCCGCCGATCATGTGGGTCGGCTTCAGCACGGCCCGCGTCACCGAGTTGTGAATGCCGCCCCGCGTGCCGGTGGTTTCGGAACCGGGCGTGTTCACGATCTTTTCCTGGGCGTGATACATCATCGACATGCCTTCCGGCACCCGCTGGCTGACCACGGCGCGGGCGGCGATGGCGCCGTTGATGTTGTAGGCCTCGATCCAGTCGTTGTCCTCGATGCCGGCCTTTTTGGCGTCCACCTCGGAAATCCAGATGATCGGACCGCCGCGCGACAGGGTGAGCATCAGCAGGTTGTCGGTGTAGGTGCTATGGATGCCCCACTTCTGGTGCGGGGTGATGAAGTTCAGCACGATCTCTTGGTTGCCGTTCGGTTTCTTGCCGATGATCGGCTCGACCGTCTTCATATCCACCGGCGGCCGGTAGGCGCACATCGCTTCGCCGAAGCCCAGCATCCAGGGATGATCCTGATAGAACTGCTGGCGACCGGTCAGGGTCCGCCACGGGATCAGTTCGTGGACGTTGGTGTAGCCGGCGTTGTAGCTGACCTTCTCGTCTTCCAGACCCGACCAGGTCGGCGAGGAAATGATCTTGCGCGGCTGGGCGACGATGTCGCGGAAACGGATCTTTTCGTGCTCCTTGGGGATAGCGAGATGGGTATGATCGCGGCCGGTGATCTTGCTCAGCGCCGCCCAGGCTTTCACCGCGACGTGGCCGTTGGTTTCCGGCGCCAGCATCATGATCATTTCGGCGGCGTCGATGTCGCTGTCGATCCGTGGCCGGCCCTTGGAAACGCCGTCTTCCAGCACGGTGTAGTTGAGCGTCGCCAGCGCCTCGACCTCGTGCTCCGTGTTCCAACTGATGCCCTTGCCGCCGTTGCCGAGCTTGTCCAGCAACGGACCGACCGAGGTGAACTTCTTGTAGGTGTTCGGATAGTCGCGCTCGACCACGATCAGGCTGGGCGCGGTCTTGCCCGGAATCAGGTCGCATTCGCCCTTCTTCCAGTCGCGCACATCCGGCATTGCCAGTTCGGTCGGCGTATCGTGCAGGGTGGGCAGGGCGACGATGTCCTTCTCCACGCCGAGATGGCCGGGGCAGGTTTCCGAAAACGCCTTGGCGATGCCCTTGAAAATGTCCCAGTCGGTCCGCGACTCCCAAGCCGGGTCCACCGCCGCGCTCAGCGGGTGGATAAACGGATGCATGTCGCTGGTGTTGAGATCGTTCTTCTCGTACCAGGTCGCGGTCGGCAGCACGATGTCGGAGTACATGCAGGTGGTGGACATGCGGAAGTCCAGGGTTACCAGCAGGTCGAGCTTGCCGTGCGCCGCGTCGCGCCATTTCACCTCCAGCGGCTTCTCGCCGCCTTCCTCGCCCAAATCCTTGCCCTGTACGCCGTGAGTCGTGCCCAGCAGGTACTTGAGGAAGTATTCGTGGCCCTTGCCGGAGGAGCCAAGCAGGTTGGAGCGCCACACGAACAGGTTGCGCGGAAAGTTGGCGGGATTGTCCGGGTCCTCGAAGGCGAAACCGAGCTTGCCGGACTTGAGATTCTGGACCACGTAGGGCGCCGGTTCCTGGCCCGCCGCCGCCGCCGCCTTGGCGACCGCCAGCGGATTTTGGTCCAGTTGCGGCGCGCTGGGCAACCAACCCATCCGCACCGAGCGCACGTTGTAGTCGATCTGCGTGCCCTGCCATTGTTGCGGATCGGCCAGCGGCGAGAGCACCTCGGTCATCGCCAGTTTTTCGTGCCGCCACTGGCTGCTGTGGACGTACCAATACGAAGTGGAGTTCATGTGCCGGGGCGGTCGATGCCAGTCCAGCGCGAACGCCAGCGCGGTCCAGCCGGTCTGCGGGCGCAGCTTCTCCTGGCCGACGTAGTGCGACCAGCCGCCGCCGCTCTGGCCGACGCAGCCGCACATCATCAGCAGGTTGATGACGCCCCGGTAATTCATGTCCATGTGATACCAGTGGTTCATCGCCGCGCCGATGATGATCATCGACTTGCCGTGGGTCTTGTCGGCGTTCTCGGCAAACTGACGGGCGACCGCGACGATCTGGGCGCGCGGCACGCCGGTCACTTTTTCCTGCCAGGCCGGGGTGTAGGGCACGTCGTCGTCGTAGGTCCTGGCGACGTTGCCGCCACCCAGACCCCGGTCGAGGCCGTATTGGGCTAAGGTCAAGTCATAAACGGTCGCTACCAGCGCTTCCGAACCGTTCGCCAGCTTGACCTTCTTGGCCGGCACGTTACGGACCTGGATCGGGTCGTGGCTGGTGCAGGCGAAGTGCGGGTGCTGGGTCGAGCCGAAGTAGGGGAAGGCGACCGGCACCACCTCGTCCTTGATGTCGTTCACCGACAGCCGCAACTGGGTTTCGGCGCCGGTCAGCGATTCCTTCGGTTCCAGGTTCCACTTGCCGACCATGCCGTCCTTCTCGCCCCAGCGGAAACCGATCGAGCCGTTCGGCACGATCAACTGGCCGCCCTTCTCGTCGAAGGCCAGCGTCTTCCACTCGGAGTTGTTGGCCTGTCCGGCGTCATTGGTGAGATCGGACGCCCGCAGGAAGCGGCCGTTGAAGTAGCTGCCATCCGCCCGCTGTTCCAGCAGCACCAGCACCGGAAAATCGGTCTTGGTGCGGACGTAATCGGTGAAGTAGTCCGACTTTCCATCGAGATAAAACTCGCGCAGGATGACGTGGCCCATCGCCATCGCCACGGCGGCGTCGGTGCCCTGCTTGGGATGCAACCAGATGTCGGCGAACTTGGAGGCTTCCGAGTAGTCCGGGCAGACCACCACCGTCTTGGCGCCCTTGTAGCGCACTTCGGTCATGAAGTGAGCGTCGGGAGTGCGGGTCTGCGGGACGTTGGAACCCCACATCATCAGGAAGGTGGAGTTGTACCAGTCGGCGGATTCCGGCACGTCGGTCTGCTCGCCCCAGATCATCGGGCTGGCCGGTGGCAGGTCGCAGTACCAGTCGTAGAACGAGCCGCAGGCGCCGCCGATCAGCGACAGATAACGGGAGCCGGCGGCGTAGGACACCATCGACATCGCCGGAATCGGCGAGAAGCCATAAATGCGATCCGGGCCGTACTGCTTGGTGGTGTAGACGTTGGCGGCGGCGATGATCTGGTTGACTTCGTCCCAGGTGGCGCGGACGAAGCCGCCCAGACCGCGCTTGCTCTTGTATTCGTTCGCCTTCGCGGCATCCTCAACGATGGAGGCCCAGGCGTCCACCGGGTCTTTCTTGGCGGCGAGCGCCGCGCGCCAGAGCTTGAGCAGCCGCCCGCGCACCATCGGATATTTCACCCGATTGGCGCTGTACAGATACCAGCTATAGGACGCGCCGCGCTGGCAACCACGCGGCTCGTGGTTGGGCAGATCGTCGCGGGTGCGCGGATAGTCGGTTTGCTGGGTTTCCCACGTCACCAGGCCGTTCTTGACGTAGATTTTCCAGCTACAAGAGCCGGTGCAGTTCACGCCGTGGGTCGAGCGCACGATCTTGTCGTGCTGCCAGCGGGCGCGGTAGGCGTCTTCCCAGCCGCGATCCTCGTTGGTGACGATGCCGTGATCGCCGGAAAAGGTATCGGTGACTTTCTTGAAGAAATTCAGCCGGTCGAGAAAGTGACTCATCGCAATTGACCTCGCTTCAAGGGTTCCCTCGCCCCCTTGGGGGAGAGGGTTAGGGTGAGGGGGTAACGGGCGCCCTCACCCCCGCCCCTCTCCCACGGGGAGAGGGGATAAAGAATCAGCACGGTTTCTCCGCCCCTTTGCGGGCGTAGTACCACCAGTTGATGGCGATGTTGAAGGCGTAGAACAGCACCGCGCCGTAGAAGAAGGCGTTGGGCGAACCGGTTGCGGCGAACGACCAGCCGATCAGCATCCCAAAGATGAAGGGGCCGAACGAAGCCATCGCCGCCGTCCAGCCGATGATGCCGCCGGCTTGGCGCGGCTCGAAGATCATCGGCATCTGCTTGAAGGTGCTGGCGTTGCCGACGCCGCTGAAGAAGAACACGCCCAGCATCATCCCGACGAACAACGGGAAGTCGGCCATCGAAGCGGGATGGGTGTAGAAGGTCACGCCGATGGCGCAGGCCAACAGGCCGATCCCGGACCAGTGCGTGACGATGGCCCCACCCAATTTGTCGGAGATTGGGCCGGCGATCACTCGGGCGGTGGCGCCGACCAGCGGACCGAGAAACGCCCAAGCCAGCGGGTCCGGGCCGCCCGGCAGCACCGTGTACATCTGTTTGATCATCAGCGGGAACGTGGCGGCGAAGCCGGAGAACGAGCCGAAGGTCATGATGTAGAGCGACGTCATCCAGAAGCCGTGGATGTTGCTGAAGTGGAAAATATCGAGCTGCTCGCGAAAGTTGGCCCGCACCGGCACCGACTTCAGCATCGCCCAGGCGGCGATGGCGAATACCACGATGAACGGCACGTAGATCAACGCGGCGTTTTGCAGCCAGATCGGCTTGGTGGCGGCGCCCGGCGCGGTGGGCACGAAGGTCTGGGACGCGCCGGCCAGGGTGCCGAACAGGGCGAAGCCGATGATCCACGGCGTCACGAACTGCACCACGCTGACCCCGAAATTGCCGATGCCGGCCTGAATCGCCAGCGCCGTACCCTGAAGTCGCTTCGGGAAAAACAGGCTGGTCGAAGGCATGAACGACGAGAAATTACCGCCGCCCAGCCCGGCCAGGAAAGCCAGCAGAAGGAGTATCCAGTAAGGAGTGGTCGGATCCTGGATCGCGTAGAACCACCCCAGCGCCGGAATCAGCAAAGACAGGGTGGAGAAGGTCACGACATGGCGGGTGCCGTACAGCGGAACCAGGAAGGTGTGAATGGCGCGCAGGATACCGGCGGCCAGTCCCGGCATCGCCGCCAACCAAAATGTTTGCGTCGGCGTCAGCTTGAAGCCGATGTTGGGCAGGCGCACCACCAGCGCGCTGACCACGAACCAGACGATGAACGCCATCATCAGGTTCAGGGTGGTGATGGTCAGCGTCTTCCAGGCCAGCGGCTTGCCGGTGCTTTCCCAGAACGCCGGGTCTTCCGGGGTCCAGGCGCTCAACCAGGTACGGGGGTTGTGCTCGGTCATATCGTTTTCGTGCTCCAGTCGCGGAAAGGGAATTTTTTGAAATTCGTTTCTCCCTCACCCTAGCCCTCTCCCAAAGGGAGAGGGAACATGTCTCATTACTCCCCTCTCCCTTTGGGAGAGGGGTTGGGGTGAGGGGTTGTTTCATCAACACGGCGCTTCCACGTTCTTGCCGGCATACCAGCGCCAGGTGACATACAAACAACTGAGATAGAACAGCGCGAACACGATCAGCGCCGCCTGATAGCCGCCGGTCAGGTCGATGGACGCGCCGTAGGCGATGGGAATGAAAAACCCGCCGAACGCCGCCACCGCCGAACTGAACCCCAAGGTGGCGGCAGCCTCGGTCGCGGCCAAGCGCGATGCCTCTTCCAACGCGGCATGGTCTTTGCCATGCACCTGACGCTGGCGCAGGCCACGGAAAATGATCGGGATCATGCGGAAGGTGGAGCCATTGCCGATGCCCGCGCTGACGAACAGCACCAGATACATGAATACGAAGCCGATCACGTTGCCGCCGCCGTTTGCCCCTGGCAGAAACAGCAGTGCGCCCAGCGATGCCGCCGTCATTGCCGCGAACACCCAGCCGGTGATGGCCGCGCCACCGATGCGATCCGCCAGCCAACCGCCAAGCGGCCTGACCAACGCCGCCAGCAACGGACCGATGAAGGCGAATTTGAAGGCGTCCACCATCGGAAATTGGCTGTTGACCAGCATCGGGAACGCGGCGGCCAGACCGATGAACGAGCCGAAGGTGCCGGTGTACAGCCAGCTCATCAACCATTGATGCTTGTGGCGGAAGATCGCGACCTGTTCGGCGAAGCCGGCCTTGACCGTGGCGATGTTGTCCATGCCGAACCAGGCGGCGACCGACGCGGCGACGATGAACGGCACCCAGATGAAACCGGCGTTCTGCACCCAAATTGGCGTCGTCACCCCGCCGTCGGTGTGGTTCTGCGCGCTGCCGCCCAAAATCCACAGTGCGCCGCCGTAGATGGCGATGGGCACGATCAACTGGGCCAGTCCGACGCCGAGGTTACCGATGCCGCCGTTCAGGCCCAATGCGGTGCCTTGCAGCCGCTGCGGGAAGAAGAAGCTGATATTCGCCATGCTGGACGAGAAATTGCCCGCTCCCAGGCCGCACAGCAGGGCGATCACCACGAATACCGCGTAGTGGGTGTTGGGGTCCTGCACCGCGACCCCGATCCACAGGGTCGGCAACAGCAACAGCGCGGTGCTGAACACCGTCCAGTTACGGCCACCGAAGATTGGCACCACGAAGGAATACAGCGCTCGGAAGAAGGGACCGGACAAACCCGGCAACGCCGCCAGCCAGAACAGTTGGTTTTGCGAAAACTGGAAGCCGACGTGGGGCAGTTCGACCACGATCACGCTCCACACCACCCAGACCGCGAAGGCCAGCAGCAGGGCGGGCATCGATAGCCACAGGTTGCGGCTGGCGATGCGCCAACCGGTCTGCTCCCAAAACGTCTCGTCGTCCGGCCGCCAGTCGACGAGCAGATGCGGACGACGACGGGTCCGCTCGACCAGTTCGGCCCCCGCCAGTTCGGCGCGAACCTCGGCGTGCCGCGCCAAGATCTCCTCGCGCTCGTTCTTCTCGGCCACCCAGGTCCAGATCATGGTGACCACCACCAGCAGAAACATCAGCATGAAGCAACTGCTGCGCACGCCCACAGCATCGGCGGCGACGCCGAACATGATCGGCAGCACGAAGCCGCCCAGGCCGCCGATCAGACCGACGATGCCACCCACCACACCCATTTGGGCTGGATAGTGATCGGCCAGGCTGCGATAGACGCTGGCCTTGCCGAAGCCTTGGGCCAAGCCGACCACGAACACCAGCACGGTGAACAGGACGATACCGACACCCAGATTGACCGAAACGTCGCCCTTGATGCCGTGAATGGTCATCGTGGTCGGGGGATAGCTGAGCAGGAACAGGCAAATCAGGCTGATCCACAACACCCACCAGGTCACGGTGTTGCCGCCCCATTTGTCCGAGGCCCAGCCGCCGAGGGCGCGAATCGCGCCGGAAGGCAGATCGAAGAAGATGGTCAGAAACGCGGCGGTGGCCAGCGGCAGGCCGTATTCACCGACGTAGTACTTGGGCAGCCACAGCGCCAGCGCCACGAACGCGCCGAACACGAACGAGTAGGACAGACCGAAACGCCACACCCTCGGGTCGATCAGCGGCAATAACTGCTGGCCCAGGGTCGGGCGGACGCGGTTCTGGTCGGCGCCCTTCTCGTGCAGTGGGTCGGTGTAGGTGAAGAACCAGAACAGGATCGCCATCACCACCAGGGCGACGGCGTAGACCTTGGGCACCATCTGCCAGGCGCCGAACGCGGCGATGATCAGCGGCGCGATAAACTTGGTCAGCGACGAGCCAGCGTTGCCGGCGCCGAAGATGCCCATCGCCGTGCCTTGCCGCTCCTTGCTGAACCAGGCCGAGGTGTAGGCGATGCCGACCGCGAACGAGCCGCCCGCCAAGCCGACGAACAAGCCCAGCACCAGGTATTGCCAGTATTGGGTGGCGTAGGACAGCAACCAGGTGGGGATCGCCACCAGGAGCATTTGAATGAAGAAAATGATTCGTCCGCCGTAACGGTCGGTCAGGATGCCCAGCGGCAGGCGCACCAGCGAGCCGGTCAGAATCGGGGTGGCGACCAGCAGACCAAATTCGGTTTCATTGAGATTCAGTTCGGCCTTGATCTTGATCCCAATGACGGAAAACATGACCCACACGGCGAAATTCACCGCGAAGGCCATGGTGTTCATGGTCAGAACGGAGATTTGTTTTTTTTGGAGCGTAGCCATTGCGGACCTCGCGAAAAATGCTGCGAGTGCAATATTACGCGCGCCAGGGGCTTAAACCTTGATTTCCATCAAGGCTTTTCTACCTGTTTTTGGAGGGCTCCAGCGGGGATCTATTTCCTTGGGGATAGTCAGTTATTTTTATTTAATTATTTGTTTATTAAAATAATTAATAGATAGATCGTCGAGCAAGGGAATGCAGTGGCGAGGACGGGTAACCCCTTGGAGGTATCTCGAAATATCCAGCTTGTTTACACGGGATTTCGGTATTTCGCCGGTTCGGTTACTTGCGAAAACCGTTCTTGACCGCCCAGATTGCCGCCTCGACCCGCGAGGCCAGATCCAGTTTGCGCAGCAGGTGCTTGACGTGCACCTTCACCGTGCCCTCGGTGATCTTCAATTCGCGGGCAATCAGCTTGTTGCTGTGGCCCACGGCGATCAGCGAGAGGATTTCCCGTTCCCGCTCGGTCAATCGGGCGCTGTCCGCCGGTCTGGGCTGGCTTTCGTGACGCAGGGCGTCGGCCAGGATCTCGGTGACCCGCTCGCCGAGCGCCATCCGGCCCTGCGCCGCGACCTTGAGGCTGTCCAGGACATCCTCGGGTTCCATGTCCTTGAGCAGATAGCCGTCGGCGCCGGCCCGCAATGCGGCGACCACGTCGTCCTCGTGATCGGAAACGGTGAGAATGATCACCCGAACGTCCAAATCGGCGGCCTTGAGCGCTTTCAGGGTATCCAGGCCACTCAGTCCGCGCATGTTCAAGTCCAGCAGAATCAAATCCGGCTGGAGTCGTCGGGCCAGTTCCAGTCCCTGGCGGCCGTCACCGGCCTCGCCGACCACCCGCAGGGAATCCTCCAGGGCAATGAGTTGCAAGATTCCCTTTCGCATCAATGGATGATCGTCGATGACCAACACCGTCTGGATTTCGTCAGGCATGGTTTGCCTCGCCTTCGATGCCGGTGGCCATCCCCTGGTGGGCGGTGGGCAGGAACCTCAGTCGCACCAGCAAGCCGCCGGTGGGCTGGGATCGCAGTTCCAACTGGCCACCCAGGCGCCGCGCCCGCTCGCGCATGATGTGAAGACCGAAATGATGCTCGCGTTCGGGGTGAGCCGGCAAACCCACGCCATCGTCGCTGATGCCGATGATAGCCTCGCTCGCGCTTCGGCTACGCAACTGGACCACGACGCGACTGGCGCGCGCGTGCCGCACCGCGTTGTTCAAGGCTTCCCGGACGATCTGCATGACGTGAACCTGCTCGTTGGGGCTGAGCATGCACTGCCAGCCGG
Organism: Candidatus Competibacteraceae bacterium; assembly: GCA_046347555.1. Classification (GTDB taxonomy): domain Bacteria; phylum Pseudomonadota; class Gammaproteobacteria; order Competibacterales; family Competibacteraceae; genus Contendibacter. Next base: position 18,310 of record JAXMFY010000011.1, on the reverse strand, counting down.
CGCAGTCCAGTTCGACCGGCAGCCGACCGCGTCGGCTGAACTCCTCGACCGTCTCGCGCAGGCTGTCCTCCAAGCGGGGATGTTCCATCTTCAGGCGGAAGGTGGTGAGCAGTTCCCGCAACTGGCGGTAAGCGCTGCTTAGACCCTCACGCAGCTCGGCGACGATGGCGCGGACTTCCGGGGTCGGCTCCGCGCCGCCGAGCAGGGTTTGCAGGCGGCTGATCTGGATCTTCAGATAGGACAGCGATTGCGCCAGGGAGTCGTGCAGCTCGCGGGCGATGGCGTTGCGCTCCTCCAACAGCGCCAGTCGCCGACGGTGCTCGGTTTGCTCGTTGGCCCGCAACGCGGTGGCGATATTGCGCGCCACCGCTTCCAGCAGCGGCAATTGCCAGGCGGCGACTGATTCCAGGCCGGGGTTGCGGACGATCAAGACGCCGAACTGTTGCTCCTGATCCTTGACCGGAATCGAAAAAGCCCCGTTGTCGGCATCGAGCGGATGGGTGGCGCCATCGCCCAGGCAAGCGTCGCAGTTCGGGCGCGTGCAAAACGATGAAGCCGTCGGCGGCCGTGGCCGGGCCGAGAACACCTGGGCGGCCTGGCGGGTGGTGGGCGGGATCAGGCAGAGCGTGACCGAGCCCATGCCGGTCAGCTTTTCGATTTCCGCCAGCAGCGCCCGGTAGGTCGCTTCGTCGGGAACCGATTCGCCGAGAAGCCGGGCGGCCTGGTACAGCAGCTCCAGCGAACGGTTGCTCAGGCGCAACGCCTGGGTCTGTTGTTCGACCCGCGTTTCCAGATCGGCGTACATCGCCGACAAATCGGCCGCCATCAGATTGAAGGCGTGACCCAGCACGCCCAGTTCGTCGTTGCCGACGTGGCTGGCCCGAACCGACAGATCGCCGCCACGCGCCTTGCGCGCCAGTTCCACCAGTTCGCGCAACGGCGCCACCACGCCTGTGTGCAACTGGTGCATGGCGACGAAGATCAGCACCACGGTCATGAACAACGCGATGCCCTGCACCAGACGCAGCAACAGGATTTTGGCCTCGGTGTCCTGCGCCAGCAGTTTGACGAAGGCATCCAACTTGGCGACGAAGTCATCCACTTGACTGAGATAGACGCTGGAAGAGAAATGACCGCTGGCGGCGGCTTGCAGGATCGGTTTCAGGGTCTCGCGCCAGGACGACTCAATCGTTCGGAGCGTCTGGCTTTGGGAATTGTTTTCCGTCGGCGTGATCGCGCCGGTTTGCCAGAGTCGCTCCAGCCGGCGCTCGAATTCGCCGATTTCCTGGGCGACTGCCTCGGCGTGACTGGCTTCGCTACCGGCGGGATTTTGCAGGCGGGTGGCGATGCGGTAGGACTGCATGCGCAGCGAACCGGCCAGATTGATCGCGGCGGCGTCGCCCTTGCTGGATTCGGCGATGAACACCGAACTGACCATGCTCAGCAACGCCAGCAGCACGATGCCGCCCATGGTCAGGCCGCTGCGGAAAATGATGGAATGATAGTTTTCCACGGGGCGGTTCTCCCGTCGTCTGCGGGGCTGATCGGGACAACAGTTTACCGCTTTTGTCGAGTAACGCCGTAGGATGCGATTCCCTTCGTTTACCGCATCCCGCAGTTTCATCCGAGTAAAATCAACATGATCGGTAGTTACTCATTGCCAGTCACAAGGTCCCGGTGGAGGCGGAGGAATGGGGGATCGGCGAGCGCTTGCGGCATGGGCTGATTGTACTTGGCGACGGTGCTGGACCTGCATTCCCGGAATGTGGTCTGCTGGGCCATAGCGCAACGGATGACGTGAGCTTTGGTGGTGTCCGCCTTGACCCTGGCGGTCTGGCGGCGCGGGTTAAAAAACCGGGTGTCCACAAGAAGGTGGCAACATCACTCCTCTTATAACTCGCATCGTTGCGAATCGCGCCTCTGTTTGGGCGCGCCACTGTTGGTGCTCGGGATCGCGCATCGTGAGGTTTTACGACCAGCGTCACCGGGCCGCGACGAATAACGCTTCCATTTTTGACGACCGGAATCGCGGCTCCGGTGAACGCCTTTGTTACGATTTCCTAATCGATACGATCCGGTAAGTCGCTTAGCTGCATGGCTACAACAGCGGTCGGTGGGTGGAGCGCATCCTCGGAACGAGTCCTATCTTGGACCTCAACGAGGTCAACGCCCGGCAGTTTCTGGAGTGTCGCGTCTGACATATGACACAAGGCCCATTGGTAGCCACGGTAGTAATCCAGAAGACACAATACGTCGCGGATTGTGCATAAAAGGTCATGTACCGTTTCTCTGCGCACCTTCCCCTGCCCGGCGTGCGCAAGCCGATTTCGCATCCCAACAGCCTTGTTGATCTCGTCGAGCATTTCTTTCGGCGGAGCAACAACCTGTCCACCGAGCTTCAGCCGCGTCGGAAAGTGACCGAGTCCTTCTCGTAGTATCTTCACTACATCGGGACTAGGTAGGTTTAATACAAGCCATTCCGCATCCGGCACAAGATCTGCTATGGCTTCTTTGACACCGATCTCAAGTGCCGCAACTCCTGCGATCAGCGCGGATCGCGGGCTACTGAGCCGTTCGGCCCAAGCTTCGCGAAAGAGTCGATGGGCGAACGGTTCGCGGACCCCCTGCTCATAATAAGCAATGATCTCAGCCTTCTGCTCATCGCTCACGCACAATTCCCGATGGAATTCCCGGAAGCAACGCCCCGGCAGGGGAAGTGGAAAGAAGGTCTTTGCGTCGCGGGAGAAGAAGCCTTTGCACAACTCAAGTATCGGCTGGTGCGTTCCGTGCGCGTCGACTCGCCATCGGGCTAGAGATAGAATTGCAGCGGCGTCGAAAAGCTCTTGATGAAGCTGCATAACGAACTGCTCGTAGTTCTCCGGCCCTCCACTGGGTTCAGAATAGTAGGAACCCCGAATCTTCCCTTGGATGTCCGCCTTGAAACCGGCGGACCACGGTCTCTCAGGATGGCTTTCTTGATCGAGCAGTTGTTGCAAAAAGATTATTGTGCTTACGCTGGGACGACGTCGTGCGAGGACCCTCAAGAAGAAATGGCCATCCGTTGCTTCGATCTGTTGGAGGCCTTTTCTTGCAAACACCACGATCATTGGTGCAGGACGATGAACTTTAAACCGCATTGGCTCCAACTTGTGCAGAATCATGCCGCGCACCGTGTACTCAAACGCAAACACAATGCCCGCATCCGCTTCATCGGGTCGGCTTTCGTCAACCATGGTTTGGTATCCTCAACGGCGGATAATATCCGGTTTGGATCGTAACGGGGCGCCGGATAAGCTGCAAGGGTAGAAAAGCAGGGCGATCGCGCTATGTCAACATAACAAATTGATTTGACTGGATATTGATTTGCCGGCGCGCTAGGTCGGCATTTTGCAACTATTTGATAAATTTTCAGAAAAATGCATAGCGCGATTGCCCTGGGTAAAAAAGCCGCAGGCTTTTCCGCCTGATCCCTTCAACCCCATGAATCGGTCGGGCAACGCTCCGCTTTTGCCCAACCTGCCGCGAAATTGGCCGATGCGCTAACGCCGTTCGATTACGCCCGGTGCGACCTATTTCTTCACGGTCGTGACCTATCGGCGGCGGGCCATTCTTTGCGAATTGGATACGGTGGCTCTGTTGCGAGAAGCATTCGCCACCGTCAAACAACGACATCCGTTCCGCATCGATGTCGTGGTGATTCTGCCGGATCACTTACACGCCATCTGGACTCTGCCGCCGGATGACGTGGATTATTCAACCCGCTGGATGCGGATCAAATTCTATTTCACCCGCTGTTGTGCCGCTTCGCTCAAAATTGTCCGCTCGCCCGCGCTCCAACGCAACCGCGAGCAAACGATCTGGCAACACCGTTATTGGGAACACCAAATTCGTGATGACCGAGATTTTGAACGCCACTTTGACTACATCCATACAATCCGGTCAAACATGAGCACGTCGCCCGCGTGGCGGACTGGCCCTATTCGAGCTTTCACCGCTTCGTGGAGGATGGGACGTATCCGCCAGATTGGGCGGACCATCCCGACTTGATTGATGCGGCGGGCTTCGGGGAATGACCACGGTATGGCGGGCTAGCGAAGCGTAAACCGCTAATTCTGGGATGTCTCCCTAAAGGGCGTAACCAGTCGAGCGCGCGCCCGCTCAGGCGACCAGGCGGAGACGAGCGGATTTGGGTTTGAAGGGGATGTTGGCGTAGAGACGCACCGTTTCGCTTTGGATGTAGTGGTTCATGAACGGCTCCCATTCGTCGTTGAGCGCCACGCAGCGCAGGTTCAGCAGGGCCTGGGCGCCGGGGAGAGTCCAGTGCATCCCGGCCCGTTCCATCCGGTCCTTGACGACATGACGGCAGGCCCCTTCGATCACGCCGGAGGCGATGGGGTAGCCGGCGGCGAGGTACCGATCATAGTGAATCCGGTCGCGGTGGCGCTCGAAATAACCGTGGATTTGCTCCAGGCGGGCGCGACTGGCGGCGGGCAGCTCGCCCGGCTCGGCCCAGTGTTGCAGCCAGCGGATTACGCCGGCGCCCATCCCGCTCAACAGCCCCAGGACCAGCAGCTTCATCCACCGCAGGGCCATCTCGCTGCCGGGATCGTGAAAGAGATGGACCGCTTCCCACAGATAGCCGGTGGCGTGCAGCAGGTCGAGAATTTCCACCCGGGGCGCGTCGCCCAGGGTCGCGGCGGCGGCGTCCCACAGGGACGCTTGGCCGTCCATCAGCAACACCCGGGGGTGTTGGTGGTCGGGGTCGCGCCGGCGGGCTTCCGTCGCCAGCCAAGGGAAGATCACGTCCGCCGGGCGCGGGGCCAGGTCTGCGGCGACGGCCATCGGCAGCGCCGCGCACACCCGCTTCTGCCGCGGGACCGGCCGGCGCGGGCCGTTGCGTTCGGGGGCCGCGCCCGGGTCGCGAAACAGCGCTTCGACCACCGCCAGCGGCGTGCGCACATGGGGATCGATCTGATAAGCCGCCCCCAGCACCGCCATTTCCTTGCGGTCGGGCTTCGGCCCCCGGGCGTGATCGTGGGCGGCGATGGCCGGGGCGTCGGCCGGCTTGCGCAGCGGCACCCCCTTGCCGTCGGCGCTCAACACCAGGATCTGTTCGCCAGTCGCCGGGGTCGCTGGCGGCCGGGTCGCTTCATAACCGGCCACCGCCCCGGCCAGAGTCCGCGTCATCGTCTCCAGACCGGCCACCGATGGGTTGAAACCCAGGATGCGCTCCAGCACCGCGTTGACCTGGGCGTAGGGAGCTTCCACCACCAGCGCCTGATTCCAGTCCCGCAGCACATACGAGCATCGGCCTTCCGGCAGCCCCAGCCGCGCATCCAGCGGCGCCGCCTCGATGCGCTGGCCTTCCCGCGTGCCGTAGACCACCCGCTCCAGGGTAAACTCCCCGAAGATCGACCGATACGGCCGGCCGTGGGGGTCGGGCAACCGCTGGACCACCCGCCCGTCCGCCAACGTCAAGGTTTCGCCGCAGTCGCCATCCCCCGCCAAGGCGAAATAGGCCGCTTGCAGGTCGTGGCCCAGACGCAGCAAATGGTGCCACAGGCTCCGCTCCAGTTCGTGTGCCGGCAGACCCTCGCGCGCCGCCGCCACGAACCCGGTCAACTCGGCCAAGCGGGCTGCCACGTCCAACGGCTTGCCTTCCACGTCCAACGGCGTCATCCTCATCATCGGTGGGTTCCTCGGGTGAATGCGTTTCGCAACCTTCATCCTACCGGCGTCCGCTTCCAGCAGACAGGGGGGAACCCACCCCTAATCCGGCCAGCCATCGCTGCCCCCGCGCTCGACTGGTTACGCCCCTCCCTAAAGCCCGGTAGGTCGCATTCGCTCCCAACAATCCCTTGAACCTGTCGGGCAACGCTCCGCTTTTGCCCGACCTACCCGGAAATTGGCCGATGCGCTACCGCCATTCGACTGCGCCAGGTGCGGCCTATTTGCTGTGGGAAACCAGGTACTGCGGTACGGCGGGTTAGCGCAACGTAACCCGCCGCTTCCGTGGGATTTCCCCCAAGGCGGGTTACGGGCTGACGCCCTAACTCGCCCTGCAACGAGCGATTTTCATGCACATTCCCCATGCGGAAAACGCAACGGTTGATATTCGCAAGCTGCGCGACTACTGCCTGAATCCGGAGCATCCCGAAGGCAAGCACAAGGCGCGGTTATTCGTGGCCGCGCTGGGCATGACCGAAGCCGATGCTGAACCTCTCCGCGACGCTCTGTTGCAAGTGGTCAAATCCCACGATGCGACACTCGGACGGCGCGATGCCTACGGGCAACGCTATCACATCGATTTTGCATTCGACTGGCATGGTCGGCAGACTATCTTGCGTAGCGGATGGATCATCGAACATCGATCGGATGTTCCCCGCCTCACTACCTGTTATCCGCGCTGAGAGAGGAGTCGCCATGAACGACGCCATTCACCTGCTGGACGTGGTCGCATTGACCGCCGACATCCCGGAATACGACCTGCATCGTGGCCAAGTGGGCACCGTGGTGGACATCCTGGCCGAGGGGCAAGCCTTCGAGGTCGAATTCTCCGACCGCCAGGGACGCACCTACGAATCCGTTGGCTTGCGCCCCGATCAATTGATGGTTTTGCACTTTGAGCCCACAGCGCCACCCGCCAAGCCAGAAGTGGAACCGGCATAGCCAAGCCAGCTAGGGCGGGCACCGCCCATCTTTTCCATCATCCGACGCCCCCGACAGGGCGGGCCATGCCCGCCCGACTCATCGGCAACATGATTGAAATGGCGGGCCGTGCCCGCCCTACCCCGATTCGCCGAAATCGGTTTCCGTGGTGGTCGCGGCGTCTCCACCGCCCCAATCCGCCGGATATATCCTCGCCGCCACATACTGATGGAACGTGGAATATGGCCAATCGCCAACTTGTTTGACGTGACCGTGCTTCACCGGATTCCCATGGATGTCATCGATATGCCGGTTGAAATCGTTTGGGTCGCGGATTGGATGCTCCCAAAACCGCCGCTGCCCAATCGTACTTTCCCGGTGTTTTTCCTTGGACGGATTCATCCACTCCTCTCGATGGAATGACGTCCGTGCCCGTTTGGAAAATCCGGCCTTGATCGATCCCCACCGCTTTGAATAATCCCGGTCGTCGGGCGGTCATGTCCACATGCAATGGAGATGTTCCGGCAACAACACCCACGCCTCGATCTGGAATGGGCATTCGCGGCGCACGTCGATGATCGCCTCTCGCAAAATTCGCCGACTCTCCGGGTCTGTCAGCAAGGGGCGGCGTCGATAGGTGATCACGGTGAAAAAATAACGGCCCCCCGGCGTTTGTGACCTGTGATCATTCGGCATCATCGGCGTATTGATAACGTCAATACGTCTTGCTAAGCTTGTTGCATGGACATCGAGTTCGTGCAGCATGGCATTCGTTTTGTCGCCAACCGCAACAAGGCGCAAAGTAACCATGCGCAAACATGGTGTGTCCTTCGAGCAAGCGGTGGAAGCATTCTTCGATCCGTTCCTGAAAATCATTGATGCCAGCCGTCGAGATGAGACTCGCGACGCGATGATCGGTCGCGACGACATCGGACGTCTTCTGTTCGTCGTGCATCTGCTGTTTGAAGACGACAGCATCCGCTTGGTTTCCGCCCGCAAAGCGACCCGTGAGGAGCGTCTGTTCTATGAAAATGAATGATCTAAAACAACGACTGCGCAAAGACCGTCCGATGACGACCGTCACCCTGCGTATGCCGGAAGACGTTATCGACGACCTCAAGCGCATCGCGCCCCTGCTGGGCTACTCTGGCTATCAACCCTTGATTCGCGCCTATATCGGCCAAGGTTTGCGCGCCGATCTAGCCCGCCTGGAGGATGCGCCCATGACCCGCCTGTTGGAAAACTTGAAGGCGCATGGCGTGCCCGAAGACACGCTAACCAAAGCGTTGGCCGACTTGTCAGCCGGGTAGCTTGTGTAGCGCGTGGGGCGTGGGGCGTGGGGCGGGTTAGCGTAGCGTAACCCGCTGATTATGATGGACTCTTCCAAGGTGGGTTACGGGCTGGCGCCCTGACCCGCCTGATCGGTTCGGTGTACACTTTCCACCGCATCCCACCCTATCCGCACCGATGTGCCGGGTGACCGCGCCATTTTTCGCGGTCGCCACCGGAGGCCGCTAACGGGAATATCGATATGAAGCCGAGCATCATCAACGCGCATTCAACTTACAGTTTCACCGACTACTTCAAGCTCAGCAGCTACCTTGAAGAGATTCTTGGCTATTTCGGCTACACCCTCAGCAAGACTGAATACGACTTGCCCCGCAGCGCGGCGCCGCTCGAACGTCTGGCCGATCTCACGATGCGCCTCAAGGAAAATCTGCCGCACGTTAGCCTGACCAGCGAAGCCGCGCGCCGCGAATTTTTAATCGCTCCCGTGTTGATGGACGTGGTGCATTACACCGGCGTCAATATCAAGGTGGAATGGCCGCTGACCATCAATGAACAGCTCAAGGGAACCCTGGACTATTACTTGGAAGCCCGAGGCAGATTGCTGGTGATCGAAGCGAAAAATGCCGATCTAGAAAGCGGTTTCAGCCAGTTGGCGGCGGAGTTGGTGGCGCTCGATCACTGGACGGAAAGCGCCATCCCCTCGCTCTACGGCGCGGTGTCCACTGGCAATATCTGGCAGTTCGGCGTGCTACACCGGGCGGAAAAACGCATCACTCAAGACCTCAACTTATTCCGGGTACCCGCGGATCTAGAAGATTTGCTGCGGATTCTGGTGGCGGTGCTGGGCGAAAAATAGCCAGATAGGATGGGCGCCGCCCACCTTTTCCGTCATCCGACGCCCCCAACGGGTGGATATCATCAGGGCGGTGGATGCGATTGCCGCCTTTATCTCCGGTGTCGATGCCGAGCATTTCCCGAACGATGACTTAAAATCGAAGTAGGCCGGTTGTCCATTCACACCGTCAGGTATTGCCTGACCAGGCCGTCGTTCAAGTCCGCCATCGCTCCCGTCGCCACCGCCCGGCCCTTGTCCACGATGCAAAACCGCTGCGCGACCCAGCGGGCGAACGGCAATTTCTGCTCCACCAGCAACACGGTCATGCCGCGCTCCCGGTTCAGCCGTTGGACCGCCGCGCCGATCTCGCGGACGATGGCGGCCTGTTCGCGGACCCGGTCGATCTGCTCCTGGTTCAACTGGCGGATGACCCGGCCGATTTCCCGGACCACGTTAGGCTGAATACCCTCGGTGGGTTCGTCGAGAATCAACAGGCGCGGTTCCAGCACCAGAGCGCGGCCGATGGCCAATTGCTGCTGTTGTCCGCCGGACAGATCGCCGCCCCGGCGCTTGAGCATGGTTTTCAACACCGGAAACAGCTCGAAGATGAATTCCGGTATCTGGCGCGGACGGCGCGGGTTGGCGGCCAGGCCGATTTTCAGGTTTTCCTCGACCGTCAGCAGCGGAAAAATCTGCCGGCCCTGCGGGACGTAGCCGATGCCCAGCGGCGCGCGCCGCTCCGCTGGCAGGCGGTTCAGTTCCGCGTCGGCGAAGGCGATCCGGCCGGACCGGATCGGCAGCAATCCCATGATGCATTTGAGCAGAGTGGTTTTGCCGACGCCGTTGCGGCCCATCAGGCTGATCACCGCGCCTTCCGGCACCTCCAGCCCGAGATCCCACAGCGTGTGGGACTCGCCGTAATACTGGTTCAGACCTTCAATGGTAAGCATCGCCGGCTCCCAGATAGACTTCGATGACCGTCGGGTCTTCCTGTAATTCGTCCAGCCGCCCTTCCGCCAGCACCCGCCCCTGATGCAGCACCGTGACCTGATCGGCGATGGAGCGCACGAAGCCCATGTCGTGCTCGACCACCACCACCGAATGGCTGCCGGCCAGCGACCGGAGCAGTTCGGCGGTGCGATCCATCTCCGCCGGGGTCATGCCCGCCACCGGCTCGTCCACCAGCAACAGACGCGGCTCCTGCATCAGCAACATGCCGATTTCCAGCCATTGCTTTTGGCCGTGGGCCAGAATCCCGGCCAGCCGTCCGCCGTGCTCGGCCAGGCCGATCCGGTCCAGCACGGCAGCGATGCGGTCGCGTTCCTCGCCCGACAGCCGGGTGGTCATCAACCCGCGCATCCGCTTGGCGCCGGACATGGCCAATTCCAGATTTTCCAGCACGGTCAGCGGCTCGATCACGGTCGGCCGCTGGAACTTGCGACCGATGCCGATCCGGGCGATGGCCGGCTCGTCCAGCTTGAGCAGGTCGATGGTTTGGCCGAAGAAGACCCGGCCGGTGTCCGGCTTGGTCTTACCGGTGATGATGTCCATCATCGTGGTTTTGCCGGCGCCGTTGGGACCGATGATGCAACGCAGTTCGCCGTCGCCGATGTACAGCGACAGGTTATCGATGGCCTTGAAGCCGTCGAAGCTGACGCTGACGCCCTCCAGATACAAAAGAATACCGTGGGTCGCGTCGACCGGTCCGGTTGGTGGATGCATTCCCGCCGCGTCGAGTGCGGAAATCAATTCGCTCATGTCGTCGCCTCCCGCCGCCGCAACAAACCGATCAAGCCGTAGGGCAGCAACAGCGTGACCATCACGAATAGTCCACCCAAGGCGAACAACCAGACTTCCGGCAGCGCGCCGGTCAGCCAGGTCTTGGCGTAGTTGACCAGCACCGCGCCGACCACCGCGCCGACCAAGGTGCCGCGCCCGCCGACCGCCACCCAGATCACCGCCTCGATAGAGTTCAGCGGGGCGAATTCGCCGGGATTGATGATACCGACCTGCGGCACGTACAGCGCCCCGGCCACGCCCGCCAGCATCGCCGAGAAAGTGAAGACCAGCGCCTTGACCCGCTCCACCCGATAACCGAGGAAGCGGGCACGATCTTCCGAATCGCGGATTGCTACCAGCACCCGGCCCATCCGGGTCGAAACCAGCCAGCGACAAGCGAGATAGCCTCCCGCCAGCGCCAGGGCGGACAGCACGAACAACACGATGCGGGTGCTGTCGGCGTGCAGCGGGAAGCCGAGCACATCCTTGAAATCGGTCAAGCCGTTGTTGCCGCCGAAGCCCATTTCGTTGCGGAAGAAGGCCAGCATCAGCGCGTAGGTCAGCGCCTGGGTGATGATCGAGAGGTAGACGCCGGACACGCGCGAGCGGAACGCGAACCAGCCGAACACGAAGGCCAGCAGGCCGGGCACGACCAAGACCATCAGCGCCGCGAACCAAAACATATCGAAGCCGTGCCAGTACCAGGGCAGCGCTTTCCAGTTCAGGAACACCATGAAGTCGGGCAGCGTCGGATCGCCGTAGACCCCGCGCGTGCCGATCTGGCGCATCAGGTACATGCCGAAGCAGTAGCCGCCGAGCGCGAAAAAAGCGGCATGACCCAAGCTGAGAATGCCCATGTAGCCCCACACCAGGTCTACCGCTACCGCCAGCAGGGCGTAGCAGAGATACTTGCCGATCAAGGTGACGGTGTAGGCGGTCAGATGCAGCGGGTTATCGGGCGGCACCAGCAGATTGAGAATCGGTACGCCGACGCCGATGATCGCCAGCACAGCAAGCAACACCAGCCCGGCGCGGTCGGAGAGTAGCCAGGGGGGTAAGCGCATCGTTTTGGATTCCGCTTGGTTAAGTTGGTTTTTATACCCTCTCCCTGTGGGAGAGGGTGGCGCGAAGCGCCGGGTGAGGGCGCTTTACGATATCCCCTCGCCTTGTGGGAGAGGGTGGCGCGAAGCGCCGGGTGAGGGCGCTTTACGATATCCCCTCGCCTTGTGGGAGAGGGTGACGCGAAGCGTCGGGTGAGGGCGCCTTGCAATCTTGACGAGGGGAGCCATGCCCTCACCCCCACCCCCTCTCCCAGAGGGCGAGGGGAGCCATGCCCTCACCCCCACCCCCTCTCCCACAAGGCGAGGTGAGCCATGCCCTCACCCCCGGCCCCTCTCCCACAGGGCGAGGGGAGTTAAACTTCCGCCGCCCGGCCGCGCTGAGGGAACAGGCCACGCGGTCGTTTCTGGATGAACAGAATCAGGAATACCAGCACCAGAATCTTGGCCAGTACCGCGCCGGACCACGGTTCCAGCAACTTGTTGGCGACACCCAGCGACAGGCCGGCCACCATCGTGCCCCACAGGTTGCCGACCCCGCCGAACACCACCACCATGAACGAATCCACGATGTAGCTCTGGCCCAGGTTGGGACCGACGTTGGTCAACTGCGACAGGGCGACGCCGGCCACGCCGGCAATGCCGCTGCCCAAGCCGAAGGTCAGCGCGTCCACCCGCGCCGAGCGCACGCCCATCGCTCGCGCCATGGCCCGGTTCTGCGCCACCGCCCGCACCTCCAGCCCCAAACGAGTGCGTTGCAGCGCCAGCCACAGCAGGGCGAACACCGCGATGCAGAAGCCGACGATGACCAACCGGTTGAGCGTGACTTCCAGCGGTCCCAGCAAAATGGTGCCGCTCATCCAGTCGGGGGTGGCGACCGAGCGGTTCAAGGGGGAAAAGATCGAGCGCACCGCCTGTTGCAAAATCAGGCTCACGCCAAACGTCGCCAGCAGCGTTTCCAGCGGTCGGCCGTAGAGAAAGCGGATAATGCCGCGTTCGATGGCGATACCGACCAGCGCGGCGACCAGAAAAGCCAGCGGCACCGCCACCGGCAGCGACCAGTTGACCGGCAGCCATTGCTGCACCAGCCAGGTGGTGTAGGCGCCCAGCATCATCAACTCGCCGTGCGCCATGTTGATGACGCCCATCACGCCGAAGGTCACCGCCAGGCCGATAGCCGCCAGAATCAATACCGATCCCAGCGACAGGCCGAAAAACAGGGTTTCGGCCCAGCCCAGCATTTGCAGGCGAAACTCGGTGCGGGTCAGGGCGATGCGAGCGGCTTCCCGCGCGATGGGATCGCCGTCCTCGGCGGCCATCCGGGCGAGGGGACCGCGAATTTCGGTTTGCAGCCGGCCACCGAGCGCGGTGGCGGCCTTGGCGCGAACGGTCGCGTCGTCGCTGGTCAAATCGGCCAATGCCAGCGCCATCGTCAACAAGTCATTGATTTCTAATTCGGTTTCGACTGCGAGTCGCGCCCGCAACCGCTCTGCGCCCGCCGGATCGGGATTACGTAGGAACGCTTCGACCGCCGCTTTGCGCTGCTGGGGATCGGTGCTGGCGAGTCCCAGACTGGCCAACCGATCCTCGATCAGACTGCGCAAGCGATTGTTGGCCGTGATCCGATCCAGATCACGCTTGCCGACTCGGCCGAGCGCCGCGCCACTGACCGCGTCCTCGATGGTGATGTCGGCGGCGTCACCGAGGCCGATCACCACGCGATCTCCTTCTTCCTGGTAGTACAGGCGGCTGTCGGATAGCGCTTTCAGGATCGTGGCGATCCGGGGATGATCCAGCGCCACCAGTTTTTCGATCATTTCGGTCTTGCCGTCGAAATCGGCGTCGCGCAGTTGCGCCAGAGTGGCGCGCACTGGGTCGTCGTCGGCCGCACGGGCGGGCGATGCGCTGAGAACCAGCAGTGCCAGTGCAAGCGCAAGGAACCCGGCGCGAATTGGCGTGCGGGAGAGCATGGGCGAAGCCTCGGGTAAAGGGCTTTGAAGGATGCCGGCGTACCCTCCACCCCCGGCCCCTCTCCCAATGGAAGAGGGGTTAGAGAAAGATAGAAAGGGGAGGGCGGATTTGGTTTACTTGTAGTTCTGGCCGGAGCAGGTCTTGGTGACGGTGTTGTAATTACCGCACTTGATCTTGGGGTCGGCCCAGTCGGCGATGATGTCCTTGCTGCCGGGCAGATAGTCAGACCAGGCGTCGCCTTCCACCAAACCCTTGGTTTTCCATACTACGTCGAACTGGCCGTCGGCCTGAATTTCGCCGATGAACACCGGCTTGGTGAGGTGATGGTTGGGGAGCATTTTGGCGACGCCGCCGGTCAGGTTCGGAGTCTCGATACCGATCATGGTTTCGATCACCTTGTCAGGGGCGGTGGTCTTGGCTTTCTCCACCGCTTTCACCCACATGTTGAAACCGATATAGGTGGCTTCCATCGGGTCGTTGGTCACCCGCTTCGGGTTCTTGATGAAGGCGTGCCAATCCTTGATGAAGGCGTCGTTGGTCTTGCCCTTGATGCTCATGAAGTAGTTCCAGGCGGCCAGGTGACCGACCAGTGGCTTGGTGTCGATGCCGGACAGCTCTTCCTCGCCGACCGAGAACGCGACGACCGGAATGTCCTTGGCGGAAACGCCCTGATTGCCCAGTTCCTTGTAGAACGGCACGTTGGCGTCGCCGTTGATGGTGGAGACCACGGCGGTCTTCTTGCCGGCGGAGCCGAATTTCTTGATGTCGGCGACGATGGATTGCCAGTCGGAATGACCGAACGGCGTGTAGTTGATCATGATGTCCTCGTCCTTGACCCCCTTGGCCTTGAGATAGGCTTCCAGAATCTTGTTAGTGGTGCGAGGGTAGACGTAGTCGGTGCCCGCCAGCACCCAGCGCTTCACGCCCAAGTCCTTCATCAGGTAATCCACCGCCGGAATCGCCTGCTGGTTGGGCGCGGCGCCGGTGTAGAACACGTTCTTGGAGGATTCCTCGCCCTCGTACTGCACCGGGTAGAACAGGATGCCGTTCAGTTCCTCAAACACAGGTAAAACTGACTTGCGGGACACCGAGGTCCAACAGCCGAACACCACCGCCACCTTATCCTTCTGGAGCAGTTCGCGGGCTTTCTCGGCGAACAGCGGCCAGTTTGAAGCGGGGTCCACGACGACCGCTTCCAGTTTTTTACCGAGCAGGCCACCCTTCTTGTTCTGCTCGTCGATCAGCATCAGCACGGTATCTTTCAGCGTGGTTTCGCTGATCGCCATGGTGCCGGACAGCGAGTGCAGGACGCCGACCTTGATGGTGTCGGCGGCGTGGGCCAAGGTGGTGACCAGCGTCAGCGCGCCAGCCGCCAGCCAAGGGAGAAACTTCGGCATCGTCTTCTTCATGCGCAGCCCTCGTATCGTGATTGATCGGTTCGCCGGAATGCGAACTTGGAGGGCATTTATCAAGGAGTATGCCAAATAATAAATATTAGATATATTAATTAGATAATCAATCAGTCTCGATAGCGGGAGGGTCTTGTGCCTTGTAATGGTGCATGATCGTGAATGCGATGGCGCAAGATAGAGCGGATTTGGAAATGTGCCCAGAAATGGAGCACTAACATGGCGCATCGAGGCTCAAGCGCATGGCCCGGATCGCTAGCTTTCCTGATCCCCTTTTTCCCGCACGAGGGCGTAATCGGCCCGACGTACCCCACGAACCAGAATCTCGGTCTCTTCGCCCGCCACGCCCAGGCTTTCCAAAGCTTCGGCGGCCAGCCGCAGACTGGCTTCCACCAACTCGGGAAAGGCCTTGTTGGCGCCGGCTTGCAACAAGGCACTGCTAGTAACCAAATCCCGCGCCCGGGCGACGATGATGGTCCGGGGCGCCAGGTTGCGGATGAGTCGGATGGCGCGCAGGGCGGCCTCGCGATCATCCAGGGTCATCACCACCAGGTCGATGTTCTCGATCTGGGCGGCCACCAGGAGGTCCACGTTGGTGACATCGCCGTAATAGACCGGATGGCCGAGGCGGTGGAATTCGTCCACTCGTGCCGGGTTCGTGTCGAAGGCGATGTAGGGTACTCCGCTACCGGCGAGGATGGTGCCCACAACATGACCGACGCGGCCATAACCGGCTACCAGGGCTCGCGCGTTGGCGTCGGTCCCTTCGACCGAGAACTGGAAGGCTCCATCTCCCGGCGGCGTGGCAGCGGGAATGCGCGCCGCCAGGACATCGCCCACTTTGACCAGCAAGGGGGTAATCAACATACTGAAGGAAATGATGCCGACGGACAGCACGAAGGTGTTGTCGTCGAGGATGTCCATGGCCTTGGCGGCGCCAAAGAGCACGAAGCCGAACTCGCCGCCTTGGGAGAGGATGAAGGCGACCCGCGTCGCCGTCTGGCGGGTTTCGCTGAAGGCCAGGCAGAGACCCAGGAGGACCGCGATTTTGATGGCCACGATCGCGATGACTTGACCCAGAAAGAGCCAGGGCGCCGCCGCCAGCGCGCCAACGTCCACCGACATGCCGACGGCGACGAAAAACAGGCTCATGAGTAAACCTTTGTGGGGATCGATGGCGGCCTGAATCTGCAAGTTGTAACGCGAACCGGAAAGAGCGACCCCCACCAGAAACGCCCCCAGCGCCATGGACAACCCGGCCTTTTCCATAGCCCATGCGGCGGTGAAGACGGCGGCCATGGCAACCAGAAAGAAAGCTTCTCGATTGTTCTGGCGAGCGAGCAAATCGAGGATGCGGGGAACCACGTAATAGCCAGAGGCGACGACCAGGCCGACGGCGACGATGACGATGAGGGCCTGCTGGGCCAGTGGCCTGCCGCCCGCCAAAGGCCCTATATCTCCCAGAATCGGCACCAGGGCGAGCAAGGGGACGACGGCCAGGTCCTGCATCAAGAGGATGGCGAAGGTGGTTTGGCCGTGGGGACTGGCGATCTCACCGCGTTCTTGCAAGATCTGCATGACGAAGGCGGTGGAGGACAGGGCGAGGGTCAGGCCGGCGAGGAGGTCGATGCCCCAGTCGGGTTCGGAGAGGCGCATGAAGAGGGCGATTGCGCCGCCGGATACCAGGATTTGCAGGGTGCCCAGACCCAACATGGCGCGTCGCAAGGACCAGAGACGATGCGGATGCATCTCCAGGCCGATGACGAACAGGAGCAACACCACCCCAAGTTCGGTGAAGTGGCGGACCCCCTCCACATCCTGGGTCACGACGAACCCCGGCGTGTGGGGGCCGATCAAGATGCCCGCCACCAGCAAGCCCAGCACCGAACCCAGACCGAAACGGCGAAAGATGGCCACGGCAAAGGCGGTAGCCACCAGCAGCACCACGGCCGATTCGACGAAAGATTGGGGTTCCAAGTGGGCCACTCCTGAGGAGTGATGTGATGGCGGTCTCAGTTTATCCGTTCACTCGACGCGGAGCCCGCTCGGAATCCTCCGACGACCGACGCATCGATGAGGTCGGCGACGCGAAGCGCCCCACGATATACCGGCATCATATCCTTGAGGGCTCCTTCACGCCCAGAAACTTGCGCGGTCCGACGATGACCGCAGCATTCCCCGCTCGACGATAAAGCGAATCACCTGTTCCAACCCCTGCCGGGTCTTGAGGTTGGTGAAGACAAAGGGCCGCTCGCCGCGCATTTTACGCGCATCGCGCTCCATGACCTCCAGCGATGCACCGACGTGGGGCGCGAGGTCAATCTTGTTGATCACCAGCAGATCGGAGCGGGTGATGCCGGGACCGCCCTTGCGCGGAATCTTGTCGCCGGCGGCCACGTCGATCACGTAGATCGTCAAATCCGACAACTCCGGGCTGAAGGTGGCGCTCAGGTTGTCGCCGCCGGACTCCACCAACACGAGATCGAGGTCAGGAAAGCGCTCGCAGAGCTGCGCCACCGCCGCCAGGTTCATCGAAGCGTCTTCCCGAATGGCGGTGTGCGGGCAACCGCCGGTTTCCACTCCGACGATCCGCTCCGGTTCCAGCGCCTGGGCGCGGGTCAGGAACTGGGCGTCTTCGTAGGTGTAGATGTCGTTGGTGACCACGGCGATTTGATAGCGGTCGCGCAGCGCCTTGCACAGCGCCTCGACCAGGGCGGTCTTACCGGAACCGACCGGACCGCCCACGCCGACGCGGAGAGGGGACTTGTTCATGAGAGAGCCTTTCGTTCAAAAAGGAAACCCAACCGTTGCGGCAACGCGCGTGCCAATCGTACCCAGTTCGGCTTTGACGCGCCGTATCGCCATTCGCCGCGGGAAAGGTAAGATGATGAGTATCCGTGGTTGACCGAGGCAGGGGTGGCTGGCGATGGGAAGGCGCGGTGACAAGAATAAAGTCGACGCTTTGGGTCCAGCAAGGGTCGAAGAAGGCGCTGTCGCCGGCTATCTGACCGATCCCGGTTTCCTGGTCGAAATGCCCGCTCGAACCGATACCCTGACGCCCGCCGCTCGCAGCGAACGGATGAGCCGTATCCGCAATAAGGATACCCGACCGGAAATGCAGGTTCGTCGTCTTGCGCACGGCTTGGGTTATCGGTATCGCTTGCATGGCGCGGACTTGCCTGGCAAGCCCGACCTGGTCTTTTCCAGGCGGCGCAAGGTCATCTTCGTGCATGGCTGTTTCTGGCACCGCCACCCCGACGCAGGTTGCAAGCTAGCCAGATTGCCTAGCTAGACTGTCTGGCCAGCCAGTTTTTATGTGG
>JAXMFY010000010.1:0-117008 GCA_046347555.1 Candidatus Competibacteraceae bacterium | reverse complement strand
TTCACGCCGGGCGCGACGCGACTGCGCGTCGCCTATAAGCTGGACGCCAACGAGTGGCGCGGCGAGCGGCGGTTGCAATTGCGCGTCGAGCATCTGGAAGCGGCCTGAGCGCCCCAGCTCCGGGGCTGGATCGGGCGGTCTCAGTAATGCCGCACCCGGAACAGCGTTTCGTCTCGTAGTACCGCCTCCAGCGCCTCGCCCGCCACCGCCGCCCAGCGTTCGCCGCCCGCTTCGTCGGCGATCAAATCCTGGCGAATTTCGATCTCCACGTGCGGCAGGCCGGCCGCGCCGCCGTGAGTGTCCATGGTGAAACCGACCTCGCGTCCGGAATAGGGTTGATTGTCGCCCACGCACAGCTCGGGATTGGCCCGGAATTGGGCGATCAGCGGCTGGGCCAGCCGGGGATCGCGGTTCCACAGCACGCCAAGATGCCAGGGGCGCTCGAAGCCGTTCATGGCGGGCGTGAAGCTGTGAATGGCGATCAGCGCCGGCGCCCGACCATGGCCGTGACGCCAGCGGTGGGCCAGCGCCTGGGTAATCGCGTGGTGGTAGGGCCAGAACACCTCGTTCAATCGCTGATCGGCCTGGGTGTCGTCCACCGCCTGATTGCCAGGAATGACGATGCCATCGCTAATTTCGGCGATGGAGGTGGGATCACCGGGGGAGCGGTTGCAGTCGATGACCAGCCGCGAATAGCCGCCCAGCACGGCGGGCGCGTCTAGTCGCGCCGCCAACAGACGG
This sequence comes from Candidatus Competibacteraceae bacterium, assembly GCA_046347555.1. Classification (GTDB taxonomy): domain Bacteria; phylum Pseudomonadota; class Gammaproteobacteria; order Competibacterales; family Competibacteraceae; genus Contendibacter. The sequence goes on along the minus strand of JAXMFY010000010.1, from coordinate 116,267 downwards.
GTCACCCGCGCGGCGCCGATGTCCCAGGCGATGTGCTGGGATAATTCCCCTGGCCCCAGTCCCAGTTGGCCGAGTACGGCGGGAATGGCGTTGCTGGCGTGGTCGCAGACCAGCACCAGCGGCGCCTGGCCCTCCGGATTGAAGAGAGTGAAGGGTGGCGGATCGTCGGGACCCAGCAGGGGCGCTTGGTTTGGCGAATCGAATGGAATGTCGTTCATGACAGAAAATTTTTTGGACACTTAACTTGTAGTTATCAAGGCATGTTCAATTTTACCAAAATAGCCAATGAGCACATCGATTCCCCTCTGCATTGATCTCGACGGCACCCTGATCAATTCCGATCTTCTGCTGGAAGCCGCCTTTGCCCAACTCAAACAGGCGCCGCTCTCGGTGCGGCGCTGGCCGCGCTGGCTGGCGAACGGCAAAGCCCGGCTTAAGGCGGAAATCGCCGCGCGGGTGGAACTAGACATCGCCACCCTGCCCTACAACCGGGAACTGCTGGCCTTTCTGCGCGAGCAGAAACAGCAGGGACGAACCCTGGTGCTGGTTACCGCTTCACATCGCCGATTCGCCGATGAGATCGCGGCGCATCTCGACCTGTTCGATGCGGTGCTAGCCACCGACGGCGACCGCAATCTGGCCGGCCCGCGCAAGGCTGAAACCCTGGTGGAACGCTACGGCGAGCGCGGCTTCGACTACGCCGGCAACACCGCCGTGGACCTGGCCGTCTGGCGCCACGCCCGCCGCGCCCTCGTGGTCAACGCCGCGCCGCGACTGGTCGATCAAGCCCGCGAGGTCTGCGAGGTGGAACGGGTTTTCGCGCCAGACCCAGCGTCATGGCGATCCTGGAGCCGGGCGCTGCGCCTGCATCAATGGCTCAAGAACATCTTGATCTTCGCGCCGCTGGCCGCCGGTCACGCCCATCAGCCAACCACCTGGGTGTTGGCGCTGCTGGCTTTCCTCAGCTTCGGGCTGTGCGCCTCCAGCGTCTACCTGCTCAACGATCTGCTGGATTTAAGCGCCGACCGCCGCCATCCGCGCAAATGTCGCCGTCCCTTCGCCGCCGGCCAACTCCCCATCGCCCAGGGCGTCGCCGCTATCCCGCTATTGCTGATCGCGGCCTTTGGCCTGAGCCTGCCCCTCAATCCGCCCTGGTTCAGCGCCGTGCTGGCCACCTACTACCTCTTCACCCTCGCCTATTCGCTGCGGCTCAAACGAACCCTGATGCTGGACGTCGTCGTGCTGGCCGGGCTGTACACCCTGCGGATCATCGCCGGCGCGGCGGCGGCGAATATCGAACCCTCGTTCTGGCTGCTGGCGTTTTCGATGTTCCTGTTCCTCAGCCTGGCGCTGGTCAAGCGTTATGCGGAATTGTGGACCCTGCGCGAGCAGGGCGACCTGAATGCGAGTGGGCGGGGTTACCAGGTAGACGATCTGGGCCTCTTGCAAAATCTCGGGGGGGCGGCCGGCTATCTGGCGGTGTTGGTGCTGGCGCTATACATCAACAGCGAAACCAGCCGCACGCTGTACGGTCAGCCGAGGGTGATCTGGCTGCTCTGCCCGACGTTGCTATACTGGATCAGCCGGGTCTGGTTAATCACCCATCGCGGCGAGATGCACGACGATCCAATCATCTTCGCCCTGACCGACGCCCACAGCCGCTACGTGCTGCTGGCCTGCGCGCTCATCTTGCTGGCCGCGATGCCGAAGTGAACGCAGCCATGTCCACGACCGCGCCAGCCAGTTGGGGCCGCTATCCCTCTTCCCACCCACACCGCCTGTTGCCGTGCCGCGATGCCCGAGTGCCCGCCCTACCAGATGAGCCGCAGTTTTGCCTGCCGTTCGGCAACGGTCGCAGTTACGGCGATGTCTGCCTTAACAACGACGGCGCGCTGCTACTCACGCGGGGATTGGACCGCTTCATCGCTTTCGATTCGGCAACTGGCATCCTGCGGGCGGAGGCTGGCGTGTTGCTTTCGGAGATTCTGGCGCTGATCGTGCCACAGGGCTGGTTTCTACCGGTCACTCCCGGCACCCAGTTCGTCACCCTGGGCGGGGCCATCGCCAACGATGTCCATGGCAAGAACCATCATCTCGCCGGCAGCTTTGGCGGTCATGTTCGCGCCTTTGAACTGCTGCGCTCCGATGGTCGCCGCCTGGTCTGTACACCAAAGCGCAATGCCGACTGGTTCCGGGCTACGGTCGGTGGACTGGGATTGACCGGGCTGATCGTCTGGGTGGAAATCCAGTTGCAGCGCATCGCCAATCCCTGGATCGTGGTCGAAAATCGACGCTTCGCCAGCCTGGATGAGTTTCTGGCGCTCAACGCCGAGTACGAGGCGCGTTATCCCTATACCGTGTCCTGGATCGACTGCGCCGCCACTGGTCGGGCACTGGGTCGGGGCATTTATATGGCGGGGATGCACGCGCCGCCCGGCCTGATGAAATCGCCGCCGCCGGAACGCCGGGCGCTGACCGTGCTGTTCGCGCCGCCGGTCTCACTGGTCAACAACCTCAGCGTGCGCGGGTTCAACCGGCTTTATTACCATCTGCCGCGCCCAGCGCGCGGGCTGACACCCTATCCACCGTTCTTCTACCCGCTGGACAATCTGTTGGAATGGAATCGGCTGTATGGACGACGGGGTTTTTTCCAGTACCAGTGCGTCATGCCACCCGCCGTCGCCCGCGAAGCCTTGCGGGACATTCTGGCCCGCATCGCCGCCAGTGGTCAGGGTTCCATGCTGGCGGTGCTCAAGCGCTTCGGCGACCAGGGTTCGGGCGGCCTGCTGTCCTTCCCCCGGCCCGGCTTCACCCTAGCGCTGGATTTTCCCAATCTCGGGCGGAGGACGCTTGATCTGCTGGAAAGTCTCGACGAGATGACCCGACAGGCCGGCGGCGCGGTTTATCCGGCCAAGGACGCCCGAATGAGCGGCGACAGTTTCCGTCGGTATTTTCCGCAATGGGTGGAATTCAGCCGCTTCATCGATCCCCGGTTTTCTTCCAGCTTCTGGCGGCGGGTGATGGGTGAATGAACGGCTTCCTCACCCCCAACCCCTCTCCCTCAAGGGGCGAGGGGAGAAATTTTGCAAGGTCGACAACATGCGCAACATCCTGATCATCGGCGCCACTTCCGCCATCGCGGAAGCGACCGCCCGCCGTTTCGCCGCTGGTGGCGCCCGCTTCCATCTGGTCGGGCGCAATGCCGAACGACTCGCCGCCATCGCCCGCGATCTGGAAATCCGTTCCGGCCAGCCGGTCACGCGGGAAAGTATCGACCTCGATCAACTGGACCGGCACCCGGCCCTGCTGGAACGGGCCGAACAGGCACTCGGCGGTATCGACATGGCGCTGATCGCCCACGGAACGCTGCCCGATCAGAACGCCTGCCAGCAATCGGTCGATAAAACCCTGGCGGCGATTCACACCAACGCGCTGAGCGTGATCAGCCTGGCGACCCTGCTGGCCAATATGTTCGAGCGGCGTGGGCGTGGAACCTTGATCGTCATCGGTTCGGTGGCCGGCGACCGGGGTCGACAAAGCAACTATGTTTACGGCGCGGCCAAGGGCATGGTGAGCCTGTTCTTGCAGGGACTGCGCAACCGGCTCAGCGGCAAGGGCATTCAGGTCATCACGATCAAACCGGGGTTCGTGGACACGCCGATGACCGCCGCGTTCGAGAAGAAGGGCCTGTTGTGGGCGCAACCCGACCGGATCGCCCAAGGCATCGTCACCGCCGTCGAGCGTGGCCGCGACGAGGTTTATCTGCCCTGGTTCTGGCGCTGGATCATGTTGATCATCCTGCATATCCCGGAACGGCTGTTCAAACAGCTAAAACTCTGACCGGATCAAGCGGATCGGCGGCGCAAGCTGGGCAGCAGCCACAACCATGTCAACAACTGCCCGGCCAGCGCCAGCCCGAACGCCAGTCGATAGCCAGGCTCCGCGTAACCCCAGCCCGCCGCCGGCCAGCGGTTGATGATCGCGCCCATGCCCCACTGGCCGGTGAACGCCACCGCGAACATCAGCAAATTCAGGGCGGTGTTCACCCGACCCGCCAGCGCCGGTGGAAACGCCTGGGTCAGGATGGCGTAGTTCAGCGTTCCAGCGGTGCCCAGAAATCCGAACAGCACCCACAGCGGCCATAGCGGTTCCAGCTTCAGCAGCAACGCCAGTTGCACCAGCATGAACAGCGCCATGCCGCTCGTCGCCACCACCACCGGCGGAATGCCGCGCCGCGACAGGCGATAGGTCACCTGGCCCATACCGAGGAATCCCGCCACCATCGCCGCCGCCGCCCAGAACAGGTAATTGGCGGCGGTGACTTTGTCCAACCCGGCCACGTCGCGCAACCATGGACCGGCCCACAGCCCCAGAATCGCCATGAATGCCGCCTGCGACACCGCGCTGCTCGGCGCGATCCGCCAGAACACCGGGCTGCTGAAAACCTCCACCACGCCGCGCCATTGTTCGCGCCAGCCGCTCGCCGGCGTGTGATGAGCCTGCTCCGGCACGGTGAGCCACAGGGCGACCGCGACCATGACCGTCAGGATGGCCAGGCTGGCGAAGACGCCCCGCCAGCCCAGCAGGGGCAGGATCGCTTCCACCGGCGCGGTGGCTGCCAGCGCGCCCAATCCACCCGCCGCCATCACCCAGCCATTGACGGCGGGCAGGCGCGCGGCGGGAAACCACAGGACGAACGCCTTAAAGCTGGCCATTAGACAGGCCGACACGCCCAATCCGATCAGGCCCCGGCCGATGGCCAGTTCGGTCAAGCTGTGGCTGAACGCAAACAAACCGGCGCCCGTCGCCGCGAACAGCAGCAGCGTCGCTTCCACCCGCCGTGGTCCGAATCGATCCAACAACATGCCCAGCGGCAGTTGGAAAGCGCCGAAGGTCAGGAAATAGACGCTGGTCAACAGACCAAGGTCGGTGGCGTCAAGCCGCAGTTCCGTGGTGAGATAGGGCGACAGCACCGCGTTGATGGTACGGTAGAGATAGGACAGGAAATAACCGGCGGCAAACGGCAGGAGGATGCGCAGCAGCAGCGCCAGCGGTAATTTTTGGGAGAGCATTGGATTGAGCATGTGCGACAACGAGGAGAAGTTTCTTGAAAATCTGGATTGATGCGGACGCCTGTCCGGCTCCGGTGAAAGTCATCGTGTACCGCGCTTCCCAGCGGGTCAAGGCGTCGGTCACGCTGGTGGCCAACCACCGGGCGCGGGTCCCCTCCTCACCGCTGATCACGGTGGTCCAAGTCAACCAGGGTTTCGACGCGGCCGATGATTACATCGTGGAACGCGCAACCGCCAACGACCTCGTCATCACCGCCGATATTCCGCTGGCGGCCCGACTGGTGGCGCAAGGAATTCCCGCGCTCGACCCGCGCGGCGAGTTGTACACGGCGGATAACATCCAGGAGCGGCTGGCCCTGCGCAATCTCAAGGAGGAATTGCGATCGGCGGGCGGCGTATTCGGTGGCCCGGCGCCTTATCACGACCGCGACAAGCAATCTTTCGCCAACAGTCTGGACCGCTGGCTGGCGCGCCAGAGCGCCCGTTAACCCGTTCGCCGCGCGGTTCCATCGACAACCGCCCTCGCCCGCCAGATGTTCCGCCCAAGCCCGATAGCCGGCTGGCGGTGGATGCGGCCGTCGTGATCGTTCGCTCCCTTCGGACGCGCCGGGACCGGTTCAATGCCCGGTTGCCGATGGTGTGTCCAGCCGGCGCGTCAGCCGATACACTTTTTCCAGCAGCCAGGTCAAACCTCGGTCTCGCCAGCGCGATTCCTCGGCCAGGGCGTCGCGGGTATAAAGCAACTCCACCTCATGCGTCGATTCGTACAGGGCCCGCACCTCCGCCTCGTCCACCGCGAACGGCGGCCCCGGCGACACCGTCTGGTCATATTCCATGGTGACCAACAGCATCCGCGTTTCGGGTGGCAGAATGGCGTCGAGATGGCGGGCATAGCGCTCGCGCATCGCCGGCGGTAGCGCGATCAGCGAGGCGCGGTCGTAGACCCCGACGCAATCGGCGACATGGCGCGGCTCCAGGGCGAAGAAATCGCCGAGCAGGATACGGACCTCGTCGACTTCCCGCACTTCGAACGCCCCGTCCCGCCCGTGGCGCGGCGACAGCCCGTTTTCGGCGAAAAAGGCGTCGACCGCCAGCGGGCTGAGTTCCACGCCGGTTACCGGATGACCTTCTCCCGCCAGCCATAACAGGTCGAGGCTTTTGCCGCACAGCGGGACGAATACCCGCTGACCGGCGCGCGATTCCAGACGAGGCCAGAACCGTTGGAGATGAACGTTGAAGTTCTGCTGGTGGAAGCCGATCTCGGCCCGCGCCCAGCGTTCGTGCCAGAAACTCGGTTGCATATCGTTACCCTGTCTGTTCAATCGAACCCTGGGCGAAAGCTGGCTTTGCCAGCGCCAGGCCGTTGAAAATCAGGCCCAGCACCAGCCCCGCCACCGCCAGTTCACGTCCATGGCCGCCAGCGCCCCGATCCAGCCGGATTCCGGCTCCAGGTTCAGTACGCTCCATTCGCGTCCCTGTCCATCCCGCACGCTCGCGCGCTGGTCCGGATCGACGTCCGGGCGGCAACATACCTCAAAGGTTCGCAAGCCGCTGGCCAAGCCGCCGCCGAGCGCCTTGGCGATAGCTTCCTTGCGGGTCCAGCAGGCGAAAAACGCGGACTGGAGCCGTTCCGTGGGCAATGCTTGGAACGCCGCCCACTCGCGCGGCGTACACACTCTTTCGATGATCGCGGCATGGTTCACGCCCCGATCCAGATGCTCCAAATCGACGCCGACCTCGCGGCGGGCCACGGCGTAGAGTACCCGGTCGCTACTGTGCGAAAGATTGAAATGTAATTCGGCTCCAATGTCCGCGCCGGCGAATGCTGGCTTGCCGTGCGCGCCCAGATCAAAGCGCAGCGCCGCCGCTGGTCGATCCAGATAACGGCCCAGCAGTTCCCGCAACAAGCCGCGTCCGGCGATAAAGCGATTCTGGTGCTCGGGAAAGCGAAAACGCGCCGCCCGTTCCCGTTCGTCAGCGGTCAATGTCGCCGCCAGAGCGGCCAGCGGTATCGGTGGCCGGTCCAGCGTCGCCCACCAAAGGTGAATCTCGTCGGCCGCCAGTTCGGGACGGCTAAAAGCTTTATGAAAACCGGTTTCTTGCGCCATGGTCGTCATTCAGTTTTTTAATGTGTCGCGCCAAGGAACAAAGGTCCCAGGTTCAACCGGGTTGAACATTTTCTATAATCCGGTTGAATATATCCTATAGTTCCCTTTCAGGTTGCTCGAAACCACGCGACCCCGCCGATCCCAAGCACATGCCACGCCATCCAAGCCGACCGCTGTTTCCCAGCCATCCATGCAATATCGATCATCCCTGATCCCCGATGGGCTGGGAACCGGTTGATCCGTCAACCCGACAGCCTTTACCCACGCAATCCTCAACCATCCGACGGGCATCATGCCGAGGAGTCGAAGTATGGAGATCATCAAAACCGACGTTGCCATCGTGGGCGCGGGAGGGGCGGGGCTGCGCGCCGCCATCGCGCTCGCCGAAGCCGATCCAAAGCTTCGCATCGCATTGATTTCAAAAGTCTATCCGATGCGCAGCCACACCTGCGCGGCCGAAGGCGGCGCCGCTGGCGTCATCAAGTCCGACGATAGCCTTGACTTGCACTTCAACGACACCGTCGGTGGCGGTGACTGGCTGTGCGACCAGAACGCGGTCGAATACTTCATCAACGAGGCGCCGAAGGAGTTGATGCAACTGGAGCACTGGGGCTGTCCCTGGAGCCGCGAGCCGGACGGCTCGGTGGCGGTGCGGCCGTTCGGCGGGATGAAGATCAAGCGCACCTGGTTCGCCGCCGACAAGTCCGGTTTCCACATCCTCCACACCCTGTTTCAGACCTCGCTCAAGTATCCGAGCATCCAGCGCTTCGATGAGTATTACGCCATTGATTTGCTGGTGGACGATGGACGTTGCCAGGGTCTGACCGCGCTGGAAATCCGCAGCGGCGAGATGAGGCAGTTCCAGGCTGGCGCGGTCATCATCGCCGCCGGCGGGGCGGGCAAGATGTTTCCGTTCACCACCAACGGCGCGATCAAGACCGGCGATGGCATGGCCCTGGCCTATCGCGCCGGCGTGCCGCTCAAGGATATGGAGTTCGTTCAATACCATCCCACCGGCCTGCCGAACAACGGCATTCTACTGACGGAAGGCTGTCGCGGCGAGGGTGGCATTCTGGTCAACAAGGACGGGCGCCGCTATTTGCAGGACTACGGCATGGGACCGGAAACCCCGGTCGGTCAACCCGTGCTCAAGACCATGGAGCTGGGCCCGCGCGACCGGTTGAGCCAATCGTTCTGGCACGAGCAACGCAAGGGCAACACGGTTTCGACGCCTTGGGGCGACTGCGTATTGTTGGACATGCGCCATCTGGGCGAAAAGAAGATCAACGAGCGCTTGCCGCTGGTGCGCGATCTGTGCATCAGCTATCTGGGCATGGACCCGGTCAAGGAACCGATCCCGATCCGTCCGGTGGTGCATTACTGCATGGGTGGTATTCATACCGACATCAAGGCCGCGACGCCGGTGCCGGGCCTGTTCGCGGCGGGCGAATGCGCCTGCGTCAGCATCAACGGCGCGAATCGACTGGGCTCCAATTCCCTGACCGAACTGCTGGTGTTTGGACGGCGGGCGGCGTTGAGCGCCATCGAGCATCTCCAGTCTGGCCTATCCGCCAGTAACGACCCCGCGTTGTCCGCCCAGGCCAAGGCGTCGGAGGATCGCATCCGCGCCCTGTTCGACCAGAGCGCTGGCACGGAAACCGTCGCCGGGCTGCGCAAGGAGATGATGCACACCATGGAGGAGAACGCCGGTATTTACCGCACCGGCGAAGAATTGCAACGAGCCTGTGAGAAGATCGCCGAGTTGCGTGGACGCTACGCGAATCTGGCGCTGACCGACAAGAGCAAGGTGTTCAACACCGACCTGATGCAGGCGCTGGAACTGGGTTCGATGCTTGATTGCGCCGAGACGGTCGCGGTCGGCGCGCGGGATCGCAAGGAATCGCGCGGCGCGCATCAACGGCTCGATTTCACCGCCCGGGATGACCAGAACTTCCTCAAGCACACCCTGGCCTACTATCATCCCAAGGAGCCGCCGCGCATCGACTATCTCGATGTCGTCATCACCAAGTCGCAGCCCGGTGTCCGGGATTACTCAGGAGCCAAGAAATGAGCGAAGAACGCCAAATCCAACTGGAGGTGCTCCGCTACAACCCGGAGACCGATAGCCAGCCCCGGTATCAGACCTATACCGTGCCGTGCGTGAACGAATGGGTCGTGCTGGACGCGCTGAACTACGTCAAGGAAAACCTGGATCCGACCCTCAGTTATCGCTGGTCGTGCCACATGGCGGTCTGCGGCAGTTGCGGCTACATGATCAACGGCGAACCCAAGCTGGGCTGCAAGGCGTTCATCCACGAGTACGGCGACCATATCCGGGTCGAGCCGCTGGCGAACTTCCCCATCGAGCGGGACCTGGTCACGGTGGTTGAGGATTTCATCGCCAAGCTGGCCAGCGTCAAACCGTACCTGATTCCCAAGGAAGACAAGCCGATCAGCGCCGGCGAGTTCAGGCAGACGCCGGCGGAATTGAAGAAGTACAAGCAGTACACGCTGTGCATCAACTGCATGTTGTGCTACGCCGCCTGTCCGCAATACGGCCTGGTGCCGGAGTTTCTTGGCCCGGCGGCCATTTCCATGGCCCATCGCTACAATCAGGATTCCCGCGATGGCGGTCGGGATCAGCGTCAGGAGGTAGTCGCCACCGACGAGGGCGTGTGGGAATGCTCGTTCGTGGGAGCCTGCTCCGAAGTTTGTCCCAAGCACGTCGATCCCGCTGGCGCGTTGCAGCAGGTCAAGGTCGCGAGCACCATCGACTGGTACAAAGAACACTTGATGCCATGGGTGAAGAAATGAGCCGCAAGCCCTATGTCCGAGAAGTTTCCAAAACCACCTGGTTCCTTAGCCAGCCACGCTACAAGCGCTACATGGCGCGCGAAGTGACCTGCATCTTCATCCTTGCCTATACCTTCCTGCTGATCTGCGCCCTTGGCGCTTTGGCGAAGGGGCCGGACGCCTTTGCGGGATTTATGCACGCCCTGCGCAGCCCGCTGGGTGTCCTGTTCAACCTGGCGGTGCTGGTCATGACCATTTACCACAGTATTTCGTGGTTTGTGGTGACGCCACAGGCGATGCCGATCCAGCACGGCGAGGAGTTTGTGCCGGGCTCCATCATCGTCAATGCCCACTATGGGGCCTGGGCGGTGGTTTCGCTGATCATCCTGGTCTGGGGGATGTAAGATGGCCAAATCGAACAAACCGATTTTCTGGGGCCTGTTCGCCGCCGGCGGTACGGTTACGGCGTTCGTCACGCCAGCGCTGGTGCTGGTGACGCTGTTCGCCGCCATGCGCTTCGACATGGATATGTTTACCTACAACACGATCCATGCGTTCGCCGCCCACTGGTTGGGCAAGCTGATCATCTTTGGCGTGATCCTGTTGTCGCTGTGGCACGCCGCGCACCGGTTACGGGTCACCGTTCACGACTTCGGTGTTCGCGCCGACGCGGTGGTCGCCTATGGCGTGTATGGAATCGCGAGCCTGGGCACGCTCATGACGATCATTTACCTGTTGCGGATCTGAGGGAAAGCCTTCCAATCCGCTGGCTGTTTGATTCTTCACCTTCACCTCCCCTCTCGCCCCCTGGTAGAGAGGGGATTTTCGATCTAGGCACCAAGGAAGTTTTCGCAATGAGTTCCCAACCTGCTCGACCCACGGCCGCGCGAGTTCAGTTGCCGGCGTCGGATCAAGGCATGGATTTGCCGTCCATGCTTCCCACCGCCGAAGGCGCGGCCCAGATCGAGACCGGTCGAGAGGGAGGCGATGCCGCCGCGTCGGTTCCCCTCCCCGCCTATCTCCAGCAAACCTACTGGTGGGCTTATCTACACCCGGCCGCCGTGCGCATCTTCGAGCGGCAATGGCTGGTCAATCTGATTTTGTGGGGCAATTTCGCCCAACTGCGTGATCTGGCCCTGGACGAGATTGGCCATTCCATTTCAGGTTCGGTGCTCCAAGTGGCGTGCGTCTATGGGAATTTCACCGAGCGGTTGGTTGAACGGCTAGAGCCGACGGGACGGCTGGACGTGGTGGATGTCGCCCAGGTCCAGTTGGAAAATCTGAAAGAGAAGTTGGGCGATTCGGCGCGCGTCGGGTTGCATCATCAGGATTCGACCGATCTGCGCTTCGCCGACGCCAGCTACGATTGCGTCGTCCTGTTTTTCCTGCTGCACGAGCAGCCGGAGGACGTGCGCGCGTTGACCATCGCGCAGGCGCTGCGGGTGGTCAAGCCCGGCGGCAAGGTGGTTTTCGTGGATTATCATCGCCCGAACTGGCTCAATCCGTTCCGCTACGTGATGACAGCCATCCTCAAAACCCTGGAGCCGTTCGCCATGGATTTGTGGCGCAAGGAAATCTCGGACTGGCTGCCCGACCGGGGGCGGTCGCTGAAGATTGAAAAGGAGACCTTTTTCGGGGGGTTGTATCAGAAGGTGGTCGTGACCCGATCTGAGGAGTGACCGGCGTTGAAAATTCGGTAGCCCGGCGGGTCAAGGTGGGAGGATAATAGCCCCACTTCCTACCCAACGGAGGTCAGCCGCAATGAACATCGTCCCAAATGTCGGTTCGACCGACAAAATCATCCGCCTCGCGGTTGGCGCCCTGCTGATTCTGCTGGCGCTATTTGGGGTTATCGGCTGGTGGGGCTGGATCGGCATCGTCCCCATCGCCACCGCGCTGATGAACTGGTGCCCGGCCTATACCCTGCTGGGCATCAAGACTTGCCCCTCCACCTCTAATCCGCCCGGCGCGTAGCCGCTTTCGCATGGCGGATTCGGAGTGAATGTCGGGCACATCCGGTGCCCGACCTACCTGGCTGTTATTTAGGCGGCATCGGTTGCCGCTCCACGCGCTCAAGCGCTGGGTCCAGACAAGCCCAATCCGGTGCGCTCGCGGCCCAAATGTTCGTACTCGGTTGAATAGAGGAAGGGTCATCCAGGTTGCCCGCACGAACCACCCGCAGATCTGGACGGTTGGAGGATTTGGCGAACAGATGCGTGCCGCACTTCGGGCAAAATTGACGAATGACCTCATCGCCACTGTCGGCGATCTTTGTGTACTCGGAAAGCACCCCGGAAAAGCTGAGTCCGTTTACGGGGACCAGCAGATTCACCGACCCATTCGCCGCAAGGTGTTGGCAGTCGCGGCACCAGCAAATGCGGGTTGCCAGCGGTTCCGTGACCAGCTTGAAACTCACCGCGCCGCAAAGACAATGGCCAGTTCTTTCAGTCATGTGTTTGTTTCTCTCTTAAAAGGATTGGCTCTAACGATTGAGTCTAACGCATGGTTAGCCTCTTTTTTCATTCGGTAGTTACGAGAGTTGACAGAATCCCTGTATCGCTGAGTGATTCGACGCTCCAGAGGACTGTAAAACCCGTGACGGACAGCAGCCATGTGGCGCCAAAAACGAGAAGAAAAATCGTCGACCGATTAAGGCCATAGGAAAGGACCGATCGGGTGACGTCAGCTGGGTCGTAACGGACGCGCACCGTTTTTGCGGAGGAAAGGCGATCGACGATCTCTTGATGAGCCGTGCGGCTACTGCTTCCAGAATATCCGAATGCGACACGGTTGCCTTCATAGGAACGTCCAGCCACAGCGTAACTGTATCTAACCACCGCGCGGTAGGTCGTGCCATCGGAGTCGCTCGACTCCTTTAGTTCACAGGTGGTGATTTTCCCTTCCGCTGTCGGCCAATTCTTGGCCTGCTTGGATGCGTGTAAACTGTAGATGCCATAACCGAGAATGCCGAATCCAACCACGAAGAAAATGGAAATGAAGAGCGTAAAACCTATTGTGGACATGATTTTCATCTTTTTGGCTAACGGGGCGGCGGATAACCGGCGAGCCCGGACAAAACGCAGTTTTGGACGGGCGATGTCCGGTTGATCCGCGTGGTTGTGCGGCGCGAAGCGCCGTGCAACCAGCGGATCGTAATCCGCCGCCCCGTTCTTCCGCAGCCGCGCAACTTTGCCAATTTTGGCGATTTTTCTATTTTTTTCATTAGCTTATCCATTAGATGTCGGGAAGAACTCCATCATAAGCTCCTTAGCCCGGAAATCCCGCCAGGTTCGCCGTCCACCCGAAGCGGACTTGGCGCCACTAGGCATTTTTAAACCATAAGCATCTTCCATGCCATAGCTGGGCATGGTACGGATAGTTTTATCCATGAATGACTTATCGGCGCTGGTTCATTTTTTGAGCGCCGGGTGATTTCAAATTGAAACGGGGAGATTTCAGGCTGTTTCAATTTGAAACGAGCACCGGTCGATAAACGAGCACGGGCACCATCAAGCAAGTCCGGCTTACCGCTCCCGCAGTCGCGGCAGCAACTCCACACAGATTGCAGGGCCGGGTCCGGGCGTCCAGTTGCGGTTGCAGGATGCGGTCCCAGCCGGTGCGACAGGCCCCGGTCGAGCCCGGCGGACAGAAAATAAAAGTGGCGTCGTTCTCGCGTCGCCCAGCGATGTTCAGCCTGAACGGGATATTCTGCCCAGCGTCATCAAGGAGCTGAATCGCGGTATGGGCGCGGTGCTCCACATCGACCTAAACTCTATCGCTGGGAAACGGACGCTTGCCCCGGCTTCCACCCGGAAGACCCGCAAGGCTTGATCGACGGCATTTTACGAATTGACGACTGCGATGCGTTGATCGGCATTTTCTGGAAACGCTTTGGAAAACCCACCAAAAGCACCGGTTCAGGCACGGAACGCGAATTTCTTACCGCTTACGAAGCCTATCCATTACACATATCTACAACCAATTGATTCTGTTAGTATTAAAAACCAGGGAATCCCCTCCCCCCTTGCGGGGGAGGGCGAGGGAGGGGGGTAGGGTTGAATCATAACTCCTTGAATTATGGCAGGCTGATCGGTCAACCCCCCCACCCCAACTCTCCCCCGCAAGGGGGGAGGGAGACTGGCGTGTAATCGACAGCTTACGAAGCATGGAAGAAAGCCCAACGACCGCAAATCATGATGTATTTTAAAGAAGCGCCGTACTCTCCGAAAACGCGCGAAGAAATCGAACAATGGGGCAAGGTACTGGATTTCAAAGCCAACTTCCCGGAAGAAGAACTCTGGTAGCCATTTTGGGAAACAAGTGCATTCAAAGGCTTGGCGCGCACGCATCTCTCCGGCTGGCTGCGGGACAGCTACGGCAAAAGGTAATCTTCGCGAAGCAACCGCCATGCCGCTAACCACCCGCCAACGATCCCAACTGTTCTCGCAACTCGCGACGATGGAGCACGCTGGCATCGCGCCGGCGCAGGCGTTCGCCATGATCGGGCGCGACTTGCCGGCCGACGCTCGGCAAGCCTTGGCGCAAACCGCCGCGCTTCTCGCGAAGGGCGCGGATGTGGCGAAAGCGGGACAAAACAGCGGCGTTCTGCTGCCGTGGGAAGCGCGACTGGTGCGCGCGGCGACGACGGGCGGACGGCTGGAATCCTTGTACAAACGCCTGAGCGAACATTACGCCAGCCGCGCCCAGTTGTTTGGTCGATTGAAATCGCGGCTGATTTTTCCGTTCCTGCTTCTGACGCTCGCGACTTTCGTCGCGCCATTCCCTGCCCTGTTCCAAGGCACTATCGGCTTGAGCGGCTATCTGCTGCGCGCCGCTGGACCGCCGCTATTGCTTTACGGCGGCCTGCGTTTGCTCGCGCTCGCCTATCGCCAACAACTCGCCCGCGAAACCGGCGCGACGTGGGCCAAGCTGCTGCTGGCGATACCGGTGCTCGGCGGATTGCTGGCTCGGCAACAGCGACGCGATGGGTTGTTCAGCCTGCTGCTGTTGCTGGAATCCGGCGTGCCGATCTTGGAAGCACTGCCCTTGGCCGGGAAAAGCGTCGCCGACCCACTGTTGCGCGCCCGGTTCGCGGGCGCGGCGGCGGCGCTGGCCGATGGCCGGTCGGCGGTGGCCGAAACCCTGAACCGCTACCGCGTGGTGGACGATGCCGGCGCAACGGCGCTGTTCGCCAGCGGCGAGGCGGCGGGCCGGCTGGACGAGGTCATCCGCCACCAAATACGCCAATGGGATGCCCAACTGGAACTGCACTGGGATACGCTGGCGGAATGGCTACCTCGACTGTTTTACGCGGCGGTGGCGGTCTTCATGGCATGGGGAATCGTGGGTGGCTACCGGGGTATGATCGTTCCAGGTTGATGGCTTTATTCGTAAGTTTCCTGCTCCCGTTGCTGCAAGGCCCACATCTGGGCGTACAACCCGCCCTGTTGCAGCAACTTCCCGTGGGTAAGCGTTCAGACCCCCCTCATCCCGCGCGGCGATGGGTTTCGCTACGCTCAACCCATCCTACGAAAAAACAATGGGTTGTAGGATGGGTTGAGCGTAGCGAAACCCATCAATACGGGGCAAAATCACCAGGGGATCTGAATGGTTACCCCTATGCCCGATGCGAGCCTTGTTCCCGCACCCGGCCGTGATCCAGCACGAAATCTGGTCGGCTCAAGGCCGCCAGGAAGAAAGCGTGTCACTGTCATTGTCATTCCGGCGGATGGATCGGATGCCTGATCCGGAATCAAATCGAACGCCGGTTTATCGGCGCCCATGCCGTCGTTATAATCCTCCCGTGACTCAGACCAGCCATTCCTAAGCCTTGACCCAGAGTCATGGTTTCCAGCCGCCGGCCCAACTTCGGCGCCCGTTCCTGGCGGCGCGGATGTTCGAGGCGGCGCGACGAGTGGCTCCAGCCGGAAACCCATGACGAAAATAGCCGGCGTGGCCGCGCCTCTCGACGCCACGTTCCAGGAAAAAATGCGCCCATCGCCATCGCGCGCGGGCATCCTCCACCACCGGGGAGTCGATCATCGTCAATGAGCACACTCATCGAGCAATTTCGCCAAAGTTCGCCCTTGTTCGGCGGCAACGCGGCTTTCATAGAAGACTTGTACGAGAGCTTTCTGCGCGATCCCGAGTCGGTCAGCGAAAACTGGCGGGGATATTTTCGGGACATGCAGGCCCAAACCCTGGGCGCCCGGGATGTGGCGCACGGCCCGATCCGCGACTCCTTCGCCCAACTGGCCCTACAGCCGCAAGCCGGCGTGAGCCGCGCGCCGGGGCTCAGTCCCCAGGCCGCCGAAAAACAGGCTTCGGTCTTGCGAATCATCAACGCCTACCGCAACCGGGGCCACAAGGCCGCCGATCTCGACCCGCTGCGCCTGCGCGAGCGGCCGCCGGTGCCGGAGTTGAACCCCGCCTACCACGGTCTGAGCGAGGCCGACATGAGTGCCTCGTTCAACACCGGCTCGCTGGTGGCGCCCTCGCAATGGACCCTGCGCGAGATCATGAGCCTGATCCGCGACGTGTACGTCGGCACCATCGGCTCCGAGTACATGCACATCAATGAAACCGCCGAGAAGCGCTGGATTCAGAAACGGCTGGAAGGCCAACGCGCCCGGCTGGAGTTGAATGCGGCGCAGCGTAAGGAATTGCTGCATTGGCTGGTCGCCGCCGAGGGTCTGGAGCGCTACCTGCACACCCGCTACGTCGGCCAGAAGCGCTTTTCGCTGGAAGGCGGCGAGAGCCTGATCCCGATGATGGACGAGCTGGTGCAGCAAGCCGGCGCCCAGGGCGTGCAGGAAATCGTCATCGGCATGGCCCACCGGGGTCGCCTGAACGTGCTGGTCAACATCATCGGCAAGTCGCCCAGCGATCTGTTTCAGGAGTTCGAGGGCAAGCGTCGGATCGGCAGCGCCGGCGACGTGAAATACCACATGGGCTTTTCGTCCGACGTGGAAACGCCGGGCGGGCGGGTCCATCTGGCCCTGGCGTTCAACCCCTCGCACCTGGAAATCGTCAATCCGGTGGTCGAGGGCTCGGTGCGCGCCCGCATGGAGCGACGGCGGGAGCTTGGCGCGGAAACCCCGCCCTTCAACACGGTGATGCCGGTCCTGATCCACGGCGACGCCGCCTTCGCCGGCCAGGGCGTGAACATGGAGACCTTCCAGTTCTCGCAGGTGCGCGGCTACCGCACCGGCGGCACCGTCCACATCGTCATCAACAACCAGATCGGCTTCACCACCAGCAACCCGCTGGACACCCGCTCGGCGCTGTACTGCACCGACGTGGCCAAGATGGTGCAGGCGCCGATTTTCCACGTCAACGGCGACGATCCCGAAGCGGTGCTGTTCGTCACCCGGTTGGCGGCCGAGTACCGGATGACCTTCAACAAGGACGTGGTGATCGACATGATCTGCTACCGCCGGCTGGGCCACAACGAAGCCGACGAACCGGCCGCCACCCAGCCGATGATGTACAAGAAGATCCGGGCGCGGAAGACGACCGCCACCTTGTACGCCGAGAAGCTGGCTGCCGAAGGCGTGATCGCCGAGCAGGATTTTCAGGACATGCAGGCGCGGTACCGCGCCGACCTAGACGCCGGGCGGCAGGTGTCGCGGCCGACCTTGCCGCACGCCAAGGGACTACACTCGATCGACTGGACCTTGTACTTGAACGAAGACTGGAACGCCCCGGCGCCTACCGCCGTGCCGCTGGCGACCGTCCGCGATCTGTCCGAGCGCCTGCTGCGGATACCGGAAGGCTTCGAGATGCATCCGCGCGTCGCCAAGATCATGGACGACCGGCGCAAGATGGCGGCGGGCGCGCTGCCGCTGGACTGGGGTTTCGCCGAGAACATGGCTTACGCCACCCTGCTGGAGGAAGGCTATCAGGTGCGCATTTCCGGTCAGGACTGCGGACGCGGCACCTTCTTCCATCGCCACGCGGTGCTGCACAACCAGAAGGACGGAACCAGCCACGTTCCGTTGATGCACCTGCGCCCCGGCCAGCCGAACTTCATCGTCATCGACTCGATCCTGTCGGAAGAAGCGGTGCTGGGTTTCGAGTACGGCTATGCCACCGCCGAGCCCAACGGCCTGGTCATTTGGGAAGGCCAATTTGGCGACTTCGCCAACGGCGCCCAAGTGGTGATCGACCAGTTCATCACCTCCGGTCAAACCAAGTGGGACCGGCGCTGCGGGCTGGTCATGTTGCTGCCACATGGCTTCGAGGGGCAGGGACCCGAGCACTCCTCGGCCCGGCTGGAGCGTTACCTGCAACTGTGCGCCGAGCAAAACATCCAGGTGGTGGTGCCCTCGACCCCGGCCCAATGCTTTCACATGCTGCGTCGCCAGATGAAGCGCGGTTTCCGCAAGCCGCTAGTGGTGATGAGTCCCAAGAGCCTGTTGCGCCATCGGTTGGCGGTGAACAGCCTGGAAGACCTGACTGAGGGGCATTTTCAAGAGATCATCCCGGAGGTCGATCCGCACGATCCCGCCCAAATCACCCGCCTGGTGTTCTGTAGCGGCAAGGTCTATTACGATCTGTTGGAGGCCCGACGCGAGCGCAAGCTGGATCACGTCGCCATCGTCCGCATCGAGCAACTCTATCCGTTCCCGCAGGCGCTCTATAACGCGGAGGTGGCCCGCTATCCCCGCCTCGCCGATGTCGCCTGGTGTCAGGAAGAACCGATGAATCAAGGGGCTTGGTTCGAGAGCTTCCACCACCTGAGCCGGGATCTGCCGCCGCAGCTCAACATTCGCTACGCCGGCAGGCCGCACTCGGCCTCGCCGGGCACCGGCTATCACAGCGTCCACATCGAACAGCAACAAAAACTCGTCAACGAGGCCCTGGGTCAGTAACCACCGCGACCCAGATCGAACAACTACCCGAAATCGAAGGGAACAATAATTATGACCATCGAAGTGAAAGTCCCCGCTCTACCCGAATCTGTCTCCGACGGCACCCTCGTCAACTGGAAGAAAAAACCCGGAGAGGCGGTGAAGCGGGGCGAGAATCTCGTGGATTTGGAAACCGACAAGGTCGTTCTGGACATTCCCGCCCCCGCCGATGGCGTGCTCGGTTCGATTCTGCGGCAGGAAGGCGAAACCGTCACCACCGGCGACGTGATCGCCACCCTGGAAGAAAGCGGCGCCGCCGAAGCGGCGACCCCGACCGCCGCCGCGATGGCCGCCCCGACGCCAACTCCGGCACTGGCTCCGGCGACCGAAGCGGACCTTGAAGGTTTGAGTCCGGCGGTGCGCCGGCTGGCTGCCGAACACGGCCTGGATATCGCCAAGATTCCGGGGTCCGGCCGGGGCGGCCGGGTGACCAAGGCCGACGTGCTGGCGTTCCTCGAAGGAAAGCAGCAAGCGAGGCCCGTTTCCGTTCCAGTCGTCGCCAAGGCGGCAACCCCAACCCCATCGCCGACACCGATCCCGGTTGCCGCCGCAGCCACTGCGCCACTACCTTCCGACGCGCTCGGCCGGCTGGAGCAGCGCGTGCCGATGACTCGGTTGCGCGCCCGCGTCGCCGAACGGTTGCTGATGGCCAAGAACAACACCGCCATGTTGACCACGTTCAACGAGATCAACATGAAGCCGGTGATGGATCTGCGCAACCGCTACAAGGACGAGTTCGAGAAGAAGCACGGCGTTCGCCTCGGGTTCATGGGTTTCTTCGTCAAGGCGGTGATCGAGTCGCTCAAGCGCTATCCGGCGGTCAACGGCTCCATCGACGGTAACGACATCATCTATCACGGTTACTACGACATCGGCATCGCCGTGGCCTCGCCGCGTGGCCTGGTGGTGCCGATCCTGCGCGACGCCGACCAGATGAGTTTGGCCGACATCGAAAAAACCATCGGCGAGTTCGGCAAGAAAGCCAAGGAGGGCACGCTGACGGTCGAGGAAATGACCGGCGGCACCTTCACCATCACCAACGGTGGCGTGTTCGGCTCGCTGATGTCCACGCCGATCCTCAACCCGCCGCAGAGCGGTATTCTCGGCATGCACGCCACCAAGGACCGGCCAGTGGCGGAAAACGGCCAGGTCGTGATTCGGCCGATGATGTACGTGGCGCACTCCTACGATCATCGCATCATCGACGGGCGGGAAGCGGTCACCTTCCTGGTCACCGTGAAGGAATGCATCGAAGACCCGGCTCGCCTGGTGCTGCAAGTCTAGGCGGTGTCTGGCGCGCTACTCGCGCACCGCATCAACGCGATGGATCGGAGCCCCCTCTCCGCCAGTCGCGAGGGAAAGGGTTAGGGCGAGAAGGGGTCGGCTTTGAAGCTGCAACCCTCACTCCCAACCCCTCTCCCGCAAGCGGGAGAGGGGAGCCTACGGTTTCTCACGAACGATTCAAGAGGCAAGCATGGCCAAGACTTACGATGTGGTCGTCATCGGCGGCGGTCCCGCCGGCTACGTGGCGGCGATTCGGTGCGCGCAGCTCGGACTGGAAACCGCCTGCGTGGAAAAATGGATCAATTTCAAGGGCGATCCGGCCCTGGGCGGCACTTGCCTGAACGTGGGCTGCATCCCGTCCAAGACCCTGCTCGAATCCTCCGAGCATTACCATCGCTTGCAGGAAAGCTTGGACGCACACGGCATCTACGTCGAGGGCGTCCGGCTGGAATTGGACCAGATGATGGCGCGCAAGGAAGACATCGTGCTGCAATTGACCAACGGCATCAGCGCGCTGTTCAAGGCCAACGGGGTCGAGTGGCTGAAGGGCCATGGCAAGCTGCTGGCCAACCGCCAGGTCGAAATCACCGCCCGCAACGGTTCGGTGGAGGTGGTGAACGCCGACCATGTGATCGTCGCCACCGGCTCCAAGCCCATCGACATCGGCGCCGCGCCGGTGAACAACGCCGAGGGGCTGATCGTGGATTCGACCGGCGCGCTGGATTTCCGCGCGGTGCCCAAGACCTTGGGCGTGATCGGCGCCGGCGTCATCGGCCTGGAACTGGGTAGCGTCTGGAACCGACTGGGTTCGAAGGTCATCATGCTGGAAGCGGTCGAGGATTTCCTGGCCCTGGCCGACCAGCAGATCGCCCGCGACGCGCTGCGCCAGTTCAAGAAGCAGGGGCTGGATATCCAGCTGGGCACGCGGGTGACCGCGACCGAGAAAACCGCCGACGGTGTCAAGGTGCGTTTCAAGGACCAGAACGGCGAGCACGAAATCATGGTTGACAGGCTGCTGGTCTCGGTGGGCCGCCGGCCCAACACCGACAACGTCGCCGCGCCCGAGGCCGGACTACTGTTCGACGAACGCGGCTACATTCACGCCGACGACGCCTGCAAGACCAATCTGCCGGGCGTCTTCGCCATTGGCGACGTGGTGCGCGGGCCGATGCTGGCGCACAAAGGCTCCGAGGAAGGTATCATGGTGGCCGAGAACATCGTCGGCCAGCACGGACATCTGAATTACGACGCCATTCCGTGGGTGATCTACACCACGCCGGAAATCGCCTGGGTCGGCAAGACCGAGCAGGCGTTGAAGACCGAAGGCGTTCCCTACAAGATCGGAACCTTCCCGTTCAGCGCCAACGGTCGCGCCAAAGCCATGGAGGCCGCCACGGGCATGGTCAAGATTTTGGCCCACGCGGAGACTGACACGCTGCTGGGTTGCCACATCATCGGACCGTTCGCCTCCGAATTAGTGCAGGAAGCGGTGTTGGCCATGGAGTTCCACGCCAGCAGCGAGGATTTGGCCCGGACCATCCACGCGCATCCAACGCTGTACGAGGCGATGCACGAGGCGGCGCTGTCGGTCCATGGCCGCGCCCTGCATAAGATCAATACCTGAATCGCCCGGCGTTGACCCATGAAAAAGGGCGCTGGTCGCGCCCTTTTTCATGATCGCCGCATCGATCTGATCGTCGCTTCCGCAACAGCCGCGCCGGCGCTGGGTCAGATCAATGCTGGCAACCCCATTATCCGATCTCTCTTCAACGAGCCTCCATCCCCATGACGCTGGCCCGCGTGCTTCTCGTCCCGCTCCTCACGGTACTTTCGCTGATGTCGTCGCTTCCGACCCTCGCCGCCGCGCCCGAATCCTCCACCGCCACGATTCCCGCCGCCCGCAAGACCATCTTGCTCGACGATTTCGAGAATCTTGGCGGTTGGAGCGCCGCCGCCTCGCCCACCGCCCGCCTGGAAATCGCCCAGGACGCCGGTCGCGCCGGGCGGGCGATGCGGCTGGACTTCGAATTCAAGGATGGGGCCGGCTGGGTGATCGCCCGCAAGGCGTTTCCCATGCGGCTGCCCGACAATTTCGCCTTTCAATTCCTCATTCGCGGCGATACGTCGCCCGGCGACGCCGAATTCAAGCTGGTCGATTCGCGGAAAAACGTCTGGTGGTTCAAAAAGCGCGAGTACGCGGTCCCCGGCGACTGGCAACCGATCACGGTCAAGCGACGGCAGATCAACCTGGCCTGGGGACCCGGTGGCCCGCTGGACGAGGTGGCGGTGCTTGAATTCGCCTTCGCACCGGGCAAGCCGGGCAAGGGTTCGATTTGGATTGACGAATTGAGTTTCGAGGAGCGCGAGCCGGCCCATGCCTATACCCTGAACCCAACCGTGCGCGCCTCCACCGCCGTCGAGGGTCAACCGCCGGACGCCGTGCTCGACCCAAATCCCGCGACTCGCTGGCATAGCGGCGCATTGGCCGAGGAGCAATGGTTGCTACTGGATTTTCTCACCCAGCGCGAGTATGGCGGGCTGGTGATCGACTGGGATCCGGAGGATTACGCGGTCGATTACGAGGTTCAAACCTCCAACGACGGCGAAAACTGGGAAACCGCTTACCGGGTGCGCGACGGCGATGGCCGACGCGATTACCTCTATCTACCCGATGCGGAATCCCGCTACCTGCGGCTTAACCTGCAACGCAGCAGCCGGGGCCGCGGCTATGGCATTGGACGCATACTGGTTCAATCCTACGAATTCTCCAGCTCGCCCAACCAGTTCTTCGAGGCCATCGCCCGCGACGCGCCACGCGGCTTCTACCCCCGCTATTTCCAAGGCGAGCAATCCTACTGGACCGTGGTTGGAGTTCCCAGCGACGGCAAGGAAGCGCTGCTCAACCAGGACGGCGCGCTGGAAGTGGATAAGAGCGGTTTCGCCATCGAGCCGTTCCTGTTCGCCGATGGCCGCCTGATCACCTGGGCCGACGTGGACGCCCGTCAGGACCTGGCCCAGGGTTATTTGCCGATTCCCACCGTGCGCTGGGAGCACGAATCCTACTGGTTGTCGATCACCGCCTTCGCGGCCGGTCCGTCGGGCGAGTCGGCGCTGTACGCTCGCTACCAACTGGAAAACTTGAGTCCCGATCCACGCCACGTCACCCTGTACCTGGCGCTGCGGCCGTTCCAGGTCAATCCACCCTGGCAGTCGCTCAACATGATCGGTGGTGTTTCCCCAATCCGGGACCTTGATTATGCCGACCGAATCATCCGCGTCAATCAAGGGGCCAAGACGATCGTGGCGCTGACCGCGCCCGACCGCTTCCGCGCCGCCACGTTCGACCAGGGGGCGCTCACCGATTATCTGGCGGCGAGCAAGTTGCCCGAACGCAGCCGGGTTGAGGACACCTTCGGTTATGCCTCCGGGGTGCTGGAATACGGCTGGGATTTGAAACCGGGCGAGAAGCGCGAGGTGGTGTTGCGCATCCCCTTCCACTCCGCCGGAGCGGGTGGACCCCTTCCGGTAACCGCCACCGAGGCTGCCGCCGAGGTCAACCGACTGCTGGAGCAAACCGCTCAGGACTGGGCGGCGCGACTGGACCGCGTGGGTCTGGAACTACCACCCGTCGCGCAACGGCTGGCCTGGAGCATCAAAAGCAACCTGGCCTACATTTTGATCAACCGCGATGGCCCCGCCATTCAACCAGGTTCGCGCAACTACTCTCGCTCCTGGATCCGTGACGGCGCCCTGACCTCCGCTGCCCTGCTGGGGATGGGTTACACCGAGGAGGTGCGGGAGTTTCTACAATGGTATGCCGGCCATCAGACGGCCGAGGGCGCGATTCCCTGTTGCGTGGACGCGCGCGGCGCCGACCCGGTGCCCGAACACGACAGTCACGGCGAATTCATCTACGCGGTGATGGAGTACTACCGCTACACCCGCGATGTGGGCTTCCTGCGGCAGATGTGGCCGGCGGTGGTTCGGACGGTCGGCTACATGGATTCCTTGCGCCAGCAGCGGCTGACCGAGAAGTACCGCACCGACCCGGACTGCGTGGCCTATTGCGGTCTGGTGCCGGAATCGATCAGCCACGAAGGCTATTCCAGCCAGCCGCGCCACTCCTACTGGGACAACTTCTTCGTCCTGCGCGGCTTCAAGGACGCGGCGGCGATGGCCACAATCCTGGACGAGGACGCCCAGGCGGAACGGTTCGCGGCGTTGCGCGACGACTTCAGCAAGGACTTGTACGCCTCGATCCAGGAAACCCTCAAGCTGCGTAAGATCGATTTCATTCCCGGCGCGGTCGAACTGGGCGATTTCGACCCCACCTCGACCACCATCGCCGTGGATCCGGGCGGCGAACTGGGGCGCTTGCCGCAACCGGCACTGAATCGCACCTTCGAACGTTACGACGAGTTTTTCCGCCAGCGCCGCGCCGAGGCGAAATGGAAAGCCTATACCCCCTACGAATGGCGGGTGGTGGGGACCATGATTCGACTGGGCTGGCGCGACCGGGCTCTGGACCAGATGGCGTTTTTCATGGAAGGCCAACGACCGGCGGCCTGGAACCATTGGGCCGAGGTGGTCTGGCGCGATCCCAAGACGCCGCGTTTCATCGGTGACATGCCGCATACCTGGGTCGGCTCCGACTTCATCCGCGCCGCGCGCGGCCTGTTCGTGTACGAGCGCGAGGCCGACCAGTCCCTGGTGATCGGCGCCGGCATTCCCGCCGCCTGGGTGGAAAGTCCCGAGGGTGTCACGGTGCGGCGGATGCCGACCTGGCACGGCACCCTGAACTATCGGATGGCCATGACCAACCCGGATACGCTGCGGGTGCGGCTGACGGGTGACGTGACCGTGCCGCCGGGAAAAATCATCCTGCATTCGCCGCTCGACCGGCCGCTTTGGGCAGCGACGGTCAACGGCCGGGCGGCGACCTTCGCCGCCAACATCGTCACGGTGGATCAGTTTCCGGCCGAGGTGGAATTGCGCTACACCGCTTCCCCGTGAGCGGTCCATGATCGCGCTCCAAGCTACACTGTTTGGAAGAATCCATCGCCGCCGGGAAAATTCGTCATGGTCACCGACCTTCACCCACTCAGTAACGGCCGCTACGCGGTCTTGTTGAGTACCGCCGGAACCGGCCATTCGACTTGGAACGGACTGGCGCTGACCCGCTGGAACGCCGATCCCATCGAGGACAGCGACGGATTTTTCTTGTACCTGCGTGACCGGGACAGCGGTGAATGCTGGTCGCTGGGTCAACAGCCGGTGGTTACGCCAGAGGCGCGACGGGCTAGCCGGTTCGGCGACGGCAGCGCCGAACTGCGCTGTGAATACGCGAACATCGAAGCCGAAATGACGGTCATCGTTCCCGCCGACGCCGATGTGGAATTGCGGCGGGTGACCCTGCGTAATCACGGCGACCGCCCGCGCCGAATCGAATTGACCAGCTACGCCGAGGTGGTGTTGAACGCGCGGGCTGCCGACATCGCCCATCCGGCTTTTTCCAAGCTGTTCGTGCAAACCGAGTGGGTGGCGGAACAGCGGGCGTTGCTGGCGCGGCGGCGGCCGCGCGCCGTGGGGGAACCGGTCTGCTGGCTGGTTCACGCGCTGATCGGCGACGGTGGCGAGGCCGAACAGCCCCAATATGAAACCGACCGCGCCCGGTTCATCGGTCGGGGCTATTCGCTCGCCGCGCCGAAGGCGCTGGTGGAACCCGGCACACTGTCTGGCACGGTCGGCAACGTGCTGGACCCCATCGTCAGTCTGCGGCGGACCGTGCAACTGGCGGCGGGCGGTTCGGCGCAAGTCACGCTCCTGCTGGGCGCGGCGGTTGAGCGGGAAGCGGCGCTGGCGCTGGCGAGACGCTTTGCCACACCGTCGGCGGTGAACGCGGCGTTCCCCGCGACAATCCGCCCTGCTGGCTCTTGGCTGCCCGTTGGCGACAGCGGCGGGTTACGGCCCGTCGGCCTGACCTACCCTGTAATCCCCCCAGAGGACTATACCCTCGCATTCTTCAACAACGAGGGTGATAACGGGTCGGTGATGGACGAACCGCTCCAATTCTGGAACGGCCATGGTGGGTTCAGCGCCGATGGAACCGAATACGTGATCCGGCTCCAGCCCGCCGCCACCGGCCGCTTGCGCCCCCCGCCGTTGCCTTGGATCAACATCGTTGCTAATCCCCGCTTTGGCTTCCTGGCCAGCGAGACCGGGGCCGGCTACACCTGGAGCCGGAACAGCCGCGAGAATCGCCTCACCCCCTGGTACAACGACCCGATTCTCGACCCGCACGGCGAGGCTCTGTACCTGCGCGACGAGGACGATGGCACGTTCTGGTCACCGCTGCCGGGGCCGATTTCGCCACTCGCGCCCTGCGAAGTTCGCCACGGTTTCGGCTACAGCCGCTACCGCCACGTCAGCCAAGGGCTGGAACAGGAGGCGTGGCTGTTCGTACCGCGCGAGGACCCGGTCAAGATCACCCGAATCCGGTTGCGCAACGTCGGCGACCAGCCGCGCCGACTGTCGCTGTTCAGTTATGCCCGGCTGGTGCTGGGCGTGTTGCCGGAAGAGTACGCGGCGGATCTGGTCATCGAGCGGGACGCGGCGACCGGCGCGCTGCTGGCCGAGAACCGCAATCGGGAATTCGCTGGCCACCTTGCTTTTGCCGCCGTCGCGCCGCTCGACAGCGTGCCGGTCCATGTCAGCGGCGACCGGGCAAGTTTCATCGGTCATCACGGCAATCCAGCCCGGCCGGCGGCGCTCGAACGCGACGCAGTGCTGAACGGGCAACTGGGCACGGGCCTCGATCCCTGTTTCGCCTTGCAAATCACGCTGGCGCTGGAGCCGGGCGCGACGGTGGAATGTGCCATCCTGCTGGGCGAGGCGGAAAATCGGGATGCGGTTCGCCGCCTGATCGGCCGCTATCGCAGGGATGGCGCGATTGCGGCGGCACTGGACGAGGCGCGGGAGTTTTGGCGCGACCGACTGACCGCCGTGAAGATTCAAACGCCCAGCCCGGCGCTCGATTTGATGGTGAATGGCTGGCTGGCCTATCAAACCCTGAGTTGCCGCTTGTGGGGGCGTTCGGCGTTTTACCAGTCGGGCGGCGCGTTCGGTTTCCGCGACCAGTTGCAGGACGCCGCCGCGCTGATTTATCACGACCCGGCGTTGACCCGCCGGCAATTGCTGCTGCACGCCGCCCACCAGTTCCAGGAAGGCGATGTGCTGCACTGGTGGCACCCCCCCACGAGTTGCGGCATCCGTACTCGCTTCAGCGACGATTTGCTGTGGCTGCCGTACCTGGCGGCGTTCTACGTCCGCGCCACGGGTGACTGGTCCCTGTTCGACGAACCGGCGCGCTTCCTCAAGGCGCGGCTGCTCGAACTGGGCGAGGACGAGGCGTTTCTGACCCCCGAGGAATCCGACGAGATTGCCAGCCTGTACGAGCATTGCTGTCGGGCGCTGGATCGGTCGCTGACCCAGGGCGCGCACGGCTTGCCGCTGATGGGAACCGGCGACTGGAACGACGGCATGAACCGGGTCGGGCGGGAAGAGCGCGGCGAAAGCGTGTGGATGGGTTTCTTCCTGTACGCCATTCTCGGCGAATTCATCCCCGTGTGCGGCCGGCGTGGCGATCACGACCGGGCGCGGCGTTATGCCGCGTTTCGCCGCCATCTGGCCGAGGCGCTCAACCAACACGGCTGGGATGGCGAGTGGTACCGCCGGGCCTGGTACGACGACGGCGCGGCGCTCGGTTCCGCCGCCAGCGACGAGTGCCGAATCGACGCGCTGGCGCAAGCCTGGGCGGTGATTTCCAAGGCCGCGCCGTGGGCGCGAGCCGAGGCGGCGCTGGACGCGGTCGAGCGCCATCTGATTTCCGAGCGGGACGGATTGATCCGGTTGTTGACCCCGCCGTTCGAAAACACCCCTCACGATCCCGGCTACATCAAGGGCTATGTCGCCGGGGTGAGGGAGAACGGCGGCCAATACACCCACGCCGCGCTGTGGGTGGTGCGGGCGCTGGCCGAACTGGGCCGGCGCGACCGGGCGGCGAAACTGCTGGAAATGTTGACGCCCATCCACCACGCGCTCACCCCAGCGGCGGTCGCCGTCTATCGACTGGAGCCCTTCGTGGTCGCCGCTGATGTCTACGGCGCGGCGCCGCACGTGGGTCGGGGTGGCTGGAGCTGGTACACCGGCGCGGCGGGCTGGATGCTGCGGGTGGCGCTGGAGTCCATCCTCGGCCTGGAGCTGGTCGAGGGGCATACCCTGCGGTTGCGGCCCTGCATCCCGGACGAGTGGCCGGGCTTCCACGTGCATTATCGACCATCGGACGGCGACACCGTGTACGAGATCGAGGTTCGCAATCCCGATGGCGCCGCCGAATCGGTGGTTGCGGTGGAGGTGGACGATGCGAAGGGCACGGTCGAGGATGGCGCGGCCCGCATCCCGCTACTCTGGGATGGAAAGACGCACCGGGTGGTCGTGACGCTGGCGAAGCGTTGCCTCTAAATCTCCCGCAACGCCCGCCACGGCGGCTGATTCAGCGCCGAGCGCGCGCCCAGCAAACCGGCCAGCCCCACGCCCAGCACCCCCGCGCCGCCGCCCAGCGGCCAGACCCACCCGTTCCAGCGGTACGGAAATTCGAACACGTAAGTGGCCAGCACGTAGCCGATCAAGGTCGCGGCGGTGGCGGCCAGCACGCCCGCCAGCAGACCCAGGGTGGCGAACTCCGCCAGCAGGCTTTCCCGCACCACCCGCCGCCGCGCACCCAGCGCGCGCAGCACGGCGCTTTCAAACCGTCGCTCGTCCTGAGTGGCCTGAATCGCGGCGTACAACACCACCAGCCCCGCCGCCAGGGTGAACAGGAACACGTATTCCACGGCGGCGATCACCCGGTCCATGATCTCGCGGACCTTGCCCATCAGCGCCTCCACGTCCAGCACCGTCACCGACGGATACCGCCGCACCAGTTCCGCCAGCAGCGGCTTTTGCCCGGCGGGCAGGTGGAAACTGGTGATCCAGGTGGCCGGATAGGCGTCCAGCACGCCGGAGGGAAACACCACGAAGAAGTTGGCCCGGAACGAGTCCCACTCGACGCTGCGTAGGCTGGTCACCTTGGCCTCCAAAGCCTGGCCGGCGACCTGGAAACGCAGGGTGTCGTTCAAGGCGATGCCCAGGTCCTTCGCCAGCCCGATCTCGACCGAGGCGACGCCTTGGCCGCGATCATTGGAACTCCACCAGCGGCCGGACAGGATGCGGTTGTCCTCCTGCAAGCGGTCGGTCCAGGACAGGTTGAATTCCCGTTCCACCAGGCGCTTGGCGCGCGGGTTGTCGTAGCTGTCCGGTCCCACCGCCCGGCCATTGATCGCCATCAGCCGCCCGCGCACCATCGGGAATAGTTCCGCGCTACCCAAGCCGCGCTCGTGCAGGAATGTTCGCACGCCGTCCACCTCGCCAGGCTGGATGTTGATCAGGAAATGGTTGGGAGCATCGGCCGGCAAGCTCGACCGCCAACTGTCGAGGAGATCGGTGCGCACCAGGGTCAGCATCAGCAGCGCCATCAGCCCCAGGCCCAGCGCCACGACCTGCACCGCGCTGCCGGAGCCGCGCCGGGCGATGTTGGCCAGCCCGAACCGCCAGGCCACGCCCACCCGGCCCCGCAGCAGGTTCAGCGACTTCACCAGGCCCCAGGCCGCCAGCGCCAGGGCGACGACCGTTCCCGCCACGCCGGCGCAGACGTACAGCGCCAGCCGCCACTCGCCGGCCTGCCAGGTCAGCATCGCCAGGGTTGCCAGCACAGCGGGACCGTACAACGCCCACAGGCGCGGATCGACCGGGCCGAGATCGCGGCGCAACACCCGCAACGGCGGTACCTCCCGCAGCCGCAGCAGCGGCGGCAGACCGAAACCGAGCAGGGTGACGAAGCCGGTCGCCAGCGCGGGCAGAACCGGCCGCCAGGAGGGCGGCGGCAGGTCGGTAACGCTGACTAGCGGCCCGAGCACGCCGCTCAATCCGTACTGGGCCAGATAGCCGACCCCCAGCCCCACCGCGCCGGCCAACACCGCCAACAGCAGCAACTCCACCATGAACAGCCGCATGACCAGGGTCTGGGTCGCGCCGACGCAGCGCAGGATGGCCACGCTGTCCCAGTGGCGGGTGGCGAAGCGGCGGGCGGCGATGGCGATTCCGACCCCGGCCAGGATCACGCTGACTAAAGCCGCCAGATTTAGAAAGCGCTGCGCCCGTTCCAGCGCCAAGCGCAGTTCGGCGCGGGCCTCGCGCACCCCTTGGAGCTTCTCGCCCGTCGCTAGCCGGGGTTGAGCCCAGGTCTTGAAGGCGTCGAGCGCCGCCGGCTCGCCAGCCAGCAACAGCCGATACTCGACCCGGCTGCCTGGCTGCACCAGTTCGGTCGCGGGAATGTCGGCCAAATTCATCAATAATCGGGGGGCGATGCTGAACAGGTCGCCGGCCCGGTCCGGTTCGTAGGCCAACACCTGTTCCACCCGGAACGCGCGCGCGCCCAGATCGAGCGCGTCGCCCACCCGAAGGTTAAGCGTCTGCATTAACCTTTCGTCCAGCCAGACCTGGCCTGGACCGGGAATGGCGGTCGCGGCGCGGGGCGGCGTGAACGGCGCGTCGCTGGTTTGCAACGCGCCGCGCAGCGGATAACCGGGACCGGCGGCCTTGACCTCGGTCAACTGCGTGGTTTCGCCCGCCAGAACCACGCTGCGAAATCCCAGGGTTTCGGCGGTTTGCAGGCCGCGTCGGCGCGCTTCCTCGGCCAGGTCGGGTTGAATCGGATTGGGCGCGGCGATCACCGAATCCGCGCCGAGCAGTTCGCTGGCCTTGCGCTCCATCGCCAATTGAATGCGGTCGGTGAAGAAACCGACGGCCGCGACGCTGGCGATGGCGATCAACAAGGCGACCGCCAGCACGCGCAATTCGCCGGATTGCCAGTCGCGCCGCAGGGCGCGCAGGGCCATGCGGATCAGGTCCGACCCATCCATGATTAGTGCTCCCGCCGCTCGCGTAGCCGGCCGTTATCCAGTTCCAGCACTCGGTCGCAATAGGCCGCCAGTTCCGGATCGTGCGTGACCAGGATCAGGGTCGTCCCCTGTTCGCGGTTGAGCGCGAACAGCAGCTCGATGATGCGATGGCCAGTTTTCTGGTCGAGGTTACCGGTCGGTTCGTCGGCGAACAGCACGGCCGGGTTGCCGGCGAAGGCGCGGGCGATGGCCACCCGTTGCTGCTCGCCGCCGGACAGTTGCGAGGGATAGTGACGGGCGCGGGCCTTGAGTCCCACCCGCTCCAACAGATCCAGCGCCTGCCGGCGGGCGTCGGGCTGGCCAGCCAGCTCCAGCGGCAACATGACGTTTTCCAGGGCGGTCAGCCCGGTCAGCAGTTGGAACGACTGGAACACGAAACCCACCCGTTGCGCCCGCAACAAGGCCCGCCCATCCTCGTCCAGACCGCCAAGATCGGCGCCCGCCAGCCACACCCGGCCCCGGCTTGGCGTATCCAGACCCGCCAGCAGACCCAGCAGGGTGGACTTGCCCGATCCGGAGGCCCCGATCACCGCCACGCTTTCGCCCTGGGCGATGCTGAAGCTAATGTCGTCGAGAATCACCAGGTTTCCTTCCGGGCTGACCACTTCCTTGCCCAGGTTTTCGGCCCGCGCGATGCAAGCGGCGGTCGGGTTGTCCAAGGGCGAAGCGGCAGCTACGCTTACGCTGCTACCCGTTCCGGGATCATGATCGACACGCATGGCCGAATGCTCCAACGATGAAATCGAATCGTTCACGATGGTTTTTAATCCTGTTGCCGTGGCTGGTGATCTGGCCCGGCCTGGTCCGGGCCGAGGCGCCGGTGATTCTGGTGCTGGGCGACAGCCTGAGCGCCGGCTACGGCATCCCGGCCGAACAGGGCTGGGTCAACTTGCTGCAACGCCGGCTGACCGAGCGCGGCTTTCCCCATCAAGTGGTCAACGCCAGCATCAGCGGCGACACCACCAGCGGCGGCCTGAGTCGGTTGCCGGCGGCACTGGAGCGGCACCGTCCCGCCCTGGTCATCCTGGAACTGGGCGCCAACGACGGACTGCGCGGCCAACCGCCGATGGCCATGGCCACCAACCTGGGGCGGATGATCGAGTTGTCCCAGCAGGCCGGCGCGCGGGTGCTGCTGGCGGAAATGCGGATTCCGCCGAATTATGGTCCGTTGTACGCGCAAAAGTTTCAGGCGACGTTTGGCGAACTGGCGCAACGCCACCAGATTCCGCTGGTTCCCTTCCTGCTCGACGGCGTGGCCGGCAACCCGGCGCTGATCCAGGACGACGGCCTGCACCCGCGCGCCGAGGCGCAGCCCCGGATTCTGGACAACGTGTGGCCGGTGCTGGAGCCATTGCTGGCGCGGTAGGATCGAAAAGCCTCGCGGTAATCACTTGTTAGATAATGGTTTATGGCGATACCCCCCGAGCGGTGCCCATTCTGCGCCCTTCCGCTGGAACGCATCGTGCATCAAACCACGCATCTGGTTGCGATCCGTGACGCCTTTCCGGTGTCGCCAGGGCATACCCTGCTGATCCCGCGCCGGCATGTGGTGTCGCTCTTCGACGTGACCGTGGTGGAGTGGGTGGAACTGGGTCAGTTGCTGGTGGAAGTCCGAACGGCCTTGCAAAACGAGTTTCAGCCGGGCGGGTTTAATATCGGGATCAACGACGGCTTGGCGGCGGGCCAGACCGTGCGACATCCACATATGCACGTGATCCCGCGCTACCACGGCGATCACCCCGAGCCGCGTGGCGGAGTGCGCTGGGTTTTGCCGGAAAAAGCCAAATATTGGCCGTGATACCTGATTCGCGGGACTTTTTCGGTCAAGCCCCCTGGCTTCGCGCTCGTTGAATGTTGATTTCCTGGAAGGAGAACAGGCGATGAATTCTTCAAATTGCATTCCAAGTCCACAGGGGATGGATTCCGCCGCAAGGCCGGCCCTGGAGGACGGTACGCTGGCCCGCTGGCAATCGCCACAACCCGACGTGACTGGAAGCTCAACCCCGCTGGCCGACAGAGGACCGCCACCCCAAAGGGAAGACGACGCGGCCAAGGAGCCGGCTCAAACCGAAATGGGTGATCCCTGGGGCATGCTGACTAACCACTTGAGAGTGGTCCTCGGCTCAATCCTGGCCGGTCCATGGCCGGAAAGCCCGCCGTTTTGGGCCGAAACCACCGCTTCAAAGGGATTTTCCATCGATGAAATCAATCAGTACGGCGAATACATCCGCCCCAACCACGTTCCCTTGTTCGCGGCCGCCGCCAAGCAATTCCAGGTTTACGTCCTGATCCGCAAAACCAATCAGGACAGCCTGGAGTACATGGGACGGCCGGGCTATACGGGCAAGCGCCTGGATTGCAAGTGGAAAACCGCCAATTGGGATGTGGGGTTCTACCGGTTGGCGGGATTGGTGGCTTCGCCGGAAATCCAGCCGCAGGCTTTCGTGGGGGCCAAGCTGGAATCCGCTTGGCGGGAGTGGCGTCAGCACCAGGAACTGATCCTCAAGTTACCAGCGGGTACCGATCCCACCGGCCTGGATTTGCGCGGCTCCCACAAACCCTACGCCCTGCAACTGAATCCCCGCCACAAGCATTACGGCTGCGTGGTCTGGATCGAGGAGGGAATCCTCCAGCCGCGCTATATCCATGCCGATTACGATTTGTACGCCCTGGTGCCCGCCGCTAATCCCCGCCAGCGCGCCGCGCCGCGCCAGGACGAGATGCTGGGGATCGCGCATAGCGCCGGGCCGCAGTGGTTTTCCTTCATGAACTGGATGGATCAACAACTGGGTTTTCCCATGATCTTTCATGGCGAACAGGAGCACTTCCTACCCCATGTCGAGGATGAAGTGATCGCTTTCTTTCCCGACGGCAGAACGATTCGGTTGCTTGAAGGCAAGGCGGCCATCGAGAAGTTTTACGCCGTGACCCTGGGGGGACGGCAACCCGCGAAAACCCGTCAGTAATCGACCCCGGATCAATCGGCTGTCCGCGCGAAAAACGGTCCCAGCAAGCGGGCGCAGGGTTCGGGATCTTCCAGATGGGGATGATGTCCGCCAGGCAGGATTTTCACGGTCAGCCCGGCGATGCGGGCGTAGCGTTCCCGCATGTAATCGCGCTTGACCAGGTAGCCGTCCGCGCCGCAAATCAGCAGCGCCGGCGCTTCGATCCGCGCCATGTAGGCCAGGATTTGCGGCTCGCTCAGATAGAGCGGCGACACGAAGCGCAGCCGGGGATCGGTGCGCCAGCCGAAGCCGTCGCCGACCGGCTGGAGGCCGCGCTCCACCAGCGTTGTCGCCGCCGCCCACGACAGACCGCTGGCCTCGCAGCGCGCCTGAATCGCCGCTTCCACGCTCGGATAGATCGGCGGACGTTTGCGCGGCAGGGCGTTCATCTGTTCGATGGCCTTGCGCAGGTTGGTCGGACCGTCGGCGGGATTGCTGGTCGGCGGTCCCAAGCCTTCGATCATCGCCACCTGGGTGATCCGCTCCGGCAGGATCGCGGCCACGAAGCTGACGATGCCCCCGCCCAAGGAGTGGCCGAGCAGGCCAAACCGTTCCCAGCCCAGCGCGTCGGCGGCGGCCACGACGTCAGGGATGAAATCCACGAAGTGGTAATGCGCGCCCGGCGGGCGGTGGTCGGAATGGCCATGGCCGGTCAAATCCAGCGCCACCAGCCGCACGCCAGGCAGCCGCGGCGCCAGCGCGTCGAAGCTGGCGGCATTGTCGAGCCAGCCATGCACCGCCAGCACCGGGACGCCGTCCGGCGGTCCCCAAGCCCGCGCCGCCAGCCGCAAATAGGGCGTGCGCAGTTCAAGTTCTTCCGCCATCGGCCAATCGCCAGTCGCCATCAAGCGCCCGGCGGATAATCCCAGCCCGAATCGGCCGGAAACCGATTAACGTATTTCACGCTGGAGCGCGGCTCGGCCATCATCTCGGCGACGGTATCCCGCCAGCGGGCGTAGTGGGCGGTTTCCTTATGGCGGGCGGGCGCCTCGGCGTCGCGATAAACCTCGACCAGCACGAAGCGGGTCGGGTCGTCGGCCTGCTGGATGACGTCGAACTGGGCGATGCCCGGTTCCTGGACGCTGTGGCGCGCATTGTCCAGCGAGGCGGCCTGGAAGGCTTCGACGCAGTCCGGTTTGACGTGAACGAAAACGTGAACGACGAGCATGAACTGTCCCCTTTCCCAAGGTTGAGCGGCGCTTCAAAGACTGTCCAAAAACTCCCCTCGCCCTTTGGGAGAGGGGCTGGGGGTGAGGGTTTTTTTAACGAGTTAGCTTACAAGAGGCTGTCCAAAAACGCCCCTCAGGGCGAACCCGCCGGCAGGTAATCCAGCAACAGGCCACAGAAGACGACCAACCCGAACGTATTGTTGTTGAGAAACGCCTTGAAACACTCCTCCGGCTTGCGGTCGCGAATCAGGTATTGCTGGTACAACGCCAGCCAGGCCGCCACGAACAGGCCGAGGTAATAAATCCAGCCCCGGCCGGTCAGCAGACCGATCCCGACCAGCACGGCCAGCAGAGTCAATTGCAGATAGCCGATGATTTGCTTGTCCCGGGCGCCGAACCGGATCGCGGTGGATTTCACCCCGATCTTGAGGTCATCTTCCCGGTCCACCATGGCGTACTGGGTATCATAGACCGCCGACCACAGTACGTTGCCGAGGAAGAGCAGCCAGCAGACGGGGGGCAGTGCGTTGGTGATCGCCGCGTAGGCCATCGGAATGCCCCAGCCAAACGCCGCCCCCAGATGGAATTGGGGAAAGTGGTGCAGCCGCTTCATGAAGGGATAGCTGATGGCCAGGGCGACGCCGACGAAGGACAGTTGGATGGTCAGAACGTTCTGGGTCAACACCAGACCGAAGGCCAGCAGGCATAGCACAATCATCACGCTCACCGCCTCGCCCAGCTTCACCCGGCCCGCCGCCAGCGGCCGGTCGCGGGTGCGGGCGACGTGCGGGTCGAAATCGCGGTCGGCGATGTCGTTCATCACGCACCCGGCCGAGCGCATCAGCGCCACGCCCAGCATGAAGACGAGGACGACGCCGCGCGGGGGTTGGCCGTCGCCGGCCAGCCACAGCGCCCACAGCGTCGGCCAGAGCAACAGGTAAATGCCGATGGGGCGATGCAGGCGCATCAATTGGGCATATTCGCCCAGACGATTTTCAAACTGTTCGATAGTCATGGTGGACATCAATCCGGTCGATGACAGGCGGATACCGGCAAATCGGGCAGAAAAATCTCGCAGACCAGCAGGGGGGATTCCTCGATCCAGAACAACGAGCGTCGACCCCAAATGGCCTCCGGCGGCTCGCCGTGGCCCGCGAACGCCCGCTGATGCAAACGCTGGCTCGCCACGATGCGGGCGATTTCGACCGGGCCGCGCCGCACGCCGGGATCGGCGAACAGGGCCTGGCCCAGCGGGCGGGTTCCCAGTCGGGTCAGGCGGCGGCCCCGACCACGCAGGGTTCGCGCGGGAATCAGGGTTCGGGCGAACACCCAGGGCTGCTCGTCGCACAACAGGTGGACCTCGCGGGTCCAGGCCCAGGCGTCCAAACGCAAGTCCAGGACGTGCGCTTCATCGCGATCCGGACGGCTCCAACCCTGGCGCAGCACGTCCACGCGGAACCGCCCTTCGCAACAGGCACGCCGCAGCCGCTGGGTCAGTGACCCGCTGTCGATCAGCCAGTCGGTCAGTTCGGCCGGCAGGCCGCGAACGCGCGCACGTGAATGCGGGAACCAAAGCGGCGGGGAATTCGACGGGATGGAGCAATCGAGGGGCACGGTTGTTGTTCGGTTTTTTCAGGGTCGACGCCGATTCGGCGTATCGGGTCATTATGCACGGTTGCCGGGTATCGGGGGAATGCTGGCTAGAAGAGGACGTCGAATACCGGCAATCGACGAATACAAGCCGCGCGGGCCAGCGGTGAACGTGTGGCGGTCTTATCAGTCTTCAGCTTGCGACGGCGTTTAACCGAGAACCCCGAATCTCCGGCACTCCAACAATCCTTATCCCCTCGGCGGGGTTCTCGACCGCCCGCACCAGCGCGGCGACCATTTGATCCAGCGTTACCAGCCCCAGCCGGCGCGCTCGTTCCCGCGTCGCCGGCAACGCTTCCATAACGCGGTAGATAGGAACTAGCAGATACGGCCACCGATGGCCGGGTCCCAGCACGTACCAGGGCCGTAAAATCGTCGCCGCCAAGCCGTTAGCCCGCACCAACGCCTCTCCTTCCATTCGCGCCGCGATGAACGCCTTCATCACCGGCGCGGGCTGCGCCACGCTCAGGTAGACGAAATGGCGCACCGTGGAATGTTCCACCGCCGCCACGGCGGCGCGAATCGAAGCAAGGTCTACATCTCGAAACTGCCGCGCCTTCAGCGGACTCGGATGCGGCGTCCCCACCAGATGGACCAGGGTATCGGCCGGGGCAATCAGAGCCGCGAAACTGGCCGCGTCTAGCGCATCCCCGACGACCTCCTCCGCGCCCGCCGGCAATTTGCCCATCGAGCCGGGGCGGACCAAGGCGCGCACGGAATGCCCGCGCGCCAGCAACTTTTGAATCAAAGGCTGACCGATGTAGCCGGTCCCTCCGGTGACGAAAACATGCCGTGTGCTCATGGTTGAATTCTAACGGCTAGCCCGGCCGTGGCCTATCCCCTCCTCATAATGACTTCAGACGGCAAGGGCGGCGTTGGGCGCCATGGCGGCCCACGTATCCGCAATGGGCCGGGGAGCGCCCGTCATCCCAAGAATCGTTTGGCGTATCCCGTGATCTTTCCTATAATCGCCGCCATTTTTCGGCCGACACCGATCCCCAAAGGGGCTTTAGCGCGACTGGACATCCCTGGTGATCTCTCCGGTAAACGTCCCAGCAAGAGCGACGCGCGCGGTCAGGGTGCAACGCGCCTTACGCGCCTTAACTTAGGCAGTGCGTGTTGTGCCTGGCATTTCCCTGGTTATTTTATGTGATGTAGGAGAGAGAGCTAATGCCCTCCCGTAGTGAATTGGCCGCCCGTCGCCTGGTGGACAACATGACCGATGAACCGGTCTCTTCCGGCCCAGCCAGCCGCGAATCCTCGACCCCCACGCGCCGCGAACTGGCCAACGCCATCCGCGCCTTAAGCATGGACGCCGTGCAACGCGCCGAATCCGGCCACCCCGGCGCCCCAATGGGGATGGCGGATTTCGGCATGGTGTTGTGGAACGACTTTCTGCGGCACAATCCGACCAACCCCAAATGGTTTAACCGCGACCGCGTGATCCTATCCAACGGCCACGGCTCGATGCTGCTGTATTCCCTGCTGCACCTGAGCGGCTACGATTTGAGCATCGAGGATCTGCGCAGCTTCCGCCAGTTGGGCTCCCGCACGCCGGGCCATCCCGAATACGGCCTCACGCCGGGCGTGGAAACCACCACTGGCCCGCTGGGGCAGGGTTTGGCGAACGGCGTCGGCATGGCGCTGGCCGAGCGGGCGCTGGCGACCCGCTTCAATCGTCCCCGATTTCCCATCGTTGATCATTACACCTACGTCATCGTGGGCGATGGCTGTCTGATGGAAGGGATTTCCTACGAAGCCTGCTCCCTGGCCGGGCTCTGGGGGTTGGGCAAGCTGATCTGCCTGTACGACGACAACGGCATTTCCATCGACGGGAAAGTGCGGGGCTGGTTCAACGAGGACATGGTGCAGCGCTTCCAGGCCTGCGGCTGGCATGTGATTCCCAACGTGGATGGCCACGATCCGGTGGCGGTCCACGAAGCCATCGCCCAGGCGCGGGCCTATTCCGAAAGCCCGACCCTGATCTGCTGCAAGACTACCATCGCCCGGGGTTCGCCGAACAAGGGTGGCAGCGAAAAATCGCATGGCGCCCCCCTCGGCGCCGCCGAGGTTGCCGCCACCCGCGAGAACATCGGCTGGCGGCACGAGCCTTTCGTCATCCCGCCCGAGTACTATCGCGCCTTCGACGCCCGCGCCAAGGGCGCGGCGTGGGAAGCCGAATGGAACACTTTGTTCGCCCGCTATCGGGCGGAATACCCCGGACCGGCGGCGGAGTTCGAGCGGCGGCTGGCCTGCGGTTTTCCTCCCGACTGGGAGGAACTGGCCTGGAACTTCATTCAGGCCATGCAGGAGCGTCACGAGGATCTCGCCACCCGGGCCGCCTCCCAGCGCGCGCTCGAAACGTACAGCCCCTATTTTCCCAGCCTCGTCGGCGGCTCGGCCGATCTCGCTGAATCCACCGGCATCCCGTGGGTCGGCTGCCGGCCGGTCGACTTCGAAAATCCCGACGGCAACCTGATCTATTACGGCGCCCGCGAGTTCGCGATGAACGCCATCATGAACGGCCTGGCCCTGCACGGCGGCTACGTGCCCTTCGGCGGCACCTTCCTGATGTTCGCCGATTATTGCCGCAGCGCCATCCGCATGTCGGCCCTGATGAAACTGCGTTGCGTGTTCATCCTGACCCACGACTCGATCGGCGTCGGCGGCGACGGCCCGACCCACCAGCCAATCGAGCACGCCGCCGGCCTGCGCATCATCCCCGAGCTGTCGGTTTGGCGGACCTGCGACACCACCGAAACGGCGGTGGCCTGGAAAGCGGCGCTGGAGCGGCTCAACGGCCCGACCTGTCTGATTTTCACCCGCCAGAAGCTGCCGCATCAGGACCGGACCCCCGAGCAGGTGCGGGCCATCGCCCGGGGCGGCTACGTGCTGCTCGACTGTGGCGATGATCCCGAAGCGATCATCATCGCCACCGGCTCCGAAGTGCAACTGGCGGTGGCGGCCGCCCGGCAACTGAACGGGCAGGGCCGGCGGGTGCGGGTGGTATCCATGCCGTCGGTGGACGTGTTCGACGCCCAGGACGCCGACTACCGGGAATCGGTGCTGCCGACGGCCGTGACCCGGCGGGTGGTGGTCGAGGCCGGAGTGACCGCGCCCTGGTACAAATACGCCGGTTCGCAGGGCGTGGTGATCGGCATCGACTGCTTTGGCGTGTCGGGTCCGCCGGAAATCATCTTCCAGCATTTCGGCTTCACCGCCGAACGGGTGACCGCCGCCGTGGCGGCGCTGTTTTGACTTTGGCCGGCGCCGGCGTGATTTTTTACTGTCAAAGACTAAAATTTAAACGGTGATTCCGGGCGGATGACCGCATCCGCCTTTTTCCATAACCACACGTTTCGCTCACCACACTCAGTTGGAGGAAAGCATGGCTATCAAAGTGGGTATCAACGGGTTCGGCCGCATCGGCCGCATGGTGTTTCGCGCGGCGGTCAAGAATTTCCCCGACATCGAGATCGTGGGTATCAACGACCTGCTCGAACCCGATTATCTGGCCTACATGCTGATGTATGATTCCGTCCACGGCCGCTTCAAGGGCGACGTCGCCGTCGATGGCAACACCCTGGTGGTCAACGGCAAGAAAATCCGCCTGACCGCCGTCAAGGACCCCGCCGAACTGAAGTGGAACGAAGTGGGCGCCGACATCGTCGTCGAATCCACCGGCCTGTTCCTGACCAAGGAAACCTGCCAGAAGCACATCGCGGCTGGCGCCAAGAAGGTCATCCAGAGCGCCCCGAGCAAGGATGACACCCCGATGTTCGTCTACGGCGTGAACGACAAGACTTACGCCGGCCAGACCATCATTTCCAACGCCTCCTGCACCACTAACTGCTTGGCGCCCGTCGCCAAAGTACTGAACGACACCTGGGGCATCAAGCGCGGCCTGATGACCACCGTTCACGCCGCCACCGCCACCCAGAAGACCGTCGACGGCCCGTCCAACAAGGACTGGCGCGGTGGGCGCGGTATCCTGGAAAACATCATCCCGTCCTCGACCGGCGCCGCCAAGGCTGTCGGCGTGGTCATCCCCGAGCTGAATAAGAAGCTCACCGGCATGGCCTTCCGCGTCCCCACCTCCGACGTGTCCGTCGTCGACCTGACCGTTGAACTGAACAAGCCCGCGTCCTACAAGGACATCTGCGCCGCCATGAAGGCCGCGTCCGAAGGCGCGATGAAGGGCGTGCTGGGCTACACCGAGGACAAAGTGGTCGCCACCGACTTCCGCGGCGAGAGCTGCACCTCCACTTTCGACGCCGACGCCGGCATCGCCCTGGACGACACCTTCGTCAAGGTCGTGGCCTGGTACGACAACGAGTGGGGCTATTCCTGCAAGGTTCTGGAGATGGTCCGCGTCATGGCCAAGTGAGCGGTCGCCACGCGGCGGCGGCTCCTTGCTGAACCGAAATCCCTGCCCCCGCCGCCTTGCGTTCAAGCCAAGGCGGACGGGGGTTTTGCTTGTGGAGGAGAGGATAATGAATTTCAAGCGCATGACCGATCTGGATTTGGCCGGCAAGCGGGTGTTCATCCGCGCCGACCTGAACGTCCCCGTCAAGAATGGGAAGGTGACCTCCGACGCCCGCATCACCGCCTCGATGCCGACCATCGAGCACGCGATGAAGG
Organism: Candidatus Competibacteraceae bacterium; assembly: GCA_046347555.1. Taxonomy (GTDB): domain Bacteria; phylum Pseudomonadota; class Gammaproteobacteria; order Competibacterales; family Competibacteraceae; genus Contendibacter. Next base: position 74,576 of record JAXMFY010000010.1, on the reverse strand, counting down.
CCGGCGCCAAGGTGATGGTGACCTCGCACTTGGGCCGCCCGACCGAAGGCCAGTTTAACGAGGAAGACTCGCTTAATCCGGTAGCCGAGGTGATGTCCGCCAAGCTGGGCAAGCCGGTGCGAGTGATCCGGGACTGGGTCAACGGCGGCTTTGAAGTCGCCGACGGCGAAGTGGTGCTGTTGGAAAATTGCCGCGTCAACAAGGGTGAAAAGAAGAACAACGAGGAAACGGCCAAGAAATACGCGGCCTTGTGCGACATCTTCGTCATGGACGCTTTCGGCACCGCCCATCGCGCCGAAGCCTCCACCCACGGCGTCGCCAAGTTCGCGCCGGTCGCCTGCGCCGGCATCCTGTTGACCGAGGAGCTGGACGCGCTGACCAAGGCGCTGGCCAAGCCGGCCCGCCCGCTGGTCGCCATCGTCGGCGGCTCCAAGGTCTCGACCAAGCTGACCGTGCTGGAAAGCCTGTCGGAGAAGGTCGATCAACTGGTGGTCGGCGGCGGCATCGCCAACACCTTCCTCAAGGCGGTCGGCAAGAACGTCGGCAAGTCGTTGTGCGAAGACGATCTGGTGCCGACCTCGCAGGCGCTGCTGGAAAAGATGAAGGCGCGCGGCGCGAACATTCCGATCGCGGTGGACGTGGTCTGCGGCAAGAAATTCGATGCGGCGGAACCAGCGGTGCTCAAGGACGCCGGCGCGGTCGCCGACGACGACATGATCTTCGACATCGGCCCGAAGAGCGCCCAGGAACTGGCCGACATCATCATGAAGGCCGGCACGGTGGTGTGGAACGGCCCGGTCGGCGTGTTCGAGTTCGACCAGTTCGGCGACGGCACCAAGACTGTCGCCATGGCGATCGCCAACACCAAGGCGTTCACCCTGGCTGGTGGCGGTGACACCATCGCGGCGATTCAAAAGTACGACATCTACGACAAAGTGTCCTACATCTCCACCGCCGGCGGCGCATTCCTGGAATTCCTGGAAGGCAAGGTGTTGCCCGCCGTTGAGATTTTGGAGCAGCGGGCGAACGGCTGATTCTTGATTGTTTGGACAAATATCTAACGGGCGACGCAAAGTCGCCCGTTTTCTTTAGCGGCGCATACCAAAAATCACAATATCATGGCGACGATTTTGCCATAATATTCAATCCATCCATTCGGATGGTTAACCACTGAAACACAATTCTCATTAGACCGGATATTAGAAAAGCCACTATGACCGTTATGCTTAAATCTCATGCCAAGGTCGGCGTTTACGTGGACGCCGCCAATATTTCCCGCAACGGCGGGCAGCGCATGCAATACGACGTTTTGCGCGAATTTGCCTGTCGCGATCATGCCGAACCCCTTCGGTTGAACGTTTATCTAACCTACGACGAGGAACGCGCCGAAACCAACGCGGTCTATCGAGACAAGGCTCGCGCCTATCAGTCGGCTTTGCGTGAACTGGGCTACAAGGTCATCGAAAAGCGGGTCAAATGGTTTCAGGACGAAGCTGGCAACCGCTACGGCAAGGCCAACGCCGACCTCGACATGGCTGTGGACGTGCTGCTGCAATCGGAGAACCTGGACCGGGTGCTGCTGGCGACCGGGGATGGCGATTTCGTGCAAGTGGTGCGCGCCCTGCAAAACAAGGGTTGCCGGGTGGAAGCCCTGGCGTTCGACAATGTGTCCGAGGAGTTGCGCCGGGAATCGGACATGTTCGTGTCCGGCTACCTGGTGCCGGGCCTGCTGCCGACCCGGGGCGATGACTATTTCGCGCCGACCTGGGGGGCGATGGGGTCGCGGGTGCGCGGTTACTGCTATCACCACGATGACAACAAGAGCTTTGGTTTCATGCGGTTTCTGGTCAAGCTGTCGCCGTATCTGTGGAAGACCGACTCGCGCGATCCGGATTCCCCATACCGGACGGCGTTCTTTCACGACTCCAGCCTGCCGGAAGGATTTAACGTGATGAAATTGCCATCCCGTAATCATATCTTTGAATTTACCCTGGCCGAACCGAATGGCAAGCAACCGGTCGCGACCGATATCCTGCTGGTCCATCCCACCTCGCCCTGAAGAGAAGGATGGCGGGAGCGGCATGTCGAGGCTCATTCCCGTCGAGAACCATCATGCGTAATTTCCGAACCCCGAAACTCCTGGCCTGGTTGCCCCTGATCCTGGCGCTGAGCCTGATGGCGGCATTCGCCAAGCCAGTCGAACCGGCCAGCACGGACATCGTCGCTGTCGCCACCGTCCCAACCCTGGCTCCGACCGACCGACAGACCGCGCTCGACAAAACCATTGCCGAACTGCTGTCCCAGCACCATTATCGCCAAAGCAAGCTGGATGATCGGTTGTCCGCCTTGATCCTGACCAACTATCTCGATGATCTCGATTTCGGCCGCGCTTACTTCCTGGCCAGCGACATCGCCAGTTTCGAGAAATACCGCAATACCCTGGACGATGCGCTGAAAAAGGGCGATTTGCAGCCCGCCTACGACATGTTCAACGTCTACCTGCGCCGGTTGGCGGAACGGACTGCGCGAATTCAGGCCCTACTCCAGCAAGACTTCCGCTTCGACGTGAACGAGTCCCTGGACGTGAACCGCAAGAACGCGCCCTGGGCCAAGAATTCGGCCGAGCTGGACGATTTCTGGCGCAAACGGCTCAAGCACGAAACGTTGACGCTGCTGTTGTCCGGCAAGGACCGGGCCACTGCCCGCGAATTGTTGGTCAAGCGCTACGATAACCGCCTGCGCCAGGCTCAGCAAACCACCAGTAGCGACGTGTTCCAGCTCTACATGAACGCCGTCGCCCAGGCTTTCGATCCGCACACCGCCTATTTCTCGCCGCGCAACACCGAGAATTTCAACATCCAGATGCGGCTGTCGCTGGAGGGCATCGGCTGCGTGCTGCGGATGGAGGAAGAGATGGTGACGGTGGTTGAGTTGGTCGCTGGCGGTCCCGCTGATCTGAGCCACCAGATCAAGGCGGGCGACCGGATCGTGGCGGTGGCGCAAGGCGACAGCGAACCCTGGGTGGATGTGGTCGGCTGGCGACTGGACGATGTGGTGGAGCGGATCCGTGGCCAGCGCGGCACGGTGGTGCGCCTGAAAGTCTTGCCGGGCAAGGCTGGCGCGACGGCAGCGGAAAAAACCATTCGGCTGGTGCGCGACACCATCAAGCTGGAAAAGCAAGCCGCCAAGAGCGAGGTGAAGACGCTACCCGGTCCCGATGGGCGTGACTTGCGGATCGGGGTAATTACCATCCCGGCGTTCTACAGCGATTTTGAGGCCGCCCGCCGCGGCGATCCCAACTACCGCAGCACCACCCGCGATGTCCGGCGGTTGTTGAGTGAACTGAACGGCCGGGTGGATGGCCTGGTGTTGGATCTGCGCGAGAACGGCGGCGGCTCCCTGCAAGAGGCGGTGGACCTGACCGGGTTGTTCATCGGCGAGGGGCCGGTGGTGCAGGTACGCAACGCCAGCGGCGATGTCGAGGTCGAAAAGGACAGCGAACCCGGCCGGGCCTACGACGGACCCCTGGCGGTGCTGGTGGATCACGCCAGCGCCTCGGCTTCGGAAATTTTCGCTGGCGCCATCCAGGATTACGGGCGCGGTCTGGTCATTGGCGATTCCACCTTCGGCAAGGGCACGGTGCAAACCCTGGTGGATCTAAGCCGATTCACCCGGGCCAGGGATCCGCAGGGTCAGTTGAAACTGACCATCGCCAAATTCTACCGGGTCAGCGGTAGCAGCACCCAGCATCGCGGCGTCCGGCCGGATATCGCCATTCCCTCGGCGGTGGACGGTGAGGAGGTCGGCGAAAGCGCGCAGAAGAACGCCCTGCCCTGGGACGAAATCGCCGCCGCCCGCTATCGGGGTGATCGTGGAATCCAAGCCCTGACACCCGAACTGACGCGGCGACATCAGACGCGGATCACCAACGATGCCGACTATCAGGCGTTTCTGCGCGATCTTGACTTCACTCGGCAGCAGCGCGACAAGACCATGGTATCGCTGCTGGAGAGCCAGCGCCGACTCGAACGGGAGCGCCTTGAAGCCTGGCAGCGGGAACGCGAGAACCGCTACCGCGTCGCCAAGGGTCTGCCGCCGCTCAAGGCCGGCGATGAAATCCCGGAAGGCAAGGACAGCGTAATTCCGGACGCGGCGTTGGAGGAAAGCGCCCACATCGTCGCCGATCTGGTCGTGTTGAGCGGTTCCGGCAGCGCGTTGGTCATGAGTCGCTAGCGGCATGGCGCCGGTGGCGCTGACGCTGGATGGAACGCTGGCCGAGCGGTTGGTCGCCGCGCTCGAGCGATTGGCCACCGCCTTGCCCAGCGCGCCGGAACCGCCGGACTGGGCGCGATATCGGGCGTTTCGCTGGCGGCGAGCCGGCCCGCGTGGCTACCTGCAACCGGTGCGGCATCCCCACCGACTGCGGCTGGCCGACCTGCAACGGATCGACCGACAAAAGGCGGCCATGGATTTGAACGCGCGGCAATTCCTGGCGGGACGGTCGTGCAACAACGTTCTGTTGTGGGGCGCGCGCGGGACCGGCAAATCCTCGCTGATCAAGGCGCTGCTGAACGAGTACGCCGACCGGGGCCTGCGGCTGATCGAGGTGGACAAGCACGACCTGATCGATCTGCCCGACATCGTCGAACCGCTGTTCGAGCGGCCCGAGCGGTTCCTGCTGTACTGCGACGACCTGTCGTTCGAGGCCAACGATCCCAGCTACAAGGCGCTCAAGGCGATGCTGGACGGTTCGATCAACGCCGCGCCGGACAATGTGCTGTTGTGCGCCACCTCCAACCGCCGCCATCTGTTGCCCGAATACATGCGGGAAAATGAGGATGCCCGGATCGTCGAGGGCGAGTTGCATCACGGCGAAGCGGTGGAGGAAAAAATCTCGCTGTCAGAGCGCTTTGGATTGTGGCTGTCGTTCCATCCGTTCAGCCAGGATGATTACCTGGCCATCGTCGGTTACTGGCTGGGGCAGCTTGGCTGGCCGGCGGGTCTGGACCACGCGGCGCGCGAGGAAGCGCTGCGCTGGGCGCTCCAGCGCGGGTCGCGCAGCGGCCGGGTGGCCTGGCAGTTCGCCCGCGATTGGGTGGGTCGGAACAGCGTCTGATCCTCAGTGGGCCCGATGCTGGGCGAAGGCGATCCGGTCGATCACCGCCATGATTAGCGCCGACACCACGAAGGTCAGATGAATGACGACCAGCCAGAACAACTGGTTGTTCCACAGCGGTACATCCTCTTGTCCCTGCACGGCGGTCATGAACGCCTTGAGCAGGTGAATCGAGGAAATGGCGACGATGGCGACCGCCAGCTTGACCTTGATGGTCGCCGCGTCGATCTTGCCCAGCCAGGACGGTTTCTCTTGTCCCTCGGCCACGTCGAGACTGGACACGAAGGTTTCATAGCTGCTGAGAATCACCATCACCAGCAGGTTGGCGACCAGCGCCATGTCGATCAGGGCCAGCGCCGACAAGACCAAATTCACCTCGGTGACGGTGGCGATGACGGCGAACAGATGGATAACCTCCTGAAAGGCCTTCACCGTGAACAGGATCAGAACGGCGATCAGCGCCAGGTAGATCGGCGCCAGCAGCCAGCGGCTGAGCAGGATGGTGCGTTCGAGCAGGGTTTCAAGGGTTTTCATGGTTTGTTCAAAGGGTGATGGCGCCAAGTTTTTTCGGCGGTTCTTGGTCAGGGTGGAATCCGGCGGGCGTTGTCCTCGAAGCCCGATTTGGCGCTAACGGCGTTGGCGCCGGGCCCGTCAGTCATCCAGGTTCTGGGGTGGGGCTCGCAGCCAAAAGGTGACTGGGCCATCGTTGGTCAGGCTGACCCGCATGTGGGCGCCGAACCGGCCTATCGCGACTGGTGCGTGTCGATGCCGGGCTTGTTCGACCAGATAGCCGAACAGCCGTTCGCCCTCGGGTGGCGACGCGGCCGGGGTGAAGCTGGGCCGCATCCCCTTGCCGGTGTCGGCCGCCAGGGTGAACTGGGGGACCAGCAGCAGGCCACCGCCGATCTCGCGCACGCTCAGGTTCATTTTACCCTCGGCGTCGGCGAACACCCGGTAACCCAGCAACCGTCCCAACAAGCGGTCGGCCTGGGTTTCGCCATCACCACGCTCAACTCCAACCAGCACCAGCAGGCCCGGTCCGATTGTGCCGACGAGATCGCCGCCGACCTCGACCCGCGCCTCCGCGACCCGTTGCAACAACCCGATCATGCCAGCCGATCCGCGAAGCCCTGGGTTGCGGTGATCAGCGCGTCGACGATGCCCGGTTCGCTGGCGGCGTGACCGGCGGGGGTGACGATGCGCAATTCCGCCTCTGGCCAGGCCCGATGCAGGGCCCAGGTGTTGTCCAGCGGACAGACCACGTCGTAGCGACCATGGATGATGATGCCGGGGATACCGCGCAACCGGCCCGCGTCGCGCAGCAGTTGATCCGGCTCCATGAAGCAGTGGTTGATGAAGTAGTGGCACTCGATGCGGGCCAGGCTCAGCGCCCAGCGGGCCTCGCCAAACTGTTCGACCAGGGCTGGGTTGCTTTCCAGCGTCAGCGTGGCGCCTTCCCATACCGACCAGGCCTTGGCCGCCCGCAGCCGTTCCAACTCGTTGTCGCTGGTCAGCCGCCGATAATAGGCCCGGACCAGATCGTCCCGTTCCACCGCTGGGATCGGCGCCAGGAAGTGCTCCCACAGATCGGGGAACAAGCGGTTGGCGCCGGCCTGATAGAACCAGTGAATGTCCCGGTCGCGGCACAGAAAGATGCCGCGCAGGATCAGCCCCAGCACCCGTTCCCGGTGGGTCTCGGCGTAGGCCAGCGCCAGGGTCGACCCCCAGGAACCGCCGAACACCAGCCAGCGGTCGATCTTCAGATGTTCGCGCAGCTTTTCGATATCCGCCACCAGGTGCCAGGTGGTGTTATCGCGCAATTCAGCGTGCGGACTGGACTGACCGCAACCGCGCTGGTCAAACAGCACGATACGGTAGCGCTGGGGATCGAAGAAGCGCCGGTGCAACGGCTCGCAGCCGGCGCCGGGACCGCCGTGCAGAAACAGAACCGGCAAGCCATCCGGGGTGCCGCATTCCTCGATGTGCAGGATGTGCCGGTCGTCCACGGCCAGGCGCTGGCTGGCGTAGGGCTTGATGTCGGGAAACAGGACGCGCATGGGGGCTCCAATTCGAGGCGGAAGCAAGGGCTCCGGTTAAGTCTCGTCGTCGCCGATTCTACCCGCAATCCGTTCGAACCCGACACCACGCCTAGAGGATGTCGATTACACAAAAGTCTCCCTCCCCCCTTGCGGGGGAGGGGTGGGGTGGGGGGGTGACCGATCAGTCTGCCATCATTCAAGGAGTTGCGATTCAACCCTACCCCCCTCCCTCGCCCTCCCCCGCAAGGGGGGAGGGGATTTCCTGGTTTTTCATAAAAATGAAATCAATTGGTTGGAGACACGTGTAATGGACAGCGCTTAGAGGATGTAATCCACCACCGCGTCCAGATCGTCGAATACCCGACCCCCGCGCGGCTCGACCTTGGCCTCGTCGCCGTGGCGATATTTGCCGGTCCGCACCAACACACCGCGCAAGCCGGCCGCCAGCGCGCCGCATACGTCCATTTCGGCGTCGTCGCCGACCATCACCACATCCTGCGGCGGCAGATCGAGGCTAGCGACCGCCGCCTGAAAAAAGTCGTCCGAGGGTTTGCCAAGCACCACCGCTTCCAGTTCGGCGGCGTATTCCAGCGCCGCCATGAACGGCCCCACATCCAGGTTCCAGCCGTCGCTATCGCGGAAGTAGCGATTGGAGCCCATGGCTAGCAGTGGCAACCCCTCCAGCAGCAGCCGGAAACACTGATTGAGCGCCTCATAGGTAAACTCGGGTCCAGCGTCGCCGAGCAGCACCGCGCCAGGTTCTGGCCCGATCAGGTCGGCAAACTCACCCTTGATGTCGGGATGGACCAGCAGGTGGGGGGCCAGGTTACGGGCGATCAGGTACTGGCGGGCCGCCACCACGGGCGTGAACAGATGCTGGAGCGACACTTCCAGGCCCATGCGCGTCAGTCGGTTGACCAGGCTGGCGCGGGTCAGACGGGTGGTGTTGGTCACGAAGCGCACCGGAATGCCCGCCGCGCGCAGGCTGAGCAAGGCCTCGCGGGCGCCGGGCAGGGGATAGCCGCCGACGTACAGCACGCCTTCCAGGTCAATCAACACGCCATGAATCATGAAATTCCCACTGGATCGGATTTGGGACCGCGACTGGGGCCACTGACGGGGCGGCTGTCGTTTCCAGTGAGTATAGAAGGCGCTGGGTTAAGGAGAACTCAAGTTGTCCCGATTGCTGGATTCAAGTCGCCGCGCCTAGGGCCAAGGCTCGCTGGCGAGTGGCGGCGCGTTCGGCGGCGAGGGTGGCGGCGTCAGGGTCGGCGGCGAATTCCGGCCAGCCGGCGGCATGGCGACCGATGAGGGCGGCCAAGGCCGCGATATGGGCTGGATCGTCGTTCAGGGCTGGAAGATAGCGGTAGCGCTCGCCGCCGGCGGCCAGGAACACTCGACGGTTCTCGATCGCGATTTCCTCCAGCGTTTCCAGGCAGTCGGCGGCGAAACCGGGGCAGGCCACGTCCACGCTTTTGATCCCGGCCTTCGCCCAGGTGGCCAGCAGGACGCTGGCATAGGGTTGCAGCCATTCGGCGCGGCCGAAACGGGACTGGAACGCCACCGCCCATTGATCCGGTTGCAAGCCTAGCCGTTCCGCGACCAGCCGGGCGGTTTTATGACACTGGCAATAATAGGGATCGCCGGCCAGCAAGTTTCGCTTGGGCAGACCATGGAAGGAGAACAGGAGTCGCTCGCCGGGCTGGTCGGCGCGCGCGGCGCGGAGGTGGGCGGCCAACGCGTCCAGATAGCCGGCATCGTCGTGGTATTGGGTGATGAAACGCAGTTCCGGCAACCAACGCCAGGTCCGCAGTTCGGCGGCGACCGCGTCGAAAGTCGAGGCGACCGTGGCGGCGGAGTATTGTGGGTATAGCGGCAGCACCAGCAATCGCCGAACGCTGGCGGCCCGCAGTTCCCCGAGCGCGGCGGCGATGGAGGGGTTACCGTAGCGCATTCCAACCGCCACCTGGATCGGACCGGGATAGCGTTGCGCCAGCGCCGCCGCGACCGCGGCCGCCTGCCGTTGGCTGATCGCCAGCAGTGGCGAACCATCCGCAGTCCAGATGATCTGGTATTTGCGCGCCGAGCGGGCTGGCCGGACCCGCAGAATAACCCCGTGCAGAATCAGCCACCACAGCGGCCGGGGCAGTTCCACCACCCGTGAATCCCACAGGAACTCGGCCAGATAGCGACGCACCGCGGTGGGTGTGGGCGCGTCGGGCGTACCGAGATTGGCCAGCAGAATGCCGGCGCGAGCGGGCTGGTCGTGGGTGAAGAGGGAAGAATCACTCGATTTCATCGGAGGTTCGATTTCATGCGTTGAGAAATGGCCACCGTCGGCGCAAGCAGGGCATGATCTTGCGCAAACCTGGGTTTTTGTCTGTTCTTCTCCCACCGTCGGCGCAAGCAGGGCATGATCCCCATACCTCATGCCTCAAGCGGAATTGACGCGAAATGACAAGAACGCCCAGCCTGTCCTTGTAATAATTAAAAATTTAATATGATCTTACAATCGGTGCTACCCCGCGAATCCGGATTGGACATTCCAAATTCCATGTTGGCATCGCGCGCCCGGATTACCACCGAGCCTACTATTATTGATGGAGCGGTACAGCAGTAGCGTATTGTTCCCAAACCATGTTGTTCCCAAACCATGTTGTTCCCAAACCATGAGGAGATTGGCATGAAAACGATGGTGAAAGCTGGGTTGTTGGCATTGTTGGTCGGTGGCCCTATCGCCCTGCCGGTTCAGGAAGCGGGGGCTGCGACGGCGTGTCGTTACGAGGCGGGCCGCAAGGTGTGTAAGACGACCACCGTTCGTCATCCCAAGACCGTGTGTACGACAACCAACGGCGTCAAACACTGCCGCAAGGTGTATTAGCCAGCAACTGCGAGGCTGGTCTTCGCATGAAGGTAACCGTTCACTCCCCTCGCCCGCTTGCGGGAGAGGGGTTGGGGATGAGGGCTGCGGTTTCAAAGACTTACCCCCTCACCCTGACCCTCTCCCCCATGAATGGGGGAGAGGGGGCTGAACGATTTCGCATGAAGATTCAGCCTCTTAACACCATTCGGATCCAATATCCACTCTGAGAATTTGGAGGGCGACCATGCAGGCCCACATCCGGCGAGCCGCCTTAATGCTCGCCTTGCTTTCCCCGTTGACCGTCGGTGTGGCCATCGGCCAGGACAAGGCTCCAACACCCGTTCCAGCCTCACCACCCACGCATCAGGCCAGTGCGTCTGGTCAAGTCCTGGAGCCAGGCGCGCTCGATCTGGTGAAGAAAATGAGCGCCAAGCTAGCGGCGACCCCGGCGTTTCTGGTCCGCACCCGCAGTTCTCTCGAAGCACCGGGCGGCACCGGCCAGTTCCTGACCTTTTTCACCGAATCCGTGGTTGCGGTCAAGCGCCCGAACAAGTTGAGCGCCGAGATTCGTGGCGACGCCCCGCCGTTCGATTTCTACTTCGACGGCGAAAAAATGACCGCCTACGAACCGACCCACAAGCTCTACGCCACGACCAACGCGCCCAAGACCCTCGACGAACTGATCCCGTTCGCGGCCAAGACCGCGGGCATCCTGCTGCCGTTTGAAGACGTGCTCTACAGCGATCCCTACGCGGCCCTGACCAAAGATGCCACCAGCGCCTTCTACGCTGGGTTCTCGGTCATTCGCGGCGCCCGTTGCGAGCATGTGGCGCTGGTCGCGCCAGGTATTGCCGGGCAGATCTGGATCGACGCCAAGACCGATCTGCCCTGCCTGATCGCCGGCACCCTGACCGACGTGCAAGGCGCCCCGCGCTTCACCGTGGAGTTTTACGACTGGAAGCTGAAACCAGAACTTCCCGACAAGCTGTTCACGTTTACTAAACCCGAAGGCGCCAAGCCGATGGATTTCCGCGCCCTGACCGGGACGGGCCGCTAACAACCTTGGAGGCAACAGTCATGCGGAACTATCGGAAACATCTAGTGGTTCTCGGGGTAGCCAGCCTGGCGGTCCTGCCGCTGCGGGCGAACGCCTGGGGCGGGTTTCATGCCGGTGGCGGGTTTCACGCCGGCGCGGGTGGCTTCACCTCCTGGCACGGCGCCGGCTATGGCGGCGGCGGCTGGGGCGGCGCCTATCACGCCGGCTACGGCGGGGTGACCCACGTCGGCTACGGCGGGGTGACCCACGTCGGCTACGGCGACGCCTATCACGCCGGCTACGGCGGCGGCGCCTACTACCACCCGACTTACGCGGCGGGCGGTTGCTGGGGTTGCACGACTGGGTACAGCGCCGGCGCGGTGGCCGCCGCTGGAGCCGTGGGCTTGGCCGCCGGCGCGGCCATCGGCTCGGCGGCCGCCAGCCCGACGGTAGTGGTGCAACAACCCGTCTATGTTTCGGGGCCCGCGATCGGCACCGAGGTGGTCGCCCTGCCGGGTGGTTGCAACAGCGTCTCCGCCAACGACATCACCTACTACAACTGCGGCAGCGCCTACTACCAGCCGCACTTTGGCAGCAACGGCATCTATTACACGGTTGTGGCGAGCCCGTTTTGATCCAGTTCGGCCGCTGGTCCCCGTCGCCCACTGATGGAAAGAGGCCAAGATGCTTGAAAGGTTTGTCATCCTTGTCCTGGCATCGTGGCTCGTGTCCGCTTGCGTCTCTCCCGAAGAGCAACAGACGGCCGATGCTCAGCGTTGCTCCGGTTTTGGCTTTACCATGGGAACGAGGGCCTTCGCCAACTGCATGATGAGCACGACCACGATGAGCACGGCGAACCAGGATGAAACGCAGCAGGCGGCCATTCTGAGCCAGCGAACCGCGCGGGACGCGGAAAGATCGCGGGCCCGCCAGGCCCGGGACCGGGCAACCCAGGATACCTGGGATCAACGCACCAGGCAGGAGATCCAGGCGACACCCTCGGTAACGCCCAACCAGCCGACCCGCTCCGATCATTCCAACTTCGAGTGCCATAGGGAAGAAAACACCGTCACGCTGCCGGACGGAACGGTCCGGATGACCAGCAACGAGCGTTGCTCACCATCATCGTTTTAGCAATTTTCTCCAATTCGCAGGAGGTTGGCATCGATGAAAAAAACCATCATTTCAGCCTTGGTCTTGCTGGCTGGTCTCGCTTTTGGCGGCGCTCGGGCGGCCGACACGGGACCGCGCCATCACGCCCAAGGCCAGTACGACACCGCAACCGCCACCTATACGGTGGTCGCGGGTGACGATCTGGACGCGATTGCCGAACGGTTCGGCATCGCCGCGGCCGAACTGAAATCACAAAACAAGCTCGCCTTGGACAAGATCGAAGCGGGTCAGAAGCTGGCGATTGCCGCCAGCGCACCAGCCGGCGCCCCACAGATCACCGGCGTGCTGGGCTCGCCGAGCGCGACGACGACGATCAGCGGCAAACAACTGCCCGCGCCTGATCCCAAGTTCGGCGGTGTCATCAAGGACGATGCGCTCCAATCCAAGCCTTGGTGGCCGCCGCGCGTGGTGCCGCCGAAAGGCGCGCCCAATGTACTGCTTATCATGACGGACGACGCCGGCTTCGGTGTGCCCAGCACCTTTGGCGGGGTGATTCCCACGCCGACGATGGATCGCATCGCGGGCGAGGGCCTGCGCTACAACCGCGTCTTCTCGACCGCGCTGTGCTCGCCGACGCGCGCCGCGCTGATCACCGGCCGCAACCACCACTCGGCCGGCTTCGGTGTGATCTCCGAGCAGTCCACCGGCTTTCCCGGCTACAACAGCATCATCGGCAAGGACAAGGCGACCATCGGCCGCGTCCTGCTCGACAACGGGTACGCGACATCCTGGTTCGGCAAGGACCACAACGTGCCGGCGTTCCAGGCGAGCCAGGTCGGCCCGTTCGACCAGTGGCCCGTCGGCATGGGTTTCGAATACTTCTACGGCTTCGTCGGCGGCGACGCCAATCAGTGGGAGCCGAACCTGTTCCGCAACACGACCCAAATCTATCCGTTCAAGGGCCAGGAGGGTAGCTGGAACCTGATCACCGCGATGGCCGACGACGCCATCGACTGGATGACGCGGATGCACCAGATCGACCCATCGAAGCCGCTCTTCGTCTACTACGTGCCCGGCGCGACGCACGCGCCGCACCACCCGACCAAGGAGTGGGTCGACAAGATCAGCGCGATGAAGTTGTTCGACGACGGCTACGAGAAGCTGCGCGAGCGCATCTTCGAGAACCAGAAGCGGCTGGGCGTGATCCCCAAGGACGCCAAGCTGACGCCGTGGCCGAAGGACGTGCTCAAGCCGTGGGACGAACTCACGCCGGAAGCGAAGAAGCTCTTCATCCGTCAGGTCGAGATTTTCGCCGCCTACGCCGCCTACAACGACCACGAGATCGGGCGCGTGATCCAGCATTTCCGGGACCTTGGCCGACTCGACAACACGCTGGTCATCTACATCAACGGCGACAACGGCACCAGCGCCGAGGGCGGGCCGATGGGCACGCCGAACGAGGTGGCGTTCTTCAACGGCCTGAACGAGTTGCCCGTCGACGTACAGATGAAGTTCTACGATGTGTGGGGCACGCAGTACACCTACAATCACATGTCGGCCGGCTGGTCGTGGGCGTTCGACACGCCGTTTGACTGGTTCAAGCAGAACGCCTCGCGGCTGGGCGGCACCAACCAGAACATGGTGGTGTCTTGGCCGGCGCGCATCAAGGACAAGGGCGGTCTGCGCGAGCAGTTCGTGCATGTCATCGACGTGGTCCCGACCATCCTCGAGGCCTCCGGCATCCGTGCCCCCGAGGTCGTGGATGGTATCCAGCAGGCGCCGATCGAGGGCACGAGTTTCCTCTATACCTTCGACGAGAAGAACGCCAAGGCGCCATCCCAGCACAAGACGCAGTACTTTGAGATGATGGGTCAGTGGGCGCTGTATCACGACGGCTGGCTCCTCAGCACCAAGGTCAACCGCGCGCCGTGGCAGGCCTTCGGCCCGGCCAATCCCGATCCGCTCAACAACCAGGTCTTCCAGCTCTATGACCTCACCAAGGACTTCGCCCAGGCGGAGGACATTGCGGCCAAGTACCCGGACAAGGTCAAGGAGATGAGGGAGATGTTCGTCGCCGAGGCGAAAAAGCACCAGGTTTTCCCGCTGGACGCTTCGGTGGCGGCGCGTATCGTGGCGCCGCGCCCGAACATCACCGCTGGGCGCACCGAGTTCGTCTACACGCGCCCCATGACCGGCCTGCCGCAGGGCGATTCGCCGAACATCCTGAACGCTTCCTACACGTTTACCGCCGACATCGAAGTGCCGCAAGCTGGTGCCGAGGGGATGATCCTAACCTCGGGCGGGCGCTTCGCCGGCTACGGTTTCTATCTGCTCAAGGGTAAGCCGGTGTTTCTATGGAACCTGGTGGACCTGAAGCGGGTGAAATGGGAGGGTCCTGAAGTCCTCGCACCCGGCAAGCACACGCTGGAATTCGACTTCAAATACGACGGTCTGGGCATCGGGACACTTGCATTCAACAGCATAAGCGGTCTGGGGCGGTCCGGTACCGGCACGCTGAAGGTCGACGGCAAGGTGGTGCAGACCATCGCGATGGAGCACACGCTGCCGATGATTCTGCAATGGGACGAAAGCTTCGACGTTGGCTCCGACACGCTGACCGGCGTCAACGACGCGGACTACCAGCCGCCGTTCGCGTTCACCGGCAAGCTTAACAAGCTGACCATCAAGGTGGATCGCCCGCAATTGTCGCCCGAGGACATCAAGAAACTCCAGGAAGGCATGGCGAAAGCCGCCGACGCGAAGTAAGTCGTTTTGGTCGTGAACCGCGCGGGCCGCTCTCGTAAGGGAGCGGCCCGCGATTGATCGGATTCCACTCTTGTCTCTCGATTCCCTGTCACCACCCCATTAAATGAGGAGATACCCTGATGACCCTTCGTACCACCGCCCTATTGCTTCTCGTATCTGCCGCCGCGCCGGCCTTCGCCCAGCAGCCCTCGCAGCTTGACCAGGAACTCGAGATGCTCCGCGCCTATTGCAAGCCCGACATCGAGCGACTTTGCCCGAACGTGCCGCCGGGCGGCGGCAGGATCAAGGAGTGCCTGATGCAGCAAAAAATGCAGTTGTCGGTCGGCTGCGCCAAGGCTTTGCAGGAATTGAAGAAGAAATAGCCGAGATCAGTCAGCATGAAGGAGGCATGAAGCCAGTGAAATAGCCCCCTCGCCTGGGGTTGTGAAACCGCGCGGGCTGCTTCGCAGGGAGTAGCCCGCGCATTCGCTATCGAAGTGATGCCAACAACCGCAAGGAGATCGAAAACCATGAATCGCATCTTAGTTGGCGCCGCACTGGCGGTTGCCGTCGTCGCCGTGCCATTCGCCGGCTATGGAGCAGAGAAAGACGCCATCTCCCAAGCTGAGAAGATCGAAAAGGACAAGCCCGGTATCCTCGAAACCAAGGCCATCGCCGAGGAAGGATTCATCTACGGCCTGCCCATCGTGATGAACTATGCCGTCATGTACGAGTATGCGGTGGACAAGAACTCGGGCCAGTTCAAGGCACCCTTCAACCAGATCTACAACGAGGCCCGCGTCTTCACCTACAAGGACACGGCGATCATCACACCCAACAGCGACACTCCCTACTCGTTGCTGTGGATGGACCTGCGCGCCGAGCCGCTGGTGCT
The DNA here is from genome assembly GCA_046347555.1 of Candidatus Competibacteraceae bacterium. Taxonomy (GTDB): domain Bacteria; phylum Pseudomonadota; class Gammaproteobacteria; order Competibacterales; family Competibacteraceae; genus Contendibacter. The sequence continues at coordinate 58,769 of JAXMFY010000010.1, read as the reverse complement.
CTCGGTGCCGGCGGTGGACAAGAAGCGCTACTACTCGGTGATGCTGACCGACGGCAACACCTTCAACTACGGCTACATCGGCAGCCGCGCCACCGGCAATGACGCTGGCGATTACCTGGTCGTCGGCCCGAACTGGAAGGGCGAAACACCGGCGGGCATCAAGAAGGTGTTCCGCTCGACCACCGATTTCTCACTGGCCGCGTACCGCACCCAGCTCATCGACCCCGAGGACATGCCCAACGTCGAGAAGGTTCAGGCGGGCTACAAGGTGCAGCCGCTGTCGGCGTATCTCAAGCAACCGCCCCCTGCGGCGGCGCCGGTCATCGATTTCCCGAAGATCGACAAGGACATGGTGAAGACCAACTTCTTCGATTACCTGGATTTCGCGCTGCAGTTCGCGCCGGCCGGCCCCGAGGAAGAAGCGATCCGCGCCAAGCTCGCCAGCATCGGCATCGGCCCCGGCAAGAAGTTCAACTTCAAGGATCTATCGGTCGAGCACAAGGCCGCCATCCTGCTGGCGATGAAGGAAGGCGACAGCAAGGTCGAGAAGTACCTGGAGGCCGGGCAGAAGGACATCAACGGCTGGAAGGTCGGCTCGCTGTTCGGCGACCGCGCGTTCTACAACGGCGACTGGCTGAAGCGCGCCGCGGCCGCCAAGGGCGGCATCTACGGCAACGATGCCGTCGAAGCCATGTATCCCCTCACCAAGACGCTGCCCAACGGTGACGTGCTCGACGGCAGCAAGCACAAGTACACGCTGACCTTCGCCAAGGACCAGTTCCCGCCGGTCAACGCCTTCTGGTCGGTGACCATGTACGACGGCAAGACCCAGTTGCTGATCAAGAACCCGATCAACCGCTACCTGATCAACTCGCCGATGCTGCCGTCGATGAAGAAGAACGCGGACGGCTCGCTCACGGTCTACATCCAGAAGGATACGCCCGGCAAGGACAAGGAGTCGAACTGGCTGCCCGCGCCCGACGGCCCCATCTACCTGGTGATGCGCCTGTATTGGCCAAAGACCGAGCCGCCGTCGATCCTGCCGCCCGGCGCAGGAACCTGGCAGCCGCCGGCCATCGTGGCGGTGAACTGACGACGCCGACTACCAGCCGCCGTTCCCGCTGACCGCCAAGCTCAACAAGCTGACGATCCAGGTGAACCGGCCGCAACTGTCGCCCGAGGACATCAAGAAACTTGAAGAAGGCATGGCGAAGGCCGCCGACGCGAAGTAATTTTTTCAGTCGCGAACCGAGCGGGCCGTTCCGACCATTCCGGGACGGCCTGCGCATTCAATCAACAGTTGTGAGGCAAATGAGAGGAAAAGAAACGATGAAGCGAATCCTGTTCAATTCGATACTGGCCGTCGGCCTGATGGCGGCTGCCTTGTTCGTTTCCAGCGGCCAAGCCAAAGAGAATGCCTTTGAAGCTGTGCCATTGGGCGTTGAAGCCTACATTTATGGTTATCCGCTGGTCACGATGGAAATGACCCGCCGCGTGATGACCAATGTCGAGAAGCCGGAAGGTACACGCGCCCCGATGGGACAGTTGGTCCGGATGCGCGAGTATCCTTCCGCGACGTTCAGAGACGTCACCGCCCCGAATGCCGACACGCTCTACACCACCGCGTGGATTGACGTGAGCCAAGAACCCTGGGTGTTAAGCCTGCCGGATGCACAGGACCGTTATTATCTCTTCCCCATGCTCGATGGCTGGACGGAAGTGTTCCAGGTGCCAGGCAAACGCACGACCGGCACCGGCCCGCAGATCTACGCGATTACCGGTCCCGGCTGGAAAGGCACGCTACCGGAGGGCGTAAAGGAATATAAATCGCCCACCGCCATGGTCTGGCTACTGGGCCGCATCTACTGCACCGGCACCCCGGAAGATTACGCCGCCGTCCACAAGCTGCAGGATGAGATTTCGCTCGTCCCGCTCAGTACCTACGGCAAACCTTACACCCCGCCGCCCGGCAAGGTCGATCCGTCCATCGACATGAAAACCGCCGTGCGTGATCAGGTGAACGCACTCAGCGCCGACGACTATTTCAATCTGCTGGCCAAATTGCTGGCGAACAATCCGCCCGCCGCCGCGGACAAGCCCATCCTGGAAAAGATGGCCAAGATCGGGATCGTGCCCGGTCAGCCGTTCGATCGCGGCAAGCTTGCCCCCGTGGCCCACGAAGCGTTCTCCCTCGTGCCCAGGATCGCCAATGAAAAGATCATGCTTTGGCTTAAGGAAGGTATCCTCGAGGGTGACATCAAATTGGAAAATGGCTGGCTGTTCACCACCAAAACCGGCAACTACGGTACGAACTACCTTCAGCGCGCCTTGATCACCGCCATCGGGTTGGGAGCGAATCGTCCACAGGACGCCGTCTATCCCACCTCGGAAGGACCCTCCGCGATCGGCTCGTATACCGGCGAGAAGAAGTACGTGATGCACTTCAACAAAGGCGAACTGCCGCCCGCTCAAGGTTTCTGGTCGCTCACGATGTACGACAAGGATTACTTCTTCGTGCCGAACCCGCTCAACCGCTACAGCATCAGCCCCCGGCAGAACCTCAAGGCTAACGCCGATGGTTCGGTGGATCTCTACATCCAGAACGAAAACCCCGGTCCCGCCAAGGAATCGAACTGGCTCCCGGCTCCAAAGGACAAGTTCATCCTCATGATGCGGCTCTATTGGCCGAAGGAGAAAGATCCCTCGATCCTTGATGGCTCATGGAAGATTCCGCAGGTTAAGACCGTGGAGTAACTTTCGATCATGAACCGCGCGGGCTGCTTGCAAGAGCAGCCCGCGAAGCTGGATTGAGACTATCCCCGGCCAAGGCTGGAAACATGGTTCTTCGTCTCCAGCGCGTCGCTGGAGCTGTGGTTCAACAAAGCCTGGCGGCCGGGGGAGATCGAGCCGTTGCCATAAAAAACAAACCCTCTCCCAATAGGAGGAGGGCGAGCTTATGCCACCGTCAGCACCACCAGCGCCAATACTACCCGGACCCGAATGAGAACGAGTCCAACTGCTTTGGGGCCTGCTAACCAGACGAAGGACCCGTTGAATGCCCATGAAAACGACCGATCAAATCGCTCTCGCCGCTGGGCTACTCGCCCTCGGCGCGACCCTCGCCGCGTCGGTTCGGGCAAAGTTGAGCGCTGAGCAACTGGCGGAGATGGCGCAGAATCCCATTGGCAACATGATCAGCCTGCCGTTCCAGGACAACATCAACTTCAACGTCGGCCCGGAAGACGGCACTCTATTCCGTTTTGATTTCACCCAACCCAACGAGGAGAGCAGGTAGCGTGAAGAGCATGAAGAGAGCAATGACCTTGACCGTTCTGGCCGCCGCCAGCCTATTAGCGATGCCGGCGCTGGCGCAGGACAAGGCCCCGGCCCCGGCCGCCGCCGCCGCGCCCACCGTCTCGGCCATCGCCGATGCCATGGGGGTCCGCGAAAAGGTGACCGCCACCGCGATCGTGCAAGCGGTGGATCAGAAGAATCGGACGCTCACCCTGAAGGGCGAGGATGGCAAGGTCTTCACCATCAAGGTCGGCGATGAAGTGCGCAACCTGGCCCAGGTACGGGCCGGCGACACGGTCAAGGCGACCTATCACCAGGCCTTGGCCTTGTCGCTCGACATGGTTCAGGGGACGGGCGTCAACCAGCAGATCGTCACCGTGAGCGCCAACCGCGCGCCCGCGGGCGCGATGCCGTCCGGCGCGGTGGAAGAGAAAGTCGAGATGATCGGCACCATCCTGGCCGTCGACAAGGCGAAACGCACGGTTCTGGTCCAAGGCGCGGTGCATCACGTGACCCTGCAAATTCCGGCTGACATGGACATCAAGGACCTCAAGGCGGGCGATCAGGTACGAGCGACCTATACCCAGGAACTAGCCGTGGCGGTCGAACCGACCGGTCTGCGGCCCTGGTCGTCGTCCTTCGAAAACAAGCAGAAATGAGTCGATCGTATCCCAACTCCCTTCTCCTGGCGCGGGAGAAGAGGTGGAGGCAGTTTTTCAAGCAGCTAACCCAGGAAGATTACGAATCTTGAGGTTGATTGCGTGATGAAAAACCTGCCATTTCAGCCCTGGCCCTGCTGGCTGGTCTGGTCGCCGACGGTGCCCAGGCCGCCGACAAGGAGGTGCTTTCCCCCCAATTAACCATTTGACCAGTCTCGCCCCTGAATCACCCTTACCACCATCCTTGAGGAGATCCGCCAATGACCGTTCGCAAGATTGCTCTATCCCTTCTGGTGTCGGCCACCGCGCCGGCTTTCGCCCAGCAGCCCTCGCAACTCGACAAGGAGATTGAGATGCTGCGCGCCTATTGCAAGCCTGACATCGAGCGGCTCTGCCCGAATGTGCCGCCGGGAGGCGGCAAGATCAAGGAATGCCTAATGCAACACAAGATGGAGTTGTCGGTCGGTTGCGCCAAGGCCCTGGAGGGATTGAAGAAGAAATAGCTCGGTAACCACCAGTGGGGGCTGGCCTTTGTGCGAGGAGTCAGCCCCTTGGACCAGACCCGGAGGGGGATACGATGATTCGAAAAAAGCTATTGCGGGCCGGACCGTGGGTGATGGTTATCGGCGTTCTGGCGTCGGGCGGCACGGCGTCGGCCGCCGGGGTGGACATGTACGATGGCGAATGGCATTACAGCCTCACGCCGTATGCCTGGTTCCCGAACATCTACCAGACGTTCCAGGTCAACACCCCGCTGGGCGGGGGTAAAACCGTTGAGGTTGAGGTTAAGCCGGGTAGCTATCTCAGCGATCTGGACTTCGCTCTAATGGGTATTTTTGAGGCCCGCAAAGGTGACTGGGCGCTGGCGATGGATCTGGTCTACAACGATTTCAGCAGCGAGCGAGGGAAAATCAAAACCGTGCAGGGACCTGCGGGTAACGAATCGTTGCCGATTGACGTGAACGTGAACGCGGATATCAAGGCGCTGATCTGGGAGGGCATTGGCAGCTACACCGCGGCGCGGAGCGCTGCCGGGACGCTGGATATATTCGGCGGCATCCGTTATTTAGGCCTGAAAACCTCCACCGATTTAAGTTTCTCCGGACCGGATGGGGTCATCGGACGTTCAGGTGATACCTCCGACAAGATCAACGTATGGGATGGGATCGTCGGCGTGCGCGGCGAGGCGCGGCTTGGCGGCAGCGACTGGTTCGTGCCGTATTATCTCGACATCGGCGCGGGTAACTACTCAAACTGGACCTGGCAGGGATGGGCGGGGATCGGCTACCGCTTCGACTGGGGCGATCTCGTGCTGGTATACCGCAATCTCTCCTATTCGACGAGCGGCGACCAGACCATCGAGGACATGCGCATGGGCGGTCCCGCGTTGGGTGTCACTTTCCGCTGGTAAGAGCTAAGCCAACGTCCATGTACCGCATAACCTCGATCATCGACGCACCGCTCACCGTTTCACCGCTCTCGCGCCGTGAATTCACTCCCAGTCCAGGTCTGTTGGCGTCGGTCTGTTTTCTCACCGTCTCTGGCGGCAGCGACAGTACGTTTGGGTTTCGTCCGCCTTTAACCATGGAATCTTGAATCATGCGCCGATTGTTCTTTCCCAGCCTGGCATCGCTCACATTCCTTGCCGCCTGTGCGACTAGCCCCGATATCAGCGAACAGGCCCCCACACCGGCGGCGTATGCCGGGTTTCTGAGTCATCCCGACCGGCTCCAGCCCGTGCCCGGCGACAGTGGCGCCTACCGCTGGAGTGAGTCCGACGCCAAGCTGGCCCAATACAACCAGATTTTGCTTGAACGCATCCAGGTTCAACTTGCCAGCGATGCCGCGTACAAGGCCATCGATCCGACTGAACTGAAGGCACTGACCGATTACTTTCACCAGTCCATCGTGAAAGCGCTCGGCAATGCTTACCCGGTTGTGACCCAGCCTGGGCCAGGTGTGCTGCGGGTGCGAATTACCATCGTCAATCTGGTGCCAACCAAACCGGAGATGAGCGTGGTCACGCTGGTGGTGCCCTACGCCACGGTCGCCGATGTGGCCTCGGGAGCGGCGACGGGCGGACCGGTCGGGTCCGCGCCCTATCTGGGCCGCACTGGCATCGCCGCGCAATTCATCGACGGCAAGACCAGCCAGGTGGTCGCCGAGTACGCCGATACCCAGGTCGGTCGGAAATACGTGGTCGATACCTCAAAAGGCGTCGGCAACGCCATCACCACGGGCTTTTCGGATTACGCCAAGGCTTATTCGACCTGGGCCTACGCCAAGCAGGCGTTCGATGGTTGGGCACAACAATTCCGGGCGCGACTGGACCAGATCCATGGTCGATGATTGATAAAAACTCCGTAGGGTCGCCGGCGAGCGGCGGATGTGAGTCCGCTGTTTCCGCACCCGCCAAGATCGCCGACACCTTGCCGCGTTCCGAAAAACAGGAGGCTAACGCCCCCCGCTCGCGGAATGGCCGCGCCGCTGCCGCAAGATAAAGAGGTCACGATGACCAACCAACTCCCAACTAAACCCGAAATCGCATGAGGATCAACCCATGATGACGAGACGCTTCCCGATGATCGCCACGACGCTGCTGGCATTGTTGATTGCGGCTCCTGGCGTGGCTTGGACTGCCGAGGAACCGGTCAAGCAAACCAAGACGAAGACCAAGAAAGCGACGAAAAAAGCCGACTTCCTGTTCGTCCAAAATGCTCGCGGCATCCAATACGCCGATGGCAAATTGACCCTGAAGGGCGTCAGTCCAACCACAATAGTCTTTTCCGACCGCCCGGAACGCCTTGCCGGTCACATGTCCACCACCGAGTTCGTACCGTTCTGGAAAGAGGGGAAGGACAGCTTTCTCTCCGATCCGCCCAACGCCACCCTGTCGATCCTCGGCTCGGGCAAGGTCACGGACGTGGTCGTGGTGCTGCGTGATCCGGTCTTGAAGGGCGACGAATTGAGCTACGACATTCGGGTCCTGGAAGGGGAAATGCCCGCCGACGGCGGCGCGGCCTCTTTGTTCATCGATGCCATCGGCAGACCGCTGACGCCTATGTCAATCGCCGGCGCTGATCGCCGGATGTGGCGACGGGCGGACAACGGCGACTTGGACAACGGCGACTTGGACAACGGCGACTTGGACAACGACGATTCGGATAGCGGCTGTTCGAACAACGGTGATTCGGATGATGGGTGTTCGAACGACAGTGATTGATTCCGACGCCAACGCCGATCAGCTTCAACCCCCGAGTCCGATAGCGACCAGGAATCCATAACCATGCTCCTTTCCCGCTGGCGATTCTTGCCATTCGCCGTATCATGGTGGTTCCGCATCCCTTAAAACCAGTTTCAGCGGTGCCTATCATGCGTTCAACTTCGCCAAGTACGGGACTCGCTACTTGGCCGCCTTCGCGTATCGCTTTAACCGACGCTTTCATCTCGATTCCCTTCCCCACCCTCTGCTTGTCGCCGCCGCGACCATCGGAGCACGCCCTGCTTGTTGGCTTCGTCAGGCTGAAGAATCTTACTAATCAGGCTAAATTATCGTGAGTCCTACCCAGTTATTGGCGGGCAGCGTTCTCGGTATGGATATAACCACCTAGAATTCCAAATGAAACCTCGCCCAAGGAGTAAGCGCTCACCTCTCCCTTTTCGTAAAGGGGGGTCGGGGGGGATTTCACACAGGCAACGGGTCCAAAATCCCCCCTAGCCCTCCTTTTTCAAAGGGGGGACTGAACGGTTACGCTGGAAAACGGAAGCTACCGCGCCAAATTGATTGAACTCGCCAGATCGACGACGTCGATGACTCGACTAATCCCGGGGCCGGCGGATAACCGGCCGAGACGATGACGACGGAGCTGTCGACGATACGATGGCGTGGCGTTCGGCTGGTCGCGCTGCTGCTGATCCTCGCCATGTCCGGCGCTTCGGCCGCCGTCCCCAAACGGATTCTCATTCTGGACTCGTTTGGTCGGGACGTGGCGCCTTTCAACGCCAGCGTTTCGGTGTTCCGGACTACGCTGGCGCGGGAATTCGGGAAGCCGGTGGATATTTACGAGATGCCCCTTGAGGCGGCGCGATTCGCCGTGTCAGAGCGGGAAGGTGCTTTAGTAGCCTTCCTCAAAAGCAGTTTCGAGGGCTACCCTCTGGACCTGGTTGTGCCCGTCGGGGCACCCGCCGCGAAATTCGCGGCGCAATACCGGGAACGTCTGTTCCCCGACTCCCCGATCCTGTTCGTGGGCGTCGAGCCGCGCCTGCTCCCCCCCGAGGCTCCGCGGACCAACGCTACCCTCGTCACCCAGAAAGTCAATCTTCCAGGCATGGTCGAGGACATCCTGCAACTCCAGCCCGACACGACCCACATCGTGGTGGTGCTCGGCGCTTCGCCGCTGGAGAAATTCTGGGCAGGCGAGACCCGCCGCGAGTTTCAGGCGTTTGCCCAGCGGGTTGACTTCACCTGGCTGAATGACTTGTCGCTCGATCAAATCAAGGAACAAATCGGAGCGTTGCCGCCGCATTCCTTCATCCTGTTCGGGATGTTCATCATGGACGCCGCGGGAGTGCCCTACGATAGCGAAGCGGCTCTGAAAGCCCTGCGCGCGGTGGCGAATGCCCCCCTCTTCGGGTATTTCGCCAGCCAGTTCGGCTCGGGGGCGATCGGCGGTCGACTGTATCAGGATGCCGAAGTTGGCGCGCGGAGCGCCCATACCGCGATCCGCATCCTGCGCGGCGAACGGCCGGAGAGCATCCCGCCGCAAATCCTTGAGGCGGCGGTTCCCGTCTATGACTGGCGCGAACTCCAGCACTGGGGCATTCCCGAGACCCGTCTGCCGGCCGGCGGCATCATCCAGTTTCGGCAGCCAACCTTCTGGGAGCTGTATCGGTGGCGGATCGCCGCCGTCCTCCTGTTTTGCCTCTCGCAGACGGCCCTGATCATCGGTTTGCTCGCCAGCCGGGCCCGGCAACGCCGGGCGGAGGCGGCGGCGCAGGACTTGAGTCGACGGCTGATCCACGCCCACGAAGAGGCGCGCGCCCGGCTCGCGCGCGAGTTGCACGATGACGTCACTCAGCGCCTGGCTTTCCTGGCCATTGCGGTGGGGCGCGTCGAGCACGGGACTGCGGAAGCCTCCGCGGCCGAGACGGCGCGCGAGGTACGGGAAGGGTTGGCGCGCTTGAGCGAGGACGTGCACGCCCTGTCCTACCGGCTGCATCCATCGATCCTCGACGACCTCGGCCTGGTCGAAGCGCTGCGGGCGGAAGGCGAGCGGTTCGGCTTGCGGGAAGTCATTCCGGTCGAGGTAAAGTGGCGAAACCTCCCGGAGCCGTTGCCGCGCCAGACCGCGCTCTGCCTGTTCCGCGTCGCGCAGGAGGCGCTGCGGAACGCCGCCCGCCACGCCAACGCCCGCACGGTGACGGTTTCGCTGCGCGGCCTGGACGGCGGGGTGCAGTTGGCGGTCCGGGACGACGGCCACGGTTTCGATCCCGCGCGCCAGCGGAACCGGCCGAGTCTCGGCCTGGCGAGCATGCGGGAGCGCGTCCGTTTGCTCGGTGGCGAACTGGATGTGGAAAGCGCGCCTGGCCACGGCACCACGATCGTGGCCTGGGTGCCGCTGACGGAAGAAACCGAATGAGCGGTTTGCGGCGTCCACGCGTCCTGCTGGCCGACGACCATCGCCTGGTGGCCGAAGGCTTGAGGAGTCTGCTCGCGGTCGAATTCGAGGTGGTCGGTATGGTCGAGGACGGTCGCGCCCTGATCGAAGCCACCCGGACGCTGCGACCCGACGTCGTCGTGGCCGACATCACCATGCCGCAGCTCAACGGCATCGATGCCCTGGCGTCACTGCGGAAGGACAGCCCGGGGATAAAGGTCGTGTTTCTGACCATGCACCAGGAGGTCGCCTATGCCCGCCGGGCGCTCGAGGCCGGCGCCCTGGGCTACGTGCTCAAGCATTCGGCTCCCGCCGAACTCATTGCCGCCATTCGCGCCGCGCTGGAGGGGAAGACCTATCTGACCCCGGTACTGGCGGGCGAGGTGGTGCAATCCCTGAACGCCGATCCGGGCAACGCGCGCGATCCCGTGGCCGCCCTCACGTCCCGGCAACGGGAAGTCCTGCGCCTGTTGGCCGAAGGCCAGTCAGCCAAGCAAATCGGCGCCGCCCTGGCGATCTCGGCCCGCACCGTCGAATTCCACAAATACCAGATGATGGATGTGCTCGGCCTGAACACCAGCGCCGAACTGGTTCACTTTGCCTTGAAACACGGCATCGCGACGATTTAACCCCGCAAGCCACGGCAGCGGCGGCAATGCGTGGGTTACCCGCCCCTCCCCCTTGTCACGCCCGCGCCTCGCGAGTGGCCCGGGTTTTGCCTTAATTTTACCAGTGGAGAACTCGTAATCTTACGAGACGATATCTGGTAATTTTACGAGGTCACAACCCCGCCCATCCAGGTTAGGCTTTGTCTCATGCCGTACGGCGTTCGGACATCGAACAGGCCAGCGGCGCGAAATGCGGAGCCCACTCCATTGAGCCAGAAGACCGTCAGTTGCGTGCTGCTTGCCGATCGCCACCCCGGCGTCACCGAAGGCGTGCACGGCCTGCTCGGAACCCGATTCGAGACGGTGACCATGGTGGCCGATCTTCCCTCGCTGGAGGAAAGCGCCGAGCGGTTGCAGCCAGACCTGGTGGTGGTGGACCTTTCGCTGGCGCGCGATGGCAGTCTGCTCTGGCTGCACCGGGTGCGCGAACGCTGCCCGGAAATGAAGCTCATCGTCCTCAGCGTGTACGACGAACCGAGCGTGCGGCGGGCGGTGATGGCGGTCGGGGCCGACGGGTTCGTGCTGAAGCGCGCCATCGCCACGGACCTGCTGCCGGCCATCGAATCCGTCCTGGCGGGCCGGGGCGGCGCCGCGCCCACCGCCGAAAACCGGATATTGGACTTGGGGTACATCGGGGGCAATCCAGGCCAGCCGGCATAAACCCAAAACCACCGCTCGCTCAGTAAGAGGTCAGGCCAGATGAACGCAAGCACCGCACCCGCACTCTCCGCCCAGGAAACCACCATCGAGGGCGGCAAGAAGGTCTTGCATGGAACCGTCACCGACCGGGTCCTGCGATTGTACGAAGCCATCCGCGCCTACGGCCCGCCGCGGGTTTCGCTGGACCGGGCGGTCCTGTTCACCGAATCGTTCCGGGAGACCGAAGGTCAGCCGCTGGTGCTGCGCTGGGCCAAGGCGCTCAAGCACTTCGCCGAGAAAGCCCCGATAGCGATCTTTCCCGACGAGTTGATCGTGGGCCGCCCCAACACCTGGCTCGGCCGCTGGGCCATCGTCTATCCCGAGCTTGACGGTAGCGTCATGCCCGCCGGCGTGGATATGTTCCGCAAGCTCAAGGGCCAGCCCGGCGAGGTCGCGGTCACCGATGAGGACGCGAGGATCATTGACGACGTCCTGACCTCCTACTGGGCCGGGAAGGACTACGCGACGAACTTCATCCACGCGCTCCCGGAGGACACCCGATTCCTGATCATGGGGCCGGACCCCAGGAACCTGCTGCTGTACACCTGCGTGGTGGTCGCGACGTCGCCCATGCGCCACTCGCAGAACTGGACGCCCGACTTCACCAAGATCCTCACCCGCGGCGTGAGAGGCATCCGCGAGGAGGCGCGGGCGAAACTCGCCGCGCTGACCGAACCGCGGGACGTCGTGTACCAGCGCGCGTTCCTGGAAGCGGTGGTCATCACCTGCGACGCGATGACGCTGTGGTCGAAGCGCTACGCCGCGCTCGCCCGCGACCTCGCCGACAAGGAGGCGAACGCGCGGCGCAAGCAGGAGCTGCTGGAGATCGCCGACGTCTGCGAGTGGGTGCCCGAGAATCCGGCGCGCACGTTCCGCGAGGCCCTGCAGGCCCAGTGGTGGGGCCAGCTCTTCAACCGCGTCGAGCAAACCAGCAGCGCCATGGGTCAGGGACGCATGGACCAGTACCTGCTGCCCTACTACCGCAAGGACCTCGCCGAGGGGCGCATCACGAAGGAATCGGCAATCGAACTCTTCCACTGCCTGTGGCTCGCCATGTCGCAGGTCACCGAGATCAAGCTGAACCCCGTGGCGGCGGCGGGGACGGAAGGCTTCTCGCAGTTCTCCGACGTCTGCGTCGGTGGCCAGACCCCCGACGGCCGCGACGCGACCAACGAGTTGTCGTTTCTCATCCTTGAGTCGATGCGCGGGTTGCAGATCACCAGCCCCGATCCGTGCGTGCGCATCCACGCGGGCACGCCCGACGCTTTCCTGCATCACGTGGTCGAGTGCATCAAGGACGGCAAGGGCTATCCCAAGCTGTTGAACGACGAGATGGTCATTCCGTTTTACCTCGCCAACGGCGCCTCGCTCAAGGAAGCGTTCGACTGGAACATCTCCGGCTGCTGCGAGAACCGGCTGCCCAACCGCGAAACCAATGTCACCGCCGGGGGCGGTATCAACTATGGTTCGATCACCGAGATGACCTTCCGCAACGGGAAGCTGAAGGTGTTCAAGGACGTCCAGTTCGGGCTGCCGACGGGCGACCCGCGCGGCTGGACGAGCTTCGACCAGGTGTGGGCAGCCTTCCGCGCCCAGCTTGAGCATCTCGCGCATCACGTCCTGGTCCAGCAGTATGTGGCGATGCGTATCAAAGGCGACTACTTCGCCGCGCCGCAGACCTCGATGCTGCACGACCTCGCGATGGCCGAGTGCCGCGACCTGCACACCCACGGCGAGTACTTCGCCGGCGGTATCGACCACAGCACGTTCGAGGCCATCGGCAAGGGCACCGCCATCGACAGCCTGGCCGCCGTCAAGCACCTGATCTTCGATACTAGGAAGCTGACCTGGGACCAACTCCTCACCGCGGTGGAGGACAACTGGGAAGGCCACGAAGCCGTGCGCCAGCTCTGCGTCAACGCGCCGAAGTACGGCAACGGCATCGACTGGGTGGATGCCATCGGCTTCGACATCGAAACCCTCGTTCTCGAGTTCCTGAACCGACATTTCAAGCCGCACGACCAGGTCTTCCTGTTGCGCCAGATACCCATCACTTTTCATGTGCCATTCGGCAAGGTGACGTGGGCGACGCCCAATGGTCGCAAGGCCACGGAATACCTGGCGGAGGGTATCTCCGCCTCGCATGGCATGGACGTCAAGGGGCCCACCGTGGCGCTCGCGTCGATCGCACGGGCGCGGAACCGCAGCTTCCGCGAGAAGGGCGGCGACCTCATCAACCTGAAGTTCAACCCGGCGAACGTCGCCGGCGAGGAAGGCACGCGGCGGCTGATGCAGATCATCCGCGCGTGGTGCGAGATGAAACATTGGCACGTTCAATTCAACATCCTGAACCGCGCCACCTTACTGTCCGCGCAGAAAGACCCGGAAAAATATCGCAACCTCATCGTCCGCATCGCTGGTTACTCGGCTTATTTCGTGGACCTCTCCCCGATGCAGCAGGCCGAGATCATCGCGCGAACGGAAGAACAGATTGCTTGAGTCGCTTCACTTCAACGACCGCTATTCGAGAGGAGAGCACCATGGAACTCAAAAACAAGACCGTCATCGTGACCGGATCCGGGCGCGGCATTGGCGAGGGCATCGCCCTCGTGCTTGCCCGTGAGGGCGCCAATGTCGTCGTCATGGACCGGAACCTCCAGGATGCCGAGGGCGTCGTCCAGAAAATCGTGGCGGCGGGAGGAAAAGCGATGCCCGGCGTGGCCGATGTCACCCAGAAGGCCACGCTGGACGCCCTGGTCGAAGCGACCGTCAAGCAGTTTGGGACCGTTGACATTCTGGTCAACAACGCCGGCATCGAAGCCCCGCCGTGTCTGGTGAAGGATCTCCCGGAGGCGCAGTGGGACCGGGTGCTGGGCGTCAATCTGAAAGGGGTTTTTCTGTGCTGTCAGGCGGTCATTCCGACCATGATGGCGCAAAGCCGGGGCAGGATCGTCAACATCGCCTCGACCGCCGCCATCCGCATGACCTTCTTCGGCAGCGCCGACTATACCGTCGCCAAGCACGGCGTGGCGGGCCTGACTCATCACCTGGCCTGGGAACTAGCGGACCACCGCATCACGGTGAATGCGATCTGTCCCGGCGGTGTCCTGACGCCATTGATGGAGCAGGGCACCACGCCGGAGTACCGGGACATGGTGAGCAAGCGACTCATTCCACTCGGACGCCTGTGCACCATCGCCGAAATCGGCGAGGCCGTCAGCTTCCTGGCCAGCGACCGCGCCGCCATGATCACCGGCCAGATGCTGGCCGTCGATGGCGGGCTGCTGACCGGTTTCGGGGAAGACTTGCGTCCCATCGTCCGGAAACGGATGGAGGAGATGCAAGCCACCCACGCCACCCACCCGAAGCCGTGAGCGCCTGATCCAATACGACGGACTGGAGGCCGCCAAACCATGAACGCCGTTTTACCGCGCATCGCCATCACGGTTGGCGCTGGCTACGTTCCGGGACTCCATGCCGTCGTCACCGGCGCGGTTCTGGCCGCGAGTGAACTGGGCTGGGAAGTCGTCGGCATCCGCGATGGCTTCGAGGGACTGCTGTTCCGCGATCGCTATCCCGATGGCGGCCTGCCGCCGCTGACCCGCCAACGGGTCGAAAACCTCTCCAGCGCCAGCGGCGCTTTCCTGGGCACCGCGGTTCGGAACGATCCCTTCCGCGTCCGCGCGGTGAATGCGGAGAATCAGGTCGAGGAGGTGGACCGGTCGGATGAGTTGCTGGCGACGCTCGGGGCCGAACGGATCGAGGCGGTGATCGCTATTGCCGATGCCAGGACACTGAGCCTTTTGTGGAAGCTGAACCGCAAAGGACTGAAAGTGATTGCCGTGCCGACCTCGGTCGAGAACGATCTGGCGGCCACGTCGCTGTCGTTCGGGTTCAACAGCGCCCTGAGCTTTGCGACCGAGTTGCTGGACCGGGCGCGCCAGGCGGCCCAGTCGGCGCGGAAGATTGGGGTGGTCGAAGTACCGGGCGAACACGCTGGCTGGCTGGCGCTGCAAGCCGGCTTGGCCGTGTGCGCCGATGCCGTGCTCATCCCCGAGATTCCCTACGACCTGCGTAAGGTGGCGGTCAAGCTTCGGGAAAAGGCGCGGGCGGGGCAAGCGCACGGACTGGTGGTGGTGGCCGAAGGCGCCACGCCGCTGGCCGGTTCCTCCTCACGGGCAGACTCGCCCGCCGCCCATCCCCTCAAGGCTTCGCTGGCGCCGGGAGCCACCGGCCAGGCAGGCGCGCATGTCATCGACCGCTCCGGGCATGTCGCCGAGACGGTGGCGCCGCAACTGCAACGGTTGACCGATCAGGAGACCTATCCGCTGGTTCTGGGCCAATGGGTCAAGGGCGGATCGCCCACCGCCGTCGACCGGCAACTGGGACTGGGCTATGGCGCGGGTGCCGTGCGCGCCCTCCAGAACCAGCAAAGCGGCGTGATGGTCGCGTTTCAACCCCCGGATCTGACGTTCGTGCCGCTGGCGGACGCCATCAATCGGGTGCGGACCGTACCGGTGAACAGCGAATTCGTGCGGATCGCCCGGGCGCTGGGCATCTCGCTGGGCGATTGAGGAGGTGAAATCATGCCCACTCAGCCCGTAACCACCGCCGCGCCAACGGGACTGGTCCTGAACATCCAGCACTTTTGCACTCACGACGGTCCCGGCATCCGAACCACGGTCTTCCTCAAGTTTTGTTCACTGCGCTGCAAGTGGTGCAGCAACCCCGAGAGCATCCACCCGAAGCCGGAACTGGCGTACAACCCGAGCAAGTGCATCGGGGAAAAGGAATGCGGGCTGTGCCTGAAGGTCTGCCCGGAGTCGGCCCTCCACGTCATCGGCTCAGGGGATCGGGCGGATGACAAGGCGCGGGTCAACTGGGATTTGTGCACGAACTGCGGCCAGTGCGCGCCGGTCTGCCCCTCCCAGGCGCTCTACCAGTTCGGCCAGGAGATGACGGTCGACCAGGTGCTCGCCGAAGTCGAGCAGGACAGCGCCTTCTACTCGGAATCCGGCGGTGGCATTACCCTGAGTGGCGGCGAATGCCTGCTGCAACCGGACTTCAGCGCCGTGCTGCTGGCCGAAGCGCGCCGGCGCGGGATCAACACCGCCATCGAAACCGCTGGCAACGTGCCGTGGCGGTTCATGGAACAGGTACTGCCGCACGTCGATACCATGCTCCACGACCACAAGCTCACGGACCCCGCGCGGCACAAGAAGTGGGTGGGCGTGGACAACGCGCGCATCCTCGCCAATTTCAAGAAGGCCTACGACACCTTTCCCAATACCACCTTCATCGCCCGCACGCCGCTTATCCCGGGCGTCAACGATGACGAAGAGCATATCCGCGCCGTGCTGGCGTTCATTCGCCCGCACCCAAACGTGATCGACTACGAACTGCTGCCCTATCACCGTTTTGGCGAAAGCAAGTATGGCTTTCTGGGCCGGGTGTACGAATTGGAGGACTTCACCTCGCCGACGACTGAGACGATTCACCGCCTACAGGCGATCATCGACGAGGCGTTTGGCCGCGGCGGTGATAGTTAACCGAAGGATGAGGACAGAACCATGACCATCGCCGAAATCCTCACGATTCTGAACCTCGTTTTAAAAGTTTCGCTGGTGATTTTCATGGTGGGCAACCTGTTCGACATGGGGCTGAGACTCCAGCTTCAGGAAGCCCTGACGGGTCTGCGCGATCCGCGTTTCGTGGTCTCAAGTCTGCTGTGGGGTTTCATCCTGCTGCCGGCTTTGGCCTATCTCATCACGGTCGTCGTCCCGCTGGCGCCCCCGTATGCCATGGGCTTGATCCTGCTGGGGATGACCCCCTGCGCGCCCTTCCTCCCGCCGATGGTGGACCGGGCGCGAGGGGATCTGGGTTATGCCGCGGCGTTCATGTTGTTGGCCTCCGTGGTGACCGTAGCCTACATGCCCTTCGCGGTCCCGTTGCTGGTCAAGGGCCTGAGCGCCGATGCCTGGACCATTGCGAAGCCGCTGCTGTTGTTCCTGCTGGCGCCACTGGCGATCGGGATGGCCATCCAGCATTACCGGGCGCCGCTGGCGTCCGTACTTCATCCGTGGGTCAAGGCCGCGACGGGGATCGACACGATTCTGATGCTTGCCCTTTGCGTGGTCATCTATGGCAAGGAGTTTCTCAAGCTCGGCGGGACCGATGCGATCGGGGCACAGATTCTATTTTTCTCGGCGGCGACGCTCGGCCCGTATCTGCTCGGCTTCGGGCTGGCTCAAAGGCAAAAAAGTGTATTATCGCTCGGCATGGCCACGCGCAATCTCGGTGCCGCGTTCGCGCCATTGTTTGCCGCTCGTGACGTGGACCAGCGCGCGATCGTTATGGTCGCGCTCGGGGTTCTTATGCAGGCCACCTTCGCTTTCCTTGCCGCGACTTACTTCGGTTGCCGGCTTGAGTGGGGCGCTACCAGGAGCCGACCATAGCGATCTTTGCTGGAGTGACCTGACATGACCGAACCGATGCTGATCGTCTTTGGCGTGCTGGCCGGCGCCATCGTCTTGTTCGCCTGGGGCCGCCCGCGCGCCGACATCGTGGCGATCCTCGTGGTGCTGGCGCTGATGCTGAGCGGCGTGCTCACGCCGCAGGAATCGCTGGCCGGGTTTGGCGACCCGGTGGTGATCCTGATCGCCGCGATTTTCATCGTCGGTGAGGCGTTGGTGAATACCGGCGTCGCGCACCGTCTGGGCGAGTTGGTCTTGAAGCTGGGCGGCGGCAACGAGACGCGCTCGATCGCCCTCGTCATGGTGCTGGCGGGGGGAATCGGCGCCTTTATGAGTTCCTCGGCGATCGTCGCCATGTTCATCCCGGTGGTTCTGGCGGTTGCCAACAAGACCGGACTGAACCCCAAGCGGATGCTGATGCCGCTGTCGGTGGCGGCGCTGACCAGCGGCATGATGACGCTGATCGCCTCCTCGCCCAACATGATCGTCGAGAACACCCTGCGCGCGCGCGGCCTCGCCCCGCTCGGGTTTTTTAGTTGGACGCCGTTCGGTCTGGCCGTGCTCGTCGCCGGCATCGCCTTCATGCTGGCGGCGCGCCGTCTGCTCGGCCCGCAACGGACCGCGGAAGAAGGCGGGGCCAAACCGCCGAGCGTCTACAATCTGATCAGTGCTTATGGCCTGGCCGGGCGCTGGCATCGGTTGCGCGTTCTTCCCGGCTCGCCGCTGCTGGATCGGTCGGTGGCGCGGGTACAACTGCACCGCCGCTCGGGCGTCCTGATCGTCGGCTTCGAGAAACATTCGCATGGCAAGGCGCATTTCCTGCCGGCGCTACCGGAGACGGTGTTCGAGCCCGACGACGTCATCCTCGTCATCGCGGATCGCGAACGCGCGCAAGCCTTGATCGCCGCGCAGAACCTGGTGGAACTACCCCCCTTGGACCAGCGCCAGCGCCACGAAGCCCTCCAGGACATCGGCGCCGTCGAAATGATGCTGGCGCCGGACTCGAAGCTGATCGGCAAGACCCTGCGCGAACTGGAATTCCGCTCGCGCTACCAGGTCACCGTGCTGGCCGTCCGTCGGCGCGGCGAGCCGCTGGTGACGGACCTGGCCGATCTGACGCTGGACTTTGGCGACACGCTGCTGGTGGGAGGCGGCTGGGCCGACATCGGACGGCTGTGGGACGACCGCGAGAACTTTGTCGTGCTGACCGTGCCGGCGGAATACCACGAGCGGCTGCCGGCCCGCCAGCGGGCGCCGGTCGCTGTGGGGATTCTGGTTGCCATGGTCGCGGCGATGGCGTTCGGGCTGCTGCCGAATTCCGCCGCCGCGCTGCTGGCCGCGCTGGGGATGATCGCCAGCGGCTGCATCAAGCTGGACGTCATCTATCGGGCGATCGGCTGGAAGACGGTGGTGCTGGTCGCCGGGATGCTGCCGCTGGCGACGGCGCTGACGAAGACGGGCGCGACCGAGCTGATGGCGCACGAACTGGTCGCCGCCCTGGGGGCGCTGGGGCCGGTCGCGATGCTGGTGGTGGTGTTCCTGGTCACCGCGCTGGTCGGGCTGTTCATTTCCAACTCGGCCACGGCGGTGTTGATCGCCCCGGTGGCCATCGAGGCCGCCCAGGCCTTGCACGTCTCGCCCCAGGCCTTTGCGATGACGGTGGCGATCGCCTGTTGCGCCGCGTACGTGACCCCCGTGTCGTCCCCGGTGAACATGCTGGTGATGGAACCCGGCGGCTACGCCTTCGGCGATTACGTCAAGGTCGGCCTGCCCCTGCTGGTGCTGACGATGCTGGTGACCATCGTGCTGGTGGCGCTGATCTATCCGCTGTAGGGCTTTTACTGATTAACGTGACACCATCGGAGGAATGACCATGTCGATCGATCAAACACGTCCCGAACGGGTTCCCGACCTCAAGCCGGGTCAATACAGCGACGGCAGTCCGCTCGATACGGTGCAGTACCTCGAGTGCAAGCTGATCCTGAAGCCCGACCGCTTCACCTCCGCCGAAGTCTTCTTCGAGTACGGCGAGCTGGTGGCGCGGGCGGCCAGGGAGTTCGGCATTGGCCTGGCCAACAAGGGCGTGGTCCTGAAACCCGAGATCCGGGAAGTGCTCTTCCTGGACACCGCCGACTTCCGGCTTTACAACCATGCGTTCATCCTGCGTCGGCGCATCAAATACGAACTTGGCTTTCCCGTGGGCGAACCGGAAATCGTCTTCAAGTTCCGCCACCCGGACCTGCAGACGGCGGCGGAACTGGACGTGCGGCCGAACATCGCCGGCAACTACCGGATCAAGTTCAAGGCCGAGGCCCTGCCCCTGAAAGATCAGGTGGGCGGCTACCGCCTGCTGTTCTCCCACAACGTGCAATTCCCCCTGAGCCAGGCGCCGGAGGGCGATCGCACGGCGATGGCCAACCTGGCGCGGGTGTTCCCGGCCCTGGCGGTGCTGAAAACCGCCGATACCGACCGAGTCGAAATGGTGAACCAGACCATCGTCGAGGAAGTGCTGCAAGACCTCGGCGTCCTGGACTTTGGCAAGGGAGTCACCGCCGACTGCAACATCGCCATCTGGCGCGAGCGGGGCAGTCACAGGCCGCTCTGCGGCGAGTTCGCGTTCCAGGCCAAATTCAAGCGCCGGGACGAACTGCACGAGAAGGCGATCGAGCGCTGCCGCCAGTTCTTCATCGCGCTGCAACAATCCGGGCGCGACTGGCTGTCGCTCGGCACGACCAAGACCGGGCTCGTCTACCAGCTCAAGGGCAATCCGCCCCAGAGCCATGAGTGAGCCGCCTGATCAACAGCAGGCGTGACCGGTGGTGTCAGGTCGCCAGGAGTCTTGTCAGCCACATCCTGAAGACGGTTTCGGGCCTGGCATTCCCTCAATAATACCTGATAACGGAGGCAATCCTGATGAATGGAAAGAGCGATTCCCAGTTTTCCCTGAAGGATAGACTGGTTGCGGAAACCAAGCGTTTTTTGATGATTTTCATCTATCTTCTGTTGAGCCTAGTCTTAATGGCGAATTATAAAAGAGCCATTCTGGCTGACTATGGCATCTCCTATTTCGAGTATGGGTATGCCGTTATTGAGGCCTTCATTCTGGCTAAAATCATCCTGATCGGGCATGTGTGGCAACTGGAGAAAAAGAAATTTATGGACAAGCCCTTGATCTATACTACCTTATACGCCGCTCTGATATTCAGCCTTCTGGTTATCGGTTTCAGCGTAATCGAACAGGTAATTTCAGGATGGCTGCATCATAGAACGGTCGTTGAAACCTTTTATGAGGTGATCGCAAAGGGTTGGCATGAAATGCTGGCGCGGTGTCTGTTTTTATTCGTCATTTTCATTCCGTACTTTGCCTTCCAGGAAATTGGGGCATTGCTGGGTGAAGGTAAGCTGGTTGAGGTATTTTTCCTCAGGCGATCAGCATCGAGAGGCCATTCAACCGATGATTCAACAAACAGAGCATGACCATGAAAAAACCACTATGTTGGTGACGGGAGCGACGGGATTCATTGGTTCCTGGATGAGTCAGTGACGGCGTTAATCGATTCCGTAACCGCTCGACCCTCTGAAGACCAGTATGCCCAGCAGGAATGGGACTGGCGGCACAGCTACAGCGTCGAGGACATCGCGGACGACTTCGGTAGTGTTCTTGGCGTGGATATGAATAGTTATAAGCCGTTGATTAATTAGATTTTGATCGGTTCTATATCCATGTCTGGAGCACTGCCCACATACTTCTCATGCTTGGGCACGTACTTCTCACTAATGATGGAGAAAACCGATGAGCAATGATGCAGCAACAGCCAGTCCCCCCGTGATCGCCGGGGGCGTGGATTTGGAGAAGCGGCCGATTCCGGAGGTGCTGGCCGCGCTGGAAGTTCAGCCCGACACCGGCCTGAGCGGCGCGGAAGCTCAGAAACGGCTGGCCCAGTATGGGCTGAACGCCCTGGTCGAGAAACAGGAGAGCCTGCTGGCCAAACTGCTCGGCCCCTTCACCGGGCCGATCGCCACCATGATCGAGGCCGCAGCCCTGGTGTCGGCCTTCCTGGGCCGCTGGGACGACTTCACCGTCATCGCCGGCCTGCTGCTCTTCAACGCCGGGCTGGAGTTCTGGCAGAACCGCAAAGCCTCCAGCGCCCTGGCCGCGCTCAAGAACAGCCTGGCGCCGGAAGCGACCGCCCTGCGCGACGGGCAATGGCAAACAGTGCCAGCGGCCAGCCTGGCGCCGGGCGACATCGTCAAGATCCGGCTCGGTGTCATCGTCCCGGCCGATCTGCGCTTGGTCAAGGGCGACTTCGCCGCCATCGACCAGGCGGCGCTCACCGGCGAATCGCTGCCGGCCAATAAGAAAGTCGGCGACGTGGCCTATTCCGGCAGCGTGGTCAAGCAGGGCGAGATGGAAGGCGTGGTCATCGGCACCGGCGCCAACACCTTCTTCGGCCGCACCGCCAAGCTGGTGGCCGGGGCCGGCTCGGTCAGCCACGCCCAGCAGGCCATGTTCCAGATCGGCAACTTCCTGATCGTGGTCGCCCTGGTGCTGGCGCTGGTCATGATCGGCTTCGATGTCTGGCGCGACATCGTGGTCAAGGACGACTGGCGATGGGCCGACGCCCTCAACATCCTCCAGTTCGTGCTGATCCTGCTGGTCGCCTCGATCCCGGTGGCGATGCCGGCGGTGTTCTCGATCACCATGGCGCTGGGCGCGCTGGCCCTGTCCAGGGAAAAGGCCATCGTGTCCAAGCTGTCGGCCATCGAGGAAATGGCCGGGGTCGACATCCTCTGCTCCGACAAGACCGGCACCCTGACCAAGAACCAGCTCACCCTGGGCGAACCGATCCTGTTCGCCAGCACCGACCCGCAGGAGGTGATCCTGGCCGGGGCGCTGGCCTCCAAGATCGAGGACCGCGACGCCATCGACACCGCCGTGATCGGCGCGCTGCGCGACCCGAACGCCCTGGGCACTCACAAACAATTCAAGTTCGTCCCGTTCGACCCGGTCGGCAAGCGCACCCAGGCCACGGTGGCCACCCCCGGTGGAACAACCGTGCTGGTGTCCAAGGGCGCGCCACAGGTCATCGCCGAACTGGCCCATCTGACTGGCGACGATGCCGCCAAAATCAAAACTATTGTCGAGGACCTGGGGAGCAAGGGCTATCGCGCCCTGGGCGTCGCCCGCTCCGCCGACGACGGCGCCACCTGGAGCCTGCTCGGCATCCTGCCGATGTTCGACCCGCCGCGCGATGATTCCAAACAAACCATCGATCTGGCCAACACCAAGGGCGTGCGGGTCAAGATGATCACCGGCGACGACACCGCCATCGCCCGCGAGACCGCGCGCCAGCTCGGGCTGGGGACGAACATCATCCCGGCGGCGGAAGCCTTTCCCAAGGACATGGACCCCGATCACGTGCCGCCGGCCATCGCCGAGGCCATCGAGAAGGCCGACGGCTTCGCCCGGGTGTTCCCCGAGCACAAGTACGCCATCGTCAAGGCCTTGCAGGAGCGCGGCCACCTGGTGGCGATGACCGGCGACGGGGTCAACGACGCCCCAGCGCTCAAGCAGGCCGACTGCGGCACCGCCGTGTCCGGCGCCACCGACGCCGCCCGGGGCGCGGCGGCCCTGATCCTGACCGCGCCGGGCCTGTCGGTGATCAACAACGCCATCGACGAGGCGCGGCGCATCTTCGGCCGGATCACCAGCTACACCACCTACCGGGTGGCGCTGACCATGGACATCATGTTCCTGGTGGTGTTGTCCACCCTGTTTTTCGGCTTCAAGCCGCTGACCGCGATCATGATCGTGGTTCTGGCCGTTCTCAACGACGCGCCGATCATGACCATCGCCTACGACAACACCGAGGTGGCGAAACAGCCGATCCGCTGGCAGATGCCGCGCGTGCTTGGCGTGTCCTCGGTGCTGGGCCTGTTCTCGGTGGTGCAATCGTTCGGCTTGCTGATCGTCGGCTTCGAGATTCTGAGCAGCGCGCCCGAACAGCAGATTTTCCAGCTCTTCTCCCAGACCGAACTGCAAGCGGTGATGTTCCTGCAAATCGTCCTCGGCGGGCACTTCCTGCTCTACAACACCCGCACCGCCCGCTGGTTCTTCCTGCCCCCGTTTCCCAGCCTGCCGCTCAACGCCGCGCTGTGGGGCACCAACCTTCTGGCCGTTCTGATGTGCGCCCAGGGCTGGCTGGTGCCGAAGCTGTCCTGGACCACCATCGGCTGGGTGGTGGCCTACACGGTGGTCTGGGTGTTCGTCATGGACCTGATCAAGTGGGCGACCTATCGGGTCATCGATCAAACCGCCGGCTGGCAGGCCAAATCCCGCGATATCGTCAACCAGTCGCTCAAATCGTAGGAGGACAGAGTGGGTATGATGGGTGGCCCCCGCATGTTCAGGTTGAAGCACTAATGTATGATTACGAATGACCAACACGAAAAAATAACTTGTAAGA
Organism: Candidatus Competibacteraceae bacterium; assembly: GCA_046347555.1. Classification (GTDB taxonomy): domain Bacteria; phylum Pseudomonadota; class Gammaproteobacteria; order Competibacterales; family Competibacteraceae; genus Contendibacter. The sequence continues at coordinate 34,852 of JAXMFY010000010.1, read as the reverse complement.
CAAGGTGTTAGCTATCCTATTTTCCGCAGCGTCATGCGTCGCCACAGAAGGTGGGAGTGCGGCGTGTCGGATTTAACCCGATCGCGCCACGTCGGCCGGCGCTGGTGAATCACTCACCCGCCGCCGGGCGGCGGATTCCCAGCTTCCTCATGCGCGCGTAGAGCGTGCCGGGATTCAGGCCGAGCCGGCGGGCCGCGCCGTCCGAACCCTTGATCTTCCAGCCGGTGGCCTGGCAGACCCACAGGATGTGCGCCCGTTCGCGGGCTTGCAGGGTGTCGTCCTCGGCGGCGAGTCTGCTGGCGGGGGCTGGACCGTCAGACGCGGGGGCGGAGCGTCTGACCGGACCCAGTTGGATGGCCTCCAGCTCCAGGATGGCGCCGGACGACAGGATGATCGCGCGCTCGAGGACATTCTCCAGTTCGCGCACGTTGCCGGGCCAGTCGTAGCGGGTCAGCCGGTCGAGGACGGCCGGCGGGAGCGCGTCGATTTTCCGACCCAGTTGGCGGGCCTTGCGGGTCACCAGGTAGGCGGCGAGCAGCGGGATGTCCTCGCGCCGCTCGCACAGCGGCGGAAGGTGGATGGGGAAGATCGCAAGCCGGTGGTACAGATCGTCGCGAAACCACCCCGCGCGCACGGCCTGTTCGAGATCGCGGTTGCTCGCCGCGATGACCCGCGCGTCGGTTTTCAATGACCGTCCGCCGCCCACCCGCTCGAACTCGCCGGACTGCAGCACCCGAAGCATCTTGGCCTGCGTTTCCAGCGGCAGCTCGCCCACTTCGTCCAGAAACAGCGTGCCGCCGTCGGCTTGCTCGAACCGTCCGATGCGGCGCGCGATCGCGCCGGTGAAGGCCCCTTTCTCGTGCCCGAATAATTCGCTCTCCACCAGCGAGCTGGGCAGGGCGGCGCAATTCACCGCCACGAACAACCCCCGCCGGTTGCCGCGCTGGTGGATCGCGCGGGCCACCAGTTCCTTGCCGGTGCCGGTTTCGCCGCTGATCAGCACCGTGGACGAGGTGGCGGCGACCAGGTCCACCTGTTTCAGCACCCGGCCCAGGGCGGGGCTCTGGCCCACGATGTCCACCTCGGCGTTTTCCAGACCCGCCTCCTCGCGCAGAAACCGATTCTCGGCCAGCAACCGCGCTTTCAACCGCCGCAGTTCTTCCAGCGATTGGCGCAGCGCCCCCTCCGTCTCCCGTTGCTCGGTGATGTCGATGGTGTCGTGCAGCCAGCGAACGTGCCGGCCTTCCCGTTGTTCGAGCGAGATCGCGCGGGCCTGCACCCAGCGCCACCCGCCGCGGCCGTCGGCCAGCCGATAAACCACCCGGAGCGGCTCGCCCGTGGCCAGCGAATGCTCCACCTTTTGCAGGAAAGTCTTGGCGTCTTCCGGATGCACCTTCGCCATCAGTTCTTCGAGACTGTTCGGGAGGCTACCGGGGGCGAGGCCGATCTTTTCTTCCAGTGGAGCGTCGCCAAAAAAGTTAATTTCTATCCCGCTTTCCGTAATTCGGCCCTCGCCCAGCACGGAGAAAGTGTTGGCGGCCAGCTTCCAGAGCTTGTCTTTTTCCGACTGGAGTTCGTGGCGCGACGCTTCCAGTTCCCGCACGGATTGGCGCAACGCCGCCTCGGCTTCGTATTGCGCCGTGAAGTCGCGGTTGAGAAAAATCCATCCTACCCACTGGCCGTCGCGGACCTCGGTCGGCACCGCGCGGCCTTCGATCCACCGCCAGCCGCCGCAGCCGTTGGCCAGCCGGTAGCGGGCGTCAAAAACCTCGCCCATCCCCAGCGAACGCGCCATGACCTGCTGAAAGCCGGATGCATCGTCTGGGTGCATCAGGACCAGGGCTTCCTGGATCGTTTTGGGGAAAGTGCCCGGCGCCAGCCCCAACTTGGCCTCCGGACAACCGTCCCCCAGCCAGGTCAGGATAATCTCGCTGTCGGTGACGCGGGCCTCACCCACGACCAGGAAGGGGCTCGAGGCCAGCGTCCAGAGCTTGTCCCGCGCCTCCGTGACCGGGGCTGGGTGTGGCGATGGCGTTGAGTTCATCAGGATTAAAGGTTGAAATATTGAACGAGTTGACTAATTAACCAAAAAAGGTTGCCCGGTCAACCTTCCAGCCCTGCCCATCCCGTGGAATCCGGACCCGATAGCGAAGTATCCTTGGTCTCTTCAACGACTTACGCGATCACCCGAGTCGATGCGATTCCTGGCACGCGAATTGCTAAAGCTAACTGCCATGATCCGGATCACGACCCATCCCGAACGGTCACACACAGTCGTTACCATCGACGGCCAGTTGACGGCGGCGGATTTCCCCGAAGTCCGCCGGGCGCGAGAGTCGATCAGTGGCGCGGTCGCCCTGGATCTGGCAGGACTGGATACCTGCGTCAGGGACGGGATCTCGCTGTTGCAGGACTGGCTGGATGCCGGCGCGCGACTGGATGCGGCCACGCCGTTCCTCCGGATGGTGTTGCTGGACCAAAAAACCAGGGATTCGCGCAAGGAAAACTCTCCGGTAACGCCTGGTTCGGACTCCTCCATCGAGCCTTCTTGAATCGACCCCATCCTGTACGAGCCGCTTAATATCCTTGGTAACAACTCCCACGCTGGAGAATGGTGAAATGAGAAACCTCGCAATTGACGGGATCCGGTGGGGATCTCGTCCCCCCTCGAAACGGAACCTCCATTTGATCTTGATCCTGGTGGCCGATCTCATCACCGGCGGCGCTCAGGCCGCCGACAGAGGGCCGCTCAAATACGCCGAGGGTCAGTACGACGCCGCCAGCCGTGTTTACACCGTGGTCAAGGGCGACGACCTGGATGCGATCGCCGAACGCTTCGGCGTCGCCGTGGCCGAGTTGAAGGCGCAAAACAAGCTCGCCTTGGACAAGATCGAGGCCGGTCAGAAACTGATGATCGCTGGCGGTTCGCAGGGCGCGGCGGCCTCGACGGCCTTGGCGCCGGCGGTGCTTGAGGGCAAGCCCGGCGCGCCGGGCACGCTGGAATTCCCCAACTCGCGCGTGTTGCCGATCCCCACGCCGCCCTTCGCCGGCGCCATCATGCCGAATCTGATCGACAGCACGCCGGGCTGGCCACCGACCATCGCGCCGCCGGAAAGCGCCCCGAACGTGTTGCTGATCCTGGTCGACGATGCCGGCTTCGGCTCGAACTCGGCCTTCGGCGGCATCGTGCCCACGCCGACGCTGGACAAGCTCGCCAAGCAGGGGCTGCGCTACACCCAGATGCATAACACGGCCCTGTGCTCGCCGACGCGGGCGGCGCTGCTCACCGGGCGCAACCACCATGTCGCGGCCTTCGGCAACGTGGCCGAGGGTTCCAGCGGCTACCCCGGCTACGACACCGTCACCGGTCCCGAGACCGCGCATGTCGCGATGACGCTCAAGCTCAACGGCTACGCGACCGCCTGGTTCGGCAAGAACCACAACGTACCGATCTGGGAGGCCACCCCCGCCGGCCCGTTCACGAACTTCCCGATCGGCCAGGGTTACGACTACTTCTACGGTTTCATCGGCGGCGACACCAGCCAGTGGGAACCGGGCAACCTGTTCCGCAACACCACGCCGATCCACCCGTACAACGGCAAGCAGGGCCAGTGGAACCTGATCACCGCGATGGCCGACGACGCCATCGAGTACATTCAGACCCAAACGGCGACCAACCCGAAGCGACCCTGGTTCATCCATTATGCGCCGGGCGCCACCCACGCGCCGCACCACCCGACCCAGGAGTGGGTGGACAAGATCAGCGCGCTGCACCTGTTCGACGAGGGCTGGAACAAGGTGGCCGAGCGCATCTTCGAGAACCAGAAGCGGCTCGGCGTCATTCCGGCGAACGCCAAGCTGCCGCCGTGGCCCACGGACATCCTGCCGACCTGGGACTCCCTTAACGCCGATCAGAAGAAGCTCTATCTGCGCCAGATCGACATCTGGGCCGCCTACATGGCCTATATGGACCATGAAATCGGCCGGGTCATCGACACGATCCAAAAGCTCGGCCAGCTCGACAATACGCTGATCATCTGGGTCGCCGGCGACAACGGCATGAGCGCCGAAGGCTCGCTGAACGGCACGCCCAACGAGGTTGGCTACTTCAACGGCGTCGCCTTCACCGTCGAGCAGATGCTGCCCTTCATCCCGGTGTGGGGCACCGACCGCACCTACAACCATTTCGCGGTGCCCTGGGCCTTCGCGTTGGACACGCCGTACCGCATGGTCAAGCAGATGCCCTCGCACCTCGGCGGCACGCGCACCGGCATGGTGATGACCTGGCCCAAGCGCATCAAGGACGTCGGCGGCATCCGCAACCAGTTCCATCACGTCATCGATGTCGCGCCGACGATCCTGGAGGCGCTCGGCATCCCGCAGCCCACCTTCGTGAACGGCATCCAGCAGCGTCCGTATGACGGCGTCAGCATGACCTACACCTGGGACAAGGCGAAGGCCAACGCCCCCTCGACGCGCACGACCCAGTACTTCGAGATCTTCGGCAACCGCGCGATCTACCACGACGGCTGGATGGCCAACACCACGCCTGTGGTGTACCCGTGGGAAGGCGTCGCCGGCAAGCCGCCGGTGGACGTGATGAACGGCTACAAGTGGGAGCTCTACAACCTCACCGAGGACCCGACGCAGACCAACGACCTGGCTGCCAAGGAGCCGGAGCGGCTGCGCATGATGCAGGAGCTGTGGACCATCGAGGCGACGCGCAACAACGTCTTCCCGCTGAACAACTCGCAGGTGCCGATCCTGACCAACGAGCGCCCGGGGCCGGCGGCGGGCCGCACCCAGTTCGTCTACACCGCGCCGATGACCTCGACGCAGTTCGCCGTCGCGCCGTCGATCCTGAACCGCTCGTTCAAGATCACCGCCGAGTTCGAGGTGCCGCAGGGCGGGGCCAACGGCGTGCTGGTAACGCAGGGCGGGCGCTTCGCCGGCTATGGCCTGTACCTGAAGGACGGCAAGCCGACCTTCACCTACAACGCGCTGGACGTCGAGCGCATCAAGTGGCAGAGCGCGGAGGCGCTGCCGCCTGGCAAGCACACGGTCGTCTTCGACTGGAAAATGGATCCGAAGGGCATGGCGGTGGCGCGCGGCGGCACGGGCACGCTGTCGGTCGACGGCCGTCAGGTCGCGCAGCGCTCGCTGCCCAAGACCATCCCGTTTATCTGGGCCTGGGACGAGACCTTCGACGTCGGCATGGACACCGGCACCGGGGTGGACGACGCCGACTACCAGGTGCCGTTTGCCTTCACGGGGCGCTTCGGAAAGGTCAGCTTCGACCTCGGCGAGACGAGCGTGTCGCCGGCGTCGATCAAGGCGATGATGGAGGAACTGGCGAAGCAGCGGGATCGCTGAAGCGTGTGTGAAGAAGTTCCCAGCACGGCGGCCCGCGCGGGCCGCCGGCTGTCGTAGGGCCGTCCTGACGAATCTGTGAATTGCCCCTGTCACCATCCTTCCTTTGAGGAGATACCCTTAGCAGAAGCTGAAAATCACGCAGACTCAATCCTCTTGAATTGCCCCTGTCACCATCCTTTGAGGAGAAACCCCGATGACCCTTCGTACAACCGCCTTACTGCTTCTCGTCTCGGCCGCCGCGCCGGCTTTCGCCCAGCAACCCTCGGAACTCGATAAGGAACTCGAGATGCTCCGCGCCTATTGCAAGCCCGACATCGAGAGGCTCTGCCCGAACGTGCCGCCGGGCGGCGGCAGGATCAAGGAGTGCCTAATGCAACAAAAAATGCAATTGTCGGTTGGTTGCGCCAAGGCCCTAGAGGAATTGAAGAAGAAATAGCAACACCTCAATCGAGACCAGTCAGCATAAAGGAGACATAAAACCAATGAGAGCCACAACACGGTTGCTTTTCCATCCGATCAGAACGCTATCCCTGGTCGTCGCCTTGGCCGGCGGGCTCGCCCTGGTCGGTGCCATGGCCGCCGATCAGGGTCCGCGTCATCATGCGCAAGGCCAGTACGATGCCGCCGCCGCCCGCTATGTCGTCGCTGCCGGCGACGACCTGACCGCCATCGCCGAGCGATTCGGCGTCCCGGTGGCCGAGCTGAAAAGTCAGAACAAGCTGGCCTCGAACACCATCGAGACGGGCCAGAAACTGGCCATCCCCGGTGGTCCGGTCAGTCCCCAGTACAAGATGACGACGCCCATCGCACCGGGCGTCGCCACACCGAACACGCTCGAAACCTCGATCGGCACCCTGCGCTTGCGCGACGGCGTGCCGGAGCCCGAGACCGTCGAGAAGATCTACGACAACCTGGATCGTTCGCGCGCCTTGCAGGCTTACCTTCTGGCCATCCCGATCGTTAACCAGGCCGGTATGCGCGACTCGATGCGCCAGTTCGGACCCGACAATCAGACGGATGTCATCTGGGAGACCCTGGTCGACTCGAAGACCGTGGAGCTGACCGCAAACGACAATACCATCTACAACTTCATCTGGCTCGATACCCACAAAGGGCCGGTGGTGCTGGAGGTTCCGCCGATGTCGTTGGGGACCATCGACAACTTCTGGTATCGCTGGGTCGCCGACATCGGCATTACCGGCCCCGACCAAGGCAAGGGCGGCAAGTACCTGATCCTGCCGCCGGGATACAAGGGTGAAGTTCCGGAAGGCTATTGGGTCGTGCGCCCGAGCACCTACGGTAACTGGGTGCCCTTTCGGACTTTCCTCAAGGATGGATCGCCCAAGCCCGGCGTCGAGTCGGTCAAGCAGAACCTGAAGATTTACCCGCTCGCCGAGGCGGCCAATCCCGCTCCCGTGAAGTTCGCCAATGCCTCGGGCATCCCCGCGAACTTCGTCGCGCCGGGGGACTACTCGTTCTGGGAGCTGCTCGACAAGGTCATCCAGGAGGAGCCGGCCGAGGGTTCCGATCCGACCACCCTGGGCTTGTTCGCCTCGATTGGCATCGAAAAGGGCAAACCCTTCAAGCCGGACGAGCGAATGAAGAAGATATTGGCGGACGCCGCCAACATCGGCGCCGTAACGGCGCGCACCCTGGCTTTCAAGATTCGCGGCCAGGATGCCTATATCTATCCGAACAGCTCCTGGCGCCAACCCTTCTTCGGCGGGTACAAGTTTGAGGTCTCGCCGGGCGTGAGCAATCTGGACGGGGCGGCGTTCTTCTACTACTTCGCCACCGGCGTGACACCTGCCATGGCCGAGAAGATGGTCGGCAAAGGGTCGCAGTACCCGTGGACCGCGCAGGACTCGAAGGGGAATCCGTTCGATGGCGGAAAAACCTATAGGTTGCGCCTGCCGCCGAATATTCCGGTCAAGGACTTCTGGTCGGTGATCGTCTACGACACCCAGACCCGCTCGATGCTCCAGACCGACCAGCAGGCCCCGAGCGTGAGCAGCCAGGACAAGAACCTTCAAGTCAATGCGGACGGCTCGGTGGATGTCTGGTTCGGTCCCACGGCTCCCCAAGGCAAGGAAAGCAACTGGATCCAGACGATTCCCGGCAAGGGGTGGTTCATGATCCTGCGGCTCTACGGTCCGCTCGAACCGTGGTTCAACCAGACCTGGCGGCCGGGGGAGATCGAACCGGTGCCATAAAAGCAAACCCTTACCTCCAACTCCTCATGTCGCGACTTGCTCCATCGAAGCCCCGAATGGCGACACCTCTTCCTGCGGAAGACGCCAGTTCCGGGGCTTTCCGCTTCTCGGTCGCCTATTTTCTGGCGGCGCTGGTGCTGCTGTACGTCACGGCGCCGTTCGTGCAGAGCGTCCGGAATGGAATTCTGATCGAAGCGGTGCTGATGACGCTGGTGTTGCTGTCCGCGGTGCTGGCCGTGAGCGGTCGTCGGCGGGCGCTGATCGGGGCGATGGTGTTCGCCGTGCCGGCATTAGTGGAGAAATGGGTGAATTATGGGTGGCCGGATTTGCTGCCCCCACAACTTTCCCTGTGGACGGGCCTGGCGTTCATCGGATTCATCGTGCTACGCCTGTTGAGCTTCATCCTGCGGGCACCCCGGGTCAATTCCGAGATTCTGTGCGCCGGTGTGGCGACCTACCTGCTGTTGGGATTGCTCTGGGCTTTTGCGTACCGGTTGGTGGACTGGTTGGTACCCGATTCCTTTGCCTTTACGGTCGGCCCTCCATCCAGCCGTTCGCTGGAGGGTTTCAACAGCCTGTACTTCAGCATTACCACGCTCGCCACCTCGGGCTACGGCGATATCGTGCCGGTGTCGGGCCTGGCGCGAATGCTGGCGATGACCGAATCCGTGGCTGGCCTGCTCTACGTGGCCGTGCTGATCGCCCGCTTGGTCGCGCTCTATTCGTCCCAGGAGCTTGCCAATGGCGCGAACCCGCCGGCGGAGCCGCACCGCAACCCCGTTGAAGGACTGGCCGAGAGTTCGGAAACACCACCAGGTTCATCACGGATTCCTGATTAAATGCCTTATCCGGAGACAATCGATGAAAACAGCAACCGCAAGTTGGACGACGAGCAAGGCTATCGGCCTGATCGCCCTCGGCGCGACTTTCGGCGCGCCGGTTCGGGCCGAATTGAGTGCCGAGGAGCTGGCGAAACTCTCGCAAAATCCGATCGGCAACCTGATCAGCGTGCCGTTCCAGAGCAACACCTACTTGAACGTCGGGGAACTCAAGAAAACGGAGGAGGTGCTCAACATCGAGCCGGTCATCCCGATTGAACTGAACGCGGACTGGAACATCATCACCCGCACGATCATCCCCGTGGTTTGGCAGCCGGCGCTCTTTCCCGGCGATTCCAGCGTCAGCGGCGTCGGCGAGACGCAGTTCTCGGCCTTCCTCTCGCCGGCCGATCCGAAGGGCGGGTTGATCTGGGGCGTGGGCCCAATCGTGCAGATTCCGACGACGTCGGACTCGCGGCTCGGCTCCTACCGCTGGGGCCTCGGTCCCACGTTCGTGATGCTGCATCTCGACAAGGGCGACCCGTGGGTGTACGGCGTCCTGCTCAACAACGTCTGGTCGGTCGGCAGCGGTGCCGGCGACTCATACAACAACTTCCTGGCCCAGCCGTTCGTCAATTACAACCTTCCGGGCGGCACGTATCTCAATTCCTCGCCGATCATCACGGCGAACTGGAAGGCCGACAGCGGCAACCAGTGGACGGTGCCGCTCGGCGCCGGGATCGGCCACATCTTCCACTTCGGGCGGCTGCCGGTGAACGTGCTGGCCGGCGCGTACTACAACGTCGTAAAGCCCGATTTCGGCCCGAACTGGAATATCCAAGCGCAGGTGAAATTGATGTTTCCGAAGTGATTATCTGGGAAATTCCAGGCAAGGTCGAAGCGTTCTGGCCCTTCAACCCCCTGGTCAATCGTGGAGAACCAGCCATCGCCGCTGCGGCGCCCATTACCAGCCGCGCTTCGGCGGCTACCAATTTGAAGTCTCGCCCGGGGTCGCCAATCTCGATGGCGCGGCCTTCTTCTACTACTTTGCCACCAGCGTGACGCCGGCGCCAGCAGGCCCCGAGCGTCAGCAGCCAGGACAAGAACCTTCAAGTCAATGCGGACGGCTCGGTGGATGTCTAGTTCGGTCCCACGGCTCCCCAAGGGAAGGAAGGCAACTGGGTGCAGACGATTCCCGGCAAGGGCTGGTTCATGATCCTGCGGCTCTACGGTCCGCTCGAACCGTAGTTCAACCAGACCTGGCGGCCGGGCGAGATCGAACCGTTGCCATAAAAAACAAACCTCACCCCCAATCTCTCTTGCATTGGATCGGGACTATCACGAAGCAAGCGTCCGGCGTATGGGATGGGATCATCGGCGTGCGTGGCCCAGCTCGGCTCGGCGACAGCAACTGGTTCGTGCCGTATTATCTCGATATCGGCGCGGGCAACTATTCCAACTGGACCTGGCCGGGTCGGGCCGGGCTTGGTTACCGCTTCGATTGGGGCAACCTGGTTCTGGTATACCGCAACTTCTCCTACTCGACGAGTGGCGATAAGATCATCGAAGACATGCGCATGGTAGGTCCCGCGCTGGGTGCCACGTTCTGGTGGTAGAACGCGAGCCGCCGTCCATGCACCGTTCAAAGCCGAGCACCAGAAAGACTTCGAGACTGCGTACATAGGCACTGTTCGTTTGGCGACCTGATTCAGGTCTCCAGCGAACCGCTGCTTGAGGCATTGAGCCAACTTCAGAAATGAGGCCCATGAAAATCGCCCATACCCCGTTCCGCCGACAGTTTCCCTGGTCGGTTGCGCTGCCTTGGGCGGTCCTTGGCATGATGGCCACGATTCTGTCGTTGGCGCAAAGCGCGCTGGCCAGCGAGCGCGTTCCGGAGCCACCGGATACCCCCGGGCCCCGGTTCGAAACCTGGTTTTACTATCAGGAGAACGCCGACGACAGCGGCCAGTACAACCTGACCCAGAAGATTTACCTGCCGTTGGGTTCCAGCGGTGGCTGGCGTTTCACCGGTCGCGTCGATGTGCCGCTCCTCTATACCAACAAGGAAGGCAGCGGCAATCCCGATGGCGACTGGGAATCCCGTGTCGGCGACAGCCTCACGGAGTTCTATGCCACCAGCCCACCGGTTGCACCCCACCTAACACTGGGCGGAAGTCTGCGGCTGGTCTGGCCGACCGGTGGTCAGCCGCCGTTCGGCGCCGAGCAATACCAGTGGGCGCCTGCCCTCTACCTCGGCTATCGCGTGCCGGATCTCGGCTATGGTCTCACCTTCCATCCGCTGGCCCGCTATTTTATGAGCTACCATGCCAACTCCGCGGGCGCCGCGAAAATCCGCAAGCTCGAACTGTATCCGACGGTGACTTTCGACCTACCGGACCAGTGGTTCATCGCCCTCTATCCAGAGAATCCCATCGAGTACAATGAGATCACCGGCCAGTGGTTCGTGCCGTTCGAGGCGTTGGCGGGCAAGGATCTTTCCGAGCGACTGCGCCTGGGATTCGGGGGAGCGGTCAAGTTGGGGGGCAACTATTCGCAGTATCAGTACCTGCTCGAAGCGCTGGTCGAGTGGCGATTTTAAATGCTTTCAACAGAGTCACCGTCAAAGCCGATGTTCATTCCATTCAGTCACTCGTCCGCCCGCCATCTTCGCTGGCGGTTTCCCGGTCTCATTGCCCTCATGACCTTGCTGGCCGCTCTGACCGGCGGTGTGGTGGTTTCCAGCCGTTGGGCTCACTCCGCCGGCGAACCGATGGAACCCCTCCCCGTCGTGGCGTTGCCAGCCCCTCATCCGCCGGTCGCGCCCGGCGGTGGTTACGTCGGCGCTTCAAGCTGCGCGGAATGCCATCCGACCGAATATCGGCGCTGGCAGGGTTCGCAGCACGCGAAGGCGATGCAACCCGCCATCGAGCAAACCGTGCTCGGCGATTTCAACGACGTGTCCTTCACCTATGCCGGCATCACCTCCACCTTCTTCCGCCGCGACGGCAAATTCATGGTCCGCACCGACGGGCCGGACGGGCCATTGCAGGATTATGAAATCGCCTACACCTTTGGCGTGTACCCCTTGCAGCAATATCTGATCGGCTTCCCCGACGGCCGCTATCAGGCGCTGGGCATCGCCTGGGATAGCCGCGCCAAGGAACAGGGCGGACAGCGCTGGTTTCATCTCTATCCCGATCAGAACCTCACCGCTCGGGACCCGCTACACTGGACCGGCTATCAGCAGAACTGGAATTACATGTGCGCCGAGTGTCACTCCACCAACCTGCGCAAGAATTACGACGCCAAGCTGAAGCGCTTCCACACCACCTGGTCCGAAATCAACGTCTCTTGCGAAGCCTGCCACGGTCCCGGCGCCGATCACTTGGCCTGGGCCAGAAAGGAAGGGGACTGGCAAAAGCTGAACCGTACCAAAGGTCTGGCCATCGCTCTCGACGAACGGCGCGGCCTGCGGTTTCAGTTACGCGAACTGGCCATGAAAGGGCTGAATCTGGCGACCACCACCCTGAATCCGCAGCTTGGCCCACTGTTGAATGCCCAGCCGACCACGGGCGGCGCCCCCAGCGGCACGCCGCGTTCTTCCAACCGTGAGCTGGAACTGTGCGCCCGCTGCCATTCCCGGCGTGGGCAGTTCTGGGAGGACTACGTCTTCGGCCAGCCTTTGCTGGACACCCACCGTTTGGCGTTGCTGACGCCCGATCTCTACTATCCCGACGGGCAGATGAAGGACGAGGTGTTCAATCATGGCTCGTTCCTGCAAAGCAAAATGTTCGCTAAAGGGGTAAGTTGCGGCGACTGCCACGAACCGCACAGCGGCAAGCTGCGCGCGCCGGGCGGCCAGGTTTGCCTGCAATGCCACCTGGCGGCGAAATACGAGTCGCCGCGCCACCATTTTCATCCGGCCGATTCCAAGGGCGCGGATTGCGTGGCCTGTCACGCGCCTCCCACGACCTACATGATCGTAGATCCGCGCCATGACCATAGCTTCCGCATTCCCCGCCCGGATTTGACGGTGAAGCTGAGCGTCCCCAATGCTTGCAATCGTTGCCACCAGGACAAATCGGCGCAGTGGGCGGCGGAGCAGGTTCGGAAGTGGTATGGCAATCCCCTGCCCGGTCACCAACGGTTCGCCGAGGCGCTGCACGCTGGTCAAATCGAGGCGGCCGGCGCGCGGGAATTGTTGCGGGCGTTGCTCAAAGACCCGGACCAGCCCAATATCGCGCGGGCCAGCGGAGCGGTGTTGCTGGGCGAGCGGCTTGATCCCGCCGGGTTCGAAACCCTGCGCCCCTTGCTGACCGATCCCGATCCATTGTTGCGGAGCGCGGCGACGCGGGGCCTGGAAGGGTTGCCACCGGAACTGAAGGTGCAATACTTGTTACCATTGCTCGACGATCCAGTGCGGCAGGTGCGGATCGACGCGGCGCGGGGGTTGGCTGCGGCGCCGAAGGAAATGCTCGCCGAAAATCAGCGGAGGGCGATCCAGCGAGGCGTCGACGAATACGTCGCCGCCGAAATGACCAACGCCGACCGCCCGGAGTCGTATCTCAACGTCGGCTTGGTCTATTCCGACCAAGGCCAGTTCGACCGGGCGGAAGCCGCTTACCGCGCCGCCCTGGACTTGCAGCCGACCTTCACCCAGGCTGCGGTCAATCTCGCCGACTTGTATCGGCTCCAAGGACGGGACGGGGAGGGCGAACAGACCTTGCGCCAAGCGCTGGCCCGCGATCCCCACCATGCCGCCGCGCACCATGCGCTGGGGTTGTTGCTGATCCGCCAGCGCAGAGTGTCCGAGGCCCTGACCGCCCTGGCGGAAGCCGCCCGGCTGGGCGGCGATAATCCCCGTTACGGCTATGTGTACGCAGTGGCGCTGAACGGCGCCGGTCAGGGCGGACTAGCCATCCAGATACTGGAAACGGTGTTGGCGAAACATCCCAACGACCGCGATACACTGATGGCGCTGGTGGCATTCCAACGGAACGCGGGCCATGTTGACGTGGCGCGCAATTATGTCCAGCGCCTGGCGGCGTTGGAGCCGGACAATCCTGAGGTTCGGGCGTTGCTGCGGCAATTAAGCGGGGCGGCGCCCTGACCGGACTGGCGACAAAAACGACTTGGAGGACGTCGAATCGAACCCTCCCGATCCATTGCAACCCGAAGTTGGTCATGGCCCATCGAAGCAATGCTAACCCTCGGGTTTCATTCCCCGACCGTTGTTTAGCAATAGGCGGTCAATCCCGTTGTTCACGTTAGTACTATGGAGAAATCCGATGATGCAAAGCGTTCGCAAAATAACTGGCGGTATTCTGCTGGCCACGTCGTTGCTGTTGAGCAGCCTGGCGGTGGCGGCGGACATCGACAAACCGGTCGGCAAAGTCGCGATTGCCGAAAGACAATTCGGGCTGGTTCTAGGCGGCAGCACCGGTGGCGGAACGCTGACGTTCAAGGGTAAGAAATATCCGTTCAAGATCAGGGGTATGAGCGCCGGCCTCAATGTGGGCATCTCGAAAATGAGTGCGGTCGGCGAAGTGTACGCCTTACAGGATGTATCGAAATTCCCCGGCACCTACACCCAACTGGGGGCGAGCGTGGCCGTGGGCGGTGGCGTGGGCGGCCTGCGCTTGCAGAACGAGAATGGCGTGATCATGAACTTGCGCTCGCGGACCAAGGGGTTGAACCTCAACCTTGGAAATGTGACTGGTCTTACGGTCACGATGAAATAAAACACGTTTTCGCATAGCCTCTCGCGGGCTGATTTGTTGAAAAAACCGACTCATCCCTGCCCTTCCCCCGTATGCGGGGGAAGGGTTTTTTGATCCCATTGGACCAGTTGACACGGCCCGCCCTTTCGGCGTCACTCACCCACAAGTCAACCATCCGTCAAAAGCCGCGTTCGCCACGCGGCCGGCGTGGTTCCCGACCAGCGCCGGAACGCCCGGGTGAACGCGCTGGCGTCGCTGTAGTTGAGTGTCGCCGCGACCTGGCAGATCGACATGTGGGTGTTTTCCAACAACTGGCGCGCGATTTCATAGCGAACTTCATCCACCAGTGCCTGGAAAGTGACACCCCGTTCCTCCAAGCGCCGGTTCAAGGTGCGGCGGTGCATCGAAAACAATTGCGCGACTTGGGCTAGCGACGTTCGGCGGGTAACCAACGAGATTCGCAGGACGCGGCGTAACCGGCGGGTCAGGTCACCGCTGTCCAGGTTTTCAAGCACGGCGATTTGCTGTTCGAGCCGATGGCGTTGGTTGGGATCGGCGTCGGGCAGGGGATGATTGAGCCACGTTGCCGGGAAGATCAGCGCGGTTTGCTCCCGGTCGAAGCGGAGCGGCGCCTGAAAGAAGCGGCGGTACGGCCCGATATCGTTCGGCCGCCGATGGGAGAACAGCACCTCGGTCGGCAACCAGGCGGGGCCACACAACGCCCGCAGGATATTGAAGGTGATGGCGATGGCGCCATCGTAAATCTGGTCGGCGCCTTCCACGCCCCCCTGGTAGATCGCGTAGCACAGTATCGCCGTGCCCTGCTCGACCGATAACAGGGGCACTCCCCCCTGGTCGTGCAAATGCAGGTTTAAAACCAGGCTGCGCAGCGCCGAACCGACATCCGGCAAGTGCTGGAGCAATTCGCCAACGAGGCCCAGGCAAGCCGGCCCCATCCGCTGTCCGATCAGCAGGCCGAAGTGGGGACATTGCGTCCATGCCGCGCACCGTTTTAGCAACTGACCCATGGCGGCAAAGGAAATCGTGTTCTCGGGATCGTCGAACAGGACTGGATCAAGGCCGAGGCTGGCCATGATTTCCATCGGGTCGACGCCGAATTCCCGCAGCACCAGGGAAACCGCGACCAGCGGACCGACCCGCAGCCAGCCTTCGCTGACGGGATGCGTGTGGGTTGAATCGACGGCGCTTCCGTCCCCGGTTAATCGGCCATGGCTGCTCATGCTTGATAATTAACAAAAAGAGGTGACAATTTGTCAATCCCGCGAATCTTTATGATGAGTCTCTTGAAAATTGCCTAAAATCGCAAGTTGGATCGAATGAGTGGCCTCACCGCCTCTCCGCCCTGCTACCATGCGAATTCAACCCCCATATACCGAGGATCAAAAAATGTTGAAAATGCAACGAGCTTGCAGCTTGGTCGCACGAGTCGCGCCCTGCCGTGCCTTCATGGTGTTGTCGCTGATGGTTGCCCTGGGTCTCGGCTTGCAAGCCTGCTCGACGGCGCCCATGTCCCCACACCAGGCCGACGAGCAGCGCGCCGAAATTCGCACGATGGCGAACGAGACCATCGCGCAGCTTTACCAGCAATATCCCGCCGCGCGCCGCCAGATCCAGCGGGCGGCCGGTTACGCTGTCTTTAGCAACTTCGGCTTCAAAGTGCTCTTCATGGGTAGCGCGACCGGCGGGGGACTCGCCGTCAGCCACGCCACCCGGCGGGAGACCTTCATGCGAATGGTCGAGTTGCAGCCCGGCTACGGCTTCGGGGTTCAGCGCTTCCGGCTGGTGTTCGTGTTCGAAACACCGCAAGCCTTTGACCAGTTCGTGAACTCGGGCTGGGAATTCGGCGGCAACGTGATGGCCTCGGCGCAGACCCGCACCCAGAGCATGGGTAACCAGTTGGGCGTGTCGGTCTCCCCGGGCGTGCTGATGTACCAGCTTAGCGACCAGGGCGCCATCGTCGGGATCAGCATCACCGGCGCCAAGTACTATCCGGACCCGAATTTGAACTAGCGCTGTCTGATTCGCTGGTGTTCGGCTGAAGAAACCTTGATTGATGTTCCGCGCCGCTCCGTTCAAACCCCGGATGGCGACGCCCTCGCGGGCGAGGGACGCCAGTTCCGGGGTTTTTCGCTTCTCGGTCGCCTACTTTCTGGTCGCTCTGGTGCTGCTGTACGTCACGGCGCCATTCGTGCAGAGTGTTCGGAATGGAATTCTGATTGAAGCGGTGCTGATGACGCTGGTGCTGCTGTCCGCGGTGGTGGCGGTGAGCGGCCGACGGAGAACGTTGTGGTGGGCGATGGTGTTCGCCGTACCGGCGCTGGTGGAGAAATGGGTGAATTATTGGTGGCCGGATCTGCTACCGCCACAGGTTTCCCTGGGGATGGGCTTGGTGTTCATCGGATTCATCGTGCTGCGCCTACTGGGTTTTATCCTCCGGGCGCCCCAGGTCAATTCCGAGATCCTGTGCGCCGGCGTCGCAACCTATCTGCTGCTGGGCTTGCTCTGGGCCTTTGCTTACTTGCTGGTGGAACGGCTGGCTCCCGATTCCTTTGCCTTCACGGTCGGCCCCCCCACCAGCCGCTCACTGGAGGGTTTCAACAGCCTTTATTTCAGCATCACCACACTGGCCACGTCCGGCTATGGCGATATTGTTCCGGTGTCCAATCTGGCGCGGATGCTGGCGATGACTGAATCCATGGTCGGCCTCTTCTACGTGACCCTGCTGATCGCCCGGCTGGTTTCGCTCTACTCTTCTCAAGGCCTGTCCGACGATGAAAGCGATTCAGTGATACCCAGTTATAACCGTTTTGAAGAACCCGTGGATAGTCCTGATCCAAAGATTCCACTACGGGGGAATCAAAAGGCAGCCAACATGCATATTGATAGCGGCGTTAGAATCCGTTAATGCCAAAAAAATTTGAAAATATTCAGGCTCTGCGTGGGGTTTCTGTTTTGCTTGTGGTTTTTTGCCATTTACAAATTGTTGAACGGAAGTATAGCCTTAAAGAGATGATTCTCCCTGATTGGCTAGACTATGGAATAGTCAGCGTTGATCTATTCTTTGTAATCAGTGGGTTCGTCATTGCCACGGTCACCTATGGTCAATTTCAATCCTTAAGAGCAGCGCGACATTTTTTTATCCAACGCATTACCCGAATTTACCCCGTATATTGGTTTTACAGCACCATTGTCCTGATTTTCTGGCTTCATAGGCCTGAAATGGTAAATTCCGCACAGGGCAATCAAGTCAACATTCTCAGCTCCTTTCTTCTCCTTCCCGAAGATTTATTACCACTTATCATGGTTGGATGGACGCTGATTCATGAAATGTACTTCTATATCGTTATCGCCTTTTTTATGCCAATCCTTCCAGAACGCGCATTCCCATTCCTGCTCGCTCTATGGGCGCTGGTAGTAATGATAGGAAAATCTTATTGCATGGCGAATCCGGACGAGCATTATGGTCCGACACTACGGTTAGTCTTTGATCCCCTAACTCTGGATTTCATAGGAGGCGCCGCGATTGCCCTGTTCCTACGTTGCAATATTCACAAAAATGGACAGTTATTGATGGGGATGGGGATTGGCGCGTTTTTGTTTTTCGCAATCTGGCCTAACTCCAACAGTCACTTGGCGTTGAATTCCGTGGGTTGGTGGCGGGTTATATTCTTTGGAATTCCGTCACTTCTCGTCGTCTACGGCGCGACAAGCATGGAAATAAATGGGAAACTGCATTTTCCAAAAATGATACGAAAGATAGGCGATGCCTCGTATTCCATATATCTTTCACATCTTCTTGTATTATCCGCTATCGGTCGCATTTCAGTGCAAATCGCCAACTCTGGAATAATAAGCCACATACTTATTCTTGTGGCCATGGTTCTGGCTACCATCATTGTTGGATTAATAAGCTATCGTTGGGTGGAAATTCCTATTTTAAATGTCATACGGACCTGGAGGTGGAGGTGGAGGACTCAATAATACCTATCCCACAGAATCCCATAGTGCCAAGTCATCTTTCCGAAATGACGGCCATGAGAGGTTGTTGACGGCCCGGCTGCATCGGTTGCGCTAGGCCAAGTCTTGGAGGGCTGCCCCAGTGAGGTTGCGCCTATAATGGGGCTAATCGTCCATCGGAGGTTTCCCGTATGTTAGGTGTGTTTCTCGACCGCGACTCGCTGGATCGCGGTGATCTGAATTTCAGCGGCCTCGATCGCGTGCTGCCGAACTGGTGTTATTACCCAGCCACCGCGCCCGCCAAGGTCGCCGAGCGGATCGAACCCGCCGAGGTGGTGATCAGCAACAAGGTCGTGCTGGACGCCGCCACGATCCGACAGGCGCCGCGCCTGAGGTTGATTGTCGTCGCCGCGACTGGGGTCAACAACGTGGACCTGGACGCGGCGGCGGCGCGCGGCGTCACCGTCTGCAATTGCCGGGGCTATGGCACGTCGGCGGTGGTCCAGCATGTATTCGCGCTGCTGCTGGCGCTGTGCACCCGCTGGCCGGAGTACCAACGGGCGGCGCGCGACGGCTGCTGGCAACGGGCTAGCCAGTTCTGCTTGCTGGATTTCCCCATCCACGAATTGACCGACAAGACCCTGGGCATCGTCGGTTATGGCGAACTGGGCCGGGGCGTGGCGCGCGTGGCCGAGGTGTTCGGGATGCGGGTGCTGGTCGCCCAACGGCCCGGCACGGTGGAGACCTTGGCGGATCGGACGCCGCTGCCGGCGCTGTTGCCGCAGGTGGACGTGCTCAGCCTGCATTGCCCCCTGACGCCGGCGACCCGTGGCCTGATCGGGGCCTGGGAGTTGGCGTTGATGCGGCGCGACGCCATCCTGATCAACACCGCCCGGGGCGGGCTGGTGGACGAGGCGCTGCTGGCCGACGCGCTGCGCCGGGGCGCGCTGGGCGGGGCGGGCGTGGACGTGTTGAGCCTGGAGCCGCCGGTGAACGGGAATCCGTTGCTGGCCCCCGATATCCCCAACCTGATCGTCACCCCGCACTGCGCCTGGGGCAGTCGCGAATCGCGCCAGCGCCTGATCGGGCAACTGGCGGAGAACATCGCGGGGTTCCTGGCCGGGACAACGGTGCGGGTGGTGGGTTGACATTTACGGCAAGTGCGGCCGCTCCAGGTATTCGTGCGACTGCATTTCCTGCAAGCGGCTGGCGGTGCGCTGGAACTCGAACCTCAGCTTCTCGCCGGTGTAAAGTTCCAGCACCGGCGCGGCGGCGGACAGGATCAGCTTGACGCCCCGGTCGTAAAATTCGTCCACCAGATTGACGAAGCGTCGCGCCTGATTTTCCATCTGCCAGTCCATCACCGGCACGTTGGAAATCAGCACGGTGTGATAGCAGCGGGCGATTTCGATGTAGTCGGCGGTGCCGCGCGGCCCGTCGCAGATCGCCCGGAAATTGAACCAGACGATGCCGTCCGCCTCGCGCAGGGTGGGAATGAATCGACCCTCGATTTCCACGTCGCCGCCGCGATGGCCCGGTTCCGGCGCGATATGGGTGAAGGCGTCCTCTAAGATCTGATCGGCCCGCTCGTCGAGCGGGTAGTGGTAAATCTCGGCCTTTTCCAGGTAGCGCAACCGGTAGTCCACGCCGCCGTCCACGTTCAACACGTCCAGATGTTGCTTGAGCAATTCGATGGCGGGCAGGAACCGAGCGCGTTGCAGACCGTCCTTGTACAGACCGTCCGGCTCGATGTTGGAAGTGGTGATCAGGGTGACGCCGCGGGCGAACAATTCCTTCAAGAGACCGTACAGCAGCATGGCGTCGGTGATGTCGGACACGAAGAATTCATCCAGGCAGATCACCCGCGCCTTTTCGGCGAAATGGCGGGCGACCACCCGCAGCGGTTCCTGCTGGTGGCGCAGTTGCTTCAGCTCGGCATGCACCGACCGCATGAAGCTATGGAAGTGGATGCGCTGCTTGCGCTCCAGCGGCAAGGCGTCGAAGAAGGTATCGACCAAATAGGTCTTGCCGCGTCCGACGCCGCCCCACAGATACAACCCGCGCACAGTGGGACCCCGAGTCGTGGCGGAGGGTGGATCGCGCCCGACCAGACGGGTGAACAGCCCTGGCTTTTTGCTGGGGGCGGGCTCGGGCTGGATCAGCAGTTGTTCGTAAATTTTTTGCAGGTGTTGGATGGCGCGCTCCTGGGCGGGATCGTGCCGGAAACCTTCCCGTTGCAAGTCGCGGCGATAGCGTTCGTAAGGCATGGCGGAGCTCGACGGCGTGGAATGCTAGTGGCTGGGTAGGAACAACGGCCGCCCGCGCGGATGGGGTGGGGGCGGCAGATACCGCGCCCAGTCGCGGGAGGGATCGCCGAAGGCGAAGAAATCCGGGTTGATCAACACCGGCCGGGCGTTGTAGCGCAGCGGCCGGAGCTGGGTGTCGGTCAGATAGCCGCCCGCTTCCTCCAACAGGATCTGGGCGGCGGCGGTATCCCATTCGCCGGTGGGGCCGAAGCGCGGATAGAGATCGGCGCGGCCCTCGGCGATCAGGCAGGACTTCAGGGCGCAACCAAGGGCGATATGCCGGTGCGGACCAAGCAGGTTGAGATAATCCTGCAAGCGCCGGGTACGGTACGAACCCTGGCTGCTGACCACGCGCACCGGGTAATGGCAGACCCGGGCGACCCGGATGCGCTGGGGGGCCTCGCTGGCGGGTTGCCTGAAGGCGCCACCGCCGCGCCAGGCGTAGTAGCAGGTTCCATCGACCGGCGGCAGAATCAGCCCCAGCACCGCCTCGTGGCGGTGAATCAGGGCGATGTTGATGGAAAACTGGTCGCTGCGCTGGATAAACTCGCGGGTGCCATCGAGCGGGTCCACCAGCCACAGCCATTCCCAGTGGCTGCGCTCGGCGAAACCGACATCGGCCGCTTCCTCGGACAGGATCGGGATGCCGGGCGTCAATTGCGCCAGGCCGCGCAGGATGCAGCCGTGAGCGGCCAGGTCGGCCTCGGTGACCGGACTTTGGTCGGCTTTTTCGGTCACGCTGAAACCGTTGGCGTAAACGTCCAGAATACGATGCCCCGCTTCCCGTGCGATGGCCTGAACCGGCTCCATCAGGGCGGCCAGGGCGTTGTCGGGAACGGTGAGCATGACGCGAAAAACCCTCAGGGATCGATGGATAAGCGAATACGGTGCGATCTGCTTTAATTCTACAACAATCCAACCCCACACCGTTTATGTGGTGGAGTTTCCGACCATGACCCCGCGGTTGCCCTGGCCGCTGATTCGCACCGTCCTGCTCGACATGGACGGGACCTTGCTGGATTTGCGGTTCGACAATCAGTTCTGGCGGGAGCTGGTGCCGGCGCGTTACGCCCAGCGCCACGGCCTGTCGCTCGCCCAGGCCCGCGCCGAGGTGGCGGCTCGCACCCGGGCGGTGGAAGGCACGCTGGCCTGGTATTGCCTGGATTACTGGACCCGGGAACTGGCGCTGGACATTGTGACCCTCAAGCGCGAAATCGAGCACCTGATCGCGGTGCATCCGCATGTGCTGGACTTTTTGGACGCGCTGCGCGCCGCCGACAAGCGGGTCGTGCTGGTCACCAACGCGCATCGCCACAGCCTGGCCCTGAAGATGGAGAAAACCCGGCTGACCGGCCATTTCGACGCCATCGTCTGCGCCCACGATCTCGGCTTGGTCAAGGAGCAGCCGGAATTTTGGCCCCGGTTGCGTGAGCGGGAGCCGTTCGATCCCGCCACGACCCTGCTGGTGGATGATCATCTGGCTATTCTGCGCGCGGCGCGGACCTACGGAATCGCGCATCTGGTCTCGGTGTTGCGGCCGGATTCCACCGATCCGCCCAAGCCGCCGGGCGAATTCCCGGCGATTCACGACTTTTCCGAGTTGTTGCCCGTGAGCGAATGCGCTCGAACCGGGATGACGTGAGGTAACAAGGTCATGCAGGAACTTCAGCCTGGACAGAACCGCCCGCTCGGCGGCGGGCGCGTGAAAATCGGCGTGGCGGGCGAGCCCCGCGAGGAGTTCATCGCCCGGACCCAGACCGGCGCGGTGCTGCTTGCCACCGATGGGCGGGCGCGGGATCTCGCCGACCTGATCAGCGCCGATCAGCCGCGCTCCCGCGACGGCGCGGTGGCGTTCACCGAGCCGACGGGCGAATTCGAGATCGATCTGGATGCCGTGCCGGCGGCGGTCGCCCGCGTCGCCCTGGTGCTGACGGTCAGGCCGGGGGCGCCGCCGGGCACCACCTTCGGCGTGTTCGCCACGATCCGCGCCTGGGTGACGGACGCCGCCAACGCGCCGTTGCTGGTGTTTCCGTTGCCGCTGACCGGTCGCGGCGAGACCGCGATGATCCTGGCGGAGCTGTATCGGCACCAGGGGCAATGGAAGTTCCGGGCGGTGGGGCAGGGATTCGCGGCGGGCCTGGCGGCGCTGGCGGCGCATTTCGGCCTGTCGGCGCCGGAGCCGCCCGCTGCGGGTCCAGGCGCGCGGAGCGGAGCGGGACAGGCCGGGGAAACCGCCTTCAGTGGCACCGGGTTTTGCGTCCATTCGGATGGCTATGTGTTGACCAATCAACACGTTATCGATGGCGCGCGGGAAATTCTGGCCCGTTCGCCGCGCCAGCGGTGTGTCCTGGAGCCGGTGTTCACCGATCCGACCAACGATCTGGCGCTATTGCGGGCCGCCGCGCCCCTGGCCGGAGTGGCGGTGTTTCGCGATGGACCGCAGGCGCGGCTGGGCGAAGCCGTGATCGTGGTGGGTTATCCACTGGGGGGCCTGCTGGGTTCGGGACCGCAGGTGACCACGGGCAACGTCAGTTCGTTGATCGGTCCGGGCGACGACACCCGTTCCCTGCAATTCACCGCCCCGACCCAGTCCGGCAACAGCGGTGGTCCATTGCTCGATGGCGATGGCGCGGTGGTGGGGGTGGTCAGTTCGAAGCTGAACGTGGTTCGCGTCCATGAGATGACTGGGGATATTCCGCAAAACGTCAATTTCGCCATCAAGGCCGCGTTGGCGCGCGGCTTCCTTGAAGCGGCCGGGGTGGATTATCAGAGCCGACTGCCGCGCGCGGCCCGCGCCGCCGCCGACATCGCCGCCGAGGCCCGCGATTTCGTGGTGAAGATCGAGTGTCGGGGGTAAGGGCACGAACACGCCAATCGCGCTCCAACCCATACCGGAAGGTTGAGTCAACCGGTGACGGGGTCAACGGTCAGCCCGATGGCTAGCAGCAGCGGGAATATCAAGAATCGCCGAGCATTTTCAGCCGCTTAAGTTCAACCAACGCCTGTTCCGGGGTCAGCGCGTCGGGATCGAGCGCCGCCAGCGCGGCGACGACCGGGAGCGTAGTCTCGCCAAACAGCGACAGTTGCGGTGTCGCCGGCGTCGCCCGCCCCGGCAATTCCCGTCGCAGCATCTGTCGTTCCAGCCAGCGCAACCGCTGGCGGGCCTGCTGGATCACCACCGGCGGCACGCCCGCCAGCGCCGCCACTTGCAGGCCATAGCTGCGACTGGCCGGCCCGTCCTGGACCCGGTGCAGGAACACGAGGGTCTCGCCGTGCTCCACCGCGTCGAGATGAATATTGGCAATGCCGGGTTGTTCGTCCGGCAACCGGGTCAGTTCGAAATAATGGGTGGCGAACAGGGTGAAGGCACGCACGGTTCCGGCCAGATGCACGGCGCAGGCCCAGGCCAGCGCCAGTCCGTCGAAGGTGCTGGTGCCGCGTCCGATCTCGTCGATCAGGACCAGACTGCGCGGGGTGGCGTTGTGCAGGATGTTGGCGGCTTCGCTCATTTCCACCATGAAGGTGGAGCGGCCGCCGGCCAGATCGTCGGAGGCGCCGATGCGGGTAAAGATGCGGTCGATCGGGCCGATCACCGCCCGCTCGGCCGGAACGAAGCTGCCCAGGTGGGCGAGCAATACGATCAGCGCGGTTTGGCGCATCAGGGTGGATTTGCCGCCGGCGTTCGGCCCGGTGACGATCAGCATCCGCCGCCGTTCCGGTTCCAGCATCAAATCGTTGGGGGTAAAGGTTTCTTCCAGCGCCTGTTCGACCACCGGATGACGGCCGGCCTTGATCTCGATCCCCGGCGGGTCCACCAGTTCCGGTCGATTCCAGCGCAAGGCGGCGGCGCGTTCGGCCAGATTGGCCAGCACGTCCAGTTCCGCCAGGGCGGCGGCGCTGGTCTGCAACGCGGGCAAATCGGCGATCAGACGATCCAGCAGAGCGTCGTACAGCGCCTTTTCCCGCGCCAGCGCCTGTTCCTGGGCGCGCAGCGCCCGATGCTCGAATTCCTGCAATTCCGGAATGATGTAGCGCTCCGCGCCCTTGAGGGTCTGGCGACGCAAATAATCGGCTGGCACCGCCTGCGACTGAGCGCGGGTGACTTCGATGTAGTAGCCATGCACCCGATTGAACCCGACCTTGAGATTGGCGATGCCGGTTCGCTGGCGTTCCCGCGCCTCCAGTTCCACCAGATAATCGTCGGCGTGCTCGCTCAGGTTCCGGAGTTGATCCAGTTCGGCGTCGTAACCCGGAGCGATCACTCCGCCATCGCGCAAGACCTGTGGCGGATTGGCGATGATCGCCCGGTTCAAGAGATCGCAAACTTCGGGATGTGTCCCGGCGCGGCGGGCGAGGTCTTGCGGCAACGCCGCATCCAGCAAGCCGAGAAACCGTTGCACGGTGGGCAGGCGGGCCAGGGCGTCGGCCAGGACGACCAGGTCGCGCGGCCGGGCCGATTTTAGCGCTACCCGCGCTAGAATCCGTTCCATGTCGCCGGTCCCGCGCAACGACCCGCGCAAATACTCGTAGCCGCCGTTTTCCAGCAATTGTCGCAGGCAATTCTGCCGCTGGCCGATCACGATCCGATCCCGCAACGGCCGGTGGGTCCAGCGGCGCAACAATCGCCCGCCCATTGGCGTCACGCAGCGGTCAAGAACGCCAATCAAGGTATGGTCGTGGCGACCGCTCAGGCTGTGCTCCAGTTCCAGGTTGCGGCGGCTGGCGGCGTCCAGGATGACGCTGTCCTCATGACGCTCGACCCGCAGACCGGTCAAATGAGGGAGGGCGCCGCGCTGGGTGTCCTTGACGTATTGCAACAAACAGCCGGCGGCGGCCACCGCGACCGGTTGGTCGGCGCAGCCGAAGCCATCCAGGTTGCGCACGCCAAACTGAGCGCACAAGGCGCGCGTGGCGCTGTCGGGGTCGAAATGCCAGGGCGCCTGCCGACGCAGGCCGGAATGCTGGCGCCAGGATTCGGGCGGGTCGGCGGCCTCGTCGATCAGCAGTTCCGCCGGTTTCAGCCGCTCCAGTTCGCTGAGCAGCGCCGCTGGGCCGTGAACCTGCGTGATCGTGAATCGACCACCGCTCAGGTCCAGATGGGCCAGCCCGTAGACCTGCTTGGCCTGGTGCAAGGCGAGCAGCAGGTTGTCGCGACGCTCGTCCAGCAGCGCCTCGTCGGTCAGGGTGCCAGGCGTGACGATCCGGGTGACTCGCCGCTCCATCGGTCCCTTGCTGGCGGCGGGATCACCGAGTTGCTCGCAGATCGCCACCGACAGGCCGAGTTTCACCAGTCGGGCGAGATAGCTTTCCACGGCGTGGAATGGGACGCCAGCCATCGGAATCGGAGCGCCGGCCGACTGGCCGCGAGTGGTCAGGGTGATGTTGAGCAACTCGGCGGCGCGGCGGGCGTCGTCATAGAACAGCTCGTAAAAATCTCCCATCCGATAGAACAGCAGGATGTCGGGATGTTCGGCCTTGATGCGCAGGTACTGCTGCATCATCGGCGTGTGCGGGTCAAGGTGGTCCAAGCGCGATCGGCCTCTTGAAGAATTCGCTTTACCCAAGTTTGGTTTAAGACTATTTTCCGCGCCATTTCGCCCGTCGCGCAAATCCCATGATCAATGCTTTCGAATTGCAAAACGGTCGCCTGCGCCAGATTCAGATCGAGGATGGGACCGACCTTGAGCGCGTCCGGCCGATCTGGATCGACTTCGACGACCCGACCGACGAGGAACGCTTGCTGGCCAGGGAACTGTTCAACCTGACCTTGCCGGACGAGGACGACTTCGGCGACATCGAAGCCAGCGCCCGCTGTTTCGAGGACGCGACCGGCGCCTTGCAAATCCGCTCCGACTTCCTGCTCGACAAGGCGGACGAATCCCGCAACGTGCCGGTGGCTTTCGTGCTCAAGCAGGACATCCTGTTCAGCCTGCACGAGGAAGACCTGCCGGTTTTCCGCCTGCTGCGCATGCGCGCCCGGCACCAGCCCGGCTATCTGGAGGACTGCCGGGACGTGTTGCTCGACCTGTACGCCACCGACGCCGAATATTCGGCCGACGCGCTGGAGGGCGTCTACGCTGACCTGGAGGAGATTGGGGGGCGAGTGCTCAAGGCCCATTTGACCGACGAGGCCGCCGCCGAGGTGCTGGCCAGCATCGCCCGCGAGGAAGACCTGAATGGGCGGATCCGTCGCAACCTGATGGATACCCGCCGAGCCATCTCCTTCCTGATGCGGCGGCGGCTGCTTTCCCCCGACCAGATCGAGGAGGCCCGCCAAATCCTGCGCGACATCGAATCGCTGGACGGGCACACCTCGTTTCTGTTCGAGAAGATCAACTTTCTGATGGACGCCACCGTCGGTTTCATCAACATCAACCAGAACAAGATCATCAAGATTTTCTCCGTGGCCTCGGTCGCCTTGTTGCCGCCGACCCTGATCGCCAGTATTTATGGCATGAACTTCGAATTCATGCCCGAATTGAAATGGACGCTGGGCTATCCCTTGGCGCTGGGGATCATGGTCGCGTCGGTGGTCGCGCCGTTCTGGTTCTTCCACCGCAAAGGCTGGTTAAAATAGCCCGGATGTCAAACCTGCGGCGGTCGCGCCGGTGCAAGCTTGAAGCCTTCGATTCTGGTATCTTGAATTGAGTGTTGCTTCAGGCGAAACCGCCCCACGCATGCCTGTGCATACCACAAGAACATCGGGGAATAGCCTTGTCCGCCTCGAATCCAGCCTATCGAAATCTTTACGAACTGGCCGTTCGTGTGGGCGTGGCCCTGCGTGCGCCAGGCTGGACCTTGGCGGTCGCCGAATCCTGTACCGGGGGTTGGATCGCCAAGACCGTCACCGACATGCCGGGTAGTTCCGGTTGGTTCGACCGGGGTTTCGTCACCTACAGCAATGCCGCCAAGGGTGAACTGTTGGGCGTGCGGGATGCAACCCTTGCCGAGCATGGCGCGGTCAGCGCCGAGGTCGTGGCCGAAATGGCGACCGGCGCCCTGGAGCGCAGCCGCGCCGATCTCACCGTGGCGGTCAGCGGTATCGCTGGTCCCGATGGCGGTAGCCCGGACAAGCCAGTTGGCACGGTCTACCTGGCTTGGGCCTCGCGGGAGGGTCCAACCCACGTCGAACGCCGGTATTTCAAGGGCGGCCGCAACGCCGTGCGCCGGGAAACCGTGGTCGCCGCCCTGCAAGGGGTGCTGGATGTCCTCGCCCGCCGATCCTGACGCGCCCCGACGGCTGTTTCTCGCCTTGTGGCCGGAGGAAACCGAACGCCGGCAACTGGCTGACCTTGCGGCGAATATCGCTGGCCGACGACGGGTGCGCGATGACAATCTGCATCTGACCTTGGTGTTTCTGGGCGCGACCGCCGCCGCCCGGCTTGCCGAGTACGAGGCCGCGCTGGCGGACTTGGCGCCGCCGGCCCTGGAACTGACCCTGGACCGCTACGGTTACTGGCCGCAACCACGCATCCTGTGGCTGGGTTCCAGCCACACCCCACCCGAACTGTACGAGTTGGTGGCCGATCTGCATCGGCGGTTGCGCGGCTGTGGCTTTACCCCCGAACGGCGGGCGTTTCAGGCTCATGTGACCCTGGCCCGCAAGTTTCCCGGTCCGGCCCCGGCGCAACCGCCGGCCGCGCCGGTATCCTGGTTGATCCGCGACATCGCCCTGGTCGAGTCGTTGCACGAAGAGAGCGGCGCGCGCTATCGAGTGCTGCGCCGCTGGCCGGGTCTAGGTTAGCCGCCGGTTCTATGGAACAATTGCCATTGGCGGCCGGCTTCGGCGGGATCGTCCGGTTTGGTCATCATCACACAGAGGGGGTTCGGGGAATGGACGACAACAAGAAAAAGGCGCTTGCCGGGGCGTTGACCCAGATCGAACGCCAGTTTGGCAAGGGCGCGGTCATGCGACTGGGCGACACCAGCGTGGCCCGCGACGTGATGGTCGTGTCCACCGGTTCGCTGGGTTTGGACATCGCCCTGGGCATCGGCGGCCTGCCGCGGGGGCGAGTGACCGAAATCTACGGCCCCGAATCCTCCGGCAAGACCACCCTGGCTTTGCAGGTCATCGCCGAAACTCAGCGGCAGGGTGGTTGCGCGGCGTTCATCGACGCCGAACACGCGCTCGATCCGATCTACGCCGCCAAGCTGGGCGTCAACGTGGAGGATCTGCTGGTGTCGCAGCCCGACACTGGCGAGCAGGCGCTGGAAATCGCCGATATGCTGGTGCGATCCAGCGCGGTGGACATCGTCGTGATCGACTCGGTGGCGGCGCTCACGCCTAAGGCCGAAATCGAGGGCGACATGGGCGATTCCCATGTCGGCCTGCAAGCGCGGCTGATGAGCCAGGCTTTGCGCAAACTCACCGCCAACATCAAACGCTCCAACACCCTGGTGATTTTCATCAATCAAATCCGGATGAAGATCGGCGTGATGTTCGGATCGCCGGAAACGACCACCGGCGGCAACGCCCTCAAGTTTTACGCCTCAGTGCGGCTGGATATCCGTCGCACGGGGTCCATCAAGAAGGGCGACGAGGTGATCGGCAACGAAACCCGGGTCAAGGTGGTCAAAAACAAGCTGGCCCCGCCATTCAAGCAGGCCGAATTTGAGATTCTCTACGGCGAGGGCGCGTCCCGATTGGGTGAGATCATCGACCTCGGCGTCAAGGCCGGGCTGATCGAGAAATCCGGCGCCTGGTACAGTTGTGGCGGCGCCCGCATCGGCCAGGGCAAGGACAACGCCCGCGCCTATCTCAAGGAAAACCCGGAACTGGCCCGCGACCTGGAGGGCAAGATCCGCAATCACTTCCTGGCTCGCCCGGATGCGGTGCCCGCTATCGAACCCGGTAGCGTCAGCGATGACGAAGGCGGTTCCGCTGCCGATGAACTGGACGCGGATCTCTAGGGACGCAGTCGTCCCCGATCCGGGAACCCTTCGCGCCAAGGCCATGGACCTGTTGGCCCGGCGCGAGCATTCCCGGCTGGAATTGCGCCAGAAACTGATCCAGCGCGGTTATCCACCCACCCAAATCGATCCGGTGCTGGATCGGTTGGTGGAGGAGCGCCTGCTTGACGAGGGCCGCTACGCCGAGCTTTACGCCAGTACGCGAGCCGACAAGGGTTACGGACCGTTGCGGATCGCCCGCGAACTGCGCGAGCGCGGCGTGCCGGACGAGCAGGTGACCGCGAGCCTGGCCGCGCTGGATCCATTCTGGCTGCCCAAGCTGCGGGAATTGCATCGCAAGCGGTTCAAGGCTCTTGTGCCCACCGATGCCGCCGAGCGAATGCAACAAACCCGGGTGTTGCGCCAGCACGGGTTTACCCTGGATCAGATCAAGCGCTTATTTGAAGCTGTCTAAATCGCACCGAAACCGACTCAAAGCCCGACCATGACCCGCAGCGCCGAACTTCGCAAGCTTTTCCTGGATTATTTCCGTGACCATGGCCACGAGGTGGTGGCCAGTAGCCCGCTGATCCCGATCAACGACACCACGCTGCTGTTCACCAACGCTGGCATGGTGCAGTTCAAGGACGTGTTCACCGGCCGCGACCATCGCCCCTACCACCGGGCCGCGACCGCGCAGCGTTGCGTGCGGGCCGGCGGCAAGCACAACGATCTGGAAAACGTCGGCTACACTGCCCGCCACCACACCTTTTTCGAGATGCTGGGCAACTTTAGCTTCGGCGACTACTTCAAGCGCGAGGCCATCCATTTCGGCTGGGAGTTTCTGACCGGGGTGTTGAAGATGCCGGCGGACAAGCTCTGGGTGACGGTGTACGAAACCGACGATGAGGCCTACCAGGTCTGGGCCGATGAGATTCGAGTGCCGAAGGAGCGCATTGCCCGCATCGGTGACAAACCCGGCGGCAAGCGCTACGAGAGCGACAACTTCTGGGCGATGGGCGACACTGGCCCCTGCGGCCCGTGCTCGGAAATCTTCTACGATCATGGTCCCGAAATCGCTGGCGGCCCGCCCGGCACGCCCGATGCCGACGGGGACCGCTACATCGAAATCTGGAACCTGGTGTTCATGCAGTTCGACCGCGGCGCCGACGGCGCGCTGACCCCGCTACCCAAGCCCTCGGTGGATACCGGCATGGGGCTGGAGCGGTTGGCGGCGGTGATGCAGGGCGTCCACAGCAACTACGAGATCGACCTGTTTCAAAACCTGATCCGGGCCGCCGCCGAAGCGACCGGCGCGGCGGACTTGCATTCCAGCTCGCTGCGGGTGATCGCCGACCACATCCGCGCCACCGCTTTCCTGATCGCCGACGGTGTGCTGCCGTCCAACGAGGGGCGCGGCTACGTGCTGCGGCGAATCATGCGCCGCGCCCTGCGCCACGGCCACAAGCTGGGCGTCGAGGGCAGCTTTTTCCACAAGCTGGTCGTGCCGCTGGTCGCGGAGATGGGCGGCGCCTATCCCGAATTGGCCAGCGCCGCCGATCAGGTAACCCGCGTCATCCGGCAGGAAGAGGAGCGTTTCGCCGAAACCCTGTCCCACGGGATGCGGCTGTTGGAAGACAGTATCGCTCAATTGTCCGGCACGGTGATCCCCGGCGAGACCGTGTTCAAGCTGTACGACACCTACGGCTTCCCGGTCGATTTGACCGCCGACATCGCTCGCGAACGCGGCCTGCAAGTGGACAACGCCGGCTTCGAGCGGGAAATGGAAGCGCAGCGGGAGCGTGCTCGCGCCCACAGCCAGTTCGGCTTGCGCCAGACCACCGATCTCGGCGTCGCGGGTTCCACCGAGTTCCACGGTTACGACCGGCTGGAGGAAGAGACAACAGTGGTCGCGCTGTTCCGCGATGGCAAGGCGGTCGAGGCATTAAACGTCGGCGACGACGGCATGGTGGTGCTCGATCACACTCCTTTCTATGCGGAGTCCGGCGGTCAGGTCGGCGATACTGGCTGGCTGCGGGCCGATGGACTGGAGTTTGAGGTCCGCGATACTCAAAAGCAGGGCGAAGGTGTGTTCACCCATATCGGCGTGCTGAAGCAGGGGCAACTACGGCGCGGTGACCGCATACTCGCACAAGTGGACGCCGCCAAACGTCAGGCGACCGCTCTTCATCACTCCGCGACGCATTTGCTGCACGCAGCCCTGCGTCGGGTCTTGGGCACGCACGTCACCCAGAAAGGCTCGCTGGTGGATCCGCAGCGATTGCGCTTCGATTTCTCCCACTTCGAGCCGCTGACCCCCGTGCAGATCGACACCATCGAGCGCATCGTCAACGCCCAGATTCGCGGCAATATAGCGGTGGAAACCGCCATCATGGCGCCGGAAGAGGCCATCGCCACCGGCGCGATGGCACTATTCGGCGAGAAGTATGGGGACAAGGTCCGGGTGTTGCGGATGGGCGACTTCTCCACCGAGCTGTGCGGCGGTACTCACGTCCAGCGGGTCGGCGACATCGGCCTGTTCAAGATCGTGTCCGAGGGCGGCGTGGCCGCCGGGGTACGGCGCATCGAGGCGGTGACCGGTGACCGGGCGCTGGATTACGTAGCCTCGTTTCAGGACCGCGCCCGGCAAGTGGCGCAACTGGTCAAGGGCGACCGCGACAATTTCCCCGACAAGGTCCGGCAACTGGTCGAGCGCGGCCGGCAGTTGGAAAAGGAAATCGAACAACTCAAGGGCCGGCTGGCCAGTGGCCAGGGCGCCGACTTGCTGAGCCAAGCGGTGCAGGTGGACGGCATCAGAGTGCTGGCCGCCAGACTGGACGGCGTGGACGCCAAGACCTTGCGGGAGGCGGTGGACCGTTACAAAGACCAGCTCAAGGCAGCGGCCGTCGTGCTGGCCACGGTCGAGGATGGCAAGGTGCGATTGGTGGCCGGCGTGACCCCAGCCGAAACCCGGCGCATCAAGGCCGGCGAACTGGTGAATGCCGTTGCCCAGCAGGTCGGCGGCAAGGGTGGTGGCCGCGCCGACATGGCCCAGGCCGGCGGTACCGATCCCACGAACCTGGACCATGCCCTGCGCTCCGTGCCGGAGTGGGTGCGCGGCCAACTGATCTAACCCTTAGCCTGGCGGTAGTGCGCCGCCGCACCGGAATTGCTTGGAGATTTTCCGCCTTTCGCTATAATCGCCGCCTTTACGTCCCGCCGGGCATTTCCCGGCTGGGAGGGGAATTAGCCTTTGTTTCGATAGGGAAACCATGGCGTTTATCGTACAGAAATATGGCGGTACCTCGGTGGGCAACCTTGAGCGTATCGAGAACGTGGCGGAAAAAGTAATCGGCTGGCGCGCGCGTGGCGATCATGTGGTGGTCGTGGTATCGGCCATGAGCGGCGAAACCGATCGGCTGATCGGGTTGGCCAAGGGCATTACCCCCCGCCCCAATCCCCGTGAGATGGATGTGCTGCTGTCCACTGGTGAGCAAGTGACGATCGCGCTCTTGTGCATTGCCCTGGAAAAGCGCGGCTGTCCGGCCCGCTCCTACACCGGCGGTCAGGTTCGTATTCTCACTGATAATGCCTTCAACAAAGCACGCATCCAAGAGATCGAAGCCAGCGCCATGCGCGCCGATCTCGACGCGGGCCGGGTGGTGGTGGTGGCTGGGTTCCAGGGGGTGGACGAGGATGGCAACATCACCACGCTAGGTCGGGGCGGCTCCGACACCACGGCGGTAGCGTTGGCCGCCGCCTTGAAGGCCGATGAATGTCAAATTTACACCGATGTGGATGGAGTCTACACCACGGATCCCCGAGTGGTGCCGGAAGCCCGGCGGTTGAATCGCATCACCTTTGAAGAGATGTTGGAGATGGCCAGCCTTGGTTCCAAGGTGCTGCAAATCCGCTCGGTGGAATTCGCCGGCAAACACAATGTCCCATTACGAGTGCTCTCCACCTTTCAGGAAGGGCCAGGCACGTTGATCACCTTCGAGGAAGCGTTCGAGGCGGAAACCATGGAGAAAGAACTGATTGCCGGGATCGCGTTCAACCGCGACGAGGCCAAGCTCACCGTGCTGGGCGTTCCGGACCGGCCAGGCATTGCTTTCAGTATCCTGGGGCCGGTGTCCGACGCCAACATTGAAGTGGACATGATCATCCAGAACATCGGGCGCGACGGTACCACCGACTTCACCTTCACGGTGCATCGCAACGACTACGAGCGTGTCCTGGAAATCCTCAAGCAACATGCTGCCCAACTCGGTGCCCGCGAAGTGTCGGGCGATGCCAGGATCGCCAAGCTGTCGCTGGTTGGCATCGGCATGCGGTCTCATGCCGGCGTCGCCAGCAGGATGTTCCAGGCGCTGGCGAAGGAAGGGATCAATATCCGTATGATCTCGACTTCCGAGATCAAGATTTCGGTGGTGGTGGACGAGAAATACCTCGAACTGGGGGTTCGCGCCCTTCATGAGGCTTTCGAACTGGATAAGGTGGCTTGACCCTCGATCGCGCTCTGGCGCAAGCCAGGGAGGGACGGGCATGAATATGCGAAAAAATCCACCGGCGGGAATGGACCGTTTGCAGACGCGGACTGTCAAAAACCGCAAGACGACCTGATGCTGTTATATGGAAAACAAGGAGTAGCTTGACATGTTGATTCTGACGCGCAGAGTTGGGGAAACGCTGATGATCGGTGACGAAGTGACCGTAACCGTGCTTGGCGTCAAAGGTAATCAGGTTCGCATTGGGGTCAATGCGCCCAAGGATATCGCGGTGCATCGCGAGGAAATCTACGAACGGATCAAGCGCGAGCAGGATGCCGCCGCCAGCGCGGCGCAACCGCCAGCTAGCCACAATGCTTGAATTCGGGAGCTTTACGTCGGTATTCGTAAACGGTATGCTTATCCATCCCCGCCGCCCCTGCGGCGGGCGTTGTTTTGGAGAGATGGCCGAGCGGCTGAAGGCGCTCCCCTGCTAAGGGAGTATGGGGTCATAAAGCTCCATCGAGGGTTCGAATCCCTCTCTCTCCGCCAATTTTTCCGTCGATCTCGGCATTTTAATTTTGGCGATGGTCGATTGGCGTCGAACATGGTTGACTGAAAGCACCCTATGCCGGTGGAGACCGAGTTGAGCTCCTTTTCGGTGTTATTCATGCGAGGTTCGTCATTTTTGGAATACCAGCGCGGCTTGTTGAGTCGGCGGCTGGTAAAATAATACCGAGCCAGTCCTTGGTGGGTCCATGGGATCCTGCCGGATAATTCGGCCACCATCTGATTTACCGCACTATTATCCGAATCGTATTTTCGTCATCGGGATCCTTATGATCGTTTGCTGATGGCGATAAATGGAAATTGGGTTTTTCCAAACACCCCTCAAGTAGCTGAAGAGGGTTGGCATGATGTCTTGCTAAGGCAATTTTTAGTTAAATCAATTTCTTATGTTGTTGTCGGGCGATTGATCAAGAATTAAGTTGATTGGCTCTTGCAAGGAATGCTTATTAGGGTATAATAATAGTTCCCTCAGCCGTTACGGTTGAGGGAATATATCAA
>JAXMFY010000001.1:0-320773 GCA_046347555.1 Candidatus Competibacteraceae bacterium | reverse complement strand
GGCCGCGATCAGCACCACGCCGCCCGCCAGACCATCCAGGCCATCGCTCATGTTGAAGGCGTTGATCACCCCAACGACACAGAACACGGTAAACAGGAGCGCGGCGCCTTCGGGCAGGATGACATTGCCCAAGCCGAACAAATCGCCGAGATGGTCCAGGGTCACGCCGCCGCCGAGCGCCATGAGCAAGACCGCGCCGCCCTGGAATGCAAAGCGGATCGTGGGGCGAGCCACGCGCAGATCGTCGTACAAGCCGATCAGGGTCAGCAGCACCATGGCGATCAGCAGCGCCTGGCAGGCGTCGGGCCGCGCTGGCAGCGCCAGCAGGCTCAGACCGTAGGCGATGCACATGGCGACTCCACCCACCAGGGGCACCGGGGTCGGGTGGTACTTGCGGCCAGCGGGCCGATCCACCCAGCCCCAGGACCGCGCCGGCCGGATCAGCAGCGCAATCAGCCCCACGCAGACCCCAAAGGCCAGCAGGAATGGGCCAGTATTTCGAAGAATCAATCCCATGTGGTTTAAACTTGCGCCAAGTTAGGCTGTTAATTTAAATATACGATTGCCAATTATAAATGACATTATTAGCTTAGCACAAGCTGCTATTTTCCGAAACCCGCCAGGCGATCCACCCATCGGCCCAGATATTCCTTGAACGCCCGGCTTCCATCAGCCAGCGCTTGGGCGTCGGGCAACCAGCGCAAGGGATGCGCGTTGCTGGGAAAGCGAGTTTCGAAATCGGTCGGCGCTGGAATCACCTCAAGCTCAGTCGCCTGAAACAGCGCCAGGGCGCGGGGGAAATGCAAGGCTGAGGTGACCAACAGGATGCGCCGCGCATTGTGTGCTTGCAAGATGGGCAAAGAATAATCTCGATTTTCCCGGGTGGTGCGGCTGGTGGATTCCTGGAGGATGGCGGCGGCGGGCACGCCCCATTCCCGCAGCAGTTCCGCCATAACCGCAGACTCCGGCTGTTCGCCTCCGCTCCAAGGCAGGTTGCCGCCGCTGACCAGGACCCAGGGCGCTTTCCCAGCGCGGTACAGGTGGGCGGCGTACCAGAGACGATCAATGGCCGCGCCCAGATTCGGCTCGGGCCGCAGGGGCGGCGCGGCGGTTTCGGCCACTCCACCCAGCACCACGATGGCGTCGGCGCTGGGCAGTTGTTCGAGCGACGCCGGCGGATGGCGCTGTTCGAGGGTGGCGCGCACCCAGTCGCTGAAGGCGGGCGTGGACCACAGCCACAGCCAGCCGAGGGCAATGCCCAGCAGCCACGCGCCGGAACGGCGGCGCCCACGCCAGAGCAGCACGCCGGCGCCAGCGGCCAGCAGCAGGGAAGCCAACAACGGATAAAGCAACTGGCTGAGAATCTTGGTCAGAAGCAGCATGGCGGACTGTCCGCGAAGGCATTCCTGTCCAGATTCTCTGGCTTTCGGCTCAACCCCCGCGCAGGATGCGCCGCTCGGCCAGATAATTCCACAGCCGCTCCACGTTGACCTCGATTGAATCCCGCTCGGTGTCGAGCACCAGTTCCGGCCGTTCCGGCGCTTCGTAGGGCGAGTCGATGCCGGTGAAGTCTCCGATCATCCCGGCCCGCGCCCGCGCGTACAGTCCCTTGGGATCGCGCCGCTCGCAGGTCGCCAGCGAGGCGCGCAGGTAGACCTCGATGAATTCCCCTTCCGGCGCCAGCGCCCGCGCCAGCGCCCGGTCGGCGCGAAACGGCGAGATGAAGGCGCTGATCACGATCAGACCGGCATCGACGAACAGCGCCGCCACCTCGCCAACCCGGCGGATATTCTCGACCCGCTCCGCCCGGGAAAAGCCCAGGTCCTGGTTCAACCCATGGCGGATATTGTCACCGTCCAGTAGATAGCTGTGATAGCCGCGTTGCAACAACCGCTGCTCCAGGGCGTTGGCGAGGGTGGACTTGCCCGCGCCCGACAGTCCGGTCAACCAGATCACGCACGGCCGTTGCGCCTTCTGATTGGCGCGCTGCGTCCGATTGACCTTGTGTTCGTGCCAAACCACGTTGCGCGACTTGTCCACCAACGGCTGGGTCACCGGCCGCACGATCATCCCCGCTCCGACCGTGACGTTACTGAGTCGGTCGATGAAGATGAACGCGCCGGTTCCCGGACAGATCTCGTAAGCATCGAAAGGCGCCGGCTGGTTCAGGGCGATTCGGCAATAGCCGATCTCGTTCAACCCCAGTTCCTCGGCGCGCTGGTGTTCCAGGGTATTCACGTCGATCCGGTGATGCAGCACCAGCGGGGTCGCCGGCATGAGGCGAGTTCCCAGCTTGATATCGTACTGCCGTCCCGGCAACAGCGGCGCGTCCGCCATCCAAACCACCTTGGCGTCGAAGGCATCCGCCACCGCCGGCAAGCGGTCGGGGTGGACCAGCAGATCGCCACGACTGACATCGATCTCGTCGTCCAGGGTCAGGGTCACCGCCTGGCCGGCCTGGGCCTCGGTAAGATCGCCTTCGGCGGTCACGATGGCCGCGACGCGCGTGCGCCGGCCCGAGGGCAACACCGCCACCTCGTCGCCCGGCCGGACCACGCCAGCGGCGACGGTGCCGCAGAAACCGCGAAAATCCAGATGCGGCCGATTGACGTACTGGACCGGAAAGCGGAAATCGCGCAGGTTGCGGTCGGCGCTCACATCGACTTGTTCCAGCAATTGCAGCAGGGTCGGCCCGTCGTACCAGGGCATGGCGGTGGACGGCTCGGCCACGTTATCGCCCCGCAACGCCGAGACCGGGATGCAATGGACCTCCCCCACCCCCAACTGGGCCGCGAATTCCAGATAGTCGTCGCGAATGCGCGCGAACACTGCCGGATCGAAGCCGACCAGGTCCATCTTGTTGATCGCCAGCACCAGATGATGGATGCCCAGTAGCGACACGATGAAGCTGTGGCGGCGGGTTTGCACCTGCACCCCCTTGCGGGCATCCACCAGCAGGATGGCCAGTTGCGCGGTCGAGGCGCCGGTGGCCATGTTGCGGGTGTACTGCTCGTGGCCGGGGGTGTCGGCGATGATGAACTTGCGTTTTTCGGTGGAAAAATAACGGTAGGCAACATCGATGGTGATGCCCTGCTCCCGCTCCGCCTGTAAGCCGTCCACCAGCAGCGCCAGGTCCAGCTCCTCGCCGGTGGTGCCGTATTTGGTGGTGTCGCGGCGCACGGCGGCGAGCTGATCCTCGTAGATCAACTGGGTGTCGTACAGCAGCCGGCCGATTAGGGTGCTCTTGCCGTCGTCCACACTGCCGCAGGTGATGAAGCGCAGCAGGTCCTTGCGTTCGTGGCTCGCCAGATACGCCTGGATATCGGTTTCGATCAACGGGGAAGCGTGAGACATGTGTTAGAAATACCCTTGACGTTTCTTTTCTTCCATCGAACCGGCGGCGTCGTGGTCGATCAGCCGACCCTGGCGCTCGGAGTGGCGGGCCAGCAACATTTCCTGAATGATCTCCGGCAAGGTGGCGGCCCGCGAACGAATCGCGCCCGTCAGCGGGTAGCAACCCAAGGTCCTGAACCGGACCCATTCGAGCATCGGTTTCTCGCCCGGCTCCAGGGGCATCCGTTCGTCGTCCACCATGATCAACGTGCCGTCCCGTTCCACCACCGGCCGCTCGGCGGCGAGATAAAGCGGCACGATGGGAATATTCTCCAGGTGGATGTATTGCCAGACATCCAGCTCGGTCCAGTTGGACAGCGGAAACACCCGGATGCTCTCGCCCTTGTGGACCCGGCCGTTGTACAGACTCCACAGTTCAGGGCGCTGGTTCTTGGGGTCCCAGCGATGGTTGCGGTCGCGGAAGGAATAGACTCGCTCCTTGGCCCGCGAGCGCTCCTCGTCGCGGCGGGCACCGCCGAAGGCCGCGTCGAAACCATGGCGGTCCAGCGCCTGCTTGAGCGCCTGGGTCTTCATCACGTCGGTATGAACCCGCGAGCCGTGGGTGAAGGGGTTGACGCCCTGACGCAGTCCTTCCTCGTTGATGTGGACGATCAGTTCCAGCCCTAGCCGCCGCGCCTGCTCGTCGCGAAAGCGAATCATCTCCCGAAACTTCCAGGTGGTGTCGATATGCATCAGCGGAAACGGCGGCTTGCCCGGATAAAAGGCTTTCAGCGCCAGTTGCAGCATCACCGAGGAATCCTTGCCAATCGAGTACAGCATCACCGGTTTTTCAAACTCGGCGGCGACCTCGCGGATGATGTGGATGCTCTCGGCTTCAAGTTGTTGGAGGTGCGTTTTCAACCACCTTTTCTCCAGAATGAGGGCAAAGGCCGGCATTCTAGCGAGCCCCCCCCGGCAAGGAAAGTTCAACAGCTTTTTCTTCCATGGGGAGCGCCAGGGGCGGAACGCGCCCGCCGCCGCTAAACTACCCGCCATGCTCCCTTTCCCACCCCCCTCCCTTCGCCTGCTCGCACTAGCCCTCTCGCTCGCGACGGGCGGTTGCCAGGCGGTTCTGGGCACCTCCCCGCCGACGGTGGAGCAGGCTATCCTGACCGAGATCAACGCCGCCGTGAACCACCAGGGCCGACCCTGCCCGGACGACATTTGTCTGGAGGACTGGCCCGACATCGCCGACCTGGAACGGCTCGATCATTGGGATTGCAAGGCCTACGCCGTCGCCAAGGCCGACCGGTTGATTCGCCAGTACGGCTACGACCCGGCACGGTTGGAGTATTTGTTGATCGAGGGTCCACCACTGCGGGTCGCTCACGCCGCGTTGCTGGTGGACAGTCGCTGGGTGCTGGACAGCGGTCCGCGCTGCCAGGACGTTTGCGAACTGGAACGCTTCACCGCTGGATTGCGCGTCACCGGACGGCTGCCGGTGGCCGAACTGCCCTATCTGCGCCAGGCGTTGCGGATCACGAAGCGCCGTTAGCCGGTCGCGCCGGGTCCGCTTATCCGGCGAACGGATTGGCCTGGTTTTCCGGCGGGATTGGGGAAGCGGACGGCGGTTTGCCGTCGCCTTCGCGGGCCGCCTCCCGTCGTTGCGAGGATCGCTACCGTTCGTCATCCGGCGGACGGTGGAAAAACACGGCGGCCAGGAAGGCCGTAAACACCGCATTGGCCGGAATTCGCAGGTTGAAGTCCACCAGACTGTGCAGCATCATCAGCAACAGTGCGATTCCCGCCCCGGCCTGGGCGAATCGGAACGGCGCCCATTCGCCCCGCTTCCAGACCCGCCCCCACTGGCGCGCATAAAACAGCAGCCAGGCGGCGATCAGCACCGCGGCCATCAACCCAAACTCCAACAGCCACTCCAGGT
Organism: Candidatus Competibacteraceae bacterium; assembly: GCA_046347555.1. Taxonomy (GTDB): domain Bacteria; phylum Pseudomonadota; class Gammaproteobacteria; order Competibacterales; family Competibacteraceae; genus Contendibacter. The sequence continues at coordinate 315,498 of JAXMFY010000001.1, read as the reverse complement.
AGTCGTTATGAGCACGATTGATGGTCACCCCTGGAAAATCCGCGGGATGAAACCGCCGCATGACGTTTTCAAAGGTTCCCCCACCGCTGCCTAGCGGAAAGAATTCGCCGATGGCCTGTACCGTGGCGTCGAAAATCTTCCAGCGTCCGTCCGCCAGCGGATCTTGCAGGGTAAACCGGCTCAACACCGGCGCCAGCCCGATCAGGCTGGCCAAGCCCACGCCCACCGCCGTAAAGGTGCCCATCAGCCCGTAAACATTACGCCCACCCAGCCGGTGGGAGAACGTCAGGGTGCACAGCAGGATGCCCAACATCGCCATGCCAACGCCGGTACGGGAACGGGTGAAAATCAACCCCAGCAAAATGGCGATGGCGCCCGCGCCAAAAAGCGCTGCCTGGTTGATTCGCGCCACGCTGAACCGGGCCAGCCATTGCCGAAACGTGCGCCCGCGCCGACCCCGACCGCCGTCGGCATGGGGGGGCTGGCCGTGGCCGACCGTGGCCGCCAGCAGCGCCAGGCCCACCGGCAGCGCCATCTCCAGCAAACCCGCCAGATGGTTACGGTTGATGTAGGTGCCCGAGGCGCTGTCACCCATCAAAGTATTACCGAATCGAAACATGCTATTCGGCCCATCGCCGTACTGGATCAATCCCAGCAGCGCCTGGACGGTCGCAATGCCCAGGAAGACCAGCACCAGTCGCAACACGTGTTGGTTGGTCAGATGGATCGCCGTCAGAAACACGGCCAGCGGCGGTAATAGCGCCAGCCAGGTGAATTCGGTTGTGGCCGGAATCAGCGAAACGGCTCGCCAGCCAAAACCGGCGCCACCCGCATCCGCCTGGCGCAAGGCTTCGGCGTAGAACGCCCGACCCGGCAGGTTTGTCCAGAGATCCAATGGCGTGGACAGTAACTGCGCCAGCGGCAGCAAAAACAACAGCGCCAGAAAAACCCGCGCCGGCTGGGACAGCGGCTGGCTTTCCGGTGACGGCGCCCTGAACCGCCAAACCAGCAGCGCCAGCGCCGCCAGTTCCATGACCAACAACGGCAACGGCCGGTTGCCCGCTCGGAACAATGGCGCGAACGTCAGCAGCGCGACGAGACCGTAAAAAAGAACCGCGCCGGGGTCGGCGGCGCGGTCTGGTTTAATATCCGACACAATAAAATAAGAACTATCGAACCTTGTGTCCTATTGAGGGCTGACGGCGGGCTCATTACCACCGCGGTCCGCCACGATGGCCCCGATCAAGACCACGCCCAAACCGCCGCCTATCACGATCGCGCCCGTGCCTATGCCTGCGCCCGCGCCCGCGATGCCCGCGCCCACGGGTGCGCCCGCATCGGTCCACAAGCCGCCCTTGCACTTGGTCACCAAGTTCCCAATCCTGTCCTTCTCGTTCTCGTCCAGGATGACCTCACAGCCCTTGAAAATTACCCTCACCCGGCTGCCCGTGCCGGTGATGATGCGGTTGCCGGCCTTGACGCCCATATCCGTTCGCGCCGCGCCCCTGTCGACCAGGACGCTGCCCTGCGGCCGCTTGAGGATGGCGATCTCGGCGTTCGGGTCCTCGCCGCTCGCCAGGAAAACGCCCGCCTTGCATCGTTCCCTCAACTCGCTAACCGTGGCTTGCTCTCCAGGCCCCATGTCCACCTCGCAGGCTCGGAACATCACCGCCACCTTGCTTTGCTTTTCGGTCACCACCTGGTCGTCACGACGGGCATTCTGGTTGTTCCACGCCGGCGCTTCGTTGAGCAGCACGCTGCCTTGCAGGCGCTTCAAATCCGCGATGGCGCCATCGGCCCCACCCGACGATGCGGGCGGAGCCTGGCCGACCCGGGCGTTCTGGAACCCACCGGTGGCGCGGACCTGGGCCTGGCCCAGCCGACATTGATCCGATCCCTTCACCGCCAGCAGGCTGTTTTCCGGCAGCGCCACCACGCAACCATCCGCATACGCAACCTCCGTCCGACCGCCCGAGACAGTGATCACCCGGTTGCCGGCGTATAGGGGCTTGCCTTCCTGGGCCAACACCATGGCGCTACCCTGGCTGATAAACACCTTGCCCTGAGGCTGCCGTACTACAGCAGCCGGGTCCATCGCGCTGGCACCCGCAGCGTAGCCCGCCAGACACGCTGCAAGACTTATGACTATATATCGCTTCATCATGATCCACCCCCGATACCGCGACCGGCGACATGCACATCGTCGTATACCGTTCGTAACCCACCCCTATAATAGAAGAAATTAACTATCACAAAAACCCATCAATCCGCAAAAAGAAGTTTGTTAAATTCCAACCGTGGCAACCCGGTGGGCACCGGACGGCTGCCGGTGGCCGAACTGCCCTATCTGCGCCAGGGGTTGCGGATCAACCGGCGCCGCTAACGGTCCGCTCCAGACTCGTTCACCCCGAGAACGGATTGGCCTGGTTTTCCGGCGGGATTGGGGAAGCGGACGGCGGTTTGCCGTCGCCTTCGCGGGCCGCCTCCCGTCGTTGCGAGGATCGCCGCCGTTCGTCATCCGGCGGACGGTGGAAAAACACGGCGGCCAGGAAGGCCGTAAACACCGCATTGGCCGGAATTCGCAAATTGAAGTCCGCCAGACTGTGCAGCATCATCAACAACAGCGCGATTCCCGCCCCGGCCTGGGCGAATCGGAACGGCGCCCATTCGCCCCGCTTCCAGACCCGTCCCCACTGGCGCGCATAAAACAGCAGCCAGGCGGCGATCAGCACCGCGGCCATCAACCCAAACTCCAACAGCCACTCCAGGTAGTCGTTATGAGCACGATTGATGGTCACCCCTGGAAAATCCGCGGGATGAAACCGCCGCATGACGTTTTCAAAGGTTCCCCCACCGCTGCCTAGCGGAAAGAATTCGCCGATGGCCTGTACCGTGGCGTCATAGATCTTCCAGCGTCCGTCCGCCAGCGGATCTTGCAGGGTAAACCGGCTCAACACCGGCGCCAGCCCGATCAGGCTGGCCAAGCCCACGCCCACCGCCGTAAAGGTGCCTATCAGCCCGTAAACATTACGCCCACCCAGCCGGTGGGAGAACGTCAGGGTGCACAGCAGGATGCCCAACATCGCCATGCCAACGCCGGTACGGGAACGGGTGAAAATCAACCCCAGCAAAATGGCGATGGCGCCCGCGCCAAAAAGCGCTGCCTGGTTGATTCGCGCCACGCTGAACCGGGCCAGCCATTGCCGAAACGTGCGCCCGCGCCGACCCCGACCGCCGTCGGCATGGGGGGGCTGGCCGTGGCCGACCGTGGCCGCCAGCAGCGCCAGGCCCACCGGCAGCGCCATCTCCAGCAAACCCGCCAGATGGTTACGGTTGATGTAGGTGCCCGAGGCAACGCTACCTCTCATCCAGGTGTTGCCGAACCGAAACACGCTGTTCGGCCCATCGCCGTACTGGATCAATCCCAGCAGCGCCTGGACGGTCGCAATGCCCAGGAAGACCAGCACCAGTCGCAACACGTGTTGGTTGGTCAGATGGATCGTCGCCAGAAACACGGCCAGCGGCGGTAATAGCGCCAGCCAGGTGGCCTCGGTCGCGGTCGGGATCAGCGAGATCGCCCGCCACTCCAGGTCGGCGCCCTCGCTGGTCTGGCGCAAAGCTTCGGCGTAAAATGCTCGGCCCGGCAGATCCGCCCAGAGACCGAATGGCGCGAACCACAACTGCGCCAGCGGCAACAGAAACAACAGCGTCAGAAAAATCCATACTGGGCGAGACAGCGGCTGTCCCTCTACCAGCGGTGACCAGAACCGCCAGACCAGCAACACCAGCGCCGCCAGTTCCATGATCAACAGCGGGAGCGGCCAGTTGCCGGCCCAGAATAGCGGCGCGAACACCAGCAGCGCGACGAGACCGTAAAAAAGAACCGCGCCGGGGTCGGCGGCGCGGTTGGGTTTGATATCCGACACGGTTCGGGGATTATCGACCTCTATGGCGCGCTGGGGCTGGCAGGTCTGTCATTACCACCCCTCCCCGCCAAGATGGCTCCGATCAAGCTCCCGCCCAAAGCGACGCTCACCAATATCGGGCCCGTATCTATGCCTATGTCCCCGCTCGGCGGCGGCGCCTGGCCGATTCGGGCATTTTGGAAACCGCCGGTGGCGCGGACCTGGAATTGGCCCAATCGACATTGATCCGATCCCTTCACCGCTAGCAGACTGTTTTCCAGCAGGGCCACCACGCAACCATCCGCATACGCAACCTCCGTCCGACCGCCCGAGACAGTGATCACCCGGTTGCCAGCGTACAAGGGCATGCCTTCCTGGGCCAATACCATGGCACTACCCTGGCTGACAAATACTTTGCCTTGGAGTTGCCGCACTACGGCCGTCGGCTCCACCGCGCCGGCGCCCGCGGCCTTGCCTTGGGGTTGCCGCACTACGGCTGTCGGCTCCACCGCGCTGGCGCCCTTGGCCTTGCCTTGGGGTTGCCGCACTACGGCCGTCGGCTCCACCGCGCCGGCGCCCGCGGCCTTGCCTTGGGGTTGCCGCACTACGGCCGTCGGCTCCACCGCGCTGGCGCCCGCGACGTAGCCCACCAAACACGCCATCAAGCTTGCGGTTATATATCGCTTCATCATGATCCACCCCCGACTTACCCGATCAGTGACATATATTGTTGCATGTCGTTCATCACCCGTCCCTGTGATAGAACACACTAACTATCACAAAAGCCTACCAATCCGCAATAAAAAATTTGTTAAATTTCGGCCGTGGCAACACGGTGGCGTGGTCACTCCCGCCGGACGATGGCCAGATCGTCGAACCAGACGCTGCCCTGCGCCTCAAAATCCAGTTCCACCCGGCCATCCAATTCCAGCCGCAACAGTTGCGCGGAACATCCCTGGTCGGGGACCGCGAAATCCACCGCGAAATTCCGCCACTCATCCGATCCCACGAACGGCTCGCTTTCGGCCAGCAAGGCGCCGGGACCACCAACGCAACGCACTCGCCAGCGCACCCCCCGCTCGGCCTTGAGCCCGTCCGGGCGCCCCCGCCCCTGCAACCGGTAGCGCCCTACATCCAGGAACAGATACTGCAAAACATGCTGAAAGCGCACCCGCTCGCCGTTAAAGCTCACATGCAGCGCCTTGCCGCCGCGCGTGCCATAGGTTTCAACGGTTTCAACCGTGGCTCCTCGGGGGGCCTGCATTCGCCAGTCGAAGCCCAGATGAGTGACCGGCGCTTCAAAATTCCCGTTATATAGATTGCCCAGCACCTGGGTCTGCCGCTCGTCCAAACCGCCCAACCAGGCCAGGTAAGCTTCCAGCCAGCGGCTTTCCTTCCATAAGCGATCCAAATACATCCGGTGTTCGTCCGCGACCGGCAAGGCGCCATGGCGATTGCGATTTTGGTAGAGAAAGACCACCGTTTCCGATTGGGTCGCTTTCGCGGCCGCGTGGGCGAAAAACGAGTTCCACCATTCAGGCGGATCGGCCAACAACGGTTGCAGCAGCGGCCGGGTAGCCGGATTTTCGGCCAGCTGCAACAACAATGGAAACAGTTCGGCGGATGTTTCCGGCCGGGTACGCAATAACATGCTCCAGCGCGCCAGCGCCCGGTCCAATCGTTCCTGCCCCCGCCAGAACTCGGCCGAGCGGGCCAGCGCCGGACTGCGCAATGGCCCCAAGGCGTCAGCGATTTCCACCAGGCTTACGGCCGCTGCTTGCCGTCCGGCCTTGGCCCACTGATCGGCCAACGCCAGATACACCAACGCATCGGTGGGATCGGCCCAGGCCGCCGCGCGCAACAGTCGTTCGGACTTGGCCGGCTCATTCTCGGCCAGTGCCGCGCCGCGCTGATACAGCGCCGCCGGCTGGTCACCGCGCCAGCGCAGCGCGCCGACGGCGGCCTCGGGCGTCTCCTGGCTGGCGTAATAGTCAGCCAGGTTGGTCACCAGCGCCCGCCAGGCCAGGATTCCGGCGACGAGCAGCAACCCCGCGCCCTTGATAGCTCTTATTGCGTTCCACGCCTCGCTCATGGTCACTTTACGGTCAACACAGGTTCACTTGTCCGGCCAGTCGTACTCGATCGACTCGATCAGTATTTGACTGTCCCGCTTTTGCACGGTGAAACGAATGTTCCCCTCCACCTGGCGGAGCTCACCATTATCGCGCCGTCGCAACTTCAACTCATAATGGCCAGAACCGCTGGCGGATGAGCCGCGATACAGCCAATGAAGATCGCGCAACCACAACCCGCGGACGTAGTACGTGGTGAACAGCGCCGTGTAATCGCCTTGAATACTGCCGCGCGCGTCAGTCCCGAACAGCGCCATGACGCCACTCAAATCTCCCCGCTGGTAAGCTTGGCTATAGCGGCTCATCAGGCTTTCCAACTCGCCGACCGTCAGTTTGTTCTCCTCGGGCGCCATCGCGACCGTCATCAGCGCCGCCGGCGCGCGGTTCACCGCCGCCTCCAGTCGCGCCTGCTCGGCCCGCGTCTGCTCCATTTTTGCCTGCTCCATTTTCAACTGCTTAGCCTTCAGTTCCTCCAGGCGTTGCTGCTCGGCCCGCGTCTGCTCCATTTTCGCCTGCTCCATTTTCGCCTGCTCCATTTTCGCCTGCTCGGCCTTGAGTTTTTCCAGGCGTTGCCGCTCGACCCGCAACTCCTCAGCCAACCGTTCGGCCTTGGCCTGCTCGGCCTGCAAAGCCTCCAGCCGGCGCCGCTCCGCCAGTTCCCGCTCGGCCCGCGCCTGCTCCAGCCGCGCTTGCTCGGCCTGCAACCGCGTCAACCGTTGCTGCTCAACCGCCAACTGTTGCTGCTCGACCGCCATTCGCTCGGCCCGTGCCTGTTCCATCCGCGCCTGCTCTATTCTCACTTGTTCTTCAAGCCGGGCGCGTTCCGCGCGCATGGATTCGAGCAAGGTTTCCTCGGTCGCGATCTGCTGCTGGCGAGTTTGTTCCCATTGCGCACGCTGTTCCCGCAATCGGACAGTTTGTTGTTGCGCCTGTCGCTCACGCTGTTCCAGCGCTTGCCAATCCGGCGCGGCCAGGAACGGACCGAGCGCTCCTCGATCCGCTGGCGCGGCAGCCAGCTCCGAGACCATCGCCGCGCCGGAAGGTGGGCTGAAACCCGCAACCTCGGGCAACCTGAACCCGCTTTGGCCAGCCGAAAAGCGATCCAGGTAGAATCCGCCCAGCGCTAATAGGGCCGTCAGCGTCAATCCCCCCCATGCCAGCAACCGCCGCAACCACCGCCGCCGTGGCCGGAGCCGTGGTCTGGGCCGATGGCGACTGGAAAGCGGCCCAGCGCGTTCGACCCCCCGCTCCGTCGCTGGATGGGCGGCATCCTGGACCGGGATATAATGGGGATGAGATTGACTGTCCGGCATGGCGTGGTCCGACATTCGGGACAGCCTGGCCCAAGCCTCATTGATCCGGCTGGCGTAATGGTCGGTCCAGGTTTCACGACCCGCGGCGCGATCTGGATGAAACAGCCGCATCAACAGCCGGTAATGTTCCTTGATCTGCTCCAGGGAAGCGCCAGGTTTGACGCCCAGGACCCGATGCGGATCGGCGCCCCGGATGAAACACCACTGCTGGACGCAGAACCGCGCCGCGTCGCGCAGTTCCTCGGGTCTGGCGCCGGTCCGGCCCATCCCAGCCTCGATCGCTTCCGGGGAACCATTGGCCAGCCACAACAGCCGGTCCATATCCTCGGGCAGGGGGGTGGCGAGGGAGAAGCGACCCTGATAATCCAGCGGTCTTCGATAGCACGCGAGCGCCAGATCCACGATATCAGTCATGGCTATCGCCTCTTGCGCCCCGCCCTCACCTAGGCCGGCAGTTTTTTGGCGTCCGCCGGCGCAGCTTCGCCGTAATAGCCGGTGTGATAGTAGTAGTAATAGCTGCGGTAATAGCCGTAGGCCCCGGCCCGGGCTTCCAGCTTGGTCAGAATGGCGCCCAGCACATGCACCCGCGCCCCGCGCAACCGTTTGAGCGCGCCCAGGGCATAGCCGCGTGGCGTATTGCCCATTTCCACGGTCAGCAGCGTCCCCTCACAGAGATGGCCGATGATCAGGGCGTCGGCCAGCCCCAGCAGTGGCGGACTGTCCAGAATGACCTGGTCGAACTTGCCGGCGGCCAAACTCAACAGCTCCACCATCCGCGCCGACGACAACAGCTCGGCGGGATTAGGCGGCAACGGCCCGGATGGGACGGCGAACAGGTTGGGAATATGGGTGGGTTTGGCGATGTCCACCGGTTGCGCGCCTCCACCCGCCAGGTAGTTGGTCAATCCCACCTGGTTATCGAGGTTCAGGATGCGGTGCAGCGAGGGCTTGCGCAAGTCGGCCTCGATCAGCAGGGTCCGCTTGCCGGCCTGGGCGAACTGAATCGCCAGGCTCAGCGCCGTGGTGGTCTTGCCCTCGCCGGACATGGCGCTGGTTACGGTCAGCAGCCGGGGCACGCCGCTGGCGGTCGAGAACTGCAAGGCGGTGCGTACCGAGCGGTAGGCTTCGGCGAAGGCCGAACGCGGATCCTCGTGGCCAACCAGGGCGATGGGCCGACTGTCGCCGCGCGTCGGCGGAGTTTTGGGAATGACGCCCAAAACCGGCAGGCCCAGCAGTTTCTCCAGATCCTCGGGTCGCCGGAAGGTGTCGTCGAGATGCTCGAACAGGAAGGCCAGCCCGACGCCGCCCAGCAGACCCAGTACCAGCGCCAGCAGCGCGTTCAACCGCAGGTTGGGCTTATGGGGCCAAGCTGGAGCCTTGGCCTCGTCCACCACTGAGATATTGTTGGTGCCGATGCCCGCCGCCACGCCGACCTCCTTGAAACGCTGCAACAGACCATCGTAGAGCTGGCGGTTGGTGTCCACCTCGCGGCGCAGGATGTTGAACTGGATACTGCGATCCTGCAAAGACAACAAATCCTGCTTGATCTGTTCCAGCCGGCTTCGTAACAAACTTTCGGCGGTTCTGGCCGCCTCATAGTCGGCGGTGATCGCCGCCCGGATATTGCTGATTTCCTGATTGATCAGGGCGTCAACCTGAGTGATTTGGGTGCGCAATTGCACCATGGTCGGATAGGCCGGCTTGTAGACGTTGAGATTTTCCTGGTACTGAGTCTCCAGCTTGGCCTTGCTATCCTTCAGAGTCTGGATAGTGCTGCTGTTCAGCACCTGACTCAACCCCTGGCCGCGGATGGCCAGCATCTGCCGGTATACGGCTTCAGCGTCGACCCGCTTTTTCTCGGCTTCGGCCAGCGCGGTCGCGGTGGCGGCCAGATTCTGGGAGACGATGTTCTGTTTGTCATCCGAACCAACGCTGATGATCTGCTGCTGGCGAGCGAAGGCGATCATCTCCCGCTCAGACTCCTCCAACTTGGCCTTGACCTGCTGCAAACGTTCCTGCAGGAAATTGCGGGCATAGGTGGAGGCGTCGAAGCGCCGCTCCATGTTCATGTTGATGTAATTCTTGACCAGGGTATTGAGGATGGCGGCCGCCTGCTGGGGATTGGGACTGTCGTAGTACAGCTTGACCAGCCGCGAGTTGCGGACCGGCTCCACGGTCAGTCCCCCCAAAAAACCGCTCACCACGCCTTCGAGCCGCTCGCTTTCCGAAACTGGCTTCCCTGGGTCTTTCGCCTCGCTGGCCTTGGGCAGCCAATCAGCCAGCCATGCCTTGAATTCAGCCAGCGCCGAAGGCGGCGGCGGGGAAAGGTCGGCCAGCCCCAACTGGTTGACCACTCGCAAGGCCAGGCTGCGGCTCTTCAACAATTCGTACTGAGTCTGATAATAGTCCTGGCCGCTCCACCCGCTCTCCTCCGGCGCTATCTCCCCCTTCGTGACGATCTTGATGTCCTCGCGGTCGATCTGCAGGGTCAGGCTGGCGCGGTAGATGGGCGTCATCAGGAAGGAGGCGGTGACCACGGCGGTCACCACGATCAGCGCAAAGATGATGATGGTCCAGCGGCGCTTGACGATAACCTGCCACAGTTCGCGGAGGTTAAGTTCATCGCCCTCGGATTCTTCCTCGACGATCTGGGATTGAGGGAGCGGAGCCGGCATGGGAACGCCGGCTGGGCGTTCGGCCAGGGCCTGGCCCGGCGGCCGCGGCTCGGGATCGGCGGGCTTGGACAATTCGGGAGTGCTCATAAGGGCAAATCCTTGAAAGGCAGGCGGGCCGCAATAGGGGTCAGTAAACTAAGAAGGGCCAGAAGGGCAGGATAAATTCCGCCGCTTCCTTGGCCGTTTCCTTAAGCACCGAGGTTTCGACCTGAACGACATCCTCACCTCGGATTTCGGGATCCGGCGCATCGCCAGCGCGGATCGCGGCGAAATCATATTCCAACACCTTGCGGCTACCGTTCGGTTCCGGACGCAGAACTTTCACCGCGCCGAGACTGGCCACGCTGGTCGGGCCACCGGCCTGCGCCACCACTTGCAGCAGGGTCGTCCGGCCCTTGAGCGGAAAAACGTTCGGCGTCTTGACCGCGCCGGTCACCGTCACCCGTTGGCTGGTGAATTCCTCGATGAAGATGGTGACCTGGGGATTCTGCAGATACTCCTTGGCCAGCCGGGCGGCGATCTCAGCCGCCAGTTGGTCAGCGGTCAAATCACCCGCTTGGATCATGCCGATCAGCGGCAGGAAAATTTGCCCGCTGGCGTTGACCCGAACCGAACGGCTCAGATCCGGCACTCCGAAAACCTCGATTTTCAACAAATCTCCGGGGCCGATTCGGTAATCATTCGGCGCGACGACCGGACCTGATGTCAGGGTATTGGGTATCGAACCAGCGGCAACCGGCGGGGTTAGGGTCGAGGATGCCGAGGAAGCGGCGGTGTCGGTGGATGGGCGGCTGGCGCAGGCGGCGATGCCAAGCAGCACCGTCACCCACAGAGCCCATGAGAACATTCTTGTTGCTGGCAAACGAACTGACCTCGCGAAAAATCCAACTTTGGGGAAACTGAAGACTTAGCCGCGCCCGAACAGCCGCCGCAACCAGGAGCCGCTCGAACGGGTTGAATGGATATCAGCGCTCAGGGCCGGCGGCGCCGGCAACCGTTCGGGCCCAAGGTTGTTTAGTATACCTTGCGGACGGGTTATCACCAGATGATACGCCTCTTCGGCGCCCAGCCAGCGTTCCGCCGCTTTCCAGCCCTCGGCCAGCAGGGGTGGTCGCCGGTCCACGCCGTGCGCGTCGGTGGCCAGGATATGCACCCAACCCTCGTCGAGCAGGCGCTCGCCCCAGTACTGGGCGGCCTTGCCGAAGCGGCCGGTCAAACTCCCGGCGGTCACTTGCAACCAAACGCCCTGGCGCGCCAGCTCGACGAAAGTTTCGTAGCGATCCTCAATCCAGCTCAGGCGCTCGGGATGGGTGATCACCGGCATGTAACCGGCCGCCAACAGATCGAACACAGTTTCCGCCAGCCGGGGCGGAGCGACATGGTGGGGCGGTTCCAGCAAAAAATAGCGGCTATCGTGCAGGGTCGGCACCCGACCCGCGCGCAGGCCGGCCACCAAGTCGGGGGCGATATGCGTATCGGCGCCCAGGGTCAGCCGCAGCCGGATGCCGGCTTCCTCCAGTCGAGCCTGAAGCTCGGCCACCGCCTGGCGAATGGCCGGGCCATTGTTGTCGTACATTCCCGGATAGATATGCGGGGTGCAGGCGATGACTTCAACACCGTCGGCAATGGCGATCCGAGCCATGGCCAAGGCAGTGGTGAGATCGGGAGCGCCGTCATCGACGCCGGGCAAGAGATGGCAGTGAAGATCAATCATGGTCTTTCAAGATACCTATCGCATGAATGGCGTGCCTGACCATGGACGCCGTGCTCCAGTGCTTCAAATTTTCGAAGAAGGTCTTGGGGGCGCGGCTCCCCAATCCCCCGTCACCGGCACCCTGATCCCTGGGTGCTGGGTTTCCTATGCTACAGTATCTGCTCCATGCAGATCGAATCCCTGTTCAACATCCCCCCCGCCGCGCGCCGCACGCTACTGATCGTTGGCGATACCCTCGCCGTGCTGATTGCGGTTTGGGCGGCGTTCGCCATTCGCTTGGGTGAGATGTGGCCGGAATTGCTGCCGGAGGTGGCTTGGCTGTTTCCGCTGTCGGTCGCCATCGTCATCCCCACCTTCATGGTGGCCGGCGTCTATCGGCCGATCCTGCGCTACGCCGATGAGAGTTTGCTCTACACCATCCTCCTGGCAGTCAGCGCCAGCGTCCTGTTGATGATGGCGGCGTGGGTCCTGCTGGGCGATGGTCTGTGGCTGCGTTCGTTCTGGGTGATCTGCTGGCTGGTGCTGGCGGGGCTGGTGGGGGGGGGCCGCTTGCTGTTGCGGCGCTTGCTGCGCCGGCGGTTTCGCCGGGCGGCGCCGCGCGCCCCGGTGATCATCTACGGGGCGGGCGAGGCCGGCGCCCAACTGGTCAACGCCCTGCGCTACAGCGCCGAATTCGAACCTGTCGTGTTCGTGGATGACAACCCCCGGTTGTGGGGCAGCGTGGTGATGGGTCTCAAGGTTCGGGCGCCGGCCAAGCTGCCGCGCCTGATTGCCCAACACCGTGCACCCCTCATCCTGCTGGCCCTGCCCTCGACCTCGCACCGCCGCCGCCGGGACATCCTGGAAACGCTGGCGGGCTTATCAGCGCGGGTCATGGACCTGCCCACCCTGGCGGAACTGACCAGCGGCGCGCGGCGCATCGATGAATTCCGCGAGATCGATGTCGCGGATATTCTCGGCCGCGATTCGGTCCAGCCCGACGACGCCCTGCTGCGGGCGCGGGTCAGTGGTAAGGCGGTCATGGTCACCGGCGCTGGCGGTTCGATCGGCGGCGAACTGTGCCGGCAAATCCTGCCGTTGCATCCGCGCCGACTGGTGCTGTTCGAACGCTCCGAATTCGCCCTGTATACCATCGAACAGGAGCTGCGCGCCATGCTGGCCAACATGGAACACTCCCATGCCCTCGGCTCCGGCGGCTCTTCCGTCAAGGGCGGGGCGGAGATCGAGTTGATTCCCCTGCTGGGTTCGGTGGCGCATCGGCGGCGGTTGCAGGTCGCGATGGAACGCTTTGGGGTGCGGACCGTCTATCACGCAGCCGCCTACAAGCACGTGCCGATCGTCGAGCACAACCCGATTGAGGGCGTGCAAAACAACGTGTTCGGCACCTGGCATGCCGCCGAGGCGGCCATCGCCGCCGGGGTCGAAACCTTCGTCCTGGTATCCACCGACAAGGCGGTGCGGCCCACCAACGTCATGGGCGCGACCAAGCGGCTGGCGGAACTGATCCTGCAAGGGCTGGCGGGCGAAGGTGGTGCGACCCGACTGTGCATGGTGCGCTTTGGCAACGTGCTGGATTCCTCGGGCTCGGTGGCGCCGCTGTTTCGCGAGCAGATTCGCGGGGGCGGACCGGTGACGGTGACCCACCCCGAGGTAGAGCGCTATTTCATGACCATTCCGGAAGCGGCGCAACTGGTGATCCAGGCCAGCGCCCTGGCCCAGGGTGGCGAGGTGTTTTTGCTGGACATGGGCGAGCCGGTGCGTATCCTCGATCTGGCCCGACGGATGATCCGTCTGTCCGGCTTGACGGTGCGCGATGAGATGCACCCCGACGGCGACATCGAAATCCAGTTCACCGGCTTGCGCAGCGGCGAGAAGCTGCGCGAGGAGCTATTGATCGGAGCCGACGATCTGCCGACTGTGCATCCGATGATCCGTCGCGCCCGCGAGCAATCCCTCCCATGGCCGCGAGTGCGGGATTGCCTGGAGCGGTTGGCGACCGCCTCGCGTCAGTTCGACTATCCGGCGGTGCGGGCGATCCTGCGGGAAACGGTGGTCGAGTATCAGCCGGACAACGGCATCGAGGACTGGGTGTGGCGGGCAATGGAGGGGGCGGAAGAAGCCGGAAACCGAGGACAGACCGAGGGTTAAAGCATGTCCATCCCCACCCTATCCCTCTCCTCCGATCCCGTCCACGCCTGGCTGGCGGCGGCAATGCGCGGCTTGGAACCCGGCGCGCCGCCGCCGGACGAGGCCGGGCTGCTGGATATCGCTCGGGCCGAGGGCGTTCTGGCCCTGTGCCATCACCGCCTGCACCGATCTTCCGCCTGGACGGAATACCCAGAGACGCTGCGGGAGGCGCTGACCCGGCACGCCCGCCAGGCGGTCGCGGTGGAGCTGATGCGGGCGGCGGAACTGCGGGACGTGCTGGCGGCGCTGGCAGGAGCCGGTTTACCGGTGTTGCTGCTCAAGGGCGCGGCGCTGGCCTATACCCTGTATCCCGAACCGCATCTGCGCGAGCGCTGCGACACGGACCTGTTACTACCATCCAAGGAAGATGCCGAGCGTGCCTGGGCCGTGCTCCAGACCCTTGGCTACCAGCAGCCGAACGCCGTGACCGGCGATCTGATCGTCTATCAACTGAATATCTATAAAACCAGCCGTGGCGGGTTAACCCATGCCCTGGATGTGCAGTGGCGGTTGAGTAAAGCGGCGCTGTTTGCCGAGAGCTTTCCTTTCGCCGAACTGGCGGCGGCGGCCGTACCTATCCCCGAACTGGGGCCGCATGCTCACGGTCTGGGCTCAGTCCATGCGTTGCTGATGGCCTGCATACACCGGATACTTCACTTACCGGATGGCAGTGGGAACCGGTTAATCTGGCTATACGATATTCATCTGCTGGCCCAACGTCTGACTACTGAGCAATGGCAACAGTGGATGACGCTGGCGGAAGGGCGGGGCGTATGCGGTCCGTGCCTCGATGGTTTGCAGACTGCGCAAACAGTATTCGCGACAGTCCTGCCCGCCGAAATCCAGCGCCGGTTGCGGGCCGGCGCCGACCGGGAGGGCTGGTTCGATCCCCGGTTGGCCCGCAAGCGCTGGTATTTGGAATGGCTGAGTTTCCGCGCCCTGCCCTCCACCGCCGCGCGTCTGCGCTGGCTCGGCCAGCATCTATTCCCGGACGCCGATTACATGCGCCGCAAATACAATTTTCATCATTCGGGGTGGCTGCCGTGGTTCCATGGCGTGCGAATCGTGCAGGGCATCGCCAAGCGAATTCGGCAAGGCCATTGACGGGCGGCTTGGCTTTTAGCCTTTCGCCTTCCCCGGTGCCTCCATAAGCGCGGCGACGATCTGCTGGACAGCGGTAACCGGTGAAAACAGTTGAGCAAACAACGCCTGGCAGCGTGCCGCCGCTGGTTTCCATCCGGCAGGATCATCGGCCAGTTCCAGGGCCAGGCGTTGCAAGGTGTCCACGGAATGGTCGGTACAAACTCGCCCTACGCCTTCGCGGTGGATCAAATCCGCCAAGTCATTGCCGGGATTGATGCTCGCCAAGACTGGCAGGCCAGCCTGCAGGTAGGTGAGAAACTTGCCGGGGATGTTATGGGTTTGGTGGCGCGGATCGAGGGCGACCAGGCCGATGTGGCATTGAGCGAGCAGGCCGGGGATTTCCCACGGTTCCAGTTCATCACGGAAGAGAACATTATCGAGCCGCCGCGCTTCGGCGTCCGCTTTCAGTCGCGGGACGTTACAACCACGCCCGACAAACAGAAACCCGAGGTCGCGGCGCGGGCGCAGTCGTTCCGCCAAGTCCAGCAGGATATCCATGCCTTGGGCGACGCCCATGTTGCCCGCGTAGACGAAGACCGTGCGCCCGGTCAGCAGTCCGTCGGCGACCGTTAGACTCGTACCGGCGTTCGGCGCCTCGGCCAGCCAGTTTTGTAATACCTCCACACGACGCTCGGTGCTCTTGGCCCAGGCATCAAAATAGGGAATATTGGCCGGTGTTTGCACCCCAATCGTGTCGGCCATTGAATACTGGTAGCACTCCACCGCCTTGAAAAGGCGATACGGCAAACCACGGCCCATCAAGCCGATGTCCACCGCCCACTCCGGGAAAATATCGCGGATGATCAGATATCCTCGACATCTGTTTGCCTGCTTCAGCGCGCCGGCCAACGGCCCCAGGAAGATAGTCGGCGAGTACCACACCACCCCGTCCCAGCGTACTTGGGCCAGCGGACTCTTGCGGAAATTTCTCAACATCGCGAAAGGCATCAGAAACTCACCAAGGGTGCGGCGGATATAGCCGATGTCCTTGGTGCGCGGCGCGGCCAACCGTAGCACCGGGACGCCGTTGAGTTCGGTCAGGGTCCAGGGTTTGCATTGTTCAGGGGCTGGGACCATCACGGTGACGTCGTGGCCTTGCCGCCGGAATTCTTCGGCCAAATCCCGCAGTTGCACCGCGCCCGACGTGCGCAACGGGGGGTAGGTGTCGGCAGCTAGAGCAATTCGCATGGCGGCCCTACTCGAACCAGACAGTGCGCTTCACGTAGTTGGTGTAGCTCAGGATGATCCGCGCCACTTTTTTGGAGACGTTATCCGGAGCATAGTCCAGCGGCGCATGGAAGATCTCATGGCGTTGCGCCCGGACCACCCGCACCGACTCCAGCACCCGCTCCTTGTGCAGGCCAGTCATGATTAGGATACCTTCATCCATGCCTTCCGGCCGTTCGTGGGCTTCGCGAATGGTGATGGCGGGAAATCCCAGAATGGCGGATTCCTCGGTAATCGTGCCGCTATCGGAGACCACGCAGAACGCGTTTTGTTGCAGACAGTTGTAATCGAAGAAACCCAATGGTTTCATGAAATGAACCGCCGGCCCGACTGTCAAGCCGAAGGTTTCGATCCGGGTCCGAGTACGTGGGTGGACGGAAAAGATCACCCTCCGGTTGTATTCAGCCGCCAACGCGTCAAGCGTGACCAGCAACGTGGCCAGGCGGATAGGATCGTCCACGTTTTCTTCCCGGTGGGCGGACACCAGAAAGTAGCTGTCGGGGGTCAGACCCAGCCGGTCCAGTACATCCGAGGCAGCGATGTTGGCGGCGAATGTGGTCAGCACTTCGCGCATCGGCGAGCCGGTCTTGATAACGGTGTCGGGGCGAATCCCCTCGGCCAGCAAATAACGCCGTCCGTGTTCCGTGTAAACCAGGTTGATGTCGCTGATGTGATCGACGATGCGCCGGTTGGTTTCTTCCGGGACCCGTTGATCAAAGCAGCGGTTGCCCGCTTCCATGTGGAAAATCGGAATCTTGCGGCGTTTGGCGGGAATCGCTCCCAGGCAGGAATTGGTATCCCCCAGCACGAGGAGCGCATCCGGGCGTTCCTGTTCCAGCACTTGATCAAAGCGCTCGATAACTTGGGCGATGGTGGCCGCCGCCGTGGGACCGGCCGCATCGAGAAAGTGATCTGGCTTGCGCAGCGCCAAGTCGCGGAAGAATACCTCGTTCAACTCGAAATCGTAGTTCTGGCCGGTATGTACAATGATTTGCTGGATATATTTATCCAGTTCCGCAATGACGCACGCCAACCGGATCAGTTCTGGCCGGGTGCCAACCAGAGTGATCAGCTTAAGCATGTAATTCCGCCTGGATGTAGTCAAGCTCGAGTAATAATGCCTTGATCTGCTCGACGCTCAAACGCTCGGTATTATGCGAAGTATAGTCCTCATACTGAGTGATTTTGGTTTCTCCCTCGATCACATATTGGTTGTAGTTGAGGTCACGGTTATCCGCAGGAATCTGGTAATAGTATCCCCGATCCCTAGCTTTAGCCATTTCCTCGCGTGACACCAGAGACTCATACAGTTTCTCGCCATGCCGGGTGCCGATAATCTGGACAGGATTGTTTTTATTAAATAACTCCTTGAGCGCCTGCGCCAGATCGCCAATCGTTGAGGCGGGAGCTTTTTGCACGAAGATATCGCCTTGCCGCCCGTGGGCGAAGGCGTACAGTACCAAGTCCACCGAGTCCGACAGCGACATGAAAAAGCGGGTCATATTGGGGTCTGTAATAGTGAGCGGTTTACCTGCTTTCAATTGCTGGACGAAGAGCGGAATAACGGAACCTCGTGAGGCCATGACGTTGCCGTATCGTGTCCCACACAGGACAGTATCTCCATCATCGCGCTGCTGGCGGGCCTTGGCGACCATCAATTTCTCCATCAGGGCCTTGGACAGACCCATGGCATTGATGGGATATACCGCTTTGTCTGTGCTTAATACGACTAGCCGCTGTACATTCTGAGCTATGGCGGCGTTCATCACATTTTCAGTGCCTAGGATGTTGGTGCGCACTGCTTCCAAGGGAAAAAACTCGCAAGATGGGACCTGTTTGAGCGCAGCGGCGCTGAAGACATAATCGACACCTTTCAGAGCGCGATGGATACTTTCATAATTTCGCACATCCCCGATGAAAAACTTGAGACGGTTTTCATTTAAAGCAATCCGCATGTCTTCCTGCTTTTTCTCATCCCGGCTGAAGATACGAATCTCACCAACCTCGGTAGCTAGCAGTCGAGTTACAAAGGCGCTGCCAAAAGAGCCTGTGCCTCCGGTAATCAAAATACATTGGCCGTCGAGTCGTAGATCCGCAGGGTTCATGCTAGGTTGCCTTTGCCATAAAGCTTTACGGTTTGGGGGTGAACTAGACCGGTTCAAAATACGTATCGGATCGTTCCGGGTCGAAAAATTCACTGGCCCAAAACAAGGTAACCAGTTCGCGCGGACCAATGTTTTCGATCGAATGGGTGTAGCCGGTGGGAATATCGACGACCCGAAAATCCTCACCGCGCACGCTGTATTCGAGTACCTGGGTACTGTGGAGACGACGGAAGCGGATGATGGCTTCCCCTTCCAATACCAGGAATTTTTCGGCCTTGGTGTGGTGATAATGGTTACCCCGGGTCACGCCAGGCGCAGTACGGGAGACAAAAATTTGTCCGAATGCGGGGGATTTGGCAAATTCAGCCAGACAGCCCCGGTTATCACATTTTTTATCCAACCCATAGCTGAATCGATCTTCAGGCAAATAGGACAGATAGGTTCCATAGAGTTTACCGATGAAGGGATCGGTCAAATCGGGGATGCTCAGGTCCCGTTGGACGGATTGAAAGGAATAGATCAAGTCAGCCAAGCGCCCAAGTGTGATTTTGTAAGAAGGTGATATCGTATGATAGCCGATGCTCGCAGGATTATCCATGCTCAAGTGGGACAGGAAGGCTTTCACTACATCATCAATGTAAATCAATTCCAGTTCGCGCATAGGGTCCGAGATCGTAATGGGTAGGTCATGAGCAATACTATGGCAAAACGTCGCGACAACCGAGTTATAATGAGGCCGACACCATTTGCCAAAAACGTTGGTTAACCGATAAATGTCGACCGACGCACCACTTTGGACAGCATAGTGTTTTAAGATGCTCTCGGCCTGGCGTTTGCTGTTCCCGTAGGGGTTGTCCAGCAGTGCTTGGGTAGAAGAAGCTAGCAATATCGGAACAGATTTGCCATATCGCAAAAGCACATCGCAGAGATAAGCAGTTAGATCAACATTGCCTGTTATAAACTCATCGTCAGTTTGAGGACGATTAACCCCTGCCAAATGATACACAAGATCCGCAATAATCAATCCATTCTGAAGTGCATCGGTACAGTTTTCATGATCAAATGTTAAAATATTAATGCCACCCTGGCGTTCCAACCAGGATATAAGATTTTTTCCGATAAAACCGTTGGCTCCAGTCACAATTATATTCATCTTAGTCCTCTTGTTGATTAAGTCTTTCCTTATGTTCATGAAGCAGTTTAAGGTGAGGCGCTAACAGAAAAGCCTGGGCCAGCTTGTTTTGCCCTTCCGTCCAGTCTTCTGCATTCCTGAGAGCGCCCATTTCAACCGCTTGAAATCATCCTGACCTTATGAATTGCCGGTCTAAGCTTGTCCGTTCGTTATCCAAGGCTTTATTCAGGTAACCAAAAAATAAAATCGATCCACTGCTGGTAGGGCTGGTTAATAATTGTCTTAATTTTGATACAATTCATATAAATTACCTCTTTAAATACTAACTTTAAAGGCGCGTCGATGAAAATTCAAGTCACTAATATGATATATAACGCTCCTTTGCAGGTTGTGGATTGAGTATTTGCTGTAACTTAGCGTCTGATAAATTTAATCATTTTCAATTAGTTAAGAATTGATAGTGAATCAAAGATTCCATAACCCGGAAAGGAGCGCTATATACGCGCCCGGCTTCACAAGAACCGTCCCAGCACCAAATTCATCGTGATAACAAGCTTCTAATCGATCTTGCGCCAACGTAACCGCTCACTCCCCTCGCCCGCTTGCGGGAGAGGTGTTGGGGGTGAGGGCCGCAGTTTCAAAGACTTACCCCCTCACCCTAGCCCAACCCCCTCGCTTCGCCCCCCTTGACAAGGCGAGAGGGGACTGAATGATTACGCGCCAACAACTTTTGAATCTTTTCCATTATGATCTCTCCAGCGTCGGGAGCCGCTGGAGCAGCCCTTTTTCTGTTAATTCCCTGGGCCTTTCGCCCACGCCTTTCGCCTTCTTCGCCGTCCCCGCTGGCGGGATTTAGCCGCGCCAGCTAGACGGGTTCATCGGGCAGGTAACGCAACCGGGGCCGTAGGCGTCCAGTCCGTTGGGGCCGGGTTCGATCAGGTCGGCCAGATCGGTGGTCCCAGCGCCGCCGTTCGTTATAGCGAACGACAGGCAGCATCAGCGGCAGGCGACGTTGGCGGCTGAGCTAGCGGGCGCAAATCAGATTTTGTATAGCAAATCAGATTTTGTATAGAGTAGATCTAGATAGGTCGAGAGTCGGGTGGTCACGCAGCCGCCAGATGACATCGTTGCCGCGTTGCGGCAAGTGATCATCAATAAATTCGGTGGGATATTTTTCCAAGGTGGTGAAATCAACTTCAGCGATCCAGTGTTCGCGGAGGAAGCCGATTAGCAGGTTGCGGATCATTTCCAGGTGGGAGAATAGCCGTTTGTAGCCGTGGTCGTGGCCCATTGCCTTTCTTCTTTCGTCTTTAGCCTTTCGTCTTTAGCCTTTCGTCTTTAGCCTTTCGCCGTTGTTATAGTCCCAAGCTATTCGTCTCAAGAAACCAAAAGTCTCATGCGCACAACGGTCCCATGAATGGGTTTGCGCCTTCATATAAGCGCCTTCCGCACAACGAGCGCGCAATTCAGGATCATTCAGAAAAGTCCGCAGAGCAGCAGCAATTTCATCGGAATGCTCAGGGTCAAAATAAGCGCCCGCTTCTCCCAGTATTTCCGGCATGGGGCCACGATTCGAACAGGCAATCGGTAAGCCGGACGCCATGCCTTCCAGCAGGATATTGGGCATATTTTCGCAGCTTGATGCGAACACGCACACATCCGCTTGCGCATATCGGATATGGAGTTCGGCGTGGGGGGTCCCCCCTAAATACCTTACAAACTCGCCTGCTGGATCAACCTGATCCAGCGTCTTTCTCAGTCTCACCAAGGCCGGCGGATAAGCGGGGCCAATCAAGTCTAAAACAACCGGCAGACCTTCTGCCTGGAGTTTAGCTACTGCCTCCGCGACCTGCCATTGGTGTTTGTAGGTGTCGATGATGGAGATATAGATCAGTCGGAAAGGTCGTGCGTTGCTGCCTTCCGCTAGCGAGCGCTGCATACGGGGTGGCTGGAAAAACCGGCGATCAACGCCATGTGAGATGATTGCGGTTTGACCGGGCAATGCCCCCGTGACTTTTAAGACCGCATCCTGCGCGTACTGGGTCAGGAAAATCGTGCCATTGGCTCGCCGAAACGAGCGGGACTGCGACCAGCGCAGCAATGCCAATTTGAGGCTAAAGATGGACCTACCATAGCGCATCAATTCCCGCCACTCGAAGGGCAACAAGTTTCGGCTCATCGTCACTACCGGTCGAAAATCGGTTGCGAAGGAGCCACCGGGGATAAAAAGTAAGTCGCATCGCTCCGCCTTGGCCAGTTCCCCGAGACGGTTGCGCTGCCACAGGGCGCGTCGCAGGTAATGAGATTCCAGAACGGAATCAGTTCGTTTCACCAGCCAGGGACGTTCTTCCAGTAGGGTAAGAGTAGCCTGTGAGGCCCAAACCACGACCTGGTCAAAGTTGTAGACATTAGGATGAGCGGCTCGCAGTAACTCAACCAGATGAGTCACTCCGCCGCCGGCGCGGAGGTTGGAAGCGTCAATACCTAACCGCATGGGAAACAGTGCCTCGTCCTACCAAATGGCCTGCCTGGAGTACTTCAATCCGTTCCAGGCCGGCCATTTCCAGCCAGTGCTTCACAGTTTTCGGAGTCTGAGGATGGTCATACGCTGGCGCCAGCATGTCGAAAGTATCCAGCAATGACCACTCCAGATGCTGGCTTTCACTCAGTGGCAGGATCTCGTCATAGTTCGCCACGGGTATGAGTCGTTTTAATCCATTACCTATCCTTGGTATTCGACCTATCACCCGGCTTAATAGTAATAATTTAGGTACTAAAAATTCCAGTATCTTAAATAGTCTGACCTTGGACATACGCTTGGTGATCGGCCGCAACCAGTATTTGGGAAGTAATAAGCTTTTCCAGGATTTTTGATAGAAATCAACGCAAAGCCATCCCCCATCCGATACCATCAACGGTAACGCTGCAAAAGCCCTGGCAACATCAGGCGTATGTTGCAGAACACCCAGGGAATACACATAAGGGAAAAAATTATCGAGGAACGGCAGGGCATAAATATTGCCCTGCACTATATGCAGATTGGGGTATTGCTTTAGGTTGTCATAGCAGGCATCAACCGCGCTGGAATAATCCAGGGCGACAAGTTGGGCTCCTGCTTGCAAAGCGACTTCCGCAAATCGGCCAGCTCCGCACCCAACATCAAGTATCCATTGCCCATTAATTTTTTCGGGCTTCCATCCTGTTGCTTTCCAAAAGCGATGAGCGGAAATAGGATGACCTGAATAACTATCAAGTTGAGTTTTTCGAAACCGGTTCCATTGCATCCCAAAGTTGTCAGCATAATTGGATGCTGGCACGAATCTTGGAATAAAATCCCGGATGGGATAACGATGCTGGTTGTCTTCTGAAACCAGCCATCCCGATTGAATAGATTGATCTAAATATTCGGGATTTTCGAGGCGAAGCTGCTGACCTGATTTCGGGCAGCGCAGAATTTCCAATAACCGAGGATGCATGTTGCCTCTATTAGACAGATAGCCGATATTCCCGTCGCCACAACTCAAACAGAACCAGCGCAAACAGTCGCTCACTGCTGGCCCATCCCTTGGTCTGCCCATCCAGCAACTTGTTGACTACCGCATGGCTGAACAGCATGTTTTCCGAGCTTAACAGCACTGCGTGGAAGAAGTCCCGCCAAGGGCCGGATTGGAGCCACGCGCCCAGTGGAATTGAAAAGCCCTGTTTGCGTTGTTGATCGAACTCTGGCGGTAACAGGCGGGTCGTGAGCTTTTTGAGGAGGATTTTTCCGTCGGTCGCTGTGGCTTTCAACGCTGAAGGCACCTTGCCAAAGGCGAATTCGATCACCCGATAATCGAGAAACGGGGCACGTATTTCCAGCGAGTTCAACATGCTGGCCCGATCTACTTTAACCAGAATATCTTCCGCCAGGTAATTCTCGAAATCCATCCGGGTCGCCCGTTGCAACAGGTCGGCCGTTTCAGGGATCCGTGGGTTGCGGGCAGATTCGGCGGCCAGGGTCCAGGATCCCGGTCCAGCCCACAGGTGGCGCCGGGTACGCGGATCAAAATGGACAGCGATCAACGGCAGGCCGTTCGCCAGGTCAACCGCCAGTCCTTGCAGCCAGTTGCGACCTTTAAAGCCGACCGGCAACAGGCTTTCCGCCGCTTGGGCGATACCGCGACGCCAGCGATGGGGAATCCAGCCGAGTTTTTGTTGCATCCAGAGCAGGCGGCTGTAATGACCATACCCGCCGAACAGTTCATCGCCGCCATCGCCACCCAGCGCCACGGTGCAATGCTCGCGGATCAACCGGCTGACCAGATAGGTCGGGATCATGGACGAATCCACCATCGGTTCATCGAATTGTCGGGCCAGGACAGGTAACAAATCCACAGTGGATTCAGAGGCTTCCAACTCGACGTGGTCGGCGCCAAAATGCCGGGCGATCAAGCGGGCGTGCTCAGTTTCGTCATATGGCCCATAGCCGGGGAAGCGAACGGTGAAGGTCTTGACTTTAGGCGTGGCTCGTACCGCCATTGCGGTGACTAGGCTGGAATCCACCCCGCCACTCAGCAGGATGCCAACCGGCACATCAGCCACCAGTTGCCGGCGCACTGCATCCACAAGCAGGGATTCCAGTTCATCCAGCAGCGCGGCCTCGTCCATCGGGCCGGCGGCGCCGAGTTCTGGCAATGCCCAGTAGCGCCAGACCCGCGATTGACCATCGTTCAGATTGAAAAGGAGCGCATGGGCTGGCGGCAGTTTGTTCACGCCCTGCAGGATACAGCGTTCCCCCGGCACATAGCCCATCGCCAGGTAGCAATCCAGGGCTTCCAGGTTGATGCGCCGGGGCAGGGCGGGATCGGCCATCAAACCTTTCAGTTCGGAGGCAAAACGCAGGGTTCCGTTGGCTTGAGCATAGAACAGCGGCTTTTCTCCCGCCCGATCCCGCGCCATGAACAGTTGCCGCCGCCGTCCATCATACAGCGCAAAGGCGAACATGCCATTCAGGCGCGAGAGGCAGTCCGTGCCCCATTCCCGATAGGCGGCCAGCAGCACTTCGGTATCGCTCTGGGAGCGGAAGGCATGGCCTCTGGCCGCCAATTCGCGGCGCAGATCGGCAAAGTTGTAAATTTCGCCGTTGAAGACGATACCCAACCCGCCGCTGGTGTCCAGCATGGGCTGATGACCGGCGGGAGATAGGTCAATGATAGCCAGGCGGCGCTGGCCTAACCCTACGCACCCGTCCGCCGACCACCACTCTCCAGCATCATCGGGCCCACGATGGATCATGGTGTCGCGCCCGGCCGTGAGCCAAAAACGATCAAGTGGTGATTGCGAAACAACGCCTATGATGCCGCACACGAGGACGCTAATTCCTTGATGATGTTCACTCCCCGCTCCACAGGCCACTGCTCCGCCGTTTCCCGCGCCTTCCTGCCAACTTCCAGAAGCAACCTTGGATTCCGTAGCGCGCGGGTCAGTTGCTCTGCCAGTTGGTCGGTATCGCCGGCTCGGTGGATGAATCCATTGACACCATCGGCTACCCGGTCGTTTTGTGCTTGCCCGCAAGCGTCTGAGATGAATACCGCCAGTCCGGCAGCCATGCCGTCAAGGACGGCATTGGGATATGGATCGTGGACAGGCGAAGGGTGGATCAACAAGCAGGCCTCTCGGTAAAGCGCTCTTACACCGTCCGCCTCAAGCCAGCCGAGAAATTTGACGTTTTTTTCGAGCCCCAAGTCGCGGGCAAGTTGCCGCAGATTGTCCAAATCAGGGCCGGTACCAGCAATAGCGTATTCAAAAGGTATACCTATCCCCATGCCAGCGACTCTCCCCAGCGCTCTTAGTGCCACGTCATGGCCTTTTCTGGCGTTGACGATGTAGCCGGCTGAAATCAGCCGAACCACATGTCCCCGCCCGCATTCTTTGCCCTCCAGTCTTTTGAGAGCATCTAGGTCAGGAAAGGT
The DNA here is from genome assembly GCA_046347555.1 of Candidatus Competibacteraceae bacterium. Taxonomy (GTDB): domain Bacteria; phylum Pseudomonadota; class Gammaproteobacteria; order Competibacterales; family Competibacteraceae; genus Contendibacter. Next base: position 290,014 of record JAXMFY010000001.1, on the reverse strand, counting down.
GGGGAGGTTGACCAAGCGGTCCATCGGGGCGCCCATCTTGGACAGGGCGGTGGTGGCACAGGTTCCAGTCCCCATGACCGCGACGGCTCCAGAGAATATCCACCGGAGGAAGCGGGCCCGCGCCCAGCCCAATAGAATTGGTCGCTCGGTGGAAAGCTTGGGCGTGTCCGTCCACATTGCGTAATGCCGGTGCAGTAACCGGAGGGAGCACAAAAGCAGCAAGAAGGTTTTTTGATTCCATCCCACGACTACGAAAAAAGTGTCTTTTTCAGCCAGGGCCCGCCAAATCAGGCGCCAGTCCACCCCCATTCGTAGCTCGCAAAATCTGCTGGAGTAGCCTTCCAATTCAAGCGATTTCCAAGGATGGGAGGAAATGACGTCCTTGATAAAATTGACGAGGCAGTCAACTGTAGGTTCTTGAGCAAGGTGTTTAAAGAAATAACTGTGGTAGGGGGTTGGCTGCCAAGTGACCCAGCAAATACGCGTCCTGACTGTTGGGTAAATCGGTATATCACCTTTGATCTGGTCAGGAGGACTCATTTTCAACCGCCGATATATTCGAGTTCTTTCGTTGGAATAGACAGACTGGACCATAACGGTCGGATAAGGTCATGTCCGTGCTGTTTTCGATCAGCGCAATGAGATCGTCCACTGAATAATTTTTTTCCTCATAGACTGTGTTGTGCAACTCAATGACGATTTTATAGCAGCGAGCGAGGGCGGGCGCGTCGTGGAAGAACAGGCCAGCTTCGGCCCCCTCAATGTCAGCTACAAGCGCATAGTCGCCGACATTGCTCTTGGCGAGGATAGCAGAGAGAGTGACCACCGGCACCACAAGATTTTGGGCCGCTGCCCCGCCTAGCTTTGAGCTGAGGTTACTGTCGCCGACAGAAAGCTCTACTTCGCTGCATCCACTGTAATCGACCGCGCCCCATACGAAACAGGCCGCCTGGCCGGCGGGGGCATTACGCGTAACGTTGCGCTGCAGCAATGGGAAAACTTGGCTGTTTGCTTCGATGCATATGAGCTTGCGTCTGCCGGCCAGCTTTTTTGCAATTTCGCAGGAGACGCCACCCAGGCTACTCCCTAGCTCGACTACGTCCAAGTCGTCACCGAGGTAGCGGCGCACGAAGCGGATTTCAGCGCTTTCATACATTCCCCAAAACAACATGGCGTTAACCCGAGGGTCACCATCCATGGGAGTTTCGATCCAGCTACCCCGGGTTGGGATTAGGTTCCTCCAGGTCCGACCTATTGCCTTGCCGGCGAAGGAGTGGCATAGGATCGCCCCAGCGATGCTTTTCAACCATAGGAGACGTCCCGCCGTTCCGATTTTATTTGACATCAGCCACGCCTTTTATCGGAATGGATCAATAGTTATCGATGATTAACCAATACGCACTATATTTGATTTATTTATTCGGTGGGTTATATGATTCCTTTGCTATCTATGACAGTGAGAAAACTTCGCGCTCGACTTGTAACATCATGACCATCGGCCCATACTCGTTTTAGCCCTGCGGCTGCAATACGATCCCGAATATCGGGGTTTTCGAGTAGCCAACGCGTCTTTTCAACTAACTCTTTATTTGAGGAAAAGAAACACGCCTCCTCATCTTCCTTGAACAAACGAAGCAAGTCTTCGGTACGCTCTGCCAGCATCACGCGACTACAGGCCGGAATCTCGGCGCAGCGAGTTGTAAAGGTGTCCCGATTCATCTTTGAGAGGAATGCCAAACAAATCTTTGCGCCACAGAGCACTTTTGCGTAGTCGTCCCCTTCTGCTGGCGCAATCGGCTGTAGGCGGTCATACAGATCACCGAGCACTTCGCGACTCCAGTAATGCCCACCCCAGATCTTTAAGTGAATCCCAGCGTCAACCAAAGCGCGGACGCTGTGCTCACGCCCATCAGACTCATAATGTCCAACAAAAACAACATCACATTGGTACCGTTTTTTTTCTTCTTGGGTCAAAGCAATTGGTATATGTAACCATGGAACAAAATATTGCCTCATTATGTCTACGCTGCACGCGCCCATCTTCAGTGCTTCCTCGCAATTCACAGTGCGAACAAAAAAATTCCGATCATATAGTGGTATACCTTTACGATACCAAAACCAAAGGAAACGATTTGTTGACAGCATGTTCAACCCAGTATTTTTGTTAAAAGGATCGTCATGGTTATAAGAAACAAGTTTGATGCCGATCTTTTTTAGATATTTCAGTGTGCTTGGAATTATGTGCGTGCATCGCCAAAAAAGAACCCAATCTGGTCTTGATTCTTCTGCTTCATTAATTAGACTTGAGTTTAATGCTGTCAATAAGGTTCCAAGAGGGGGGAAACGAATCATAAACCAACCGAAGTATCCAGAAAAAAATACGCTTGTATCGAATTTTAAAACTTTCACGCCATGACTCTCGAGAGCCTTGGCAAAAGCCTGTTCATACATTGGGTATTTCCATTCACCGACAATCAAAATCTTCATTTTATGCAAGCAACCCAGTTTGAATATTTAAAGATTTCAAGCTTTTGGTCATAATCTTCATAATATTTAAGCTTTTCAGGATAGATTTTCGCCAGTTTGTAGCCGTGCCCTGATAGCAGATCCCAAATATCACGAAGATAAACGCGTGCGTCCAAATTGCAGCCCCCATATTCAAATTGAATTATCGAAATTCTATTCTGGGAGAGCATTTGTGATGCGCCCTTGAATACACCCGATTACCCACATCTTATGTTATTGATTAATAACGTTATAATAAGCAAACATTCCCTCCCCCTCGTGGGGAAGGGTTAGGGTGGGGGGGTTGTGGCGGCGAAAATGAACGGGATTCTGCACGTTCCCCCTCGATTTTAGGCCCTTCGTGGGTTTTTACCCCCCACCCCGGCCCTCCCCACAAGGGGGGAGGGAGACTTGTGGGTAATCGGGTGCCCTTGAATACCGATAGCTCATGGCCCTCTACATCGACTTTCATGAACTCAATTTGCTGTATTCCACACTCTTCGCAGTACTCGTCAATCGTTCGAATCCGAACTTCTTCTGTTTTAATTATTTTGTGCTCACCAATGCCTCGCCTTGGATAAAGCGAATTCAATCCGGAGCCATCATCAAAGATGTTTAACTGCAAGATTTCGTTGCGCTCACCTAGTCCAAAATTATTTAAATGAGAATTGGGGGGCCATGAATCGGCTTTCAATTTTTGATAAGTGACGGCAGAAGGTTCAAATAAATGAACCTCAACTTCATGGGCAATACTTAAACAGTAGTGTGACCATTCTCCGATATTTGCGCCCACATCAAATATTACCCCCCTACTCACTTCATGGAGTACGGTACGGAGCAGTCTTGCTTCACCGTTGGTAAAAAAGTCACTGTTATTATCGCTATTGAAACAATCCACATAGCGGCATGCGATCTTGTAAATAAGCGCTGACTCTGGGGGAATCAATTTAAATAAGCGTTTCGAGAATTTTTTAAACATATTAAATGCCTTTTTAATTAGAGCTTGAGCCACGTTTTTGGTAGCAGCCCGTCAAATCCCCATGCAGTGATGTAATCTTCGCCTTTGCTGGGAAGTTCAAACCCTGGCGCGATGACGATTTTGTCCGGTTGCGCCGCCAACCACGCTCCCCACCAACTAAACGTACTGTTGGCAGTGATAAAGTGCTGGCACTGGCTCATCAGCCATAAATCGGCATACGCACTTTCATCACCCTGATTATGAGAGACGCTCGTCATCCGGTGATCAGGCAAAGGTATCCGCGCTCGTGCCGCAACTGGGTCGTCCGAAAACAGAAAGTAGTGGGCTTCAGGAATCTGCTCATTCATCAAGGCAATCGCACGGTGATAATAATCTGCCGTTGCGTTATGTGGACTCTCCGATCTTGGCGCATCAAACCAGCGTACATGAACCGCAACTGCACGAGTCCGTCGAATTCGTTCCACCATGGCCTGATTATGTGGATCGGTGGGCGATTGAATCCGCAGGTCTGCACGAATAGTTCGTTCCATATCCTTGAAATAGCCCTCGCTCTGCCACAATCCATCCAGATACAGAATTCCCCGGACTTTCAAGCTGAGCAAGCGCTCATCAAAATCTATACCTTCCTGTTCCAAATAGCACCGCTCTGTGAAAGGCTTGCGGCGCGACCACCACTTCATAACACCTCGCCGATAGCGTTCAAAAGGCTCCAACCGTTCAGCGGGAGTAGCCTTTCGAACTGGGATATTAAAATGGTCTAATAGATACTGGCGGCGGTATTGGCGATCCCGCATAAAACCAGTGACATGATCGATCACCAACTCGGCATTATTAACCAGCGCCAAACGGCGGGCGGCGGCGTAACAGAATAACTGATTGCCAAGTCCGCCTTTGATACGGGCAATCACTTTCGATATCATGAAAATTCTCGCCAGGGGTTTTAAGTTGGCTAGTTAATTATCAATTGATAGTAGCTCCTAATTTTATTTGACAGACATAGCCTATAAAGCAAAGATAATATTAACCATATAATTAGCGAATTAATAATATTTTTTTCTCCATACCATAGCCAATGCGGCAAAGCTGTAGTCATTATTACTAATAATGATAAATTGAAAACATTAGGATTTTTCGTAGCCTTGAACTCTATTTTTGCCAAAGCAAAGCTCCATATAAAAATTATAAGGAAAACACCAATTATTTTAAAATTTATAAATGGTACTACGACCGCATGGGTGCCACCTATTCCATATCTCATTTCCCAAGCTGGCCCATTCCAACTATCAATTGGTCGAATATAACCTATCCAATCTGCAATAAATCCTGGCATTATTGAAACTAGCAAATCGATATAAGTTTTACCATATTTAATAGATAGCATGTTATTAACATAGTCACCAGAAATTGATAACGGGCTTAATAATGCAGCACTCCATGTCCCGCTAAATAAATCATCGATTTTAAATTCATCATTATTTTTTATACTTTCTTCCAATGTAACTGCTATCAAAAAGACATCTTTTCCCACCACATTAGAACGCAAAGTTCCAATAATATTGGAAATAGAAAAAATAACTAATATCCATAACAAGATTCTCTTCCATGGTATTTTTCTTTTTTCCAATAAGGTTAATCTATTATTCCAAATATAGTGCATTAAGAAACAGCCGAGAACAAAAGGTAAGCTTTCTCTATCACCTCTCAGCAACTGTAGCCAGATAACTATAAATAAAATTGAATAAATAATGATTTGCTTTTTTAACCTCCTGATATTTTTGGATATTTCAAACAGCGAGTCTGCAAATGCAAATGCAAGAAAAGCATAAGAAATCATCCATATTGATCCAAAGTTCCAATTACTACTAATTGATTTTGATTCAGTATATGCTGCCGTAAAGATAGTTTGCTCAGGTGCGAAAAGCCAAGAAGCCACGATTCCTATAGCTGTCCATGCCAAAAAAAATGGCATTGGTAGCGTTTTAATTTTACCAGTTATTTTATAATTAGGAACTCCCTTATAAGACCTATTCGCTAATTTTGAAGAAGAGTATGAAATTCCAATTATTAAACCAATAGCACCCACTGCTCCTATTATAGACATGAGTTCAATAATAGTTTGATCGACCATATAGGGATTAACTGCTAACCCCCACATCCTATTAGGAGGATCACTATAATCAAACCATATATACGGAATAATATGGATAAAAGGAAGTGTGTAAGTTGAGAAAGTCAGCAACATCAGGGGTCCGGTCTTTTTATGCCTATATAACCAGAATAAATAGCCAGCAACTATTATAAAAATTACAACTGAAAAAATCACTGGCGGGTAAATTCCATTATAGAATAATAAGATGCTAAAAATATTCACTATCCAGAAGAAAGTTAGCATAATTTTATATCTATAGCAGTCCTATAGTGTCGCCAATTATGATCTATACATCAATAGTTCGGACAGTTTTCGACCGCTTGAATCAATGGGTCAGGGTTCAGAAATGGTATTAAACCCATGTCAGGGTGAACTTTTGACATGGAAAAAATCCCTAAGCAATTGATTTTTAATAGGCGCGTGCCTTGATCTCGGCTAAAAACTGTCCGAACTATTGATACATAACTCAGGCTAAATCGGTTTTGCGCAGATCATCTACCCCCTTCCGATACAGTTTGGCGACATGAAAGCGATCCGCTACAATCCGCACCCGTTGCCCAAAAACTTCACGCGCCGCATTGATATAGCCATCATATAAATCGGTACAAACTACTTGAATCGTTTTACGCAAGTGCTTGGGAATACTAGAAAAAATTCTTTCACCGTCGCTTTTTGACGGTCTTTTAACACCGCCAGTATATGATTCTGGTGATGGGCAAGACGAGCCGTAATAACGGCAACATAATCCCGATGGCCTTTTTTCAAGGTAATCTCATCCACCCCTATAATTGGTAACTCGCTAAACTGACTCCAATCCACTTTTTGACTTACATGGCGATCAATGATACCCATCACCGCTTCATATCCTAAACCTTCCTGAATCCGAACATCTTCAACGGTACTGTTGACTAGATTCAATAATACATGGGTTTCATAGGCTTTCGTATGCGGGCTTCTAGTGTCATACCAGGATAATTTCTGGGTCGTGGTCGGGTGATCGGAACAAGAGCGGCATCGATAGCGTTTGGGTCGGATTTGAATAGAGGTCGGCCGACCTAAAATCGATAAATGACGCAACGTAATCTCGCGATCATGGCCGTATGAATCGGTAATTTTTTGACCGCATCGGTGACAGTAAGTCCCTTCTACTGTACTGGTTACCGTAATGATAATTTCACCGTTTTCCTTGAATTCCACCTGATCGATTGTTACATCCTCAATATCTAAAGAAATCTCAAAATGCTTCATAAACCGAATAACCTCGCAACAAGGGGCAATCAGCATTGCTTACAACTTATTGTTTTTACTATAAATGACTACCCCGGAAAATACCAGAGAGCCTTCTTAAGTTCACCGGCGCCGGCGTCGAGAATACGTGATCCAGCAGGCAGAGCAGCGAGGGTCTTCTTCAGCCAAGCCTGGTGATTAAGTTCGTTAGTATTTTTATAGAACATAAGTATTCGACTTATTAACTAGTTTTCATGAAGATGAAAATGCCCAAGCGATAGCGAACCAGCGCGAGTTGTTTGAAACTCTCCTCAGTCAGTGCTACCGGGCTGACCGTACCCCCAGATCCGATTATAGTTAAGGCTTGCACGTGCAATTTGCTGGTTTTAGCACTCTCGATAAGGGTCTGCGGGTTAAACACCCGATGAGCATTAAATTCAACGCGCTCACATCCAATTGGGGTAGACAGGTAAAACGTCCCCCCTGGTTTGAGCAACGCCGCCATATTAGCAAAACCGCGTTCCCATCCGCGAGGATCAATCGAATCACCGTAGCGGCCCAGACCAAAGTGCTCCAGCGCATGCAGGCAAGAAAGAGAGTCACAGTACCCCCCCGCAATATCACTAGGTAAGGAGTTCGCATCCATCAGATCTGCCTGACGGAAGATGACGCCCGGCACCAGAGAGGTAATAGGACGCACGTCGAACACTTCAATCTCCCGAAAGCTTGCCACATGAGCGACAAATCCATCGACCCGCGAACCGACATCTACATGCCGTTCTGGTTTAGCTTCGTAGATCCATCGTGCCACCAGCAAATCCTGCCAGAAGTATTCACTCTTGGTTACCCCACCCTCTTCAAAGCGGTCATGCAGGCAAGGAACCAAAGTCAGTCGGCCCGAATACCCTTGGCGAAACCACCGCCAGTCGCGGATGAAGCTTGGCAGGCCACGTATCGAACGGATAAAACGTAGTGGGTCCAAGCCGAACTGGCTGGAAAGAAGCCAGTAGAATTTGATGAGTGTATTTTTTATCGGCGTACTCATCTGAACAAGAAGTTGTGTGTGGTCAGGTCACTCTTACCAGCAGCAACTTCTTCCACTATCTCCCGTGTTAACTCAGTCTGTCGCTCATCCGCTGTAAAGGCGCGATAACCACGAGTAAAAAACATCGCGAAGGTCTCGGTAAAGTTTGGGTTTATCATTATGCCTACTGGCTGATGTTCCCTAGTTGATATTTCGACTATCCAGATGGGTCGAGGATTGTGTGATAGGGTTTCAATCGCCCCTTGGAGCATCATTAATTCGGCACCTTCAATATCTACTAGAATCAAGGCACGCTTGCCGTGTAGCGCATTACCTAATATCCGGTCAAGACTTAGCACCGGCACCTGAGCAACGTAGCTTTCGGGAATGGACGCCCAACCCTTGATTAACGAGGCGCCTGTCCCTCCCCCCCACATTTCCAGAATATTAGTACCATACCCTACTGCCACAGGATACACCTGAGCCTCTTTAGCCCATCCATTATTATAAATATTCTTTAACAATACTTCGGACAGTTTCATGCAGCGATAGCCCCGTAGTTACAAAGAGTTACAAACAGGGGGTTGGATTTTATCAAGGTGAAGTCCAAACCTAACAGGGAAGAAAACCGTTCGAGTAAATGCTCGTTGAATTTGCGGATTTTCCAACTTGCAATGGAGATCGGAGATCGTCGCTCATCGGTGGTCTGTTGTCGGTCTTCCAGTTTGAGTAGATTTAAAGCCGTCATCGAGGCATTGAAGTGGAAATGAAGCGCTGGTTCGGATCGGGCCTGACTATCGCATAGGCCGGTATATTGTTTAGCGTCGCGGAACAGAAATTCAATTTGAAACCGGGCTTGGTAGTATTGATAAAGTTCCAGGGCCGACAACCCGGTATCGGTCGAAAACAGCAGGGCCGTTTGCCAGGCATGGCCGGCGGTTTTGATCAAATAGACGATGCGAAGATCGCGTTTGAAGGCCACGCTGTTGACGACCGCCGTATAGAGCTGAATCCCATCCACCGGGCCGACGGCTTCGAAGCGGACCAGATCGGGGCGGAGGAAGCGGACCTTGCCATCGTACACCTTACGACGCCCGCGGGGTTTTTGGGGTCCCTGATAGCGCCAGCGCAGGTGGGCATCCTCGCGCAACCGGCTGATCAACCGCAGGTCTAAATCACATACCCCATTGATAAATTTGAGTTTGCTGTAATAGCCATCGGCCAGTACGTAACGGACTTCCGCCGGCAAGGCCGCATAATCCTGGCGCAGGTGACGCAAATACCAATCCACTCGGGTTTCCTTCGGGTGATCGAGCTTTGGCGTTTGGCGGGTCGAAAGGTGGTAGGCGGTGTGATAATCCACATCGATCAGCGCCAGCGTGGAGATTTCCAAGCCTTTTTCCGCGCGCCGGTGCTGGCTGTGGTAAAAATAGTCCAGACCGTAAGTGTGTTGACCACTTTTCGGGCAGAAGCTGCAATCGATGGCGACCGCCAGCCGACGGCCACGACCGAACAGACCCGATAGACTGAGCCGATTGAATTCGACAAAGTCGAATGACCGGCGAAACCACCGGCCATAGGTCTTTTCGCAGCCGTCGCTGTAGCGGCTTAAATTGCGAAAGTTGATTTTACCCGGTAAGTACATCAGGGTCGCGAACAGCATGATCAGAAATGTCCGTTGCGGCTTGGTGATACTGGACATTCGATCTAAAACGGTTTCTACTAGGGACATGAGAGTTCTCGGTTTCGGTTGGAAATGGCGTTCTTCGCAGACCCCATTTTATCATGCCGAGGACTCTCATCCGAATATCAATTAGTTGCAAAAACTGTCCGAACTATTGCTTTAACAGATAGCGTAAATTACGGGCAATAGGTTCCATGGCAATCACCGGCTTTCCCAAGCTCAGTGCATGACAGCAATAGTAGCCTATGTTAGCGCCGACATTCACCAACAGATCGACCTCCCCCAAAAGATCACGAACGAGTCTAGTTTCCAGTGGCTCAAATTCGCCGCTTGCCATTCCCTCATGACCGGCCAGGATGAATCTCCAAGGCGTTATTTTTGGCGGCTGTCGCTGATCCAGCTGATCGCGAAGGGCACGCAGAAATAGCGCAAATAAAGGGAACCTTTCAACAACAGATCTAAGCAGAGATTTAATACTATCCTTGATAGTGATTCTCATCGTTTAAAAAGAGTCTCCCTAGTGACAGGAGTTACAGGGAAAGTTGGAATGACAATAATAGCATTGAAAGAAAATAGATTACCGAAAAGGCCAAAGCTGCCACAATAATACCTGTTACCCCACCCACCGATGCCCCGTAGAAATTAAATAGAACACCCAGAGTAGCCGTGCCAATCTTAACCCCTATCATAGGTGTTGATCTCAACTCGCTCATCATCTTCAGAGCTAACATCTGCCCTGCCGCAAATATTCCACCGGCCAGCACCATCCAGGGTAGTAGATAGGATATCCCCCGATAGTCGCCTGCCACCAGCAACCGAAAAATCCAATCGTGCAGGTCCAGCGCCAGCATGAAAGCTATCAGGGTCAGCGCCATGCAAAAGAACGTGATCCGCCAAGCCAGCCAGTGAACGTGAGCATTGCGAGCATGATCCTTCGCATCTCCCGAACGCTGATATAGGATTGGCCCAAGAAAGGATGTTGCCAAACCCGTAGCCATCACAATGGGAGTGTAGCCTAACTGAACCAACACCGCATACAGCCCCACATCGTGGGTCGTGGCGAACGCCTCCAAAGCCCAGCGATCCGAACTTTGTTGAACCCAGGTAAAGATCCCCCAAGTAGAAAATGGCCAGGAATAGGCCCACATCTGCAAAATCCACTGATAGCTGTCACCATTGGGCTTGCTCTGGGGCGGAATCAACCGCCGCAGAAAGATACACTGTGACCCTGTAACCAAAAGAACCGACAGCGCATAACCTGTCACCACCGCCGTACTGGAACTGTCCAGCCAATGCAGTACGCCCAGCGCCAGCAGAATCTTCAGCCAGGCGTCCAGTCCACTGTGGAAAGCGACCACAGCCCGTTGCCGGGCCGCGTTCTGGAGACCACTGAGGGTGCTGTTGTAACCGCTTAGCACTGAAAAGACCAAGGCCGCCGCCGCCAATCCCATCCACTGCGAATAGCCTAGGACCCGTAGCCCACCCATCAACGCCAAGCCGACGACCAGCACTGCCAGCGTGGCGTAAAGCATCAGTTGCCGCGAGGCGCGCAAATAGCCGCCTAAATCCTGTCTCTCGGCAGCGATGGCATAAAAGCGGCCGATGCCGTTGCCCACCCCCCCCATCACCACTTGGTTGACCAACCCGGCCACGGTCAGACCCAAAGCCAGTTGGCCGTATTGCACGGGGTCGAGGCACTCGGTCAACACACGCACCAGCACCAGCGCGCCAGCCACCACGGCAATTTGTCCGGCGACGATCCAAGCGCCTTCTCCAGCCAAGCGGCGAATGCGCGCAGAATTGAATGAGGAAACGCTCCCGCGCCTCACAGCGCCTCCACCTCGGTCGAATCGCCGTAGGTTTCGATCCCCAGCCGCTCCGCCACCTTCCGCGCCCGCGCGTCGATAGGCATACAGCACAGTGCCGCGTCCGATTCCTCCAGCACGATCACCCGCACATCAAAAGTCCTGGCCCGCTGTAACGCCTTCACCACCGGCGCCAGCTTGATCACCTCCGGGTGGATGCCGAACACTACCAATATCCTGTTTCCAAAGGTCATTTGCATCGTCAGAAAGGCGAAAGGCGAAAGGCGAAACTGGGTAGCCAGGTAGGCGCAGTTGCGTATCAGCAGCACGAAGTAGCGTGTCATGACCTTTCCCCCGCCTCACGTAATAAACGATCAGTCAATCCAGCATTCAACCAGAACCCGGTATGCCACAAGGCATCCAGTTTTTCCGATAACGATGCGATTTTTCCAGATTTCCTGGCACGGAGCAGAATTCCCAGCAGGCCAGTTATTTTCAAATGACAATACTTCGGACAGTTTCATGCAGCGATAGCCCCGTAGTTACAAAGAGTTACAAACAGGGGGTTGGATTTTATCAAGGTGAAGTCCAAACCTAACAGGGAAGAAAACCGTTCGAGTAAATGCTCGTTGAATTTGCGGATTTTCCAACTTGCAATGGAGATCGGAGATCGTCGCTCATCGGTGGTCTGTTGTCGGTCTTCCAGTTTGAGTAGATTTAAAGCCGTCATCGAGGCATTGAAGTGGAAATGAAGCGCTGGTTCGGATCGGGCCTGACTATCGCATAGGCCGGTATATTGTTTAGCGTCGCGGAACAGAAATTCAATTTGAAACCGGGCTTGGTAGTATTGATAAAGTTCCAGGGCCGACAACCCGGTATCGGTCGAAAACAGCAGGGCCGTTTGCCAGGCATGGCCGGCGGTTTTGATCAAATAGACGATGCGAAGATCGCGTTTGAAGGCCACGCTGTTGACGACCGCCGTATAGAGCTGAATCCCATCCACCGGGCCGACGGCTTCGAAGCGGACCAGATCGGGGCGGAGGAAGCGGACCTTGCCATCGTACACCTTACGACGCCCGCGGGTTTTTGGGGTCCCTGATAGCGCCAGCGCAGGTGGGCATCCTCGCGCAACCGGCTGATCAACCGCAGGTCTAAATCACATACCCCATTGATAAATTTGAGTTTGCTGTAATAGCCATCGGCCAGTACGTAACGGACTTCCGCCGGCAAGGCCGCATAATCCTGGCGCAGGTGACGCAAATACCAATCCACTCGGGTTTCCTTCGGGTGATCGAGCTTTGGCGTTTGGCGGGTCGAAAGGTGGTAGGCGGTGTGATAATCCACATCGATCAGCGCCAGCGTGGAGATTTCCAAGCCTTTTTCCGCGCGCCGGTGCTGGCTGTGGTAAAAATAGTCCAGACCGTAAGTGTGTTGACCACTTTTCGGGCAGAAGCTGCAATCGATGGCGACCGCCAGCCGACGGCCACGACCGAACAGACCCGATAGACTGAGCGATTGAATTCGACAAAGTCGAATGACCGGCGAAACCACCGGCCATAGGTCTTTTCGCAGCCGTCGCTGTAGCGGCTTAAATTGCGAAAGTTGATTTTACCCGGTAAGTACATCAGGGTCGCGAACAGCATGATCAGAAATGTCCGTTGCGGCTTGGTGATACTGGACATTCGATCTAAAACGGTTTCTACTAGGGACATGAGAGTTCTCGGTTTCGGTTGGAAATGGCGTTCTTCGCAGACCCCATTTTATCATGCCGAGGACTCTCATCCGAATATCAATTAGTTGCAAAAACTGTCCGAACTATTGAAATGATAGAGCCGGGCCTTTTCCCTGGCTTCGGCATCGTCCAGTAGAATCAGTGATGCTCGAGTTTCCAACGCGAGCGCAATCGCCTCAGCCTCCCCACGATCAACCTCAGCATTCAATAGCGTGATCAAATTCGGGTTGGTTACCTGGACCACGCGCAGCCAGGATGCTTGTTTAATCCTGGCAACTTCAGGCCGACCCTTGCCATCCACGATGCATTCTTCATAAACTGCTGGCGGAATGATCAGTTCGCCAAAAAAATCAGTCAGCAATTCAAGTTGATCGATCTTGGCAAGATGAATGATTGGCGATGAATTGCTCACTATGGGTCTTGGCATAGTCAATATCTTCTTTCAGTTCATCCTGGCCGTAATGCCGCTCTAGCCGTCTTTCCGCCAGCCCTTCGAGAAACGACCATTTATCGAGCTTGGCTAGACGGCGTGCAGTACCTAAGGAAACCAGCCCGCGCCCATAGAGAGCAAACGCCATTTCAACGGCCAACTGCTGCTCTAAATTCTTTCGGGGCCATTTGATGGCCGTTGTCACTTCATCTGGAATGTTCAGGGTCATAGCCATGTGGGGTTCTCGCGATCAGATCAGGTTAAAGGCGAAAGGCCCAAGTTGAAAGACGAAAGGCGAAAGGCGAAAGGCGAAAGATGGATTAGTCATCGGCGATGTGGGCGCGCTTGGTCTTGATCTGCACTATTGCTTGGCACTGACAGCCCGGCCCGCGTCAACTGATCCCGAAAACCAAAGTCCCTTGCACTCAACCGCACCGACCGTTTCCATACTTCCAAATCCTCAAACCGCATCTCCGCTCCCTTTCGCCTTTCGCCCTTCGCCTAATTCCGAAGCAGCACCTTGAGACGCTCAATTTCGGCCAGAGCCGCTTCTTTCTCCGCCGGGTGTGATTCAAAGTGATGCAACGACGGGCTGACCGGTCCCGCGCCTTGACATCCACTGAGAAAATTGATCAACAGCCGATGGTTGAGTTCCGCGCACGGAAGTAAGTTAACCTGAACCCCTGAACCGGGTTCCGGCTCCCCCATGTCCCAGCGCCTGGCTTCGGCTATACTGCGGTTCCCATTTCCCAGCACCCCATCCTCATATCGCTCCATGCCCAAGACCGCACTCATCACCGGCATCACCGGCCAGGACGGCGCCTATCTGGCCGAATTCCTGCTGAACCAGGGCTACACCGTCCACGGCCTCAAGCGCCGCGCCTCCACATAACCCACCGCGATCTTCTCATAATGCGCCGCCAGGCTCGCGGCAAAGGTGGTCGTGGTATCGCCCTGCACCAGCAGCAAATCCGGCCGTCAGTCCCGCAACACCCCGCGCATCCCCACCAGCACCCGCACCGTGAGGTCGGTCAAATCCTGCCCCGGCTACGCACTTGCGGTTCTGTTCATCCCACTTGCGGGTTTGCTCCTCCCGGTCGCGGCGCAACTCGCTCAGCAGGTCGTAAAACCGATCCTGAGTCTCTGTCCGGTCGGCGTACTCTCGTCGGGTCAGTTCCAGAATATAAGCCCGCAACGCCGGATCAGCCCGCAACATTTCCGGCAGTTCCCGTCGAATCGCTTCCTTAAGGGATTCCGCATTCATCGTCGTTCCTCCCGCCGCTCGCGCCTGGAAAGGGATATTAAGCGATTCTTGGACTCAAGTAACCTGACCTGGCTCTCACACTCCAGAAACTTGATTCGGTTATACTTTGGACCCTCCATTCCTTAGCGTCCGATCACCCCAGCCCCATGCCCAAGACCGCACTTATCACCGGCATCACCGGCCAAGACGGCGCCTATCTGGCCGAATTTCTGCTGAGCCAGGGCTACACCGTCCACGGTATCAAGCGCCGCGCCTCGCAGTTCAACACCCAGCGCATCGACCACCTCTACCAGGATCCGCACGCCCCCGACCGGCGCTTTATCCTGCACCACGGCGACCTCACCGACGCCACCAACCTGATTCGCATTCTCCAGCACACTCAGCCCGACGAGATCTACAACCTCGCCGCGCAAAGCCATGTCCAGGTCTCGTTCGAGACCCCCGAATACACCGCCAACGCCGATGCTCTCGGCGCGCTGCGTCTGCTGGAAGGCATCCGCATTCTCGGCCTGGAGCGCAAAACCCGCTTCTACCAAGCCTCCACCAGCGAAATGTTCGGCCAGGTCCAGGAAATTCCCCAGAAGGAAACCACGCCGTTCTACCCCCGCAGTCCCTACGGCGCCGCCAAAGTCTACGGCTACTGGATCACCGTCAACTACCGCGAAGCCTACGGCATCCACGCCAGCAACGGGATACTTTTCAACCACGAATCACCAATCCGCGGTGAAACCTTCGTCACTCGCAAGATCACCCGCGCCGTCGCCCGCATCCACCTCGGCGCGCAACAGACCCTGTACCTGGGCAATCTCGATTCGAAACGCGACTGGGGCCACGCCCAGGATTACGTGCGCGCCATGTGGTTGATGTTGCAACAGGACGCCCCGGACGACTATGTCATCGCCACCGGCGAAACCCACACCGTACGCGAATTCGTCGAACGGGCCTTTCAGGAGCTTCACTACCGGCTGGAATGGCGCGGAACCGGCGTGGATGAAATCGGCCGGGACACCCGCACTGGGCAGGTGCTGGTGCGCGTGGACCCCCGCTACTTCCGGCCCACCGAGGTCGATTTCCTGCTCGGTGACCCGACCAAGGCCAAGACCGTGCTGGGCTGGGAACCGCGCATCCGCTTTCCGGAACTGGTCAAAGCCATGGTCGAAGCCGATCTTCAGCAGGCCCAGCGCGACCGACTGTGCCAGACCCACGGGTTCGTTGTGCCTCAACCGGAGGAGTGATGGTCTCGAACGCTGACACCAAGATTTACGTGGCTGGCCATCGCGGCTTGGTCGGTTCCGCCCTGGTGCGCGCCCTGCATGCGCAAGGGTACGCCAACCTGATCCTGCGCACCCACACCGAACTCGATCTGCTCGATCAGACCGCCACCGCCCGCTTCTTCGCCGAGGAACGCCCTGAGGTCGTGTTTCTTGCAGCCGCCAAGGTCGGCGGCATCCATGCCAATAATATCCAGCGCGGCCAGTTCATCTACGAAAATCTGATGATGCAAACCCATGTGTTGCATCAGGCTTACCTCGCTGGGGTTCAGCGACTGATCTTTCTGGGCAGCTCCTGCATCTATCCCAAATTCGCCCCCCAACCGATCCGCGAGGACGCCTTGCTCACCGGCCCGCTGGAGCCGACCAATTCGCCCTACGCTATCGCCAAGATCGCCGGTGTGGAGATGTGTGACGCCTACAACCAGCAATACGGGACCGCCTACGTCCCGGTCATGCCCACCAACCTGTACGGCCCCAACGACAATTTCGACCTGGAATCGTCCCATGTCCTGCCGGCGCTGATCCGCAAATTCCATCTCGCCAAGCTCGCCCAGGCTCGGGACTGGGCTGGCGTCGCTCGCGATGTCGCCCGCTTCGGCCCGATTCCCATCGATCTTCAACAAAGCCTCGGCATCCCCCCCCACCCCACCACCACGCCCCGCGTGACGATCTGGGGCACCGGCGCTCCCCGGCGCGAATTCTTGCACGTGGACGACATGGCCGCCGCCTGCGTCCATATCGGCTTGCGCACCACCGCCACCGACCTGATCAACATCGGCACGGGCGTGGACGTCACCATCCGCGCACTGGCCGACCAGATCGCCGGCCTCGTCGGCTACACCGGCCCCATCGCCTACGACTCCACGAAACCCGACGGCGCCCCCCAAAAATTGTTGGATGTCTCCCGCCTGGCTGGCCTCGGCTGGCGCGCGCGCATCGACCTGGTGGCTGGGTTGCGGGAAACCTATGCCTGGTATCAACGAGACCAAGGGTGAAAGACACCAGGCAAAAATCTCAAGAAACTTACAGCACCGGGACCGTAACCGGGCGCGGCTCCCACTCCAGCCGCACCGATTCGGGCAAGCGCACTGCCATGGCGATCGGCAGATGGTCCGAAAACACGCAGTCGAGTACTTCAACCCGTTCGACCACGATGGACGATGACACCAGGATGTGATCCAGTTGGCGGCTCGGCTGCCAACTGGGAAAGGTGTGCAAACTCGGCGCTGGTTCGCGCAACCGGACCGTCTCCAGCAACACCGCCATTTCCGAGCTATCCAAATCGCAGTTGAAATCGCCCATCAGGATGACATGGCGGTAATCGCTCACCCGCTCCGTCAGGAAACCAATCTGTCGCAACCGACCGCGCCGGCCCAGCGCCATGTGCAGGATCAACACCTGGAGCGCGTCCGGCCCGGAACCGAATCGGATCTCCAACACGCCTCGGCCCGGCAACCCTGGCAGCTTGTGTTCGGCGATGGCGTCTGGCCGAACCCGGCTCAGCACCGCGTTGCCATGCTGGGAAATCATCCCGATCTTGCGATTGGATTGATCGAACACATGAGCGAAACCGGCCTGATCGGCCAGGTACTTCACCTGGTTGACGAAACCGCTGCGCAGGCTGCCGGCGTCCACCTCCTGCAAGCCGACCAGGTCGTAATCGGTCAGAACGCGGGCGATGCCATCGAGGTTGGTCATCCGCGACGGCACCGGCACCAGATGCTTCCAGCTTCGGGTGAGATATTGGGAATACTTGCGTGTGGTCAACCCGCTCTGAATGTTGTAGCTGAGCAATCGCAGGCGCCCCGGCTGGTCGGAATCGGTCATTCCGGTTCCGCCCTCAACCCTGCGACGTGGCGAGCTTGGCGATCAGAAAATCCACCACTTCGAAAATTCGGGGCGAGCGCACGTCGTATTGGCCGCCGACGATTACTGTCGGCACGCCGCGCACCCCGTAGCGCTGGGCCAGTTGGTTGCCGCGCCGCAACTGGGTCTCGGTCTGGAACGACTGGTAGGCCTTATGGAAAGCGTCCTGGTTCACACCCTGCTCGGCGAAAAACGCCGCCAGTTCGTCTTCGCTGCCCAGTTTGCGCTTGTCCTGGTGGATAGCGTCGAACAACGGTTCGTGCATCTTGTCGGCCACTCCCAGCGCCTCGGCGGCGTAATAGGCGCGAGCACTGGGCTCCCAGCTTGCGCCGAAAGCGACCGCGATCCGCGTGAACAGGACGTTTTCCGGCTTGCGCTTGAGCCACTCTCGCACGGTCGGATCCAGCGCGTAACAGTGTGGGCAGGTGTACGAGAAAAACTCGACCACCTCGATTTTGTCCGGCGCGGCGGGCGGCATTGGGGTCGGCAGGCGCACATAATCCCGGTTCTCCTCAAACACCGGCGGCGCGGGCGAATCAGCGGCGCGAACGACGGCCAGCGGCAACGCGCAGGCCAGCAGCACCAGCAGCAAGCGACGGAACGAATGCAACATGGCAATGGAATCCTTGGGTTCGGATGGTAAAAACCAGGGGTGGCGGAACCGGCCTACAGCGTACCGTAGGAGTGTAGCCCGGACAGGAACATATTCACGCCCAGAAAGGCGAACAGGGTGACGAACAGGCCGATCACCGCCCACCAGGCCATCGGCGCCCCGCGCCAGCCCTTGGTCAGGCGTAGGTGCAGCCAAGCGGCGTAGTTCAGCCAGACGATCAGGGCCCAAGTTTCCTTGGGATCCCAGGACCAATAGCCGCCCCAGGCTTCGGCCGCCCACAGCGCGCCGAGAATCGTCGCGATGGTGAAGGCGGCGAAACCCAGGGCGATGGCCTTGTACATCACGTCGTCTAGCAGTTCCAACGGCGGCAACACCGCAGCCAGCACGCCACCAGGGCGACGGGTCTCGGCGCGCTGGCGCAACAGATACGCCACGCCGAGCATCGCCGCCAGGGCGAAAGCGCCGTAACCGATAAAGTTGGCCGGTACGTGAATCTTCATCCAGTAGCTTTGCAAGGCTGGAATCAGCGGCTGGATATGGTGGGCTTCGCGGTCGAAGGTGTACCACAACAGAAAAGCGACCGCTCCGCTGATCGCCAGCAGGGCAAAGCCACCCATGGCGCGGGTGCGATGCCGGTCCTCGTAAAACAGGTACAACAACGCGGTGATCAGCGCGAACAGGATGAACACTTCATAGAGATTGCTGACCGGAATGTGCCCGATGTCAGCGCCCAGTAGATAGGACTCGCGCCAGCGCGTCAGCAGGCCGGCCATCCCCAGCACGGTCGCGCTCCAAGTCAAGGCGGTCGCGGTCTTGCCGACGAACTCGGAACGGCCAAACAGGGCGGCGAAATAGACGACGGTCGCCAGGACGTACAGCGCGCTCATCCACATGAACGCGGCCTGGCTTTCCAGGAAATACTTGAGCAAGAAATCACTCTTGCGCAACTCGTAGTCGGTTCCATACCGCCACAACGCCAGCAGCGCCAGCAGCGCCACCGCCAGGGCGAACAGCCGCGCCGGTTTCCAGTACAGGCCCCAGGCGATCAGCGCCAGAGCGCCGCCGAATAGAATGGCGACCTCGTAACTATCCATCTCCGCCCGGTAAAACCACCCGGCATAGATGGCTCCCGCCGCCGCCAGCAGCGTCCACAGCGCGTCCCAAATCGTCAGCCGTCGCCAAAAAGCCGGCTGTTCCCAGTGTTCAAGCATCGCTTCGCGCGTTACCGCCATGACCGATTGGCCTCTCTCAACGCATTGTTGACCAGGAAAATTCAGAGGCGTTTTTGGACAGCCTCTGGCAAGCTAACCGATTGAAAAATGGCCCTCACCCCTGCCCCTCTCCCGCCTGCGGGCGAGGGGTTCTTAGACAGTCTCTCAATTGTCGGCGCGCGGCTCCGGGGTTCCTAGTCGCCGCGTCAGCACCGCTTCCAGCCCGGCGAACTCGCGGGCGAATTCCGCTTGGCGACGGTTGCCCGCGCCAGCCAGGACCAAGCGCGAGCCGCCTTCCTCGACCGCGACCCAGGCCCACAACCGACGGTGGGAAGTATAAAACAGGAGAAAAACGCCGATGATCAGAAACGCAAAACCCGCGTAGACCACACCGGTCGCGTTGCTATGAGTGACTTGCAAGCCGGATGCCTCCACCTGCTGGAACTCGGTCAGTTGCAGATAAAACGGCGAATCGTAAGCCGACAGCGTGGCCAGGGCCGACAAGGCGTCGTTGAAAAACGCATCCTCGCGCTCCCCCACCCCCTGTTCCAGATGGACCCCCTCCGCCCGCAACACCTCGATGAAAACTTCCGCCAGGGTATCGCGCAGAATCTCCAAATACAGTTTCGTCGCCTCCTGAAGCCGGTCGGCGGGCACCACCGTCCGAGCGCGCTCCATCACCGCCGCGAAACCGCCCTGGATGAACATCTCGACCAGGTTCAGGCGCACCTGATTGAGATCACGCTGGAAATCGGGATTTTCGGTCGGTATTGGCGCGCGCGCCAGCAGTGCGCGCAGTCCCCCCTCGTCGTGCAACCGGGCGTTGAAGCGCAAAAAGCGTTCGGGGCTGTTGTTCGCGTCCGCCGGGATGTGCAGATAGACAAACTCCGCGCCCGGCCGGGCGCGGACGCCGCTGACAAAAAACCAGCGGCCCTCCAACTGAACGGGCGCCATGTAATTCAAGTATTCGCGCGCCTCGCCGGTGGCGTCGCGCACCTTGAACCCGACACTGGGGCCGAAATTGCGGAACTTGCGGTCGCCAGGCTTGGCGCCAGGTTCCGGCAACAGATTGAACAGCCGAAACTCGGTCAGTTCCAAACCGAGCGGTCCGGCCGGTCCCGCCACCTTGAGCGCTCCACCCACCTCGCCCTTGACATCGATCGGCTCCAGTCGGCCGCCGGTCAACGGCCAGCCCCGCAACTCCAGCTTGGAACCGCCATCGCCGAAATCGGATTGGTAGATGGCGTAATCGCGATAGATCAGCGGATGATTGACCCGGACGGTCGCATCCAGCGGCTGGTCGCCCAGATGCTCCCGATCATGGATGCGCACCTGGCTGACGAAGGACTTGGGCTGGCCATTGGTGTGATACTCGACCTGGAAATCCTTGAGTTCGATGGCGAACGGCAGTTCCTGCACCAGGAAGCCATCCCGCAGCCGCAAAAAGACGAAGTTAGCGGCGCTGCCCTCGGGCAGCATGATGTTGCCGCGAAACGACGGCGCCGCGCCAGGGGCCAGCCGACTGGCTGGCGGCACGTCGCGGGCGGCCAGGTCCCGCGTCTCGATCACGATCTCGCCGCGCCATTCCTTCAGCTTCAGCCACAGATTGCCATCCAGCAGACCGCCGATCCCGATCACCACCACCGCCGCGTGGGTGAACAAATATCCCAGCCGTTGGTAGCGGCCCTTCATCGCCGCGGCTACCTGATGGTCACCATGGTCCTGGACCCGCCAACGGTAACCACGGGCGCGAAACGCGCCGGTGACTTCCACGAGCACATCGGGGGGAGCTCGCTCCGGCAACCGCCATTCAGCGCGCTGGTGAAATCCGCGCAGCGATTCCAGCCGAACCTGGGTGCGAAACCGCACCATCTCCCGCGCCATGCCGGGAATCTGGCGATACAGACAAACGCTGGTGGAGAGAATGAGAAAACCCAGGATGGTGATGAACCACACGGCGCCATACACATCATACAGGCCCAGGCGGTCGAAGACCTTGAACCAGAACGGCCCGAACTTGAGCACGTAGTCCGGATAGGGCTGGTTCTGTTGCAACACCGTGCCGATGATCGAGGCGATGGCCACCACCACCAACAGGGTGATGGCCAGGTTCATCGAACCGAGGAATTCCAGCAACACCCAGACCAGGGTACGGCGCTGGGAGGGTTTGCGCGCGATGACGGTGTCGCTCACGACAGAGGATCGGGGATGGCTGGGAAACAGGTGGCGAGATGGCAAACGGTCTTTATGACTTGGCCAGTCGGAATCCGTTCACTAGCCAAAGGCGCGGGGCACAAAAAAAGGGTGGCCCGATCGGCCACCCTCAGGATCGCATAGAGGCATTCAGTCCGGTTCGACCGGGTTCTTATTGCAGGCCTTGAACGTAGGACGCCACCGCCTTGATTTCCGGGTCGGTCATTTTGGCGGCGATGGCGCGCATCATCTGGCCAGCGTCGTTGGAGCGTTCCAGGGCGCGGAAGGCCTTCAACTGGGCTTCAACGTAATCGGCGTGCTGGCCAGCCAGCGCCGGGAACTTGGCGGCTGGGTTACCGGCCCCGGTAGCACCGTGGCAGGCCGAACAGGCCGAGACGCCGCTGGTCAGGTTGCCGCCGCGAAACAGAGCTTCACCCTGTGGGGCCAAAGCCGGGTTGGCCGCGCCGCGCGCGATCTGCTGGGAGGCATAAAAAGCAGCCAGATCCTCCATGTCCTGGGGACTCAACGGCGCGACCATGCCAACCATGATCGGGTTGGCGCGGGCGCCGCTCTTGAATTCCTGAAGCTGCTTGACCAGGTAATCGGCGCTTTGGCCCGCCAGCTTGGGGTACTGAGCCACGGCGCTGTTGCCATCCGCGCTGTGGCAAGCCGCGCAGGTGACGGATTTGGTTTTGCCGGCGGTGGGGTCGCCAGCGGCCAGTGCGGCGGTCGCGGAACCGAGCAATGCGCACGTCGCGGCGATCACAACGAATTTTTTCATTTTTGGAAGGCTCCTGTACGATGACGATATTCGGTTCAGGCGACCTGCCGCCGGCGCGAATCGAGAAATGGCGCGAACCGACGGACGAGCCTCGCTTGGTTACGGTGGAACCCGTGCTTATTGTGGTTGGTTCCACTGCGTGAAAGCGGTGGTTTTATATATCAGTTTTGGCTTTTGAGTTCAATGAAAAACCCCAACAATCCTACCAAAATCCCAACAGCCACCGTGGCCGCCCTTCGTTACCGAGCCACCTGTTTTTTCAACAGTGTCAACTCCATAGCGCAATTGCCGCTCGATACCGGCTGGGAAGTCGCTTTCGCCGGGCGCTCCAACGCCGGCAAGTCCAGCGCCCTCAATGCACTGACCGGCCAGCGGCAACTCGCCCGGGTCAGCAAAACGCCGGGCCGAACCCAGTTGCTCAATTTTTTCCAGGTGGAGCCGGAACGCTATTTGGTGGATCTGCCCGGCTACGGCTACGCCCAGGTACCGGACGCGATCCGCCGACATTGGCAAGCGCTACTGGGGCGCTACCTGCGCGAGCGCGTCGCCCTGCGTGGCCTGATACTGCTGATGGATATCCGCCATCCGTTCACCACGCTGGATCGTCAGTTGCTGGATGGCTGCGCCCACCGCCCTCTTCCCACCCACGTGCTACTGACCAAGGCCGACAAGCTTGGGCGCGGCGCGGCGCGGACGGCGCTGCAACAACTGCAAAAAACCCTGAAAACCGACTATCCACGCATGAGCGCGCAATTGTTTTCAGCACCGACCGGACTGGGGATGGACGAAGCCCATGCCCAACTGGACGAATGGCTGGGGTACTGACTCAACGCCCACGCGCCGAGGGTGGATCGGACAGTCGCCGCCACCCGCCGGTCACCAACCGGGCTTGCAGCGTTTGGGTGATCAACTCGCCGATTCGCTCTAGAAACAACGTGCCCATGCCTGGATGAAACCGCTGGGGATCGCCGCTGCCCACCGCCAGCAACCCGCGCCATTCGCCGCTACCCAGCGGCGTCAGCGCCGCCGACACGGCAAGACAGGCACCATCGCCGAACAGGGCGATGGCCTGTTCGGCGCTCAAGCGGCCACATCGCGGCCGACCGGCGCGAAACACCTCGTCAAACAGTCCGAGCACGTCCGGCCGCAGGAACTCCTCCACCGCGCTCAACCCGAGGGTGGGCGGCATGGCCAGGCACAGGGCGATGCAATCGGCCTTGAACTCATCGCGCAGGATGGCCTTGATCCCATGGAGCAGTTCGTCCAGCCCGCCTCGCGCGTCCAGCAAGCCCAACGCCAGCCGTTGCACCCGCTCCGCCAGCCGGTCGTTGTCGCGGGCGATGGCGACCAGATCCACCAACTTGTCGCGCAACCGCTGACAATGCTCCCGCAACAGGTGGTTTTGATACTCCAGCAGCGACACCGCCGGCCGACAGGGATGCGGAACGCGCAGATTCTCCGTCAACTCGGGATGACGAACGAAGAAATCCGGATGGTCGCGCAGGTAATCGGCCACCACCGGCTCGGGATCGGACGCTTCGCCTTCTTCACTCATAATTCGATCCACCCCTCGAACACCGTCGTCGCGGGCCCGGTCAAGGTCACCGACTCCCCCTCGCCGGCCCAGTGAATGCTCAACTCACCACCCGGTAATTCGACCTGGACGTTCGGCCACAGCAGACCCCACAGCCGACCCACCACCACCGCCGCGCAGGCGCCGCTGCCGCAGGCCAGGGTTTCGCCGGTTCCGCGTTCGAACACCCGCAGCCGGATACGATCCGGCGCGACGATCTGCATGAAACCGACGTTGGCGCGCTGGGGGAAACGGCCGTGCCGCTCCAGCAGGGGTCCCAGATGCGGGACCGGCGCCTGGTCCACATCGTCCACCATCAACACCGCATGGGGATTGCCCATCGACACGACACCGATTTCCAACTCGACACCATCGGCGGCGATGGGATAGCGGGCGGCGCGTTCGGTGGCGAAAAAGGGCGCGTCGGCGGGCTCCAGCCGGGGCTGGCCCATGTCCACCGCCACCTGCCCTTCCGGCAGGAGCCGCAGCCGTAGCGGACCCGCGGTGGTCATCACGCGCAGATCGTCCTTGTCGGTCAGGTGATGGTCGCGGACGAAGCGGGCGAAGCAGCGGGCGCCGTTGCCGCATTGCTCCACCTCGCCGCCGTCGGCGTTGAAGATGCGGTAGCGAAAATCGGCGTCCGGACGGTCGGAGGCTTCCACCAGCAACACCTGGTCGCAACCGATGCCGAAATGGCGGTCGGCCAGCCGGCGAATTTGGGCCGGATCCAGCGCCACGGTCTGGCTGACGCCGTCGATCACCACGAAATCGTTGCCAAGCCCGTGCATTTTGGTGAAGTTCATTTTCATGGCCATTTATTTTAACAACGATTCGAAAAGTTTTCAGGCGGCAAGCGGATCTGGGCAAAACGACTTCGCTGGCAACCGGCTAAATTTTCCAACGAGTCATCCAGATGGGCGAAACGCGAACTATTGTTTCACATAACCTGGATTAAATAATGGAAAACGCCCGCGACTTTCCGCCAGCGTGATGGGGAATCCGGTTTGCCATGACTTCATTACCCCAGGACTCCACTCCCAGCCAGCAAAAAATCCACCGCTTCGTTCGAAACCGAGGAGAGACCTGTTATGGATCCCTTATCGTCACTGGCGCAAAACTCCGGGCGGTGGATCATGTTGTGGCTCGCCGGTTTGGTTCTTTCGATGGCAACCTCGGCCCGCGCGCAGGCTCCGCAACCGTCCCTTCCGCAACCACCAACAGCGCGGGTGGAGCTTTTTTCGCCGCAGGGAACCGCCAAGGGCGCGCGCCAGGTCACGACCCGTTTCTTGGAATCGATGGTGGCTTTCGGCGATCCGCGCGGGCCGGAGCCGTTCATCATCACTTGTCCGGCAACGGGGCGGGGGCGCTGGGCGGCCCCCCGCAACTGGGTGTACGACTTCAGCAGCGATTTGCCCAGCGGCGTCGAATGCCGCTTTATTCTGAAACCCGACCTCAAGACCCTGGCCGGCCATTCCCTGAGCGGGATATCGCGTTTGTCTTCAACACCGGTGGTCCCCGTATCCTCAGATCGTTTCCCTACGATGGCGGGGTGATCGAGGAACAGCAGGTGTTCGTGCTGGCGCTCGACGCCGAAGCGGTCCCGGAAACGATCCTGGAGCACGTCCGTTGTGTCGTCACCGGCTTGGCCGAACCGTTGGCCGTCGACTTTGCAACGGGTTCGGAACAGGCGAAAGTATTGGCCGCCATCAAGAAGGTACGGATCGCCGGCGAGGTACAGCGGGCGGCGCTGCAATGCCGTCAGGCTCTGCCGCCAGAGGCCAAGGTGGAGCTGTCCTGGGACGCAGGCGCGCGGGCGATCAGCGGAATCGCGACCGATCAACGGCAAGCGTTGACATTCGAAGTTCGTCCCCCATTCACGGCGCACGCTGAATGTCAGGATGTGGCGGCGGGCGATGGGTACGACAAACTCAGCAGGATCACGAGCAACTGTCACCCCGCATGGTCCCTGCAGGTGGTTTTCAGCACTCCGATCGCCGCCGAGCGGGCCGCGGCGCTGCGCCTGCGCGGACCAGACCGGGTATATGCGCCGGTTTCTATCGACCGGAAGAAAGAATTTCTTGAGCCTCTTGTCGAAATCGTCCGGTTTGCCGGACCGTTTCCGGAACAGGCGCAATTGATTCTGGAAATGCCCGCCGATCTGACCGATGAATCCAAACGCCCGCTGGCCAATGCGGCGCAATTTCCCTTAACCATCGCCACGGGTCGACCACCGCCGGTCGTACAATGGGCCGGCGGCGATATCCTGGAGTCCAGGATCCACCCCCCCTTACTGCCGGTGGTGTTGCGCTATATCAAGGGCGAGATTTCGGGGCGCTGGTTCACTGTTGGCGCCGGAGAAGAGCGGGCCACCGGCCAGCCGGCCAGCCCGGATCGGCAGGACCAGACCATCATCCAATGGCTGCGGCGAGTCCACGAGACGCCGAATACGCCGTCGTTGTTCGATGCAAGCACACCGGTCCATCCGTTCACCGTGCCGAAACTGGGGGGACGGCTGGAAGTCGCCGGTATTCCACTGGCGCAATCAGGCTTTTACGTGGTGAAACTCGACAGTCCCGTGGTCAAGACCACCACGGTCCTGGTCACCAATCTCAGTGTACAGTTCAAGACCGGCGACGAGGGTCCATCGCTGGTGTGGGTCTCCACGCTGGACACCGCGCAGCCGGTCAAAGGCGCGGCGGTGGCCGTCCGCGATGCCTGCGACGGCAAGCTACTGTGGCAGGGTCGCACCGGCAAAGATGGCATTGCGCGCATCGACACCGTGCTCCCGCCTGGCTCCGCCGATGCTTCCTGCAAACAGTGGCGAGGCCTGTTCATCAGCGCCCGCGCCGGGGAAGAGCTGAGCTTTACGCGGGTCGACGACCGGCTTGATTCCCGGTCCCCACCCTCCCCAACGGTCCACACCATTCTTGATCGAACGCTGTTTCGAGCGGGCGAAACCGTGTCCATGAAGCACATTCTGCGCCGCGCGGTCCTGGCGGGTTTTGCCATCCCCGCCACCGGACGACCGGACAAAATCACCATCACCCACCTGGGCAGCGACGAATCCCACGAACTGCCGCTCCGCTGGGATCGATACGGCATCGCCGAGAGCGCCTGGCCCATCCCCAAGGACGCCAAACTGGGCCGCTATCTCATCACGCCGGGCGATCTGTCTAGGATTTACGCATTGACAGGAAGTTGAAATTGTGGGTTGAGGTGCCCCAAGCTGGGGGTGAAGGCTCGAATGAACGTGGAGATTACCTCATTAAACAAATCACGCTGAAAATGATATAGTCTAGCTAATAATAATCCCCATATTATCAAGCCACTTAATCTCAATTAATTTGTCTAAACAAGTAAAAAAGACCAACCCGGACAATGTAGAGTTTAGAGGAGTGTTGCCATGAACGCTCAGTGGATGTTTGATGCACGTAAAATCCCGAATGAAGTGATGAACTACTTACGGCGAATTGCTGTTCGCGCTATAGAAGAAAAGGGTTATAGCCCAGAGTGGGTTGCTGATTTTCTGGGTATCGATCGAACGAGAATTTATGACTGGCTCCGCAAATATCGTCAGGAGGGAGAAGAATCACTGGATACCCGCAAAGCCCCAGGAGCAGAGCGGGTAATTACCCCGGACATCGATCAATGGCTGAAAGAGACGATCTTAAATACGACCCCAGCCGACCATGGTTATGAGACCGTCTTATGGACTTTAGAGATTATCGTTCATTTGTTAAAGGCGCGCTTTGGTCTGTGGGTATCGGATGCTACGGCACGTCTACATTTACACCATTTGGGACTAAGTTGCCAGCAACCGTGCTATCAAGCCTCCACTCAAGATATGGAGCAGGTTAAACAGTTTCTAGATGAATAATTCTAGCATATTCAAAAAGTTGCACAAGAATTGAATGCAGATATTGCCTTTGAAGATGAATCTTGGATCCAGGGTAATACCCGTTCAGGGCGGACGTGGGGCTTAGTAGGTCACCCTCCCCAAATTCAAGTCAGTGATGACCGAGGAGGATTTCACGTATTATCAATAGTGACGGCAGCGGGCGAATTAGTATTTGAGGTGACGACCGAAAAATTAGTCAGTGCGGTTTTCATCCATTTTCTGAGGAAAGCGTTGTACGGTCGGACCCGACTATTAATCATAATCACCGATAATGCCTCTTACCATACCTCGAATGAGGTGAAATATTTTGTTGAGGCCAATTCCGAACAAATCCGCTTATTTTTTTCCACCACATTCACCGAAACTCAATCCTGACGAACGAGTTTGGGATGAAATTAAACATCGCCAACTCGAAAATGAACTCATTAAAAACCGGGTTGATTTTCAACATCGAGTCTATTCGGCTCTGATAAAACTACAGAAGTATAAAGAAAAGATTAAATCATTTTTTAAACTTCCCGATACTCAATATGCGGCTCTTAAAATGTTGTCGGCATAGCTATATGGGGATAACTATTAGCAAGACTATATGCAAAGGAGAGGAAGATAATAAGCAAGGAGTCGCTCCCCGAAGTTTTCTATTTCTGGACGACGACCTCTCCGGCTGGCTGATTGTCCGCGACAATCAACTCCTCAACAATTCTGAGGGTGATCTTTCGCTGCGGCATCCCGTGCCCGACCCCGAAATACCAGGCCAGATTTCCGCCATCGCCGCCTGCTGGCTGTACAACCACGTGTCCTGGAACGAGACCCTCGCATCGCGGACCTATCCTCCGGCCCCGCCCGATCAGATGCGCCCCGATCCATTCGTGCCGAAAGAATGTTGCCATGTGGAAACGACCCCTGACGGAAATCAGGTGCTCATTTAC
The DNA here is from genome assembly GCA_046347555.1 of Candidatus Competibacteraceae bacterium. Lineage (GTDB taxonomy): Bacteria > Pseudomonadota > Gammaproteobacteria > Competibacterales > Competibacteraceae > Contendibacter. Next base: position 260,877 of record JAXMFY010000001.1, on the reverse strand, counting down.
GAAAGAACAGGTGAAAGCTCCGACAAACATGGCTGCCTGCTGGCGATGTTCGATTCCCCCTCTGCAAGCTGTTACAGCGTCAATCTTGAGCGCTCAGGGCGCTGGGGCAAAGCGCCTTTCGAGCGGATCGGCAACCCGGTTTTCAGCCCCGACGGCGGTAAGCTTGGGTACCGCGCCAAGCAGGGAAGCCGCTGGTTCGTCGTGGTCGACGGCCGGCACGGGCCGGAATTCGACCGGGTCAGCTCGCCGGTCTTCAGCCCCGATGGCCGGCACATCGCCTACTGGGCTAAGCAGGCCAAGCAGGAATTCATCGTGCGCGACGACCAGAAAGGCCCGGCCTTCGATGGCGCCGGTTTCCCGGTGTTCAGCCCCGACGGCGGCAAAGTGGCCTATCGAGCGCGGGAAGGAAACCAATGGTTCGTCATGCGGGGCGATGAGAAAGGCCCGGCCTTTGACGACATCGGCTATTACACCGTGCCCGACACCGGGCGCGGCAGCGACATCGTCGATGTGGTGTTCAGCCCCGATGGTCGTCAGCTTGCCTACGCCGCCCGCCAGGGAGAACAGTGGTTCATCGTGCGGGACGGTCAGCCGGGTCCCGCCTTCGCGCATGTCGGCTTGCCGGTATTCAGCCCCGCTGGTCGATTGGCTCATCGCGCTCGCCAGAACGACCGGGAATTTATCTTGCTAGCGGGGAAAAAAGGCCCTGAATTCGATTTCGTCAGCAATCCGGTGTTCAGCCCCGACGGCCGCCAGATGGCTTATTGAGCGCGGCAGGGAAAAACCGAGTTCATCGTGCATGGCGAACGCAAAGCACTCCCTTTCGACCAGGTCGGCGCTCCGCTTTTCAATCGCGCCGGCGATCAGGTGATCTACTGGGCCAAACAGGGCGGAAAAGAATTCATCATGACCGGTGGAAAGAAAGGCCCCGAATTCGATTCCATCGAGGCGCCGGCGTTTAATCCCCGCGCCGACCAAATCGCCTACCGAGTTCGACAAAATGACAAAGAGTTCGTCATGCTAGGTAACCAGAAGGGGCCGGAATTCGATTTCGACCATTCGTCCCAAAGCCACCCTTTGGCGTTCAGTCCAGACGGTCGCCAACTCGCTTACCGGGCCAGCCAAGACGGCAAGGAATTCATTCTGGTCGGTGAGAACAAAGGCCCGGCGTTCGATGAAGTCGGCGATCCGGTCTTCAGCCCCGACGGTGGACGGCTGGCGTATCGGGTGAAGATGGGAGAACGGTGGCTTATGCTGGCAACCGATCTGGAGGGCCGGGACCATGAAATCTCTGTCGGGATTCAGACGCACTCTTCCCCAACCGTTCCATTAAACAAGGTCGTGCCGACTTTTATTCCCCATCCGGTCACCACCGGAGTGATCCTCGGCGGATCGGTGCGGGGGCGATGGGTCAAGATCGATGCCGAGAAACTCCCCAAGGCGAATCCTTCCGCGTGTTCGTCCGAGACCGGGCAGTGCTGCCGGGCGCTGGGTCCAGAATGGATACCGCAAGGTTCGATCTACAAGCTCTATTCGTTCGACGAACCGCTGGGCGAATGCCGGGGCGGCAAGGCCAGGGCGTGCGACAACATGGTGACCGGCGATACCGACCTCACGGTGGATTTCACGGCGTGTTCGATCAAGAAATTCTCCCTGGCCATCGCCGGCCCCTGGAACGCCCTCCCACGCCGCACGAAGGTCCTCGAAAACCATCGGGACTTTGCTCCCGCCGTTCGGAACTTCCTGGATCGCAAGGGACTCAAGCGGGCGCCGGTCCGCATCGAGTACGTCCACGGCGTCGATCTGGACGGCGATGGAACCGAGGAGCGCGTCATCCATGCTCGAAGCAGGAAGGAAGTCGGCGATCATGGAGACCCCAACGACTATTCGTTGCTACTCCTGGTTAGGACTATCCAAGGCAAGCCGGAGACGACCGCCATCTCGGCCTGGTGGCCGGGAGAACAGGAAAATCAGGGGCCTTACGAAACCTATAGCGCCCATTACGCCGACGCCAACGGCGACGGCGTAATGGAAATCTTCGTGGACTGGGATTACTACGAAGGCGGCGGCATCCGCGTGTACGCCTTGCGAAACGGCAACCCGGTCGAAACCGAACTGGGTTATTTCAGCGGACTCTGACCCGGTTCCCGCCGCGGGGGTTTTCAACTCCGGCCGGTCCAGGCGACTTTATACAGATCCAGCCGCCGGTCGCGGAAATTACGCACGCTGCCATGCACCCGCATTTCCTTAAGGCTGTCCAGGTCCAGGTCCACGATCAGGGTCATCTCGGTGTTCGGCGTGGCCTCGGCGGCGATGGCGTCGTGCGGAAAGGCGAAATCGGACGGGGTGAACACCGCCGCCTGGGAGTACTGCATGTCCATGTTCTCCACCTTCGGCAAGTTACCCACGCTACCCGAGATCACCACATAGCACTCATTCTCGATGGCCCGCGCCTGGGCGCAGCGCCGCACCCGCAGATAGGCGTTCTTGGTGTCGGTCCAGAACGGCACGAACAGAATCTGCATCCCCTGGTCGGCCAGCAGGCGCGGCAGCTCGGGAAACTCGACGTCGTAGCAAATCAGGATGCCGATCTTGCCCACGTCCAATTCGAACACCTTGAGCGAGTCGCCGCCCTGCAAGCCCCAGTAGGAACGCTCGTCGGGGGTAATGTGCAGCTTCGACTGCTTGTCCCAGGTGCCGTCGCGCCGGCATAGATAGGCGGCGTTGTACAGCGCGCCACCGCCGTATTCCGGCATGCTGCCGGCGATGATGTTGACGTTGTAGGCCACCGCCAGTTGCACCATGGCCTCGCGCAACGGTTCGGTATATTCAGCCAGTTGGCGCACCGCCTCGGCGGTGTTGCGCTGGTTGAACTGGGCCATCAGCGGACCGTTGAAAAATTCCGGGAACAGCACGACATCGGTCTTGTAACCGGCCACCGCGTCCACGAAATACTCGACCTGCTGCAACAGTTCCTCCAGCGAGGCGGTCTGGCGCATCTGCCACTGCACCGCCCCGACCCGCACCACCGACTTGCGCCCACCGATCAGAACTTCCTTGTCCTCGTAGTAAATGTTCAGCCATTCCAACAGCACCGCATACGCCCTGGATTCGTCGTCGTCGGGCAGATATCCGGTGATGATCTTGCGAACGTGGAAATCGTTGGCCAACTGAAAGGTGAGAATCGGGTCCACCTGTTCCTTGGCCCGTACCCGTTCCACATACTGCTGCGGAGTCATGTCGTGCGCGTACTGGCCGTAACCGGGAATCCGGCCACCAACAACCATGGCGCGCAGGTTCAGCTTCTCGCACAGTTCCTTGCGGGCGTCGTACAGCCGTCGACCCAGACGCATATCGCGGTAGTCGGGGTGGACGAAGATGTCCACGCCGTACAGGGTGTCGCCGTTGGGGTCGTGGGTGGTGATATAACCATCGCCGATGATCTGCCAGTAGGTATGCCGATCGCCGTAGCGGCTGTATTCCACAATCAGGCTGATGGCGGCGGCCACCACCTTGCCTTTGTCCTCGATGCAGATTTGCCCCTCGGGAAACCGGGCAATTTGCGAGGCGAACTGTTCGCGGGTCCAGGCGCCATCCATATTCGGATAAACCAGGTCCATGATTTCCCGGATATCGCCGTAATCGGCCAAGCGCAGATTGCGCAGCTTCAGTCGGTGCTGGACCGGGTGGTCGGGGTTTTTTTCAGCCATGTTCACGGTATCAGTTGAATATAATCACGATAGATGCAGCGATCCATCACCACCGTCAGGCCCGCCGCCCGGGCCCGCAGCGCCGCCGCCTCGTCGATCACGCCATCCTGCAACCAGAGCACCGGCAACTTCAAGGCGATGCAGTCGTCCACGATGCCGGCGACATGGCTCGATTCCCGGAACACGTCCACCAGATCCACAGGTTCTGGCAACTCGCGCAGGCTGGGATACGCGCGCTCGCCTAAAGCCTCCCGCACCGCCGGATTGACCGGGATGATGCGATAACCGAAGCCTTGCAGCGCCCGGGCGACGCCGTGGCTGGGCCGACTCGGCGAAGCGGAGAGGCCAACCACGGCGATGGTCTTGATCCGCCGCAACAGGGCGCGGATTTCATCGGTGGAGGGATTGGTGAAATGGTCGCTCATCGGTTTAACTCCTGAGGAAATCCCGCGCTCACGTCAGCACCGATTCGCCAGCGTACAAATCCGCCAGTCGCTCGCGCCAGCGCACTACTTGGAATCGCCCGCCGTCCACCATCACCTCGGCGGCGCGCGGGCGGGCATTGTAGTTGGAACTCATGGCGAACCCATACGCCCCAGCGGAACGCACCGCCAACAGGTCACCCGGTTCGATGTTCAACTCCCGGTCCTTGCCGAGAAAATCGCCAGTTTCGCAGATGGGCCCCACCACGTCGTAGCGGCGCGGTTCACTGCCAGTCCGTGGTTCGACCGGGATGATCGCCTGCCAGGCCGAGTACAGGGCGGGGCGCAGCAAGTCGTTCATGGCCGCGTCCACCACCGCGAAATTCTTGTCCTCGCCCTGCTTGAGCAGCTCCACCCGCGTCACCAGGATGCCGGCGTTGCCCACAATCGCCCGGCCCGGCTCGATCAGGATTTCATAGGGCTTGCCGCGAAGATGCGCCATCAAGGCGGCGGCATGGTCGGCCGGCAGCGGCGGCTCCTCGTCGCGGTAGCGAATGCCCAGGCCGCCGCCCAGATCGAGATGGTGGATATGGATCCCCTGCTCTTCCAATCGCGTCACCAACGCCAGCACCCGCTCCAGCGCGTCCACGAACGGCGCTACCTGAGTCAGTTGCGAACCGATGTGACAATCCACGCCGATCACGTCCAGATGCGGCGACGCGGCGGCCTGGGCGTACACCGCCAGCGCCCGGTCCGGGGCGATGCCGAACTTGTTCTGCTTCAGGCCGGTGGAAATGTAGGGATGGGTGTTGGCGTCCACGTCGGGATTGATGCGCAAGGAAACCGGGGCGCGTTGGCCCCGCGTGGCCGCCACCTGCTCCAGCAGCGCCAACTCCGCCTCGGATTCGACGTTGAAACAGCGGATGCCGACTTCCAGGGCGTGTTCCAATTCATCGCGGCGCTTGCCGACCCCGGAAAACACCACCTTGCCGGGGTCGCCGCCCGCCGCCAGCACCCGCTCCAGTTCGCCGCCCGACACGATGTCGAACCCCGAACCCAGGCGGGCCAGCAGATTGAGCACCGCCAGATTGCCGTTGGCCTTGACCGCGTAGCAGACCAGATGGGGATGGTCGGCGAAGGCATGATCGAACGCGCGCCAATGCCGCTCGATGGTGGCGCGGGAGTAAATGTAGCAGGGAGTGCCGACCGTCGCCGCGATGTCGGCGACCGGCACGTCCTCGGCGAACAGTCGGCCGTTGCGATATTGAAAATGATCCATGGCTCAGGGATTCGCGGGCGAAGGTTGCTCGGCGGCCGCTGGTTGGGCGGAGGGCGCGGCGGGCGGAGGTTGTTCGGAGGTCGTCGGTGGCGCGGAAGATTTAGGCAAATACAGCGGGCCTTTCTGACCGCAGCCGACCAGCAGCGCGACCAGCGCCAGCGTCGCTGGCAACAATCCGGGGCAAAACCTTCGCATTCGGGTTGGTCCTCGTGGGCGGCGAATTAGAGGCTGGCAGTATAACCCGCATCGCGCCAACGAGCGCGGCTTGACAAGCCGGCCCGCTTCGCGGCTAATGCCGCTCACTGGCTTGCCACGGGAATTTCTTCATGAGCGAAACGCCGTTGACCACACTTGAAATCGAACCCGCGGGCGCCGCTCGCGCCAGCGTGATCTGGATGCACGGCCTGGGCGCCGACGCCCGCGATTTCGAACCCATTGTTCCCGAACTGCGTCTGTCGGCGGCACTGGGCATCCGTTTCGTCTTCCCCAATGCGCCGATCCGCCCGGTCACGGTCAATGGCGGGATGCGGATGCGCGCCTGGTACGATGTGTTGAGCATGGACCTGCCGCGCCGCGAGGACTCCGATGGCGTGTACGCTTCCGAGCGAGCGATTAATGCGCTGCTTGAACGCGAGAAACAGCGCGGCGTTTCGGCCGATCACATCGTGCTGGCCGGCTTTTCCCAGGGCGGGGCGATGGCGTTGCACACGGGATTGCGCTACCCGAACCGATTGGCCGGCATCCTGGCTTTGTCCTGCTATATCCCGCTGACCAGCAAACTGAATAACGAACGCCGGCCGGCCAATCAGCCGACGCCGATCTTCATGGCCCACGGCGATTACGATGCCGTCATCCCCATGCGTTACGGTCAGCAAAGCGCCGAATTGCTGGAAAACCTGGGTTATCGGGTGGAATGGCAGGATTACGGCATGGGCCATGAGGTGTGCTGGGAGGAAATCCGCGATGTCGCCAAATGGCTGGGGCGGGTGCTGGCGGCAGCGCCGGCCTGAATGGAGCGGCGCGCTTATGAGCTGATCAGTGGCAGCGCCGCATCCAGCCCATATCGGCTTGTTCGGCACATCGGCCAGTTCGTAGGGCTGAAGCCTCACAGCGGCGCTCAACCCGCCGTGGGATGCTCCAACCGCAATTCCGCCGACCGGGCATGAGCGGTCAAGCCTTCGCCCCGCGCCAGGACTGAAGCCGTGCGCCCCAGGGTCGCGGCTCCGGCGGGCGCGCAATGAATCAGACTGGTGCGCTTCTGAAAATCGTAGACGCCCAGCGGCGAGGAAAACCGCGCGGTCCTTGAAGTGGGCAACACATGATTGGGGCCGGCGCAATAATCCCCCAGCGCCTCGGCGGTGTAACGACCCATGAAGATCGCGCCAGCATGGCGGATCAGTGGCAGCAACGCCTCCGGCTGCTCCACCGACAACTCCAGATGCTCCGGGGCGACGAAGTTGACCACTTGCGCGGCCTCGGCCAGATCGAGCGTCCGGATCAGCGCCGCGCGCCCAGTCAGCGAGGCTTCGATGATTTCCCGCCGTTCCATGCCCGGCAACAGCCGTTCGATGCAGGCCGCGACCCGGTCCAGAAATGCCGGATCGGGGCTGATCAGGATCGGTTGGGCATCCTCGTCATGCTCGGCCTGCGAGAATAGGTCCATGGCGATCCAGTCAGGGTCGGTCAGCCCGTCGCAAACCACCAAAATCTCCGACGGTCCGGCGATCATGTCGATGCCGACCGCGCCGAACACCTGCCGCTTGGCGGCGGCGACGTAGACGTTGCCTGGCCCGACGACCTTGTCCACCTGGGGCACGGTGGCGGTGCCGTAGGCCAGAGCGGCGACCGCTTGCGCCCCGCCGATGCGGAACACCCGATCCACCCCAGCCACGGCGGCGGCAGCCAGCACCAGATCGTTCGACTCGCCGCCTGGCGTCGGCGCGACCATGATCACTTCCGACACGCCCGCGACCTTGGCCGGAATGGCGTTCATCAACACCGAGGATGGATAGGCCGCCTTGCCGCCGGGTACATACAAACCGACTCGATCCAACGGCGTCACCTGCTGGCCAAGAACCGTGCCGTCGGCTTCGGTGAAAGTCCACGATTCCTGTTTCTGCCGCTCGGCGTAGGCACGAATGCGCGCGGCGGCGGTTTCCAGCGCCGCCCGCTGTTCGGTGGGAATGGCGGTCAGCGCCCGCCGCAAGCGTTCGGCGGGAATTTCCAAATCGGCGGCGCGTTCAATCTCCAGCCGGTCGAAACGGCGGGTGTATTCCAGCAACGCATCGTCGCCACGCGCGCGCACTTGGGCAAGAATCTCGCGCACCGTGGTGGTCACGGCCTCGTCGGCGACGCCTTCCCAGGCGGTCAAGGCTTCCAGGCGCGGCCAAAAATCGGCATCGGCGGTATTCAGGCGTTGGATGTCCAGCATGATCGCTTTTCCAGGCGGTGAAGCTCCCCTCTCCCCTCGTGGAAGAGGGGCTGGAGGCAAGGAGGAATCAGGCGTCCACGGCGGCGGCCATGTTGGCCATGATCGCCTTGATCCGGGTGTGCTTCATCTTCATCGCGGCCTTATTGACGATCAACCGCGAACTGATGTCGGCGATCGGTTCCAGCGGCGCGAGACCATTGGCCTTCAGTGTGTTGCCGGTGTCCACCACGTCCACGATGTAGTCGGCCAACCCCACCAGCGGCGCCAGTTCCATCGACCCGTACAGCTTGATGACTTCCACCTGTCGACCCTGATCGGCGAACCAGCGTCGGGTGGTGTTGACGTACTTGGTGGCGACCCGCGGCCGGCCCAAGCGGGGACGATGGCGGGGATCGCCGGCCACCATCAACCGGCAGCGGGCGATTTTCAGGTCCAGCGGTTCGTACAATCCTTCGCCACCGTGCTCCAGCAGCACGTCCTTGCCGGCCACCCCCAGATCGGCCGCGCCGTACTGGACATAGGTCGGCACGTCCGTGGCGCGGAGGACGACCAGCTTCACATCCGCTTGGTTGGTGTCGAGAATCAGCTTGCGGCTGGTTTCGGGGTCGTCGAGCGGCGCGATGTCCGCCGCCGCCAGCAGCGGCAAGGTTTCCTTGAAGATGCGCCCCTTGGACAGAGCGATGGTCAACGACGCGGTCATACGGGATTCAGCTCGGCGTCCGGCGGATGCGTGCGCCCAGGTGCGACAGCTTTTCCTCGATGCAGTCGTAGCCACGGTCGATATGGTAAATCCGGTCCACGACGGTATCGCCGTCCGCCACCAGCGCCGCCAGGATCAGGCTGGCCGAGGCGCGCAAGTCGGTGGCCATGACCGGCGCGCCGGTCAATCTGGGGACGCCGACGCTGATGGCGGTGTTGCCTTCCAGATCGATTTTCGCCCCCATCCGGAGCAGTTCGTTAACGTGCATGAAGCGGTTTTCGAACACGGTTTCGGTGATCATGCCCACCCCCTCGGCGACGGCGTTGAGCGCGACGAACTGGGCCTGCATGTCGGTGGGAAACGCCGGGTAGGGCGCGGTGCGAATGCGCACCGCCCTGGGCCGGCCACCGTTCATATCCACCTCGATCCAGTCGGGACCAGTGTTGACCCAGACGCCGGCATCCTCCATCTTCAGCAACACTGCCTCTAGCGTGTCGGGCCGAGTGTCCTTGACCTTGACCCGGCCACCGGTGATCGCGCCGGCCAGCAGGTAGGTGCCGGTTTCGATCCGATCCGGCAACACCTGATAGTCGGCCCCGTGCAGGGAGTCCACGCCCTCGATCACGATGGTGTCGGTGCCGGCGCCGTCGATCCGGGCGCCCATGGCGTTCAGACAGTCGGCCAGGTCCACCACCTCCGGCTCGCGGGCGGCGTTTTCCAGGATGGTGGTCCCCTGGGCCAGGGCAGCGGCCATTAGCAAGTTTTCCGTCCCGGTCACGGTCACCAGGTCGAGGACGATGTGGGCCCCTTTTAACCGGTCGGCGCGGGCGCGAATATAGCCGTTTTCGACTTTGATATCGGCGCCCATCGCCTCCAAACCCTGGATGTGCAGATTCACCGGCCGCGAGCCGATGGCGCAGCCCCCCGGCAACGAAACCTCGGCTTGGCCAAAGCGGGCCACCAGTGGCCCCAGCACCAGGATCGAGGCGCGCATGGTTCGCACCAACTCATAAGGCGCCTGGAAGCTGTGAATCGAGCGTGGATCCACCTGGATGTTGATGCGCTCGTCCACCACCAGATCCACACCCATTCGCCCCAGCAGCTCCATGGTCGTGGTGACGTCCTGCAAGTGCGGAACATTGCGGATGGTCATGGGCGCGTCGGCCAGCAGGGTAGCGGCCAAAATCGGCAGCACCGCGTTCTTGGCTCCGGAGGCGCGCAGCTCGCCCTGGAGTGGCACGCCGCCATTGATGATCAGTTTACTCATGCTGGGTGTCGTCCCTGGAATCAGGATTGCTGTTGTCGCCAGGCATCCGGCGTGTAAGTCTTGAGGGCCAGGGCATGAATCTCCTCGCGCGCCAATCGCTCGCCCAACGCCGCGTACACCAAGCGATGCTGCTGGACCAGCGACTTGCCCGCGAAGGCCGGGCTGATGACCACGGCTTCGAAATGCACGCCATCGTCGCTACGGACCATGGCCCGCGCGCCCGGCAGTTGTTCCTCGATCAAACGTTCGATATCCTGGGCTTGCATACACTACGCTTCAATTCGCTCACGGACTTTGACAATCAGGGCGGAATGGGGCTGGCCACCGGAAAGGGGTGTAACGTTCCGCCTCAGGCGAGGGGCAGCACCGTATCCAGGTCAGCGACCTCGATGATCGCCCGCATCTGCGCTGGGACATTGATGAAAATCACCTCCCGTCGCTGGCGCTGAAACCGGTCCAGCCAGGCCACCAGTAGCGCCACGGCGGCGCTGCTGGCGCGACGGACTCCGCCCAGGTCGATCCGGGCCGGCGGACCGGCGGCGAACAACGACTCGGTCGCGTCCCACAGCGTTCTGACCGAGTCGAAATCCAACTCGCCCTGGATTCGCAGGGTGTCGCCATCGCGCTCGGCGGTCGCCGCCATCAGCGCTGTTCCCGCGCGGCGCCGTTGCGCTGTTGCAAATCGGCGATCACCGCGTCCAGACCGTTGGCGCGGATCTGGCTGGTGAAGGTCCCCCGATAGTTGGTCACCAGGCTGACACCGTCCACGGTCACGTCATACACCTTCCAGCCCTCCGGATTACGGTGCATGCTGTAGTTGATCTGGATCGGCTGGCCGACCTTGAGCCGAACCTCGCTCTTGACCGTGGTTTCGTCGCCATCGTCCCCAGTCGGTTGGGGCAGCACCCGAACCTCTTCGTTGGCGTATTCCAGCAACGCCTTGGCGTAGGTGCGAACCAGTAGGGTGCGAAATTCATCGGCGAAGCGCCGGCGCTGCTCCGGGGTCGCCTGTTGCCAGGCCCGACCCAGTACCCAGCGCGACATCAATTCGAAATCGAAATTGGGCAACACGATCTGATCGACCAGCTTGTAAATCTGGCTCGAATCCTGTTTCAGCGCCGCATAATTCTGCCGCAGAGCGCTCAGCATCCGGGTCGAGGTGTCCTCGACCACATCCCGCGGCGGCTTGACGGCGGCCCAGAGCGCGCTGTTCACCAAAACAAGCAGCAATAAACCCAACCCGAAGGCAAGCGTTTTTTTCATCGAACCCAACCACTCCCGCATACCGTCCACCCTCACTGTCCACCGTCACGGTCACCGATCCCACTCAAGGCGTCTTGGCCGGCGACTTGTCGCCCGACGCGGCATTGGTGACCATCCGACCGATCAACTTTTCCAGCACCAAAGCCGACTGCGTCAACTTCAGGCTACCACCGTTCTTCAGATACTCGTCCATCCCGCCCGGCTCCAACCCGACATACTGTTCGCCCAGCACGCCCGAGGTCAGGATGCTGGCGCTGGAATCCGTCGGCAACCGGTCGTATTGGGGTTCGATGGACAGCGTGACCACTGCTTCGTAGCTGCGCGAATCGAGATCGATGCCGACCACCCGGCCGATGCGCACGCCGCCCATGGTCACCGGCGCGCGGATCTTGAGACCGCCGACGTTCTCGAACCGGGCGGTGATCTTGTAGCCCTTGTCCTCGCCCAAGTCGGCGATATTGCTGACTTTCATCGCCAGCATGAAAAAGGCGGCCAGCCCCAGGGCGACGAAGATTCCGACCGCCAACTCCAGCTTCTTGAGAGTGCCCATAGCGCCTAAACTCCAAAAAAAATGGCGGTCAACACGAAATCCAGGGCCAGCACCACCAAGGCGGTATTGACCACCGTGCGGGTGGTCGCCAGGCTGATGCCTTCCGAGGTGGGAATGGCGTCATAGCCCTCGAAGACCGCGATCCAGTTGGCGACCCAGCCAAACACCGCGCTCTTGACGACCACGCCGTTGACCACGTCGTCGACCAGTCTCACCGCCGCCTGCATCTGCGACCAGAAAGCGCCGCTGTCCACGCCGAGTTGCTGGACAGCCACGAAGTAGCCGCCCAGAATGCCGATGGCGGTAAAAATGCCGGCGAGCAACGGCATGGCGATGACGCCAGCGACGAAGCGCGGCGCGAAAACCCGGGCGAACGGGTCCACCGCCATCATCTGCATGGCGGCGAGTTGTTCGGTGACTTTCATCAGGCCGATCTCCGCCGTGAGCGCCGAGCCCGCCCGCGCGGCGTAGAGCAACGCCGCCAGCACCGGCCCCAGTTCCCGCACCAGCGACAGGGCCACGACCGTGCCCAGGCTTGAGGTCGCGCCGAAATCCACCAGATTCGCGTAGCCCTGCAACCCCAGCACCATGCCCACGAACAGACCGGACATGGCGATGATCGGCAGGGACAGCACGCCCACCGAATAAAGCTGCTTGACGATCAGGCCAGGCCGTTTGCCCAGCGCGGCCAACGCGCCCAGCAACCGTAAGAGGAACAGGGTCGCCCGCCCCAGACGATTGAACCAGAACAGGGTCGCCCGCCCCAGACGTTGCAAGCCTTCAATCACCGGCAAGCTCCTTATTCCAGCGACAGATCCTGGGCATACGGCAAGGCGGGGTAATGAAAGGACATGGGGCCATCGGGCAATGCGTGCAAAAATTGTTCGACCCAGGCCGAACTGGAACGTTCCAGCGCGTCCGGCGCGCCATGATCGACGACCAAGCCGTCGGAAATCAGGTAGATGTAATCCGCGATGGAAGCGGTTTCCTTGACATCGTGGGAGACGATGATGCTGGTCAGTCCCAAGGCGTCGTTGAGCGTGCGAATCAGCTTGATCAGCACGCCCATGGTGATGGGGTCCTGGCCAGAGAACGGCTCGTCGTACATGATCATCATTGGGTCCAGGGCGATGGCTCGCGCCAGCGCCGCCCGTCGCGCCATGCCGCCGGACAGTTCGCTGGGCATCAAATCGCGCGCCCCACGCAAGCCAACCGCTTCCAGCTTCATCAGCACCAGCGTGCGAATCAGATTTTCCGGCAGGCGGGTATGTTCCCGCAGTGGAAAGGCGACGTTGTCGAATACGCTCAAATCGGTGAACAGGGCGCCGCTTTGAAACAGCATGCTCATGCGCTTGCGCAATTGGTACAGCTCCCGGCGACCCAGCTCGTGGACGCAGGCGCCGTCCACCTCGATGCGGCCGGCTTCGGGACGAAGCTGGCCGCCGATCAGTCGCAGCAGCGTGGTCTTGCCGGCGCCGCTCGGTCCCATGATGGCCGTGATCCCGCCGCGCCGGATGTCCAGATCCACATTCTGAAAAATGACGCGATCACCCCGATGGAACGTCAGGCCGCGCACGGTCACGAGCGGAGAGGTGTCGGGCGGACCGTTTGGAACGGCAGGGGCAGTGGCGGACATCCGGATGGCAACAAGTTGACAACAGTGGCAGGAGACATCAATGAAGCTCGGTAGTTTCCCGTCAAGTCGCCGGCAAGTCAAATCGGCCGCTAATTTTCGCAGCGATGAAGCTTGGCAATTACCACCGCGTGCGACTATTTTATAAAGACGATACCCTCGTCGGCGCACGGGCCGACGCACGTATTCGGTTCGTCCGCCGCAAGCGGCGGGCTCAGTCAAGGCAAGCAACCATCACGCAAAGGTAGGACCATGGCGAAGAAGTACATCTATAAGTACACCGAAGGGGATGGCAAGAACAAAATGCTGCTGGGCGGCAAGGGCGCCAACCTCTGCGAAATGACGCAGATTGGCCTGCGGGTGCCGCCGGGCTTCGTGATCACGACCGAAGCCTGTCTGGACTACATCGCCAACAACCGCCTGCCCGAGGGCTTGATGGGGAACGTGCGGGAGAACATGGCCTGGCTGGAGCAGCAAACCGGCAAGCAGTTCGGTGGCGCCGCCAACCCGTTATTGGTGTCGGTGCGCTCCGGTTCCGCCATGTCCATGCCGGGCATGATGGACACCATCCTCAACCTCGGGTTGAACGAAACCACCCTGGCCGGCCTGATCAAGCTGACCGGCAACGAGCGCTTCGGTTACGATGCGTACCGCCGATTCATCCAGTTGTTCGGCAAGATCGCGCTGGGCATCGACGACCATTACTTCGACGAGCACTTTGAGGCGATCAAGCGCCGGGCCGGCGTCAAGGTCGACTTGGGCCTGAATGCGGAAGACCTCCGCGACATCGGCCAGTTGTTCCTGCAAGTGGTTCAGGAACAAACCGGTCGGCCCTTCCCGCAAGACCCCTACGAACAACTGGAGCTGGCCATCAAGGCGGTGTTCAACTCCTGGATGGGCCAGCGCGCGGTCGATTACCGCCGCGAGTTCAAGATCACCCCGGACATGGCCAACGGCACGGCGGTCAACGTGGTGACCATGGTGTTCGGCAACATGGGCAACGACTGCTCCACCGGCGTCGGCTTCACCCGCGACCCCGGCACTGGCGAGAACGTGATGTACGGCGAATACCTGGTCAACGCCCAGGGCGAGGACGTGGTGGCCGGCATTCGCACGCCCAAGCCGGTCGCGGCGATGAAGGACGAAATGCCGGATCTGTACCGGCAACTGGTGGACCTGCGCAACAAGCTGGAAGGTCATTACCACGAAGTGCAGGACTACGAGTACACCATCGAGAAAGGCGTCCTGTACTGCCTGCAAACCCGCAACGGCAAGATGAACGCGCAGGCCATGGTGCGCAGCTCGGTGGAAATGGCGAACGAGGGACTGATCAGCCGCGAGAAGGCGCTGCTGCGGATCGATCCCGAGTCGCTGGAACAGATGATGTTCCCGCAGCTCGATCCCAAACAGAAAGTGGCGCCGGCCTCGCAGGGCATGGGCGCCTCGCCGGGCGCGGCTTCGGGCAAGATCGTGTTCGACGCCGATACCGCCGTGAAGCGCGGGCGCGGCGCCGGCGAGAAAATCATCCTGGTGCGCGAGGAGACCAAGCCGGAAGACATTCACGGCTTCTTCGCGGCGGTCGGCATCCTCACCAGTCGCGGCGGCAAGACCTCGCACGCGGCGGTGGTGGCGCGCGGCATGGGCAAGCCCTGCGTGGTCGGCGCCGAGGACATTCTGGTCAACGTGCACCAGCGCCAGGCGATCATCGGCGACAAGGTGCTGCACGAAGGCGACGTGGTGACCATCGACGGCGGCACCGGGCGGGTGTTCCTCGGTGAGGTGCCGACGGTCGAGCCGGAGTTCACCCCGGAACTGCGCACCCTGCTCAGTTGGGCTGATGAAATCGCCACCCTCAAGGTGATGGCGAACGCGGACACCCCGGATGCCGCCCAACGCGCTTCCAACTACGGCGCCATGGGCATTGGCCTGTGCCGCACCGAGCGGATGTTCAACGCCAAGGAACGGCTGCCCATCGTGCTGGAGATGATCCTGGCCGAGACCACCGAGGACCGCGAAGCCGCCCTGGCCAAGCTGCTGCCGATGCAACGCAGCGACTTCAAGGAAATTTTCCGGGTGATGGCGCCGCGGCCGGTCACCGTCCGCCTGCTCGATCCGCCGATTCACGAGTTCCTGCCGTCCGAGCAGACCCTGATCGACGACATCGAGCATCTGCGCCATTTGCGCCAGACCGCGCAGGGTCTCGAAGCGATCAGCCAGATTCTCAGCCAGGTCAACCCGAAAGCGGTCGAGCAGTTGGGCATCCTGAACGACAGCCATCTGGTCTCCGACGTGCTGGCCAAGAAGGAGGAGATCCTGCAAAAGGCTCGCGCCCTGCACGAAATCAACCCGATGCTGGGCCATCGCGGCGTCCGGTTGGGTCTGACCTATCCCGAAATCTACAAGATGCAGATTCGCGCCATCCTGGAGGCGGCGGCGGAGTGCATCCAGGAGAAGGTCAACGTCCATCCCGAAATCATGGTGCCGCAGGTCTGCACCAAGGAAGAGTTGGTGCGGGTGAAGGCGCTGGTGGACGAGGTGCTGCCCGAGGTCGAGGCCAAGTACGCGGTCAAGGTGCATTTCGAGTTCGGCACCATGATGGAAGTCGTGCGGGCCTGCCTGCGCGCCGAGGAGATCGCCGGCGTGGCTGAATTCTTCTCCTTCGGCACCAACGACCTGACCCAGGCCACCTTCTCGTTCTCCCGCGAAGACGCCGAGAACAAGTTCCTGCCGTTCTACAACACCCAGGGCATCCTCAAGGACAACCCGTTCGAGGCCCTGGATACGGCGGGCGTGGGCCAGTTGATGTCGTTCGCGGTCGAAAACGGGCGCAAGGCCCGCGCCGGTCTGAAGGTCGGCATCTGCGGCGAACAGGGCGGCCATCCGCGCTCGATGCGGTTCTGCCACTACGCCAACCTGACCTACGTGTCCTGCTCCTCGCCGCGCGTGCCGATCGCCCGGCTGGCGGCGGCGCACGCCAAGCTGCTGGAAGGGAACTATCAGCCGTAAGTAGTTGATGGACCAGCGGCGCGAGTGCGCGCCGCTGGTTGGAATGTCAGGGGCAAGTGGCTGGCGATACCCCTTCGCCGCCAGCTTGCTCCGGTTTCACCAAAGCCGTCTAGCAAATAATGCCGACGGTAATATCATCCCCACTCCCCTGCCCAGACGCCTCGTTCAGCCAGTCTTCCAGATTCGGTTGAACCGCCTCCACGCCCTCGTCGCGAATCATCTCCCACAAATCCCGCGCCACCTGCTGAAATCCGCTCTCGTCGCGGAACGAATTGGCGTAGCCGTCGGTCGCGGCCAAAATCAACGCCGGTGGTGAGCCTGCCAAAGCTTGAAATCCAACCCGCACCTCGTTCCACGCCTTGGCGGAACACAGCGAGGTGGTTTCGTTGGCGATCAGCCGCTCATCCTTGGCCAACGGCCGTTCGACTTCGCCGCTGACGGACACAGTGAGAATATCGCCGTCGCCGAGTTGCAAGTAGAGGATGAAGGCGGGCGTGACCACCACCGCCAACAGGGTGGAGCTATAGGCGAGGTACGGGTTTGCTTCGATCTGGCGGCGGCTGGCGGGATCGAGGGCATCCAATTCCGCCGAGGTGAACGGCCGGCGGGCCAGCGACTGATCCACCCGCTCGCGCCAGCGCCGCACCAGTTCCAGCGGTAGTTGTTCTTCGGCCCAGCGTTTGATCCGCGACAGACTGTCCGGCTCGAACAGGGAGCGACAGACCCTGAGCGCCACCGCCACCGCCAAGCGCGCGCCGTGCTGGCTGCGAAAGCTCTTGGCGCTGCCGTGGCCGTCGGCCAGTGCCACGATCAGCGGTAGCTCGCCGTTCGCGCGGGCGACGCGAATCGCGTCCTGATTCGGCAGACCGGCGCGATGGTGCGCCGCGCCGCGCACGCTGGCCCTGAGCGTCCGCCAATTCGGCGAGTTCGGATCGGTCATGGCGGGGTTACCACACGTCGGCGGCGGAACTGGGGCCGGCGGCGGTCGGCGGCGTAGGAATGGGCACGTTGAGGCCCGGCGTCAGACCTGCTGCCTGACTGGCCGGCGAGGAGGCGGATTTCAGCACGGCGGTCGAGACCCATTTGATGTGCCGCACCAGGGTTTCGGGGTTATTGGCTTGCAGTGGCTTCAATTCCGGGTGGCCGATGAATTTCTGCAACACCTCGGTATCGGCGTCCTCGCCGATGGCGATGGCGATCCGCACCGCCTTCTTGCCCCAGGGTTCATTCATCAAGGTCTGCAATCCTTTGTTGAAATCATCGGTCGGCTGGCCGTCGGAGATCAGCACCAGAACCGGCGGCAGGGCGCGGTCGCTCATCGGCGGGATGCGCAGTTGTTCCGCCACCATCGCCAGCGCCCGGCCCAGGTCGGTGACGCCTTCGGTCCGCAAGTCGGTCCACTTGAAATCCGCCACCGGGGTTGGCTGCGAGACATGCCATTGCGCGCCGGTGGAAAACTTGAGAGCGCGGACCAGTACATCGGCATTGGGATTTTCATCGGCCACCTGGCGCATGTGCGGCAGCGCTTCGCGGATGGCGGTGTTGAGCGCCTGAATCTTGCCATCCACCGACATGGAACCGGAACAGTCGGCGATCCAGATGAAATGCAGCGGGCGGGTCGCCAGCTCGCCGCCGGGGCGTTTGGCCATGGGCTACTCCTTTGCAGTCGGTTTCAAAGTGGAGAAAGGTTCAATCCAATCGGACAACCTCATGATTTCAGAGGGATAGCCCACTTTGTGGATATAGGTCACGTCCGCTGTGACGAGTAATGCGCTCTCGGTAATCGCCAGCGCATGATAGGCAGCGTCATAGAATGTGACGCCATGGCGCCTCATTAGCAAGAGCGCCTGTTGCCGCCACTTGGGATGCGGCGCGATGACTTCCATGTCGAAATTTTCCAAGGTATTCAAAAGCTCATCAGCTTGATCGGGATACCGCCTACCCAATAGGTTGCCAGCCTCATAAATCCAGATGGTCGGGACCAGCAAGCCGATTTCTTGATTGATATAAGCTTCACGAATCGCCTTTGCTTGCTCAAAATCGGCTTCATGTTCAGGCGGTAAAACCCACTTTAGAATAACTGAGGCGTCAGGAACGATCCGGGCAAGGACGGCCATCACGCTCCTCCCGTAGCCATTGTTCCGAGTTGCCAGGTAAAGGTTTCAGGGTTTTTCTGAGTTCATCCATCTGGTCGGCAACCTGACGGCGATGGCGGCGCATCAACTCGTCGGAAACCACCCCTTTGATCAATTCACTGCGTTTGTCTTTGGGAATCGTCTGCAAAATTTCCCATAGCGAGTCGTCAAGGGTAATCTGGATTCGGTGGGACATATTTATCTCCGATTAATAATGCGTTACAAGCTTAATCACTGTCCGCCACGCACGAGCCGCGTATAGTGGTCGTAGCTCTTACTGCCGACGTAGTCGTTGCCGCTGCTGAAATGGATGCCCCACGCATCGGTCGGATAGTTGGCGTAGGCTGAGGAGGACCAGTACCATAGTGGCAGTGTATTCGGAAAAGCGAGTTGGTTGATCTTTGGAGAGCCAGATGGATCTATCAAGGTTTTCAATTCTTCTATCGTCGGTACTCGCCAATCGCGGTAACCGGCATAGCCACCTTGGCGATTCAATGCCGCAGCAATATCCAGTGCCTTTTGCCATGTGTATTTTTTGGCCTCACCAGTACAAGTTCCACCTTTCCACTCTTGACCCAAAGAACAGCGCATCCATTGCAGGCCAGTCTGTACATCGGTCACGGTGCCATCGCCGTTATCCCGGTAGCGACCAGCCATCAAGGCTTCAGCCACAGGATGCGGCGGAATTGGCGATGACGTGGGTAGCGGCATCGGGGCAGGCTTCGCCACAGGCAAAGGTTGCGCGATAACGCCCAACGCCAGCGCCCATGATTCCACCGCCCAATGAGCCGCCTCGGCGGTCATTGCCAACTCTTCCTCCAACTGCTTGTTCAAGCGAGCCAACAGGATAGATTGCGGGATACCAGAAGAGGCTTTCAGCAGATCATCGGCCACCCGGTTCTTGAGGGCACTGATCAGCACGAAAATCTCCCTCTTATAATGGCCACAATGATCCTTCAGCAACGCCTCACACCGGCGCGGGTCGTCGCATAAAGAGCGGCCATATTTGATGATCAGTTCGCGGAGTTTCTGACGCGGTTCGTCATGCATTTTGGAAGCCCTGACATAAATTCAACTTCAGGCAACATCCAGCATTTTGGTTGCGTAATCCCGACCTGACGTGACCGGAGGCAACGGCTTTCCATCCTGCTGATAAAGCGCCATCATTTCTTCCACGATGTCGCATAATTCAGAAAAAACCTGTCTCTCATCCTGACCATGGCAACCTCCATAAAATAATCCAGGGCAACTACCAACAAAGCATTGATCCTCTTCTGACCATTCGACAATTTTAACGTAGTAAGCGCCTCTATTCATTTTTTGGACTCCTCAATCGCCGCTTTCACGGCATTTTCCTGATAGCGTTGCGCATCATCCCCGGTTTGCCCTGAGATCACGACCGGCTTGTTCACCTTGGGATGAGTGAAATTGCGATGACCGCCATTTCCGCCCCGGTTGATAAAACCGGCTTGCAGCAGCTCCCGTATCAACTCCCGAATCTTTCTTGGCATTCTTGTCGTCAAATCCGAATCTCGCCTTCCACCGCGCCAAAATGGATCTTCACCCCTGCCGCCAGCGTCACGCTGCGCCCCGGTTCGACATCGCGGATCGTGCCATCAGGCGCGGTCATCACCCATTTGACGGGGGACAGGTTTTTCAAGCCCCAGACGTTGGGATTTTGCGGATGGCGCTGCACCGCCGCCAGCGGTTTTGAGAGGTCGTAAAGCCGCTGGCTATCGAGGTGATGCGGGAACAGTTGGGTATCGTGGTTGAGCATGACCACGCCGCGCCCGATCCGCAGGCGGAACGGCAGCGTCAGCGGACGCTGGCAGGACCAGCACGATCCCGGCTGGCCGCCCGACGCGCGCAACGCTTCGCCGTCGTAGAAGTTTTCCGCGCTGCACTGGCCGCAATAGAGAATGGCGTCGCGCAACTGGACCAGCGCCGCCCGCCATTCGCTTTCCCGCACCCGTTCGTGAGGATCGCGCAGGCCATCGGTGAAAGCGCGGGCGAACCGGTCGCGCAGAAATTGCGGGTAGAGCGGCCAGAATTCGAGGGCGTTGTCGTGGATACCGGGGACGGGGCGGTTGGAAGCGTCGGCGGGATCGAAGATGAACAGCGGTTCGGTGCCGTAGAGCTGGGTCATCGCCGGCAGATCGAAGCATTTGATCGCGGCTTCCTTTTGCCCTTCCAGCGGATGATGGATGTGGAACAGGTAGAACAGCAACACCGCCAGCGAGAACAGGTCGGTTTGGGTGCTGGGCGCGGCTTCGCCCCGCACCACTTCCGGGGCGATGAAGCGCGGCGTGCCCAGAATGCCGCCGTCGCCCTGCCCGTCGATGGCGACGTTGTCGTTGTCGCAGACCTGGATGTCGCCGGTGTCGGGGTCGAAGAAGACGTTGCCGAAGGAGATGTCCCGGTAGCACAGGCCCTTGGCGTGCAGTTCCAGGAAGGCTTGGGCCAGTTGCAAGCCGGCGGTGGTGAGGGCGCGGAACGAGGGTTCGATGCGTCCTTTCATCAGGTCCACGATGCCTTTGTAGCGCGGCTCGCGCAGCGGCATCAGGTAGCCGAAGCCGGGCGCATTCGCCGAGGCTGCCAGTTCCAGCGGCCAGAGGAATTGGCCGTTGGGCGGGCCTTTGCGGATCAGGGTTTCCAGGTTTTGCCGTTGCGCGGGCGTGGCCTGTTCGGGGAAGTACCACTTGAGAGCCAGCGGCTTGCCGTCCAGCAGAGCGCGGTAGACTTCGCCCTGCCCGCCCCCGCCGAGGAAGCTTTCAACGGTACAGGCATGGCCGGAAGCGGCTTGGACGGTGGAGCGGAGTGGGAGGAGTTGGTGCATGGGACGATTCCTGATGCTTCAGCAGTCATTCAAGGCCAAAAAATGGTGCGGAAAAGCGCACGCTCCGCGCGCGCTAAAGAGCAAAAGCATAAAGATCAAAAGATTATAAGGATCTGGCGAGGCGGAAACCCACGCCGTCGAAGCGATTCAAAGATGCATCCCAGTTGCGGTTAGCTGAACGTACCTCGACAGGGTGGTTGAGCCAAGAGCCACCCCGCAGTGTGCGGACACCGCCCTTATTCTCGCCAGCATATAGCCTCTCCATCCCTTCATAATTCTTGTCGTAGCAAGAGCCAGTCCACTCAAACACATTCCCATGCACTTGATATAAACCCCAAGGATTTGGTTGAAACTGGTCTACCGGGACAGTTTTCTTGCGATAGATCCCTTTTTTGCCGCTACAGTAGGTGTAATTCCCGTCATAATTCGCTTGCTCAGTAGTAATGTTATCCCCCCACCAGAATACTGTTTCCGTTTCTGCTCGCACTGCATATTCCCATTCTGCCTCAGTCGGCAGTCGGTATACTTGGCGTGTTTGCGCTGACAGCCACTCGGTGTAATCCACTGCGTCGTGCCAACTCACGTTGATCACTGGCTGGTTGCCGCGACCCCAACCTTGGTCTTCAGGTTTATGCCGCTGCGCTGCGGTGCAAAACTGGTCGTACTCATCGAAAGTGACCGCGTACTGACCGATAGCGAAGGACCGCTCGATCTTTACCCAATGCCGACGTTCGTTATCGAACCGTCCCTCTTCGCTCTCCGGCGATCCCATCCAGAACTCGCCCGCAGGGATTACGATCATCGCCGGGCCTTCGCTGCCCCAGCGTAACCGATCACGAAACACTGTGAGCGGTTTCAGGGTGCGGGTGGCTGACGATTGGATCACCGCCATCGGGCGCAACCAGTCGCGAAACACCGTGAAGGGTTTTTGGGGTAAGCGTGTAGGTGGTGCGACGTAATCCGATTTCCAAAGCTTTAGAAATTTTTGTTTCAGGGACAAGGATGCGGATGTAGGCGGCACGACCGGCCGACGGGGCAGTTCCACTGGTTGAACACGGGACGGTTCTGGTGTAGGTTGGGGGCGATCGACGGTGGCGACCGATAATCCCAGCGCCAGCGCCCACGACTCCACCGCCCAGCGCGCGGCGTCCTCGGCCAGACCCAACTCGTCTTTGAGCCGCTGACTCAGCCGCCCCATCACCAGTGTGAGCGGCACCCCGGCAGAGGCGTTGATCAAGTCCTCCGCGACCCGGTTCTTCAGGGCGCTGATCAGCACGAAAATCTCCCGCTTGTACTGCCCGCAATAATCCTTCAGCAACGCCTCGCAGCGGCGCGGGTCGTCGCACAGCGAACGGCCGTACTGAACGAGCAATTCGCGGAGTTTCTGGCGGGGCAGGTCGTGCATGGAAAGTTCTCAAACTCCAGTTGACTATTGCCTGTCTCAAAATAATAGCATGAAACACCGCCAGCTATCCGTAGGATCGGCGGTGCTGCTGACTCACAACCCCGCCTGATCCAGCCAGTTGATCAAGCATTGCCGACCCCGCTGTTCGGCGACGACGGCATGACGAGCGGTAGCGGCCCGCAACGCCGGCACGCTCAGGCCGGGGGTATGGGCAATTTCGCTGGCGTGGCCGATGAACCAGCGTTCCAGGCCCCGCGCGGTGGTTTCGAGATGAAACTGCAACCCCAGGGCGCGTTGTCCCCAGGCGAACGCCTGATGGGGATAGACCTCGGTCGAGGCCAGCAACACGGCGTCCGCCGGTAAATCGAACGTGTCACCGTGCCAGTGCAGTACCGGCGTCCCGTCGGCCAGCACCCCCAGCGGGCTATTGCGACCGGCGTCAGTCAGCGTCAGCGGCCCCCAGCCGATCTCCTTGCGTCCGCCTGGATAGACCCTTCCTCCCAACGCCTGGGCCAGCAACTGACAGCCTAGACAGATGCCCAGTACCGGCCGACCCGCGTCCAGCCGCGCCCGCAGCAAGGCCAATTCGGCGCGAATGAACGGATACGCCTCGTCCTCGTAGACGCCGATAGGACCACCCAGCACCACCAACAGATCGTCGGCCAGCGGGTCTATCTGCGCCAGATCGTCGTAACCGGCCTCAGCGTAACGGATGGCGTAACCGCGCTCGGTCAGCACCGGCGCGAAACTGCCGAGGTCTTCAAATGCCACGTGACGAAGGGCGAGAACGGTTTTCATGCCAGCAGACTCCATGGAATGATTAGGGAAGAAGTTGAGATTTCATCCTGACGGGGATTAATCGGGAATGAATGCCCACCCGACCGTCACCGCCAGCATATCAAGGCTAGAATATGCAATAGGCACACCGTTCGTTGGGAAGCGTAAATTTCCGATCCGGCGAAATTCGATGCCAAAAACGGACACCATTGCCAGACCGGATTTTTTAAGCCGTGACAGCGAACAAAAGCGAAGTGATCGCCAGCCCCTCCCTGCAACACGCTCCCTCCTCGACATGGCCCACCTATCGGGCACTGCTGGACAACGGCGAACTGGAGCGTCGGGTGGCCGAGGCTTGGAACCGACTGGAAAACTGCGACCTATGCGCCCGTTACTGCCGCGTGAACCGGCGGCAAACGCTCAAGGGCGTGGTATGCCACACTGGCGAGCGGGCCATCGTGCATGGCCACGGTCCGCACCATGGCGAGGAAAATCCGCTGCGCGGCTGGGCCGGTTCGGGGACGATCTTCTTCTCCTGGTGCAACCTGCGTTGCGTGTTCTGCCAGAACTGGGAAATCAGCCAAAAGGGCGACGGCCAGGAAGTCGACCCGGAAACGCTGGCCAGCATGATGCTCGACCTGCAATACCGGGGCTGTCACAACATCAACCTGGTCACTCCCAGCCACGTTGTGCCCCAAATTCTGGCGGCCACCTTGCTCGCCGCCCGGCGGGGTTTGCGATTGCCCCTGGTTTACAATACTGGCGGTTACGATAGCCTGGAGGCGCTGGCCCTGCTGGATGGCGTGGTGGATATCTACATGCCCGACATGAAGTACGGCGATTCCGCCACCGCCCATCGCTACTCGCACGCGCGGAATTACTGGGAAGTCAATCAGGCGGCGGTGCGGGAAATGCACCGGCAGGTCGGTGATCTGATGCTGGACGAATACGGACTGGCGCGGCGCGGGCTGCTGGTGCGCCATCTGGTGTTACCGGGCGATCTGGCCAGCACGGAAAGCGTGCTGGCGTTCCTGGCGCGGGAGATTTCGACCAACACCTATCTGAACCTGATGGACCAGTACCATCCCTGCTATAAGGCCTTCGAGGAACCGCTGCTCGACCGCTCGCTTACCCGGAAAGAGTATGAACAGGCGCGGCAACAGGCCAGGGATCATGGACTGCGGCGGCTCGACCGCCCGCGCTATTAAAGGCGGAACCGCCGCCTGGACGGGGAGAATCCAAGGATCACTCTTCCCGTGGCGAGAGCCGCATATCGCTGGTTCAATTTTGAACCCGCCAGACTGAACCAGGATCCGCCGGATCGCCGGCGGGTCCTGGGATCGATCCAAACCCCCTCGTCGCCTGGACCGGATCAGCTTGCGACGGCCGGGACGGGTGACGGGTTCGGGCCCTGAAGCTGCTGCGCCGCCTCGGCGGCGGGCAAGGTGACGCCCTGCCGTTCCTGGGGCTTGCCGACCAGCAACCGCAGCCCGGCGTGGAAGCATTGGCCGGCGTGGGTTAGTTCGTGCAGGGATTCCAGCAACTCGCCCAGTTCCTGATAGGCATCCGGCGTCGGCATCAGCTTGATGCTCTGTTCCAGATAAGCGCGGGCCTTGCCGTTCTGCTGGCAGCGCTTGGCCAACCGGCCCAGCGTCAGCAGCAAATAGGGATCGTCGCCATGCTGGGCCAGCCAGCCCTCGGCCGCCGCCAGTTGCGCGGCGGCGTTGCCGCGTCCCAGCATTCCATAACCCACCACCAGCTTGACGCTCCAGCGCCGGTTGATCGCCTCGCGCAGCAGTGTCTCGGCGTCGTCGAAGGCGTCGAATTCACACAGAGCGGTGGCATAGTCCACCAGCAGGGCCTCGTCCCCCTCGCGCAGCGGAGCCGGCGTCTGCTTCCACAACGCCCGCAACTTCTCTAGCGAACCGCCGGCGGCGGCGCCTTGCAACAGGGCGTGGTAGGTTTCGCGCTGAATCTCGGCGAACGATTCCGGGCCGAATACCTTCTGCTTCTGCAATTCGGGCAACAACTGTTGCAATGGCTCCCAGGCGCCCAACTGTCGATAGCAGCGGGCCAACCAGAGCAGCACGCCTGGATGACGCGGGTTGAGGGTATGCAGGGATTCCAGGATGGGGCGGGCCTGTTCGGCTTGCTGGTCTTCCAGCAAAAATTCCACCCGGGTTAGTTGCACCGTCAGCTTGTCGGCGTCCGGCGACTCCTCGGCCTTGCGCAGGTGCAGGTCGCGCCGCCATTTCACGTCGCTGAGATGATGGGCGGCCCGAGCCGCGCTCAAATAATCCAGCGCGGGCGTTTCGCTGTGCGCGGCGCTTTTGAGCAGGGTTTTCTCCGCCGCCGCCCACTGGCCAGCCGCCAGTTGCCGGCTACCCAGATTGAACAACCGCCGCGCCCTGCGCTGCAATCGCCGCTGGTTGGCCGCCAGGGTCTGGCGGGGCGTGCGCCACAGCCGAATGGCTAACCGGACCAGAAAGTAGAAGCCGACGAACAGGACGATCAGAACCAGCATTAAGAAGGCGAAACTGGTCTCGACAGTCCACTCGCCGATGCTGAACATCGCATAACCGGGGTCCTGCCGGAGCGCCAGCGCCATCCAGACCGAGGCGAACAAGGTAATGATGATACCGATCAGCAACTTCATGGCTGTCCCTCCCCCTTCGCCGCCGATTCGGCGGGCGGCGCTTGAGTCTTGCCCATGGCGCGAATCGGTTGCCGGTGGGCCATCGCCTCACCGAACGCCTGGTTGAGGCCAGTCAAGTCGGGGACATAGGGATTGAATTCGACGGTTTGCAGTGCTTTCAGCTCGGCCAGGAACGCGGCCACCTGCTTATCCTGGGTATCAAAATAGGTTTCGACCCAGCGGTTAACTAGATCATACGAGTCCCGATAAGCCTCGGCGTCGCCACGCAACAGCGCCGTCCGCAGGCTTTCCAGTTCGAGCCGCAGATTCTGGCGCAGGAAAAATTCCTCTTCCATGGCAATCAGCGGCGGCGCGTCGCTGCGCACCCGGCGGATCACCACGATATCCTTGAACTGATTCCCGACGGCTTCGATGCCGCGATCCCACCAAGATCGTTCCGTGTCGGTGCTGATGGATATGTTGGCGGCGGGCTTGACCCGGTTCTTGATGTCCGGGATGCCGGAGGTGATGCGCAGCGGCAGACCACCAATAGCCTTCTGCATCTCCGCCACTTTGTGCGCCAGGGCGGAAAGATCGGGCAACTTCACGCCGCGCAGGCTGGCGATGGCCTCGCCAAGCATGGTCTGCACCGAGGCCATGGCGTTTTCGTTGACCGCCTTGAGCCGCTGTTGGGCAACCTCCAGCGCCAGGCGGGCGGCGGCGACGTTGCGTTCCAGCTTCAACTTGGCGTCGGCCAACCGCAGCAGATAGTCCACTTCCGCCAGCGGGAAGGCGTTGACATCGCCGCCCTTGGCCACCAGGGTCCTGATCGTTTCCAGTTGATCGTTCAGGCCACCGTGGCTCAGCTTCAGGTTCTGAAGCTGCTCGTTTTGCTGGGCCAGGCGATTCAAGTAATCCTGTAACTGCGCGCCAACATCAACGTTCTGTTTTTGAACTGAGGCTTTGTGAGCATCGTGGCTCTCTCGCAACAATTTCATTTCACCCTTGATGAGTTCGCTCTCGCCCTTGTGCAATTCCATGGCGCTTTTCAATGGCTGCAAGTCGCCCGTCAGACCGAGCAATTGCTCCTTGAGCGCCTGCTGATCGGCACGCGCCTGGTCAAGTCCGGTTTTCAGCCCCTGCAATTGCTGAACTTGGGCTTTCAGCGCCTGAAACTCGGGATCGCGTTGAGCGATGGCCTGCTTGATCGCCTGGTCCAGCCGGCTGGCCTGCGTGGCCTGGTCCTTTTGCCACAAGTACCAGAGATAGCCACTGCCACCGCTGGCGCCCAGTCCGACCAGAAGCGCCAGCCACGCCACACCACGACCACTCTTGGGCGCGGGGGGGGTGGAAGCGGGTGAAACTTTGGGCATGGACGCCGCCTCGGACTTGGGGAGTTGGGCGGGCGCCGATTCCAGGGGGGAAGTTTTGGCGGCGAATGGAGCTTTGACGTTGTCGTTCTCGGATTGATTTTCTGTCATGTCGTGTTACCAACTGGTAGGGAGGGATTCGCCACCAGGCAAAGCAGGGCGGCGGCGATGGCGGCGTCGCTGGCTTCCCGAGCGAGCAGAAGATGATGACAGCCGAAATTCGCGGCACTCTGGGCGGTGCGGGCGCTGACCGCGATCACCGGGGTTTGACGCAGATAATCTTGCCCGGCAACGCCCAGCATATCAAACAGATTCGACAGGCTTTCGGCGCTGGTGACGACCACCGCGCCGATTTCGCCCCGGCTCCAGCGTTCCAGCAGCGCGGTGACGTCTAGCGCGGGCCGTTCGCGTCGGTAGACCTCCGCGTGTTCCACGCGCGCACCGCGAGCGGTCAGGGTTTCGGCCAGCAGTTCCCGGCCGCCCTCGCCGCGCACGATGGCGATAGCCTGGCCGACCACCCGCTGGAGGCGGGGCAGGGCCAGCAACGCTTCGCTGGTGAAGCCCTGTTCGGGTTGCAGGCAACGGTCGACGCCATGGCGGGCCAGCGCCCGCGCGGTCGCCGGACCGATGGCGGCGATTTCCAGCCCGGGCGGGAAGCCGCCACGTTCCTGAATCGGCGGCATGGCCCGATCCACGGCGTTGGCGCTGGTGAAAATGGCCAGATCATAGTTGGCCAGCCGGTCGAACAAGGCCAGCGCCGGCGCCCAGTCGCGCGGTTCGCTGATGACCAGCGCCGACCAGCGAATCGCGACGCCGCCGTGTTGTTCGATCCACTGGCAAAGAGGACCGGCCTGGTGTTCCGGCCGGGTGACGAGTACGCCCAGACCGTTAAGAGACTCACTCCCCTCCCCCACTGGCGGGAGACAAGTTGAGGGGAAGGATGGGTAGACCATGCTTCAGCCGGCTCCAAGCAACTGCCGCAGGATGACGTCGGCGCCGCGTTCGAGCAATTCCTCGGCCAACGCCGCGCCGAGGGTTTCGGCCGCCGCCGCCGGGCCACGCATCTCCCCGGCGACGATCCGGCTGCCATCGGGTTCGCCGACCAGGCCGCGCAACCAGAGTTGTCCGTGATCCAGCAGCACCGCATGACCCGCGATGGGAACCTGACAGCCGCCCTGCAAGCGAGCATTCAACGCCCGTTCCGCCATGACCCGGACATGGGTGGCGGGATCGTCGAGTACGGCGATCAGGTCCCGCGTCCGCGCGTCGTCCAATCGACATTCGACCCCGATAGCGCCCTGACCGATGGCGGGCAGGCTGAATTCCGGTTCCAATGCCACGGTGATGCGCTCCTCCAGTCCCAGCCGCTTCAGACCGGCGGCGGCCAGGAGGATGGCGTCGAATTCGCCGGCGTCCAATTTGGCCAGCCGACTGCCGACATTGCCGCGCAGGCTGCGAATCTCCCAGCCGGGATAGCGGGCGGTCAACTGACATTGCCGGCGCAGGCTGGACGTGCCAACCCGAGCGCGGACCGGCAAGGCGTCGGGGTGGGGATAGTGGCGGGAGACGAAGGCGTCGCGCGGGTCCTCGCGCGCCAGAATCACCGGCACACCCAACCCGGCGGGAAAATCCACTGGTACGTCCTTCATCGAATGAACGGCCAGGTCGGCGCGGCCGTCCAAGAGGCCCTGTTCCAATTCCTTGACGAACAGACCCTTGCCGCCGACCTTGGCCAGGGGGCTGTCGAGAATTTTGTCGCCGCGAGTGATCATGCCGATCAACTCGACCCGCAGGCCGGGATGGGCCTGGCGCAGCCGGTCGGCAACATGCTCCGCTTGCCAGAGCGCAAGGGGGCTTTGGCGGGTGGCGATGCGCAGGGTATCGGGTTGCATGGTTTTGGTAAGCTATGGCGTCCTTAATTAACCACAAAGAATATCCGATGAGCGACACGCAAACCAATCAAAGCTGGGGTGGCCGGTTCACCGAAAGCACCGACGCCTTCGTGGCGGCGTTCACCGCCTCGGTGGATTTCGACCGGCGGATGTACCGGCAGGATATTAACGGCTCCATCGCTCACGCCCAGATGCTGGCGCGGGTGGGCGTCCTGTCCCCGGACGATTGCGAGGCCATCGTGCGGGGGCTGGAGGAAATTCGCGCCGAGATCGAGCGCGGTGAATTCGCGTGGTCGGCGGCGCTGGAAGACGTGCACATGAACATCGAGGCGCGGCTGACCGAACGGATCGGCGACGCCGGCAAGCGCCTGCACACCGGCCGCTCGCGCAACGATCAGGTGGCCACCGACATTCGTCTGTACCTGCGCGACGCCGTCGACGCCATTACGAGCGAGATTCAGCGGTTATTGAGCGGGCTGGCGGAACTGGCGACGCGCGAGGCTGACACGATCATGCCCGGCTTCACCCATTTGCAGGTGGCCCAGCCGGTGACGTTCGGCCATCACCTGCTGGCCTGGTTCGAGATGCTCAAGCGCGATTACGAGCGGTTGATGGACTGCCGCAAGCGGGTCAACGTCATGCCGCTGGGCGCGGCGGCGCTGGCGGGCACCAGTTATCCGCTGGATCGTCACTACACCGCGCAACTGTTGGACTTCGCCGCACCGTGCGCCAATTCGCTGGACGCGGTCAGCGACCGCGATTTCGCCATCGAATTCGCCGCCGCGTCGGCCATTTTGATGACCCATCTGTCGCGGATGGCGGAGGAACTGGTGCTGTGGTCCTCGGCCCAGTTCGATTTCGTGGATTTGCCGGACCGGTTTTGCACCGGCTCCTCGATCATGCCGCAGAAGAAGAATCCCGACGTGCCGGAACTGGTGCGCGGCAAGGTCGGGCGGGTCAACGGCCATTTGATCGCGCTGCTGACACTGATGAAGAGCCAGCCGCTGGCCTACAACAAGGACAATCAGGAGGACAAGGAGCCGCTGTTCGACACCGTGGATACGGTGCGCGGCTGTTTGCGCGCCTTCGCCGACCTGATTCCAGCCCTGCACCCCAAGCGCGGCAACATGCTCCAGGCCGCCCGGCGCGGTTTCGCCACCGCGACTGATCTGGCCGATTACCTGGCGCGCAAAGGCGTGCCGTTTCGCGATGCCCACGAGATCGTGGGCAAGGCGGTGCGGCGGGGTATCGAAACCAGTCGGGACCTGGTGGACATGACCCTGGACGAGTTGCGGGAGTTTTCGCCGCTGATCGAGTTCGACGTGTTTGAGGTGTTGTCGCTGGAAGGCTCGGTGGCGGCCCGCAAGGGAGTGGGCGGCACGGCGCCGGATCAAGTGCGCGAGGCGGCGACGGCGGCCCGGGCCTGGCTGGCGGAGCTGCCGTAACTCCGACGCGGACCCGCCGCGCTATCGGATGTAGTAACCGGACACCCGCCAGGTCCCGTCCTTGTCGCGCATGGGGGTGACGGTTTCGACCACCGAGGCTTTGTTGGCAAACTGGGTATCGAATTGAATCACGACATACTCGCCGTCTGGGGCCCCTGGCAGGCTGCGGGTAAAATTCGCGGATTTGAGCACGCGGGACTTTACCGGGCCGAGTGGGGCGCGAGTCGCTTTGGCGGCCTTTTCCCACTCGACTTTCATGACGGCGCTCCGAAACAACAATGACGCTTCGTCCCAGCTCTGTCCGTATTTTTCCGCGTCCACCAGCGCCAGCCATGCCTTGGCGGCGTTTTGCGCTTTCGCCGTGTCGGTGGCGTCACCATCGGCGGCGCGAGCCGTCAAGCCAACGACAAAGCAGAAGATGAGGCTGATTCGCAAGGCGTTTTTCATGGTATCTCCTCTAAAAAAAGCGGGGCGGGATTCCCGCTGATTGGGAACCGGTCAGCGTTAGACCGGCCGGGCGTGTCGGGTCGGCGTGGCGGTCCACGGATCGTCGGGCCAGGGATGCTTGGGGTAGCGACCTTTCAATTCCTTTTTAACTTCGGCGTAGGTCCGCTCCCAAAAGCCGCGTAAATCTTGCGTGACTTGAATCGGCCGCCGCGCCGGCGACAACAAGTGCAGCGTCACCGCAATCCGCCCCTCGGCGATGCGGGGGGTGTCCGCCAGTCCGAACAATTCCTGTAATTTCACCGCCAGCACCGGCGGTTCGCCCGGCGTATACCGCAAGCGTAAGCGCGAACCGCTGGGCACTTGGAGATGGGTCGGGGCCAGTTCGTTCAACCGCACCCGCAATCGGCCATCCAGCAAGCCCTGCAGCGCCGCCGCCAAGTCCAGTCGCTGCAAATGCTCGCGCCGGGTGACGCCATCCAGCCACGGCGCCAGCCAGTCGTCCAGATGATCGGCCAGCCAGCCATCGGACAGATCCGGCCAGCCGTCTTCTGGGAACCAGTTTCGCAATGACAGGACCCGCGCCCGCCAGTCCTGCAGATCGGGGGGCCACGGCAAGCACTCCAGTCCCATCCGATGGACACCGGCCAGCATGGCCTGGCGCAACAGTACCGGATCGGCGTTCGCCAAGGGGGCGCTGTCGAGGATCACGGCGCCCAATCGCCGTTCCCGGCGGGCGACCACGGCCGCTTGCCGGTCATCCCAGCGCACATCCGCCACCGTCCGCACTCGCGCGGCGAGTTGCGTTTCCAGATCGGCCGGATCGACGGGGGCGGCCAGCCAGATCCGCCCTTCGTCGACGCCGGCGTCCAGGTGCGCCACAGTCAGCCAGTCGCGACCCAGCAACGGATCGCCGGCCAGCAGCCGCGCGCCGCGCCCATTGGCCAGCAGATAGCGATCCGCGCTCCCATCGCGTCGCCGCGCCACCCGGTCGGGATAGGCCAGCGCCAGCAGCAGTCCGACCATTTCCACCGCCAGTAGCGTTTCAGGTCCGGGACCGACCCGCAATAATTGTCGCCAGCGCCGCGCCGCCTGATCCACCCGGGCGCAGGCGGCGGGATCGGCCGGTCCACAGCGTGCGCCGTCGCGTCGGAAGGCTTGCAATAGCTCCAGGCGGGCCGTGAGATCACAACCGAATGGATGTTCGCCGCGCAGCGGATCGCGCTCTTCCAACAACGCGGCCAGGTCGGCGGCCAGCGCGCCATGCCCGAGCGCCGCGCCGCGCCGCAGCAGGTGCGCCAGGCGGGGATGGGTCGGCAGTTCCGCCAAATCCTGCCCGGTCGGCGTGATCCGACCCCGTTCGTCCAGTGCTTCCAATTCGATCAGCAGTGCCCGCGCCCGTGCCAACGCGCCGGGTGGCGGCGGATCGAGCCAGGCCAGCGCCAGCGGGTCCTGCACGCCCCATCCCGCCAGTTCCAGCGCCAGCGGCGCCAGATCGGCGTCGAGGATTTCCGGATCACGGCGCGGCCGCAAGCGGTTCTGCGTCGATTCGCTCCACAGCCGATAACAAACACCCGGCCCCAGCCGACCGGCGCGACCAGCCCGTTGTTCGGCGGCGTCGGTGGAGATACGCATTGTTTCAAGTCGGGTCAAACCGCTGCGCGGGTCGAAGCGCGGGACGCGGGTCCAGCCGGCGTCCACCACGACGCTGATCCCCTCGATGGTTAGGCTGGTTTCGGCGATGGGCGTGGCGAGCACGATCTTACGCCGACCCTCTGGGTCGGGCAGCAGGGCGCGCTGCTGAGCGTCGCCCGGCAGATCGCCGTACAACGGAATCAGCGCCAGTCCGGCGCAGGCCGGTTCTGCTTTCAGCCGGTCGAGAACCTGACGGATTTCACCGCCACCTGGCAGAAAAACCAACAGGTCGCCGTCATGGCGGGGCAAGGCGGTCAGCACGGCGCGCACCACCGCACCGAAATCGACGCGATCAGAATCGCGTGGCAGGTAATGCCGGGTCACCGGATGAGCGCGGCCCTCGCTGGTCACGATGGGCGCATCGCCCAATAGCCGGGCGATCGCCGCGCCGTCCAGGGTTGCCGACATTACCAGCAGGCGCAGGTCCTCGCGCAGGCTACGTTGGCTGTCCAGGCACAAGGCCAGAGCCAGATCGGCGTGAAGACCGCGTTCGTGAAATTCGTCGAAAATGACCAGCCCCACCCCATCCAGCATGGGATCGCGTTGCAGGCGGCGGGTCAGGACGCCCTCGGTCAGCACCTCGATCCGGGTCTGGCCAGACACTTGATGGTCGAAACGGACGCGATAACCCACGGTCCGGCCCACCGGTTCGCCCAGCAAATCGGCCATGCGCGCTGCCGCCGCCCGCGCCGCCAGGCGGCGCGGCTCCAGCAGCAGGATGGAACGTCCGGCCAGCCAGGATTCGTCCAGCAGCGCCAGTGGGACGCCGGTGGTCTTGCCGGCCCCTGGCGGCGCTTGCAACACCAGGGCGGCGGACTCGCGCAACGCGGCCCGAATCGCCAGCAGCACGGATGCGATGGGCAAGGGGGCGGAATCGGTCGACGGCGCCAAGGCTAACGTGGACACATTCGGCGAACGCGGACGGAAAAATGGGCGGATCACGCGCCAGGTTGCACTGCCGCGTGCATTATTGAAAGGCTTTGACTATGGTTTAACCCATCGCATTCGGTCCGGCGGCAACGCCGACCGCCCAATATCATAACGCCCGCTTACAATGGAGGATATCGTCGGCATGGGTATCACGAGCGACTTGTTGGCCAAACCTGGGGTCATCGCCGTCGGCGAATACGCTTATCGAGGCGACCGGTTTTCCTATCGGGGCGCCTTGACCGAGGAATACGCCCGCATGGCCTCCATCATGTGTCGCGCCACCACCATGAGCGCGAATATGGAAGGCGCGATGTTCGAGGCGCTACGGTCGGGCAGCGGGCTGCATCCGCCGCGCGGTTGGCTGGTGCATGGCCCCGCTCATACCGTGTGCGTGATCGCGAACGTATTTTGTCTGCTTGACAATACTCGGGCATCAATCAACGACATTGTCAGATTCATGTACCAGCAGCTAGCCAATGTGGCCCCCGATATGATCTGATCTCACAATTGTTGCCCATTTGAGGAAATTCCGGAGAAGCGACGATGACGAAACTTGACGAATTGATGCAACTGCCTGGAGCGATGGCGGCCTTCGAATTCCGGGGCAGCGGTGAATTGCTGGAGCGGCGCATCGCCTATCCCGATCGTATCGATGAATCCATCCTCGATCTGTTGGCCCACATGTGCGCGGCGAACATGAGCATCGCCACCATGCAGGCGCGTGGCTGGGAGAAGGTGACGACCATGAAGGGCTTCTATCCGGTCCAGGAATTTACCCTGATCGGCTTCGATTGGTCGGTCGTCGTGAGCGGCTTGCACCGGGAACAATATAAGCAGGCCGGCAAGTTCAGCCTGCCACCGTTCATGGGAGTTGTCATGGCCAATGAAAAGGCCGATTACGAAGCAGCCTTCGCGATCCTGGAAAAGCAGGAGCCCGTTCAATGAGCATGATCCGGCGGTTACTCGCTTTGGACGGCGTCAACGTGGTCTGCCACTTTCGCGATGACGGCTATCTGATCGAAGGCTACGGCCTGATGAGCCACAACGACATGGGCCGGCTGGCCCAATTCGCCCGTGACTACCGACGGATGATTCAAGGCAATGCCGATCAATTGGCGATGTTTACCAACATGCGGGGCTGGACTCCGCCACGGGGCTGGATCGTGCGCGGCGAGACTCAGTCGGTGTGCGGCGTCGCCAACCTGGTCTGCGTCGTGGACAGCAGTGGGGTGCCGCTGAACGAAATTTTGCTGGAACTGAAGGAAGTTTCGCACTGGTAGCAGCGGGGTTCGCTGAAATTATCAGCCGTTTCCATTATCTAACCTGAAGATTGCTTGGGGGTTCTTGTGGAAATGGGTGGCTGGTTTTCGAAACCGCTTTTTTTGAGGCAAACGTAACGAGTTACCAGGCATCGAAATCGACGATTTCCGCGAATGCTCCCCGAACCCGCTCGATTTTCGCAAGGATCATTGAAGCCTCCAAGTAGAGATATGGTCGGGTTTTTGTTGTTATTTTGTGGCCAAGCCGTGGTTTTTTTGATACTCTACGAGTATGATGACGCGATTTAGTCTGTCCTTTGAAAGCCTTGGGTTCGTCACCGCCATGTCTAAGCGAATTATTGTTTCTCTGGGGGTTTGCAGTCTGCTGGGCGCTTGCGCGCTCAATGCCTGGCCAGTGGCGGCGCAAGCTGTCGGTGGTCCGGACGCCTCGGCTCAAAACGCCGCCGCGCCCGCCGTGGCGAGTTTGGACGCCTCCCAAGGTTCAGCGCCCTTGAGACCATCCAGGGAAATCGAGCCGACGGGTGACGAGATGGAGCCGGAAACACCCGCCGTCGCGCCGGCGGAAACGGCGGAAACGGTCGCCACGCCGCCGTTGCCGCCCTGTCCAGTGAGCATCGTCAGCCTTGACGACCAGATCGCCGGCCAAATCTGCCAGCGGGTGCGAACCGATCCACCGCCGACCTCCCTGATCGTGGATGGTCGCGCCCTCCGGTCGCTGGAGCCCACCGTCCGGTTTTACGCCGAACGCGGATACCGGGCGGGCTGGCTCGATACCAACGGTAACCCGTCGTCGGCGGCTGATGATTTGCTGAAGGCGATCGGCGAGGCTGATCAGGAAGGATTGCGGAGCGCCGATTACCGGCCGGCCGAGTTGCATAAACGGCTTAAAACCATCCAGCAACAAGGATCGGCGGCGGGCGCCAATTCGCTGGCCCAATTCGACTTGCTGTTCACCGACACGTTTCTAACCTATGGTTCTCATCTGCTGGCCGGTCGGTTGCCGCCTCGCAAGGTGGACCCCGAGTGGGCGATCAAGCCCCGCTCCCGCGACTTGGCGTCGGTGCTTCAGGAAGCGCTGGCCAAGGAAACGGTGGGTTCGTCACTGCGGGCGCTGCGCCCGCGGGAAAAGGGCTATGTCCAATTACGCGAGGTGTTGCGCAAGTACCGCGAGATTGCGGCCGCGGGCGGCTGGCCGAAGGTGGCTGCTGGTCTGGCCCCGGGTGCGCAGGGCCCAAAGGCGCGGGATTTGCGCGCCCGGCTTCAGGCCAGTGGCGACTTGTCGGGTGGCGACGCGTCCAGCAAGAGCGAGCCCATGGTGTTCGACAAGGCGGTAACCGACGCGGTGCGCCGTTTTCAGAAACGGCATGGCTTGACGGAGACCGGAACCGTCGACGCCGCCACGCAAGCGGCGCTGAACGTACCGGTCACCGAGCGCATCCGCCAAGTCGAATTGAACCTGGAGCGCTGGCGTTGGATGCCGGACGGCTTGGGTTCCCGCTACATCCTGGTCAACATCCCCAGCTTCAAGATGAAGGTGTTCGAGGATGACAAGCGGGTCATCGAGTCGAACGTGGTGGTGGGTCGGCAGGAACGGCAAACCCCGGCCTTCACCGCCAACATGGCCTATCTGGTGCTCAGCCCGAAATGGTACGTGCCGCGTTCCATCGCGGTGAAGGACAAACTGCCGCAGCTCAAGCGCAGCCCCTACGCCCTGGCGCGGCAAAATATCCGCGTGTTCAACAGCGCGGGTCAGGAGATCAAGCCAGGAGCGATCAACTGGCAGGCGGTCAGCGCCAGCAACTTCAACTATCAGTTGCGCCAGGACGCGGGTCCCCGCAACGCGCTGGGTGGGATCAAGTTCATGTTCCCGAATCCCTATAACGTATATTTGCACGATACGCCGTCGCGCAATTTGTTCAGCCGCAGCCAGCGGACGTTCAGCTCCGGTTGCATCCGCATTTCCAACCCGGTCGAACTGGCCGAATATCTGCTGAAATTTGATCCGAAATGGACCCGGGACACGATCAAGACCGCCTCCACCAGCGGCAAGCAGCGGGTGGTCAATCTGCCGCGGACGGTGCCCGTTTATCTGGTGTACTGGACCGCTTGGGTGGATGAGGAAGGTCTGGCTAATTTCCGCGATGATATTTACCAGCGCGACAAGCCGATGATTCGGGCGCTTTATGAAGGGGGCGACCTGAGCGGCAAGGGTGTGTAGCTGATCCGGCGTGGGGTCGCGAGCGATCCCCCAGCCACCATGGCTGGGGGATTTTCGTTTTGAGCGGGGTGAAGGAATGCGCGTGGCGGTGGGCGTGCAGTATGACGGATCCGGGTTTCAGGGTTGGCAGACACAGCGGCCGGGCGTGCGAACCGTGCAGGCCGTTCTGGAACAGGCGCTGAGCCGGGTGGCGGACCATCCGGTTCGGCTGATATGCGCCGGCCGCACCGACGCCGGGGTGCATGGCGTGGGCCAGGTGGCGCATTTCGAGACCAGCGCGGTTCGTTCGGCGCGAAGCTGGGTATTGGGCGGCAACGCCCATCTGCCCATGGATCTCAGCCTGAGCTGGGCGCGGGAAGTGCCGGACGATTTTCACGCCCGCTTTTCCGCGCTGGCTCGCCGCTATCGCTATCTGATGCTTAACCAGACTCATCCCTCGGCGCTGTGGCGGAGACGAGCAACTTGGTGTTACCGACCGCTCGACGCCGAACGGATGGACGAGGCCGGACAAGCCCTGATCGGCGAACACGATTTCAGCGCGTTTCGCGCCGCCGAGTGCCAGGCGCGGCATCCGGTTCGGGAAATTCGCGAAGTGACGGTGTGGCGGCGGGGCAGCGGCCTTGTTTTAGAAGTGGAGGCGAATGCGTTCCTGCATCACATGGTGCGCAACATCGCCGGGGTATTGATGGCGATTGGGACCGGCGACCGGCCGGTTGAGTGGGCGCGCGAGGTGTTGGAGCAGCGGGATCGAACGCGGGCGGGCGTCACCGCGCCGGCGGAGGGCTTGTATCTGCTCGCGGTCCGTTACCCGGAACGGTTCGATCTACCGGGAGAGGCGGAATCCATCCCGGAATTTGGGAACCGAGGGGCAGAGTGCTAAGGACGGCGCGACCGACGGCCGCCGCCACAGGGACTGCCTTGGGTAAAGGCGGGTGCCGGGCGGCGGTCCAATGTTGGCGGCCTGGGCAGGCTTTGCCGGGTTTCCCGCTGCGGCGAAGCGGGGATGGGGGATTTTGCCCGGTCAGCGCGCGGCGGCGGACCGGTGTGCTGGGTCAGGAAAGTCTGTACTCGATGTTTGCGTCCCGTCCGCGCACCCTCCCCGCCCGTCGCGCCCGTACCGGCGGGTTGCCAGGGCGGAATCAGATGCCGCTTGCCGTTGCCAATCAGGTCGGCGCGACCCATCCGCTTGAGCGCCTCGCGCAGCAATGGCCAGTTCTCCGGGTCGTGATAGCGCAGGAACGCCTTGTGCAACCGTCGCTGTTTCAATCCCTTGGGTACGAAGACCCTTTCGCCCCGGTCGCGGTGGATACCTTTCAGCGGATTGCGGCCGGTGTGGTACATGGCGGTGGCCAGCGCCATCGGACTGGGCAGGAACGCCTGCACCTGGTCGGCGCGAAAGCTGTTCCGCTTCAGCCACAGGGCGAGATTCAGCATGTCCTCGTCGGTCGTGCCGGGATGGGCGGCGATGAAATAGGGAATCAGGTACTGCTCCTTGCCGGCTTCCTTCGAATATTTTTCGAACAGCGCCTTGAATTGGTCATAGGCGCCGATGCCGGGTTTCATCATCTTCGCCAGCGGCTCGGCCTCGGTGTGCTCGGGGGCGATCTTGAGATAGCCGCCGACGTGGTGGGTGACCAGTTCACGCACATAGGCTGAATCGCGGATTGCCAGGTCGTAACGCACCCCCGAGGCGATCAGGACTTTCTTCACCCCTGGCAGTTCCCGCGCCTTGCGATACAGGCCGATCAGGGATGAATGATCGGTGTTGAGGTTGGGACAGATGCCCGGATGGACGCAGGACAGCCTGCGGCAGCTTTGCTCGATCTCCCGCGACTTGCAGGCCAGCCGGTACATGTTGGCGGTCGGCCCGCCAAGGTCGGAAATGGCTCCCGTGAAACCCGGCGTTCGGTCGCGGATCTCCTCGATCTCGCGCAGAATCGAGGCTTCCGAGCGGGACTGGATGATGCGGCCCTCGTGCTCGGTGATCGAACAGAAGGTGCAACCGCCGAAGCAGCCGCGCATGATGTTGACGGAGAAACGGATCATCTCGTAGGCCGGGATGCGGGCGTTGCCGTAGCTCGGATGCGGGACACGGGTGTAGGGCAAATCGAACACGGCGTCGAGTTCCGAAGTGGTCAACGGAATCGGTGGCGGATTGAGCCATACATCGCGGTCGCCGTGGCGCTGGACCAGGGCGCGGGCGTTGCCGGGGTTGGTTTCCAGATGCAGCAACCGTGAGGCGTGGGCGTACAGGACCGGATCGCTCCTGACCTGTTCGTAACTGGGCAGGCGAATGGCGGTTTTGGCGCGGTCGTGGCGGGGAGTATGGAAGCCACCGTCGAGCGTCGAGTCGATTTCCAGCCACCCTTCCGGTGGTGCGCCGGATCGAGCGAAGGCGGTTCCGCGAATGTCGCGCAGGGTTCGGGGGGACTCGCTGGCGGCGGCGCGATGGGCGACTTCGACGATGGCGCGCTCGGCATTGCCGTACAGCAGCAGGTCGGCCTTGGCGTCCAGCAGGATCGAACGGCGCACCGTGTCCGACCAGTAATCGTAATGGGCGACGCGGCGCAGGCTGGCTTCGATGCCGCCGATAACGATGGGCGTGTCGGGATACGCCTCGCGGCAGCGCTGGCTGTAGACGATCACCGCCCGGTCCGGCCGCTGGCCGCCCTCGTCGTTCGGCGTGTAGGCGTCGTTGTGACGTAACCGCCGGTCGGACGTGTAGCGATTGACCATCGAGTCCATGTTGCCCGCCGTGACCCCGAAGAACAGATTGGGCTGGCCCAACGCCTGGAACGGTTCGGCGGAAGTCCAGTCGGGCTGGGCGATGACGCCGACCCGGAAACCTTGCGCCTCCAGCAACCGACCGATGATCGCCATGCCGAAACTGGGGTGATCCACGTAGGCGTCGCCGGTGACGAGGACGATGTCGCAGGAATCCCAGCCGAGCGCGTCCATCTCGGCGCGCGTCATCGGCAGGAAAGGCGCGACGCCGAAGCGGGCAGCCCAGTACTTGCGATGGGAAAACAGGGGGGAAACGGCAAACATTAAGGTAAGTACAATTTTGCTTACTTGCTTGCCGGTTCGCTTTTACGCCGGTTCATTTTTGAGAATGGGTTTTCTGTTCCAGCAGGGCGACCAGTTCCTTCCGTTTTTTGGCGCGAGCGAATTCCAATGGGGTTTGGCCATCGTGTGACTTCAGCGTCAGATCGGCTCCTGCTTCGATAATCACCTTGGCGGTTTCGAGGTGATTTTGCCAAATCGCATCATGCAAGGCCGTATAGCCGTTGTAGGGTCCTTGTTTATTGATATCGATTCGATACGCGATCAGCAGTCGCGCCGCCTCGGTCCGGCCGGCGTAAGCGGCGGCATGGAGGGCGGTGGCTTTCATACCCGGATCGACGGCGGCCACATCGGCGCTGGCTTCCAGCAACGCCTGGACAATTTCGTTATGACCCTCGTAAGCCGCCATGATCAAGGGGACATCGCCACTAGCGTCGGGAGCATTGATATCGACGCCTTTCTGAATAAGTTCTTTTACGCGGGCCAGATCATTGCGCTTGACGGCGCTCATTAATGTGGGCATGGGGGTCTCCGCTCCAAGGTCTCGGTGGTTCTTCTCGAAAGGGCAAGATTTTCTGCCCAGGGGATTTTATCTGGTGCAATCCATATTGCCCACGCCTGGATGGCTAACGGTGCAGGTGGGTCGCACCGATCAACATCGGCTCAGGTGCGGGTTAGGCGATTCAGAAAAACGAGAGGACGGACGACGAATCACGGTTTCCGCGCGACAAGCCGAAGAAAGGCGATAATAACGAGGCCAACATCGTGGCTGCTTGGATAGCGTAGCGGTTACGCACTGATAGCCGCCAGAAACGCCGTGGTTGCGGAGCGCAAGCCTGGCACAACTGGAAAAGCGGGGCCGAACCCACTCGTGATTCGTTGAATTTGGTGGCCAGGGTCGGAATCGAACCAACGACACGCGGATTTTCAGTCCGCTGCTCTACCAACTGAGCTACCTGGCCAGATGCGCCTCGCGCGAAGAAGGGGCGCATTTAAGCAGCTTGCGCGATGGTCGTCAAGCCAACTCACGATTTTGGCGGTACGTAGCCTTCCGGTAACGCCGAGCCCGCCCCAAAGAAAAATTGCGCCATCTGCTCTTCCAGAAACTGCCGCGCCTTCGGCTCGAACGGCGTCAGCCGGTACTCGTTGATCAACATGGTCTGCTGTCGCAACCATTGTTGCCAGGCCGGCTTGGAGACATTCTCGAAAATTCGCTTGCCCAGTTCTCCGGGATAAGGCGGACGATCCAGACCCTCGGCCTCGATGCCGAGCTTGACGCACTTTACCATTCGAGCCATTCGCGGATTCCCGTTCATTTTACGTTCGCTTGCCAGCATCGCCAGGAGTCGCCGCACCGGCGCGGCCACTCCCCGGTCGTCAGGGTAGCGGGGGTTATACCAGACAAACCGCCCTCCTTCCATCACTGTTCCCCCCGATCGGGTCACTGTCGCCGGCACCGGCGTAATATCGAGTTGGAAATGACTGAAGCCATGTCGCAGCACACTCCACGGTATCCCGACCGTGACTTCCAAGCCCCACCGCTCCCGGCACCAGTCGGCGATGTCTATCCCTGGCGGACACTCGGGAAAACTCCACAGTCCGCCCCAGACGCCAACCGGCGGCCGACGCTCCAGCAACACCTCGCCTTCCACGCCGCGCAGCAACACCATCCGTGTGGTCCGCACCGGCAATTCCCGTCGCGATTTTGGCGCCGGATAATCCGATTCCCGCCCTTGGGCATGGGCCACGCAATTCGCCGCCAGCGGACACTGGTTACAGCGCGGTCGACGTGGCGTGCAAACCGTCGCGCCAAAATCCATGATCGCCTGGGTGTAATCGGCGACGCGCTCGATCGGCGTGTAGCGTTCCGCCAGTTCCCACAGCATCGCCAGCACGGATGACTGCCCCGGCCAGCCGTCGACCGCCGCGAATCGCGCCAGCAGTCGTTTGACGTTGCCATCCAGAATCGGGTGTCGCTGCCCGGCCGCCAAGGCCAGAATCGCTCCCGCCGTCGAGCGCCCGATACCCGGCAGGTTTTGCAGTGCCGCGCTATCGAGCGGCATCTCCCCGCCATGCCGGTCGCGCACAGTGCGCGCCGCCTGGTGCAGATGGCGAGCGCGAGCGTAATACCCCAATCCAGCCCACCATCTCAATACCTCGTCCAAATCGGCGTCGGCCAGTGCCGCCAAGTCGGGAAACCGCGCCATGAACCGTTCATAATAGGGGATCACCGTCGCCACTTGAGTTTGCTGCAACATGATCTCCGATACCCAGACCCGGTACGGCGTGGGGTTCGCTTTCCAGGGCAGGTGCTTGCGGCCGTTCGTGTCGAACCAGTCCAGCAGGCACCGGCCGAATTGATCCGGAACCATCTCAGTTTCGCTTTATGAGGTTTTTGCCATGGCGCGTATCCTGATCGCCGGCTGCGGCGACGTCGGCGCAACCCTGGGCCAGGAGTTAAGCACGGCGGGGCATGAGGTTTGGGGCTTGAAGCGCCACCCAACCGATTTACCATCCGGCATCCGGCCGCTAGCGGCGGATTTGACCGATCCGGCGACCCTGAACGCTCTGCCGTCCGGCCTGGACGCTGTCGTTTACAGCGCCGCCGCCACCGGTTTCAGCGAGACCGCCTATCAGGCCGCCTATGTGACCGGCGTCCACAACCTGCTTGAAGCTTTGCGCGAGGCGGGCCAGCAGCCCCACCGGCTGTTGTTTGCCTCCAGCACCTCGGTGTATGCCCAGCACCAGGGTGAGTGGGTGGACGAGGATTCGCCCGCCGAGGCGGACAGTTTTAGCGGGCGCTGTATTCGCGCGGGCGAACGGTTGATGTGGAACAGCCCCTGGTCGGCGGTGGCGGTTCGTTTCGGGGGCATCTATGGCCCCGGCCGCACCCGGCTGATCGACAGCGTTCGCGCCGGAACCGCCACTCGTCCCGCCGGACCGCCGCTCTACACCAATCGCATTCATCGCGACGACTGCGCCAGGGTGTTGGAACACCTCTTGTTCCTGCCGGGGCCAGCGTCGCTTTACCTTGCCGTGGACGACGACCCCGCCCCGCTGGGCGAGGTGCTGAGCTGGCTGGCGACCCGGCTCGGCGTGCCAGAACCGCCATTGGCCGCGCACCCACCCTTGAAGCCGGGCGCCGGGATCGGCGATCCCGCGCTACGCATGCGGGCCAGCAAGCGCTGCCGCAACGCGCGGCTGCGCACCAGCGGCTTTCAGTTCCGTTATCCCAGTTACCGGGACGGCTACGCCGCGCTGCTGCGATTGGAAGACTGAACAACGACTGGCGCCAGGCGTCGTTCGTTTCGCGCCTGGCTAGAACGCCGCGCCGGAGAAATCGTAGCTCATCTCGCGATAGGGGTGTTGCAGGAAGAATCCCTGGATCAGATCCACGCCCAGCGACCACAGGATGGGCATGGCTTTCACATCCTCCACCCCCCCCACGATGGTGGCCGCGCCCAAGGTCTCCAAATTTTGCACCAGTTCCTTGATCTGAGACTGTTTCTTGGCATCCCGGGCGAGGCCATTGACGAAGTACATGTCCAGCTTGACGTAATCGGCGCCCAGATTCTTGAGCAGCGAGAGCGAGTCCGCGCCTCGGCC
The DNA here is from genome assembly GCA_046347555.1 of Candidatus Competibacteraceae bacterium. GTDB lineage: Bacteria > Pseudomonadota > Gammaproteobacteria > Competibacterales > Competibacteraceae > Contendibacter. The sequence goes on along the minus strand of JAXMFY010000001.1, from coordinate 216,885 downwards.
AAAACGATCCAGACAAAAGCCGCAGCCCAGCATCTTGATGCCGCCCAGGAACCCAAACATGTCGCGCAGGCCACGCTCGGCGGTGGATTCGGCCACCTCGAACACGAGACTTTGCGGTTCTATTCCAGCCTGTTCCATCCGCTCGCGCAGCCAGGTAATCAGGGTCCGATCCTGCAAGGTCACCGGCAGAATCTTGATGAACACCGTGGTCTTCCGCTGGCGCTGACGCAGCATGTCAAGCACATGTTCGATCACCCAGCGATCCAGCGTCACCCCCAATTCATGGTTGTAGACCACGCCAAACACGCTGCCCGATACCAACTCCTGGCCGTCGTTGCCGCGCAATCGCAACAACACCTCGTAACGTTCGTTGGCATCACCCCGCATGCTGGCGATTGGCTGAAACACCAGCCAAAGCCGCTCGTGCTCGATGATCTCGCGCACTTGTTGCAGAACCCGCGCCCGTGACGAGGCTTCTTGGTCGCGTTTGCCGACCAATCCATCCTGTTGCAGAACGATGCGTTCCCCCTTGGCTTCCCGCGCCAGACCACAGGCCGAATCGGCTCGCTGGATCAGCATCAGGTGATCCTGGCTATGGTCGGTCGTCAGCGCCATGCCGATGCTGGTTCGCAACAGCAGGGCCTGCTCGCCGACCTTGTAGAATCCGGTTTCCAATATGTCGCGGATGTGCCGGGCCAACGCCAGCAACGGTTCGCCGATCAGGTTGGGAACCGTCACCGTGAGAATGGCGTCGCTGAATCGCGCGGCGGGTTGATCCAGGTTCAACGTCTGCCGCAGCCGAGCGGCCGCCTGGCCCACCACCTCGTCGGCGGCCGCCACCCCGGCGGAATCACGAATGGAGCGCAAGTTGTCCAGCATGATGAACATCACCGCCAGCGACTGGGTACTCAGGCCCAAAGTCTCGATCGCCCGCTCCAGCAACGTCAGGTAACGTCGGCGATTGAATAAGCCGCTGATCGAGTCGTTGTCGGTCAGCAAACCGAGCTTGATTCGCATAGCGCGCGCCCGGCGCAGCCGTTGCTTGATTTCCCAGCACAGGTAGCTGATCGGCGCCGGCTTGGTCAGCAAACTGGTGCCGGGCACATCCAGACTAGCCAGGTAATTCGGCAAGTCGGCCGGGAAGCACAGCAGGATGATGGGCAGGGTATCGCAGTCTCGATGCTGGGTGATCACCTGCGCCAGTTCCTGCCCACTCATTTCCTTGATGTCCAGATCGATGAGCAGCAAGTCCGGCCGGAAACGATGGATATCCTGCAAGACTTGCAACGGTTGAATCACCACCCGCGGGATGATGCCCTGCTCCTCCAGGGCACCCGCCATTTCCCAAGCCTCGGCCGGTTGGTCGTTGATGATCAGCACTCGAAAATAGCCTTGCGAGGTTTGCGGCAGCAGCAATTCTCGCAGCACGTTGAGCACTTCGTCGTGCTCGAACGGCTTGCTGAAGTAGGCCACGCCGCCCGCTCGCACCGCTTCCAGCCGCGCGCTCATGTCGCCACGCTCGGCCAGGAATAGCACCGGCACCTTTAAGCCAGTCTCGGCGCGCAGTTGGGCAATCAGCGTCATGGCGGGTTCCGGGCCATCAGGAAAATCCACATCGACGATGATGGCGCCGGGCGTCCGTTCCTGCAGACGTTGTTCGGCCTCGACCAGATTGGCGATATGCCGAATCCGATAGCCGGAACCCTCAAGCTTTGCCGCCAGTGGTGGATTTTCGCCTGGGGCGATCACGACGATCTCCGGCAGCGGCGACAAGAGCGGGCGGGTTCGAGGTTCGTCGCGCGCGCTGGCGGCGCCACCCGCTGTCAGCAAGGCGCGCAAGGCGTCGGTCAGGGCCGTTAGTCGTTGCCGATCCGGTTCGCCGGGCACGCCGCCGCTGGCCGCGCAATTCTTAATATGTTGCTCTAGCTGAGCGGCCAGATTGCGCAGGTGTTCGTCGTTTTCGCGCGCGTTCTGCGCCATGTCCTGGGCCAATCGCGCCAACATCGTAAACGACTTGGGATTCCACTTAACGTAGTACAGCTTCTGCCACAGGTCCTCGATCAGTTTGAGGTAATTGACCAGCCTGAGACGCTGGCTGTTTCCGCCTTCAGCCTGACTCATGGCTCATCTCCTTCAAAAATTGGGATATTCCAGCAACGGTGAACGAAGTATAGCGCCATCGTCCCCAACGGTTGGTCAATGTTCCACCTGGCTCACGTCTCGTACCGCGCCACGGGAGGCGCTGGTGGTCATGGCGGCGTAGGCGCGCAACGCGGGCGACACCGGCCGCTGGCGATGAGCCGGCTTCCAGGCCATCGCCCTCCGTTCTCGCATCGCCGCCCGCCGCTGTTGCAGCTCCGCATCGCTGACAGCGAGATGGACGTGGCGATTGGGAATGTCGATCTCGATCCGGTCGCCTTCCTCGACCAGGGCGATGACCCCACCCTCCGCTGCTTCTGGTGAAACATGGCCGATGGACAGCCCGGAGGTTCCGCCGGAGAAGCGGCCATCGGTGATCAGCGCGCATGCCTTGCCCAGTCCCTTGGATTTCAAGTAGCTGGTCGGATAGAGCATTTCCTGCATGCCCGGCCCACCGCGCGGCCCCTCGTAGCGAATCAGCACCACGTCGCCGGGCTGAATCCGACCGCTCAAAATAGCCGCGACGGCGTCCTCCTGGCTTTCCACCACCCGCGCCGGTCCCTGGAACACTAGAATATTTTCGTCCACCCCGGCGGTCTTGACGATGCAACCATCCTCGGCCAAGTTACCGTACAGTACCGCCAGCCCGCCGTCCTGGGAATAGGCATGGCTCTTGGCGCGGATGCAGCCGTTTTCCCGATCCAGGTCCAGACTGGGCCAGCGGGTGTCCTGGCTGAATGCCTCCTGGGTCGGGATGCCCGCCGGACCGGCGGAGTAGCGCCACCGGGCTTCATCCCAGGCCGTCGGGCGGGCGATGTCCCATTGATCCAGCGCCTCGGCCAGCGTTTCGCTGTGGACGGTGCGCGCGGTGCGATGCAACAACCCGGCCCGGTCCAGTTCGCCGAGGATGGCGATGACGCCCCCGGCCCGGTGCACATCTTCCATGTGGTATTTCTGAGTGGCCGGCGCGACCTTGCACAGGTTCGGCACCCGCCGCGACAGTCGGTCGATGTCGCGCAGGGTGAAGTCAACCCCGCCTTCCTGGGCCGCCGCCAGCAGATGCAACACGGTGTTGGTGGAACCGCCCATGGCGATGTCGAGGCTGATGGCGTTCTCGAACGCCGCGAATGTGGCGATGCCGCGCGGGAGCACCGACTCGTCGCCCCGCTCATAATAGCGTCTGGCAAGCTTGACGATGCGCCGGCCCGCTTCCAGGAACAGTTCGCGGCGGTCGGCGTGGGTGGCCAGCAGCGAACCGTTGCCGGGCAGGCTCAGGCCCAGGGCCTCGGTCAGGCAATTCATCGAATTCGCGGTGAACATGCCTGAGCAGGAGCCACAGGTCGGGCAGGCCGAGCGCTCGTACTCGACGACCGTGGCCTCGTCGATGCGATCATCGGCGGCGGCCACCATGGCGTCCACCAGGTCCAGCTTGTGGGCCGCCAGCCGGGTCTTGCCGGCCTCCATCGGTCCACCGGAGACGAAGATGGCGGGAATGTTGAGCCGCAGGGCTGCCATCAACATGCCGGGGGTGATCTTGTCGCAGTTGGAGATGCAGACCAGCGCGTCGGCGCAATGGGCGTTGACCATGTATTCGACCGAATCGGCGATCAGCTCACGCGAGGGCAACGAGTACAGCATCCCGCCATGGCCCATGGCGATGCCGTCGTCCACGGCGATCGTGTTGAATTCCTTGGCGATGCCGCCGGCTGCCTCGATCTCGCGCGCCACCAGTTGGCCCAGGTCCTTCAGATGGACGTGGCCGGGCACGAACTGGGTGAAGGAGTTGGCGACGGCGATGATCGGCTTGCCGAAGTCGCCATCCTTGACGCCGGTGGCCCGCCACAGCGCGCGGGCGCCCGCCATGTTGCGGCCGTGGGTGGTGGTGCGGGAGCGATAGTCAGGCATGAGAATCTCCGCGAGGCTGGAAAAAAGGTCTGAATCCTTGGGAAAGACCGCCGGATGCGTCGAAGATTCTACGTCAAGTTCCAACGTTCGGGCACAGGAAAGAGCGCTGCTTGAATGAGAAAAACGGCGGGACAGTTCGGCGAACCGCATCGCGCGGGTAGCCAACTTTCCCCAGGGCGGGGCGATGGCGCCACACGCCGGCTTGTGTCACCCGGCTTGAAGCAAGAACATCTCGATTATTTTCCGCCCCGCCATCGTCAGTATTGATTCCCTCGGATGGCGGCGGCGCCCCCAATCAAGATGGATAAGATCGACAGGCATGAAAGTCCGGCTTCGACCGAGCGCGAACAATCACAAAATTACACCTTTTAACTCAGCCTTGTTATCCAGCCTTGGACCCATCCATCTCACATATTCCTTCGATACTGCCCGCCGACCTCGAACAAGGCCGTGGTGATCTGCCCCAGCGAGCAGCAGCGCACCGCATCCACCAGTACCGCGAACAGGTTTTCGTTGTTGATCGCCGCCTGTTTCAGCCGCGCCAACATCGGGCCGCTGTCCTTGCGATTCCGTTCCTGGAAGTCCCGCAAACGCCGCAACTGGCTTTGTTTCTCTTCCTCGGAGGAACGCGCCAGTTCGATTTTGATTTGATCCGGCTTGGCGTGCGGGTTACGGAAGGTATTGACGCCGATGATCGGGTAGGAGCCATCGTGTTTGATCGTCTCGTAATACAGCGATTCCTCCTGAATCTTGCCGCGTTGATAGCCGGTTTCCATCGCGCCCAGCACGCCGCCGCGCTCGCTGATCCGCTCGAATTCGCGCAAGACCGCTTCCTCCACCAGATCGGTCAGTTCGTCGATGATGAACGCGCCCTGATTCGGGTTCTCGTTCTTCGCCAGGCCCCATTCCTTGTTGATGATCAACTGCACCGCCATCGCCCGCCGCACCGATTCCTCGGTTGGAGTGGTGATCGCTTCGTCGTAGGCATTGGTGTGAAGCGAATTGCAGTTGTCGTAAATGGCGATCAGCGCCTGCAAGGTGGTGCGGATGTCGTTGAAATCCATTTCCTGGGCGTGCAAGGAACGGCCCGAAGTCTGAATGTGGTATTTCAGCTTCTGGCTGCGTTCGTTCGCACCGTATTTGTAGCGCATCGCCGTGGCCCAAATCCGCCGGGCCACCCGGCCCATGACCGAATATTCCGGGTCCATGCCGTTGCTGAAGAAGAACGACAGATTCGGCGCAAAATCGTCGATGTGCATTCCGCGCGCCAGATAGGCTTCGACGTAGGTAAAACCGTTGGCCAGCGTGAAAGCCAGTTGCGAAATCGGATTGGCGCCCGCTTCGGCGATGTGATAGCCGGAAATCGACACCGAATAGAAATTCTTGACACCGTGATGGACGAAATACTCCTGAATGTCGCCCATCATCTTTAAGGCGAATTCGGTGGAGAAGATGCAGGTATTCTGCCCCTGGTCCTCCTTGAGAATGTCGGCCTGCACCGTGCCACGCACGTTTTCCAGCACCCATTCCTTGATCTTCTCGATCTCGTCGTCAGTCGGCGGGCGGTGGTTGTCGCGCTCGAATTTCTCGATCTGCTGATCGAACGCGGTGTTGAAGAACATGGCCAGGATAATCGGGGCCGGACCGTTGATGGTCATCGAAATCGACGTGGTGGGACAACACACATCGAAGCCCGAATACAGCACCTCCAAATCGTCCAGCGTGGCGATGGACACGCCGGAGTTGCCGACCTTGCCATAAATGTCCGGCCGCTCGTCGGGATCGCAGCCGTACAAAGTGACCGAGTCGAAGGCGGTGGACAGGCGGGTCGCTTCCGCGTGTTCGGACAGCTTCTTGAAGCGGCGGTTGGTGCGGAACGGGTCGCCCTCGCCGGCGAACATCCGGGTCGGGTCCTCGTTCTCGCGCTTGAAGGCGAACACGCCGGCGGTGTACGGGAAACTGCCCGGCAGGTTCTCCAGCATCATCCAGCGCAGCAACTCGCCGTGTTCGTCGAAGCGCGGCAGCGCCACCTTGGGAATCTGGCTGCCGGACAACGAGCGGCTGGTCAGTTTGGTGCGGAGTTCCTTGTCGCGGATTTTCACCACGTACTCGTCGCCGCTGTAGCTCTCTTTCACTTGCGGCCACATGTCCACCAGCTTGCGGGCATGTGGATCGACCTCGGTTTCGACCCGCTCCAGCAGCGGTTGCAGATCGGCGGTCGATTTGCCCTCGGCGTGCAGCAGGCCGATGACCGCGCGCAATTGCTGGCGCTGGCGAATCAGCTTGACCTGATCCTCCACCTGCTGGTGATAGCCGCGCACGGTGTCGGCGATTTCGGCCAGATAGCGGGCGCGGGCCGCTGGCACGATCACGGTTTTGCCGGTGGACGCCATGTCCTCGGTGCGCGGCAAGCGACCCGGCTGTAGCGCCAATCCCTTGTCGCGCAGCAGTTCGACCACGCCCTGATAGAGCGCCGTCACGCCGTTGTCGTTGAAGCGGGCGGCGATGGTGCCGTAGACCGGCATTTCCTCCGGGGATTGGGCGAATGCCTTGCGGTTGCGCTGCACCTGCTTGCGCACGTCGCGCAGCGCGTCTTCCGCGCCCTTGCGGTCGAACTTGTTGATCGCCACCGCGTCGGCGAAATCGAGCATATCGATCTTTTCCAATTGCGAGGCGGCGCCGAATTCCGGGGTCATCACGTACACGGAACGATCCACCAGCGGCACGATGGCGGCGTCGCCCTGACCGATGCCGGAGGTTTCGACGATCAGCAAATCGAAGCCGGCCAGCTTGCAGGCGGCCAGAATGTCGCCCAGGGTTTCGGGGACTTCGCTGCCGGCGGCGCGGGTCGCCAGCGAGCGCATATACAGATTCGGTCCCGCGATGGCGTTCATGCGGATGCGGTCGCCCAGCAGCGCGCCGCCGGTCTTGCGTCGCGACGGGTCGGCGGCGATCACCGCGATTTTCAGCCGGTCATCCTGATCCAGCCGGAAGCGCCGCACCAGTTCGTCGGTCAGCGACGATTTGCCGGAGCCGCCGGTGCCGGTAATGCCCAATACCGGCACGGTGCGCGCCTTGGCCTGATCGAGAATCTGTTGGCGCAATTCGGGGGCGACGGCGCGGTTCTCCAGCGCGGTGATCAGCCGGGACAATGCCCGCCAGTCGCCGGATTTGATGATGTCTAGACCCTTGGGCGCGTACTGGCCGGGATCGGTGTCGCAGACGGTCAGCATGTGGTCGATCATGCCCTGCAAACCCATCGCCTGGCCGTCCTCCGGCGAGAAGATGCGGGCCACGCCGTAGTCGTGCAATTCGCGGATTTCGTCGGGCACGATCACGCCGCCGCCGCCGCCGAACACCTTGATGTTGTCGCCGCCGCGCTCGCGCAGCAGGTCGATCATGTACTTGAAGAATTCGATGTGGCCGCCCTGGTAGGAGCTGACCGCGATACCCTGGGCGTCTTCCTGCAAGGCGGCGGTGACGATTTCGTCCACCGAGCGGTTATGGCCGAGATGGATGACTTCCGCGCCGCTACCCTGGATGATGCGACGCATGATGTTGATCGAGGCGTCGTGACCATCGAACAGGCTGGTGGCGGTGACGAAACGGATCTTGTGCGTGGGTTTGATTTTATCGGTGCTGGATAGGGGGATTTTGAACGGGCTGACGACCGCGGACATGGGAAGGTTCTCCTGTCGATGGTTATGGGTGCCATCATACGCCTTTACCGCGTGGCGATGATGGTCGACGCCGCAACGCCCACCTGGGATTGGCGATATCGGCTTGTCATGATGGTCACAATAGTAAAAAGAACCTGAAGGCAAGATTTGCCAATAGGGTTGCAATGTTTGCCAGCGAAACCGCCAATGTGGTTGCAATGTTCGCCACGCCGACTAGGATTGGCGTCCGATATGCACCGATGAGCCGAACAAAGATGCCTGTGGTTCCCGAGATTGCGATAACGCCCGTGGCGTTCGTCCGGGCGATCGTGGCCGCCTACCGCCGCTACGGCGTCGACCCGAGCGGCGCGCTGCGGCGGGCACAAATCGCGCCGGAATTTCTGTCGGATCCGCGAAACCGGGTCACAGGCTCGCAAATGCAAACCCTGTTCGGCATTGCCATCCAGGAGCTGGACGACGAGGCGCTGGGCTGGTTTTCGCGGCGGTTGCCGTGGGGTAGCTATGGGATGCTGTGCCGGGCCGCCCTTGGGTCACCGACGTTGGAAGTCGCCCTGAAACGGTGGTGTCGCTATCACGGCTTGCTAACGGATGACATCGCATTGAAATTCGCCGTGGCCCGGTCAACGGCGTCCATCGCGATCCAGGTCAACCGGGATTTGGGCGAAATGACGGAGTTCTGCTTCGCGACGCTCTTTCGGTATATCCTCGGCTATGCCTGCTGGGCGATCAATTCGCGGATACCTTTGCTGGAAGCCAGTTTCCCTTTCGACGCGCCAGAGCATATCGAGGTGTATCGGATGCTCTTTCCCGGTCCGCTGCATTTCGGCTTTGAATCCGCCAAGATCAGTTTCGACGCTCAATACGCGGCATTGTCCATTCGCCGCGATGATCGGGCCTTGAACAAGATGCTTCAACACGCCGTTCCCCTCACGATCTTTCCCTATCGACGAGATCGACTGCTGGTTCAGCGGGTGCGCGAGTTGTTGAGAACGCGACCGGACGGTTTTCATACTGGCGAGTCGATTGCCAAGGAGTTGCATGTTTCGCCCAGAACGCTGCATCGGCAGTTGCAGGAGGAAGGCGCGTCGTTGCAGGCGCTAAAGGACGAGGTCCGGCGAGATCGGGCGGTGGAGTTGCTGAACCGAACGTCCAAACCCATCAAGCAAATTGCTTTGGCGGTGGGATTTCTCAATGAAAAAAGCTTTTCCCGCGCCTTCAAGCAATGGACGGGGGCGACGCCAGAATCCATTCGAGAAAAGGGCCGGCGTTTCGGTTCGTGACGATCTATGAAAACCGACAACCTGTTCTATCGAATTTTCAACACTTTGCCGGTTTTGGCCTTGGAACTGGCTGGGGTTGAAGTCGCCAATCCGGCTGGTTACGGCTTTCGCGCCGAGGAAGTCAAGCAAACCGCCTTTCGTTTGGATGGTCTGCTGATCCCGCCCGCCGACGACCCCGCCGCGCCGCTGATTTTCCTGGAAGCCCAGGCGCAACCCGACGATGATTTTTACGGCCGGTTCTTTTCGGAAATCTTTCTCTATCTGTACCGTTGCGATCCCCGGCCATGTTGGCGGGCGCTGGTGCTGTATCCGCGTCACGCCGTTGAGCGATTGGACCCCTGCTACGCTTCGCTGTTGACCCTGCCGGAAGTGCGGCGGGTGTATCTCGAAGATCTCGCGAATATCGCCGCGCCCAGCCTTGGCCTGCAATTGTTGCAACTGCTGGTCACCGCCCCGCGCGCCGCCGCCGAGCAGGCTCGACGCCTCGCGCATCAGCTTCGGACTGGTAGCGAACCGCCGCCCTTGCCCTTGGCCGAAGCATTGGACCTGATCGAAACCATTCTGGTCTATCGTTTACCCAAGCTGACTCGACAGGAGATTCAAACCATGCTCGGATTTACTCATGCCGATTTGAAGAAAAGCGTTTTTTACCAGGAAGTTTTCGCCGAGGGCCGACAGGAAGGCCGTCAGGAAGGCCGACAGGAAGGCCGTCAGGAGGGCCGTCAGGAAGGCCGTCAGGAGGGCCGTCAGGAGGGCCGTCAGGAGGGCCGTCAGGAGGGCCGTCAGGAGGGCCGTCAGGAGGGCCGTCAGGAAGAATGCGTTGCATTGGTCTTGCGTTTATTGCAACGACGCTTTGACCGTCTCCCAGTCAAGCAAACTCGACGGATTCGCCGCTTGCCGCTAAAGGCTGCCGAAACCTTGGCGGAAGAACTGCTCGATTTTCAGGGCTTGGACGATCTTGCCGCCTGGCTGGACGGTCAAGCCGATCCACCGGCTTCCTGATGAATCGGGCTTGGACCGCGAAACGGTAACGCAAGGCGTGGAGATCGATCCGGAAACCCTCATCGATGCCGCCGGCGTTCGACACGCGCCGGTTACCGCTCCCGCCCGCATCGTTTCGCTGGTGCCTAGCATCACCGAACTGCTGTTTGCGTTGAATCTGAGCGACCAGGTGGTGGGACGCACCCATTACTGTATTCATCCCGCTCCGTCGGTCGCGGCCATTCCCAGCGTCGGCGGTACCAAGAAGATCAAATATGCCCGGCTACAGGCGTTGCAACCGACCCACGTCATCGTCAACGTCGACGAGAACCCGCGCGAATTGGCCGAACGGTTGGCCGATGGCTTGCCAGTCATCGTCACCCATCCGCTGAAGCCGGCAGACAACGTGTCGCTGTATCGGCTGGTCGGCCGGATTTTTAACCGGGCGGCGGAAGCGGAGGCGTTGGCGGCGCGGTTCGAACAGACTTTGGCGGAATTGCGGCAAGTCGCCTGGCCTCGGCGGCGCGTGCTGTATTTGATTTGGCGCAAGCCGTGGATGGGCGTCAGCCGGGAGACCTACATCGCCCGGATGTTGGCGCTGGTCGGTTGGGAAACGCTGCCGGCGGAGTCGGAGGCGCGCTATCCCGAACTAGTGCTGGACAAGGCACTGTTGGACGCCGCCGATCTGATCCTGTTCAGCAGCGAGCCGTACCGTTTTTTGCCCGAGCATCTGGAAACCTTCGCCCGCGATTACGGCTGCCCGCCGGACAAGCTGCGGCTGATCGACGGCGAAATGGCCTCGTGGTACGGCAGTCGGGCGATTCAGGGGTTGCGGTATCTGGCGCGGGTTGCCCGTGATTACCGTACCCCTGGATGATCCACAGGTTGGGCTGGGCCGTAGGCCGTAGCCCAACGCCTTGATCTTGTTGGGTTACGGCCTGCACGCTGATCTAACCTACATTGCTTGATTCGCTCATAGACTACATAATGTTGACCATTAGCGAACAATCTAGTATTGTAATTACAAGTGATCGGGTACTGGGTAGATTCGCTCGGCAGATGTAAAAAGGGGTGCTGGCAGTCTAGGCACCTGCGGAGGCCTTGCTAGGTCTCTATCCTTACCAAGCCCATGAGGCCGTGCAGCCGATGGGTGTCCGTCGATGGTGGGCGGAGTGGGCTGGTGACATAGGCCGTCTTCGAGAGAAAGACGGGGTTGGTAATGAGAGGGAAATAGTTCGCGGTTGCTCCCATCAGTCATAAGTCGTTCGCGGTGGCCGAGAGACGGCACCTCACTGATTCGAATGGTTCGGGTCAGGAAGCCGTCACCAGAGAACGAGGTAGTACTATATGACTGAACCAAGCATTTCCGACACTAACCGTGAGCCGTCCAATAAAAAGAATCGCTGTCTTAAGGTAATCCTGAAAACAGTACTCAAGTTAGCAACCGCGCTGTATTCCCTTTACAGGGTTATATCGAGGTTGATTGACTCCTTTAAGGAGTTATTGGACTAACCTCTTATTCCCATTAACATATTTATCTACCCCAGGGGAAATCTCATGCTTGGTGAAGCTCTCCGGCTGGTACGTTCATTTCATGAAGTTAATCAGTCTGAGCTTTCAAAAATTCTTGGTATCTCCCGTTCGTACCTTTCGGAAATCGAATCGAACAAAAAGGTACCTAGCCTTGATTTTTTGCAGCGGTACGCTGCGCATTTTAATATTCCTCTCTCTTCATTGATACTGTTTTCTGAAAATGTTGGTGAATCCGAGCGTGACCTTGAAGTGAAGACGATACTCGGTAAAAAAGTGATTGCAATCCTTCAGTGGATCGAAGAGAAGTCGAATCTGAAAAACACGGAATGAGTTCATGCGAAAAATTCAAAGCTATCCACTAGATCAATCACCAATATTTAGACTTCATTCAAAACGAAAGCTGGTTGAGCTATTGGGAATATCTTTGAAAGATCTGCGCTTTCTTCTGTCGTTGGATAATTACCGTGTGTGGGAAACCCATCAAAAACGCCAGGACATGCTGGCTGGTCTACCTCCCCCTACCAAGGCACGGAAAATTCAGCAGCCAAAACCATTACTGTTCGCGCTACATAAGCGACTAGCTCTATTGCTGTCCCGGATTCAGAAGCCTGAGTTCGTGTACTCAGCAACTAAAGGGCGATCCTATGTCGATAACGCAAGTCAACACAAGAACATCGAGCGTGTTGTCAAGGTTGATATCAAAAACTTTTACCCTTCAATCGAACGAAATGCAGTACGAAACTTTTTCGCTTATGACATGCAGTGTGCGCCAGATGTTGCTCATGTTCTTTCCTTACTCTGCTGCGTAAACGAATCTCTTTCAACAGGTAGCCCACTCAGCCCTGTGTTGTCATATTTCGCTTGCTTGCCATTATTCCGCAAGATTGCGAATATGGCAGCAGCGCAAGGATTAATATTTACGCTCTATGTTGACGATATGGTGTTTTCAGGAGCCAATGCAACACGAGGATTTTCAAGGCTAGTAGTCGATGAGCTAGCTCGAAATGGCTTTGTAGGCCACAAGATTTCCCATTTTTCTGCGGCGAAAGTAAAGATTATAACCGGTGTGGCGGTCTGGCCTAACAGGATTGGAGTTCCGCATAAACGCCAAAAGCGAATTCGACTTTTTGAAAAAGCGTTTTGGTTAAACAAGAATCCAGATGAAATCAAGATTCTCGGTGCAACACTCCTTGGCCAATACCGTGAGGCCGAGCGTTTACAGCAAGGATCGCGCATGAGGGCCAAGCCGATCCAAGATCGCTTGGACGTAATCAATTCAGAAGGCGCCGCCGTATTGTCTTCCGCAACAAAGCGGAGACGACCCCGAGTAAGTTTGAGATGCTCGAAAAAGGTGATCGAGAAATTACGGAAGCACAGCACAAGTGAAGCATTTGATGTGCCGATTATTCCTAATTGATCGCGTTATCGTATTTGTCCCTAAGCAGAGATATCCAGTGCGGAGTCGCTACAACTTATGCGTCTCCGGCGCACAACCCCGCTCGCGGTACTGCCGGAACCGCTCGCGCGATTGCGTCAGCACCTCGGGCGTTTGGTCCACCAGTTCCACCACCCGTTCGTAGCGCTCGAAGCCTTCGGGCAGGTTATCGGTGAAATTGATCAGCACTTGCGCGGTCGCCTTCGCCGGCAAGACGGTTCCGACCAGCACCGGTGAATCCTCCTCCCCCGCCAGCGGATAACGCTCGTGTGGGATGAAACTGTCCTGGCGAAAGGTCCACAGCAGATCGTCCAGCGCCGCCGCCTGCGCCTCCGACCCGGCGAGGAGGTAAACCGTATGGCCGAGACCGTAAGCCTTGTCAGCCAGCCGGCAGGCCAACAGCGCCCGGCCGTTGGCCCGCTGGTCGGGCAGCACGTAGAAATCAACGCGCGGCACGGCCATCCTCCCGCTCCGCTTCGGCGGCCCGATCCAGCAGATACTGGGTCAGCAGCGGCACCGGCCGGCCGGTCGCGCCCTTGGCCTTGCCGGTTTTCCACGCCGTGCCGGCGATATCCAGATGCGCCCAATGAAATTTCTTGGCGAAACGGGACAGGAAACAGGCCGCCATGATCGCGCCGCCGTCCCGGTTGCCGGCGACGTTCGCCATGTCGGCGAAATTGCTGTCCAACCCTTCCTGGTAGTCGTCCCACAAAGGCAGTTCCCAAACCAGATCATGGGCGGCGTGAGCGGCGGCCTGGAGCGCGTGCGCCAACGGCGGATAGTTGCTGAACAGCCCGTGCGGATGGCGGCCCAGCGCGATGATGCACGCCCCGGTCAAGGTGGCGATGTCGATCACCGCCGCCGGTTCGTCGCGCTCGGCGTAGGTCAGGGCATCGCACAGGATTAACCGACCCTCGGCGTCGGTGTTGAGAATTTCTATGGTCTGACCGGACAGGCTGGTCACGACGTCGCCCGGCCGGCTGGCCCGGCCGCCCGGCATGTTCTCCACCGCCGGAATCAATCCGACGACGTTCAGCGGCAGCTTCAATTCGGCGCAGGCCCGCAGCGTCCCCATCACGCTGGCCGCTCCGCACATGTCGTACTTCATCTCGTCCATACCCTCGCCCGGCTTGAGCGAGATGCCGCCGGTATCGAAGGTCACGCCCTTGCCGACCAGCACGTAGGGCTTCGCCGCCGCCGGCACTTGCCGGTACGCCAGGCGGATCAGCTTGGCCGGCTGGGCGCTGCCACGGGTCACCGCCAGCAGCGCGCCCATGCCCAACCGTTCCATCTCGGCTTCTTCCAGCACCTCGACTTGCAGCACCGGAAATTCCTGGGCCAACGCCTGGGCCTGCTCGGCCAGATAAGCGGGGGTACAGAGATTGGGCGGCAGGTTGCCCAGATCCTTGGTCAGCTTGACCCCGGCGGCGATGGCCACGCCCTCGCGCACCGCCTGTTCGCCGTCCGGCAGTTCGCGCCGGCCGGGCACGCTGAGTATAATCTTGCGCGGGAACCGACGCGGCGCGTCCTTCTTGCTTTTGAGCGCATCGAAACGGTAGCGGGATTCCTCGAACGCCTCGACCAACTGGCGGATTTTCCAGTTCAGCTCGCGGCCCTTGACCGCAAGATCGGTGAGATAGACCACCGCGTCGGCGGCGCCGGTTTCGTTCAGGGCGGACGCGGCATGGTGCATGATCTGGCGGAAGCGGCGACTGTCCACCTCCCGCTCCCGACCGCAACCGACCAGCAACACCCGTTCGCACAGCGCCTCGGGCACGTTGAACAACAACAGCGACTGGCCGACCTTGCCCTCCAGGTCGCCCCGGCGCAACAGGGTGCCGAGATAACCGCCGCAAGCGGTGTCGAACTGTTCGGCGGCGGGCGTCAGCCGTCGGGATTCGTACACGCCCAGCACCAGGCAGGCGGTGCGCTGTTTCTCTGGATTGCCGCTTTTGACCGTGAATTCCATTGGTGGATAACCCTAGGTTTTATCAGGCGCTTGTTTTCATCGGGCGCATCGTGAATCCAATGAGTTTAACCGGAAATCACCCCCTCTCACAGTTCGCGCGGGAGCGTCCTCGGCCGTGCCTTCCATCATCGACCGCTACCTGATCCGCGAGATCGCCCTGACCCTAGTGGCAACCACTCTGGTCCTGCTGGCGACGGTGCTCAGCCACCGCCTGGCTGGCTACCTGAGCAAGGCCGCCAATGGTCTGCTGGCTCGGGACTCCATCTTTCTGCTGCTGGGCTTGCAGGCGATCAACCTGCTGACCCTTCTGATCCCCCTGGCGTTTCTGCTCGGCATCATGCTCACCCTGGGACGGCTGCACCGCGACCACGAGATGACCGCGCTGGCCGCCTGTGGCTATGGACCGCTGTCGGTCTATCGCGCCATCTTCCTGCTGGCCGCGCCGCTGGCCCTGCTCGTCGCCGGACTTTCGTTCCTGGTGGGGCCGGCGGTCATGGAATATCAGTTCAAGGTCCTGGCTCGGGCCCAAAAGGAAGCCGAAGTCTCGATGTTCACGCCGGGCTCGTTCCGCGAGGTGATGAACGGCCGGCATGTGGTTTACATCGGCGCCATGGACGGTCGCGAACTGCGCAATGTTTTCATCCAGAGTCGCGAACCAAACGGCGATCTCGGCATCATCACCGGCGAGAGCGGTCGGCAGGAAGTCGACGAGGATGGCATCCGGCATATCATTCTCGATCACGGTTACCGCTATCAAGGCACGCCGGGGCGTGGCGATTACGAGATGGTCCAATTCGAACGCGCCATCGTGCGGGTCGATACCACTCCCCCTCCTCAGAACTGGCAACATCGGGAAACACTGCCTCTCCGCCAGTTGTTGGGTTCGAACGAACCGCGCCTGATCGCCGAATTGCAACTGCGGCTCAACAGCCCGATCCAGGTGCTGGTCATCGCTCTGTGGGCGCCGTTGCTGGCCCGCGCCAAGCCGCGCGAGGGCCGTTACGGCCGGGTAGTCGCGGCGGTGTTGCTTTACGCCATCGACTTCAACTTGATCGGTGTGGGTGAATCCTGGCTGAGCCACAATGTTGTCGGCGCGAGTGTGGGTTTGTGGTGGGTTCATGGCCTGTTCCTGCTGTTCGGCGTCGGCCTACTGCTCCGGCAATACTCCGGCGGCCTGGGTTTCCGTTGGCTCCAGCGCGCGCCCCCAGTGGGGAAATCATGAACATTCTCGACCGCTACATCTTCCGCACAGTCGCCAGTACCACTCTGGTCGCCCTGCTGGTTCTGCTGCTGCTCGAATTTTTTCTGAGCCTGCTGGTGGAACTGGAAAGCGTCGGCAAGGGCCGTTACGACCTGCTGGCGGTATTTCATTATCTGCTGCTGATCCAGCCCCAACGTTTGTACGAGCTGTTTCCGATGGCCCTGCTGGTCGGTGGCCTGCTGGGGATGGGCGCGCTGGCCAGTGGCAGCGAGTTGATCGTCATGCGCGCCGCCGGCCTGTCCCTGACCCGGCTGACCGGCTCCGCCCTGCAAGCCGGCCTGGTGCTGAGCCTGGCAGTGCTGGCTCTTGGGGAATTCATCGCGCCGCCGCTGGAGCAGACCGCCTACGAACAGCGGGCCGCCGCCAAGAGCGAGAGCATGGCGATTCGCGGTGGCCGCGGTTTCTGGGCGCGGGATGGCGACTATTTCATCCATGTCCGGGCGGTGCTGCCCGGCATTCGCCTGGTGGATATCCACGTCTTCAAGATCGGTCTCGACGCCCGCCTCGAAACGATTGTCGACGCTCAGGGCGCACGCTACGTGGAAGGGCGCTGGTTGCTGGAAGGTGTCAATCGTAGTCTGTTAAACGGCGACTCGGCGCGCACCGAGCACCTGCCAAGCCTAGAGGTCGCCTCGGCCATCAGCCCGAAGGTTCTGGACGTGCTGGCGACCCACCCCAGCGAGTTGTCCATCCGCGACCTGCTGATTTACGTGGATTATCTGGAACGCAACGGTCTGGATGCCCAGGAATACCGGCTGGTGCTATGGCGCAAGCTGCTGGCACCGCTCATTTACACCACCATGCTGGTGGTGGCGATGCCATTCGTGTTTGGTCCGCAACGATCGACGGGGACGGGGTATCGTCTGCTGGTGGGGCTGCTGCTGGGGTTGGCGTTCTTCCTGAGCAACTATCTGCTGGGCAACGTGGTGTTGTTGTACGGCTTTCCGCCGCTGGTGGGCGCCGGCCTGCCGACGCTCCTGTTTCTTAGCGGAGGATTTTACGCGCTGCGCCGGCTGCGCTGAGCGGCGTTACGACTTGGGTAACACCACCAGTTCGGTTTCCGAAACGCGGTCGGGCAGACGCAGGACCAGCAGCAACAGCAAAGCGCCAAGACCGACAGCCAGGCTGAAACCGACGGTGGCCTCAAACGACCGGTGTAGACCGGCGACTGGCGCCAGCCACAGGCCGCCGATCAGAAACCGCAGCAGCGCCTGCCACCAACCGATTCCTCGCCCGTCGCGGCCCCGCGCTTGCAACCGCCAGGCGCGCATTCCCAACGTCTGGCCACCGTGGGTCCAGAACCCGCCATAGAACAAAAAACAGATCAGAAACAGATAAGTCTGGAAGAAGGGGTTGCCCGCTAGCGGGTTGTGGGCCTTGAACGCATCGACGCCGATGACGATCACCACCAATCCCAGCGCCAGCGCGGTCGCGCCGACCAGTACCCCGACCAACAACAGACCGTCGTAGACGATGGCGGCCAGCCGGCGCGGCAGACCAGCCAGCGTGATCTTGGCGTCCAATGGCGACGGATCAACGCTGCCCGGATCATTCATGGCCAGCAAGACCGACCGCCGGTCATTTCACCGCCGGGGGAATGGCGGAGGCCGCCGGCTGCTTACCGGCGGGTTTGGCGGTGGCGGACTTGCCGTTCCTGCTTTTGTCCGGCTTGGCCTTGGCTGGCTCCCTGCCAGCGGGCGCGGCGGCAACCTCGGGCGTGGCGCCCGAGGTCGGCCGGGGACCACCCAGCCAGCCGTTGATCTCGGTCAAATCCGCTTCCGACAACTGACCGGCGGCCTGCCGCAAGATCAGAAAATTGGCGATGTAGGAATAGCGGGCCTGGGCATAATTGGCTTCGGCCAGATAGACATCGCGTTCGGCGTTGAGGACGTCCACGATGGTGCGAGTGCCCACTTCGTAGCCCGCCTGATTAGCTTCCAGCGCGCTGCGGGTGGACACCCGGGTCTGATCCAGCGCCTTGATCTGGCTGATGGCGGCTTCCTGACCCCGGTAGGCGTTACGAACGGTACGGATGGTATCGCGTTGCAGGTTTTCCAGATTCTGCCGGGCGGCTTCGTAGTTGTACGCCGCTTGGCGGGCCTGCGAGGACACCGCGCCGCCGCTGTACAGCGGAATGGTCAGTTGCAGGTTGACTTGGCTGCTGGTGGTATCAGTGACGCTGTTATCGAGGTCGACGCGGCTAAGCCCCAGGTCCAGCTTCGGATAGTGGCCAGCCTTTTGCAAATCAATGTTTTCCCGCGCCTGATCGACGCCGTAGCCGGCGCTGCGCAGCCTCAGATTGTTTTCCAGCGCCATGCGCACCCACTCCTCCGGATCGTTCGGCTGGGGCAGCGCCAGTGGCATCCGCTCGCTAAGCAGGTTGAGCTGGGCATAGTCCTGGCCGGTCAACTGCCGCAGGAATTCGCGGGCATCGGCCAGTTTATTGGTGTAATCGATCTCCACCGAAACGGCCGCATCGAAACGCGCCTGGGCATCATAAACGTCGGTGATGGTCGCCAATCCGACCTCGAAGCGCCGGTTGGCCTGTTCGAGCTGGCGGGCGAAGGCGTTCTTGGCGGCCGTGGCGTAGGTCAGGTTGTCCAGCGCCGCCAGCACCCCGAAGTAGCCTTGCGATAACCGCAAGATCAGGTCGTTCTGGGCATTGCGGAAGTCCACGTCCGATTGTTCGACCACGGCGCCCGCCAATCGCTGCCGCACCTGGCTGCCGCGATTGTAGATCGGCTGCGCTAAGCTGATCGCGTAGTTATGACTGCCGAAGGAGGACTGCCCCGTCGGCGATCCAGCGATCCCGAAGGAATAGCCCTGCTCGGCCGCGACCCCCACGCTCGGCAACAACAGCGCCCGCGCCTGCGGCTTGGTTTCCTGGGCGGCTTCCCGGCTGGCGGCGGCGGCCTTGAGGGCCGGATCGCTGTCCAGAGCCTGGCGGTAGACTTGCAGCAGGTCTTCCGCCCCCGCCGGCGGGCCGCACAGCACGGCGATGATCCCGGCCAATACCAGACGTGCTTTGGGCATGACTGACAGACTCCCCTCTCAGATATTAGTAAACGCTAATATATTCAGAGACTCACGGCAAGCGGGGAATCCGTGGACCGCGATCACCGCTCGCGGACTCTCAAAACTCGAAGGTCTTGACCGGGGCCGCGTTGCGCAGGGGCGGCAACTCGGTATCGAACAGGCTTTCCCGAATCCATTCCCGCTCGCCGACCCGGGTGATCAACAACGCCTCCATGACCGGCGGCTGGCCGACCACGACGAACAGCCGGCCGCCCAGGCTCAGGCTTTGCCGCCAGACCTCGGCGACCTCGGCCACCGACCCCGTAACGGCGATGACATTGTAGCGGCGCTCGCCCCAGCCGCGGCTGGCGTCCCCCGAATGGAGCGCCACATTGTTCACGCCATGGGCCTTGAGCTTCTGGCGGGCGGCCTCGGTGAATTCGGGCACGATGTCCACGCTGACCACGCTGGCGGCCAGCCGGGCCAGACAGGCCGTCAGATAACCGCCGCCCGTGCCCACTTCCAAGGCATGATCGGTCGGCTGCGCCGCCAGCGCTTGCAGAATCCGGCCTTCGACATTGGGTTTCAGCATGACTTCGCCATGGCCCAGCGGAATGGCAACGTCGCTGAACGCCAGCTTGCGATAGCGCTCCGGCACAAAATCCTCGCGCGGCACGCGGGCCAGGGTGTCCAGTACCCGCTGATCCAGCACTTCCCAAGGCCGGATTTGCTGCTCGATCATATTGTGGCGGGCCAGCTCAAAATTGAATGCGGTCATGGTCGGAGTCCTGTCAACGCCTGATGGTCTTGGTGTGATAGCGAGTGATGGCGGGGGTAACGTCCTTCGGTTCGAAACCGAAGCGGGCGGATTCTAGCACTAAGGTCAATCATCGTCGCGCGGAGCTACAGGAACGTGGCGCCCACCGCGAACAGCCGCTCGACTTCCGGCACCCGCTTCTTATCGATCAGAAACAAAATGACGTGGTCGTCCGCCTCGATCACGGTGTCGTGGTGACAGATGAGTACCTCGTCGCCGCGAGCGATGGCGCCGATGGTAGTGCCGGGCGGCAAACGAATCTCCTCGACCCGCCGACCCACCACCTTCGAGGCCTTGTAGTCGCCGTGGGCGACCGCCTCGATGGCCTCGGCGGCCCCCCGGCGCAGGGAATGCACCTTGGCCACGTCGCCGCGCCGGACATGGGTCAGCAAACTGCCGATCGTGGCCTGCTGCGGTGAAATGGCGATGTCGATGATGCCCGACGATTCCACCAGATCGACATAGGACACCAGATTGATCAGCGCCATGACCTTGCGGGCGCCCATCCGCTTGGCCTGCATCGCCGACAGGATATTGGCCTCGTCGTCGTTGGTGACGGCGCAATACACATCCACCCGTTCGATGCTCTCCTGCCGCAGCAGGTTTTCGTCGGCGGCGTCGCCCTGCAAGACGATGGCTCGGCTCAACTGCTCGGACAGCCGTCGGGCGGTAGCGGGGTTGCATTCGATGACCTTGACCTGGAACCGATCCTCCAGTCCCTGCGCCAGCCGGGCGCCGATATGGCCGCCCCCAGCGATGATGATGCGTTTCACCATCTTGTCGAACTTGCGCAGTTCGCCGACGATGGCGCGGGTATTCTTGCGGGCGGCGATGAAAAAAACCTCGTCGTCGGCCTCGATGACGGTGTCGCCCTCCGGGATGATCGGGCTGCCCTGGCGGAAAATGGCCGCCACCCGGCTTTCGATGCCCGGCATCCGTTCCGGCAACGCGCGCAGCGCTTGGCCGACCAGGGTGCTGCCCTCGTAGACCTTGACGCCCACCAACCGAACCTGGCCATCGGCGAAATCCAGGACCTGCAAAGCGCCGGGATGCTCGATGATGCGTTGGATATGGTCGGTCACCAGTTGCTCGGGACTGATCAACACGTCGATGGGTAGCGCCTCGTCCTTGAAGAGCTGCTTCCGATAGGCCATGTAGCTGCTCGAGCGGACCCGCGCGATCTTGGTGGGCGTGTTGAACAAAGTATGGGCGACCTGACAGGCGACCATGTTCACTTCGTCGTTGTCGGTCAAGGCGATCAACATGTCGGCGTCGGCGATGCCGGCCTGTTCGAGCACGGCCGGATAGGACGCATGGCCGCGAACCGTGCGCAGGTCCAACCGGTCCTGCAGCGCTTGCAGGCACTCGGCGTCGGCGTCCACCACGGTGACATCGTTGGCCTCGCTGGCCAGGATGTGCGCCACCGACCCCCCTACCTGGCCAGCCCCAAGGATGATGATCTTCATGTCCTGCCCTACTCACTCGTCCAGGGCTTTCTTGGGATCGATCCCCAGGGCGCGCAGCTTGCGATAGAGATTGGTGCGTTCCATGCCGACCCGCTCGGCCAGCCGCGCCACGTTGCCCTCGCACTCGCGAAATTGTTGCATGAGGTAGGTGCGCTCGAACTGTTCGCGGGCTTCGCGCAAGGTCAGATTCAGGGGAATATTGCCGGCTTCCTGGGACTTAGTGGCGGTGGCGCCGCGCACGGCGGCGTCCACTTCCTCCAGCGCGATTTCTTCCTCCCCCCCCAAGATCAGGAGGCGCTGCACCAGATTCTTGAGTTCGCGAATGTTGCCCGGCCAGGTATAGTTGCGCAGCCGATTCTGCGCGGCCAGGGTGAAATGGCGATAGGTGAGATTTTCCTGGTCGACGAAATAGCCGACATAGTAATTCAGCAGTTCCGGCACGTCCTCAACGTGGTCGCGCAAGGGCGGCAACCGGATCGGCACCACGTTCAACTGATAGTACAGATCCTCGCGGAACCGCCCCGCCGCTACCTCCTGTTCCAGATCGCGGTGCGTGGCGGCCACGACCCGCACATTCACCCGCACCGCTTCCTTTCCGCCGATGCGCAGAAAGGAACCGTTCTCCAGCGCGCTGGCCAGCTTGGCCTGGGCTTCAAGGTCCATGTCGGCCAGTTCATCGAGAAACAGGGTGCCGCCGCTGGCCTGTTCCAGCCGACCGTAGTGAATCCGGTCGCCCTGCTCGGAACCGAACAGCTCCAGACTGGCGTTCTCGCGGGCGATGGAGCCGACTCCCACGTCCACGAATGGGCCAGCGCGGCGCAGGCTGTGGATGTGCAGGAAACGCGCGTAAACCTCCTTGCCGGTACCCGGTTCGCCGAAAATCAAGACCGGCGCGTCGTGCTGGGCGATCTTGAGGACCTGGGCCCGCAGGCGTTGCACGACCTCGCTGCGACCCACCGGTTCGGCGACCACCCGCTGCTGGCGACGCAGGTTCTGATTTTCCCGCGCCAGCCGGTCCGCATCCAGGGCCCGCTCCACGGTCAACAGCAGCTTGGCCATGGACAGCGGCTTCTCGATGAAATCGTAGGCGCCCAGCCGGGTGGCTTCCACGGCGGTTTCGACCGTGCCGTGCCCCGACATCATGATCACCGGACAGGGCAAATGATTGCCTTCGCTCCATTCCTTGAGCAGGCTGATGCCATCGGTGTCGGGCATCCAGATATCAAGCAAGATCAGATCGGGTCGCTGGGCGCGGCGGGCTTCGCGGGCGGCGGCGGCATTTTCCGCGGTCGAGACCGTGTAGCCCTCGTCCTGCAAGATTTCCTTGACCAAATCACGGATATCCGGTTCGTCATCGACGACCAGAATATAAGGCGCGTTCATCCGGCCTCCTTCTCGGTGTGCAACGGCACGGTGGGAACAGCGGGCAAGCCGGCGCCGTCGCGTAACAGCGGCAAACGGATCGTGATCCGGGCCCCCCCGTCAGGCGGCGATTCCAACTGGATCCAGCCGCCGTGCTCTTCAACGATTTTCTTGACGATCGCCAATCCTAGTCCGGTTCCCTTGGGTTTGGTAGTCACATAGGGCTCGAAGGCATTGGCCAGAATGCTGTCGGGAAAGCCCGGCCCATCGTCGCGCACGCTCAGCTCGACGCAATCGGCGCCGATAACATGCGCGCGGCCGGTGCCGATCCACAACGTCGAGCCATGACCGTCACGGATGGCCTCGATGGCGTTCTTGACCAGATTGTGCAACAACTGGCGCAGGCGAACCTTGTCGGCGCTAACCGGCAGCGGTTCCTGGACCAGCTCCAGCTTGATCTCCACCCCGGCGGGATAGTCCCGGTAAAGATAGAGCACCTCGGTCACGAACTCGTTCAGTTCCAGCGGGGCCAGTTGCAGGCGCGGCGGGCGAGCGTATTCGTTGAAGGCGTCCACCATCTCCTTCATCGCCTGGACCTGCTGAATGATGGTGTGGGTGCCACGCTCCAGCACACGTCCCTGCTCCTCGTCAAACTGCTTCAGATACTTGTGGCGGATGCGTTCGGCGGCGAGCTGAATCGGCGTGAGCGGATTCTTGATTTCGTGCGCCAGCCGGCGAGCCACCTCGCCCCAGGCGGCGTCGCGCTCGGCCCGCACCAGGTGGGTGATATCGTCAAACACGATCACATGGCCGCCGCGCAAACCGACGGTATTGGGCAACGAACTGCCCCGACAGAGCAGAATTCGCCGCCCGGCTCCCCCGAACCAGGCAATCTCCTGGCGCCAGTCGCCCGTGGCGCTCAGCCGCGGACTCACCGCCTCGATCAAATCCTGCAACACCGGTTGCGCGGCGACGATGCGCTGGCGATTGGCGCCGATGAGCGCGTTCAAGTCCACGCCCAGAATCTGGCTGGCCGCCGCATTACAGGTTTGCAAACGCCCGAACTGATCGAGAGTCAGCACCCCGGACGACAATCGCGCCAACACCGTTTCCAGATAGGCGCGCTGGCTCTCGACCAGTTCCTGACCGCGCCGCGCCGCATCGCGCGCCTGGGCCAGATTTCGGGTCATCTGGTTGAAGGACTGCACCAAAAAACCCAGTTCGTCGCCGCCGCCGCCGGGCAGTTGCTGGTCGAACTGGCCGGCGGCGACCGCCTGGGTCCCCTCGGCCAATTCCCGCAAGGGCCGCACCAGTTGGCGCGCGGTATGGAACGCCGCCCAGAACGCCGCCAGCACCGCCAGCAACAGAACCAGCGACAGGGTCAGGGTAAACATCGTCTTGAGCGGCGCCCGTAGAAAAACCAGTTCCTTGTAGCTGTCGAAGGCTTTTTGGACCGCGTCGGCGAGCAGGCTCAACCGGTCGGTCACCGGAAACAGAGCTTGCAACAGACGCTCCTCGCCACTGGGCGTCGCTGTCCGCACCACCGCCCGAATCTGAAAACCGGCGTCGCGAACCGGTTCCAGGCCGACGTAATCGCGACCCTGGCGAACTTGCAGCAACACCGCCTCCGGCGGCGGGTCCGGCACGATCAGCGTCGGGTCGGCGGTGGCGGTGGCGATGATACGCCCACCGAGACCAAACAGGGTCAGTTCGGACCCCTCGCCCAGATCAAGCCATTCATCCAGCCGGCGGGCCGCCTGCTCGTCATCGCTGTCGGCCACCGCGTCGGCCACCCGCACGGTTTGCTTGAGCACTTCGCGCATCCGCAGATCCAGGGCGGTGCGACTGAGTTCCAGCGCGTCGCCAAGCCCCCGATCCACCTGGACGTTGAACCAACTGTCGATTCCGCGTTGCAGGAAATGCAGCGAGAAGCCATAGACCAGCGCCACTGGGGTGATCGCCAGCGCCGCGAAAATACCGGCCAGCCGCAAGGTCAGACGCGCGCCCGGCGCGCGCCGGTGGTACAAGCGGATCAGAACCGCCAGGTTGTACAGAATCAGGACCGCCAACGCCCCCAGGCCGATGGTGCTGAGCAGCAACAATCCCGAGTACATTTGCCCGAATCGCGCCAGGTCGGTGGTGGCTCGACCCATCAGCACGAGGATCACCAACAGCAATCCCAGCAGCGTCAGCGCCGACAATCGACCCTGGCCGCGTGTCAGCCAGCGAATCAGAGCGGCCATATCCGCCACTCGCTGGCCAGTCGCCAGTCGTCCGAAAGATAAGCCAACAGGCGCAACGGCGCTGGCAAGGATTCAATGTTGAGCAAAGCCCGCAGGGCGGCCTCGTAACGTTCGTTTTCGGTCAGCAAGCTTCGATCGAGCAAAGGGAAATCGTGAATCCGCCCCATGAACCCCAATGCGGCGGTCTGGGTGGGAAAGGCGCGGCGCTCGCCGCTGTTCAGATTGCTGACCAGGTATTGCCGGCTTAGCGTGTGGTATTCCAGTTGAAAGCGCTGCGTCAGGGCGTAGACGGTTTCGTCCCACAGCCACGATCGCCGTCGGCGAACCTCCATCTCGATATCGACCGTCAGCGGCACCCCGTTTTGCAGGGCGTCCAGCGCCGCGTTGCTGAACCGGTATTCGACCCGGGCGTTCAGCCGATAAACATCGCCATCCAGGCGGGTGGCGGCGCTGAGCACCTCAAAACCGGCCGCGTGGCCACCGATGGCCCACAGCAGGCCGAGCAACAGCGTCAGCAACCGCGTGGCGCGGGCCGGCCGGGCCGTTATCCGCGCGCCGGCGGACATGGTGCCCCCCCCGCGACCGTCGGCTTGACCAGCACGGCGTAATAAAATCCATCCATGCCAGCCTCGCCGGGAAGAATCTGGCGACCGTGCGCCAAGGCGCGGCCCCAATCGGCCATGATCCGATGTTCCCGGGCCTCTGGTCGGGCGGCAAGAAAGGCCGCCACGACCTGTTCGTTCTCCTGCCGCAACACCGAGCAGGTAGCGTACAGCAGTCGGCCGCCAGGCCGCAGCAACGGCCACAGACCCGCCAACAGCGTCTGTTGCCGGTCGGCCAGCGCGGCGATGTCGGTGTCCCGCCGCAACAGCTTGATATCAGGATGACGGCGGATCACGCCAGTAGCCGAACAGGGCGCGTCCAGCAGGATTCGGTCATAGGGAACACCGTCCCACCAATCCGTCGGGCGGGTGGCGTCGCCCGCGACCAGTCGAGCGGCAAGCCGCAATCGAGTCAGGTTTTCACGCACTCGTTTCAGCCGTTCGACATCCCGGTCCAGCGCGGTCAATTCCAGATCCGGCGCGCATTCCAGCAAGTGAGCCGTCTTGCCGCCCGGCGCGGCGCAGGCATCCAGCACTCGCATTCCCGGATGAGCGTCGAGCAGCGGCGCCGCCAGTTGGGCGGCGGCATCCTGCACCGATGCCCAACCCTCGGTAAACCCCGGCAGGGTGGCGGGCTCGACCGGTTCGGCCAGCGTCAGCGCGAACGTCGCCGCCACGGTCGACTCGGCGATTTCGCCCGCAGCCGCCAATCGCTCGCGATAGTCGTCACAGCCGCTTCGAAGCCGGTTGACCCGCAGGGTGAAAGGCGGCCGGGCATTGTTGGCGGCGACGATGGTTGGCCAGTCGTCCGGCCAGTCCCGTTGCAATCGTTCCAACAACCAGCGCGGATGCGCGGTTCGGGCCGCCGCGTCGGTCTCCACCCGCGTCAGCAGTTCGGCGCGTCGACGCGAAAACGAACGGAGCACGGCGTTGGTCAGACTCGCCGCCCAGGGTTTGCGCAACTGGCGGGCGGCGGCGACGGTTTCGGCGACCGCGGCATGAGCGGGAACGCGCGAATGCTGGAGTTGATAGAGCCCCGTCAACAGCAATGCCCGCACCGTTGACTCACGCGGATCGAGCGGCCGGTCCAGCAGCCCATCCAACAGGAACTGCACTTCCGGCTGCCAACGGCAAACGCCATGGCATAACTCCCACAGCAACCCGCGATCACGCGGCGCGACGCGTTCCAGGGCCAACGGCAACGCCTCCGCCAGCGACCGGCCCTCGCCCAAGACCCGAGCCAGCACCTGGGCAGCGATGGCGCGGACATTCATGCCGGGCCCAATCGCCGACCCATCAACCGGTGGGCGTTCAAGAACGCCGCGACCGGCAAGGGCCGACCGCTGGGCAGTTGCACTTCGGTCAGCCGCAACAGACCATCGCCAGCGGCGACCATGATGCCGTCTCGATCCTCGCGCACCACCGTGCCGGGTGGAGCGGTGGTGGACTCGGTCTCGGCTCGCGCTCGCCAGACGCGGAACGTCTGGCCATCCAGGTGGGTGCGGGCCACCGGATAGGGATTGAAGGTGAGCACCCGGCGCTCCAGTTCCAGCGCCGGACGGGCCCAATCCAGTTCAAGATCGGCTTTGTCCAGCTTGGAGGCGTAGGTGACGAAAGTTTCGTCCTGTGGTTCCGGGATCAGGCGTCCAGCCAACAAATCCGGCAGGATCGCCAACAACGTTTCGGCGCCCAGCCTGGCCAGTCGCTGGTATAGTTCGCCTCCTGTGATCCCGCGTGGAATCGGGTAAACCACCCGCACCAATACCGGGCCGGTATCGAGCCCAGCGTCCATCCGCATGAGGCTGACGCCGGTCTCGGCATCGCCCGCCAACAGCGCCCAGTGAATTGGCGCCGCGCCGCGCCAGCGCGGCAGCAACGAAGCGTGAACATTGACGCAGCCCAGCCGGGGAATGGCCAGCACCGCCGGCGGCAAGATCAGGCCGTAAGCCGCCACCACCAGCAAATCCGGTTTCAGGGCAGCCAACTCCGCCTGAACGGTGGCATCACGCAGGGTAATCGGCTGGAACACCGGGATACCGGCGGCCATTGCGCACGCCTTGAGCGGACTGGCGCGCAACTGGCGGCCCCGACCCGCTGGTCGGTCGGGCTGGGTGTAGACGGCTTCGACCGAATAGCCGGCATCCAGCAGGGCTTGCAGGCTCGGCACGGCAAAGTCAGGCGTGCCGGCGAAAATCAGACGCGGCGGGACGGGCATCATGCGATATTATGGAGGGTGGAAACACCATCCGTCCCAGGAGGGACAGCGGCGCTCGTCGGCGGAGGAACCCAAAGGATTTCAGTGTCGGGCGCGTCCATGCTTAGGAAGCACGCGCTTCGGCGCGAGCCTGTTTTTCCAGCTTCTTACGAATGCGGTCGCGCTTGAGCGCCGACAGGTAATCCACGAACAGCTTGCCGTCCAGGTGATCGATCTCGTGCTGGATGCATACCGCCAGCAAGCCGCTGGCGTCGAGTTCGAAGGGCTCGCCGTCGCGATCCAGCGCGCCAACCCGTACCCGCTCGGCGCGGCGGACGGTTTCGTAGAAACCCGGTACCGACAGGCAACCCTCCTCGCCTTCGTTTTCGCCCTCCCGCTCCAGCAGGGTTGGGTTGATGAACGCCAACGGTTGGTTCTTTTCCTCGGACACGTCCATCACCACGACGCGCTTGTGGACGTTGACCTGGGTCGCGGCCAGGCCGATGCCCGGCGCGGCGTACATGGTTTCCAACATGTCGTCCACCAGGGCCCGAATGCGGTCGTCGACGGTCTCCACCGGCAGCGCCGGTTTGCGCAGCCGAGGATCGGGATAGTGCAGGATATTCAATCGCGCCATGGCAAAAAGCTCCGTAACCGCCTTTTTCAATTCTGCAACGATAATTCGGATGAAATCATACGAGAAACCCCCACGTCGGGGCTATACTTTGCGCGATGGGGGTGATTCGGTACACTCCCGCCCATGTCTTCGGAGGATGAGCAAGGATCATGAACACCACGCGTTCCTCAAGGCGCCTCGGGGCCGTCCAGTCGCTGGCGCTGGCGGTTCTGCTCGGGGCGTGCGCCCAAACGCCCCCCCAGCCTGAATCCAACCCAGACCAAGGCGAACCGCCACCGACATCGGGGCCTAAGGCGGTCGTGACGAAAGCCGACGCGGTCACCAACGCGGCGGCGCCGGTCGCGTTGCGTCCCGACCATCCTCAAACCTACACCGTGGCGCCCGGCGACACCCTGTGGAGCATCGCCCAGCGGTTTCTGCAAAACCCCTGGCAGTGGCGGGATATCTGGCGGCAAAACCCGCAGATCCGCAACCCCAATCGCATCTATCCCGGCGACGTGCTCAAATTCAGCTACGACCCCAGCGGCAAGCCCCAGTTGGAGGTGGCCGAACGCGTGGAGGTTCCGTTGCTCAAGTTGTCGCCAACGGTCCGGATCGAAACGCTGACACAGCCCATTCCCCCGGTCCCCCGCGCCGCGGTCGAGTCGTTCCTGACCCGAGCCCTGGTTTTGAGCGAGGCGCAATGGAAGGGAATGCCCTACATCGTGGCCGACGACGACAACCAGGCGGTTTACGCCGACCGCGATCGGGTTTACGCCCGCGGCGCTTTATTCGACCAGCCGCGCTATCAGGTGTTCCGTCCTGGCGAGGAACTGCGCGAACCCGGTTCCGGCCGCTACCTGGGCACCGCCGGCGTCTACCTGGGCCAGGCGCTTCTTGAAAAGGATGGCGATCCAGCCACCTTTACCCTGACCCGCACCATCGCCCCGGTTCGCCCTGGTGACCGGATGGCCGAATTCGAACCGGAAAACGAACTTTACAATTTCGAGCCTCATCCGGTTCCTCCCGACACCGAAGGTTTCATTCTGGCCAAGCTGGACACCGACGTCACCCAAATCACTCAATACAGCAGCGTCATCATCAATCTGGGCGACCAGGAAGGTCTCCAACCCGGTCACGTCCTGGCCATTTACAGCAAGGACCGCACCGTCGAGGATCCCGTCTCCGGTGGGACCGTGAAACTGCCGGGCGAGCGCTCTGGCCTGTTGATGGTCTATAAGGTTCACGACCTGGTCAGCTACGGGCTGGTGATGCAAGCTGAACGATCGATTCACCTGCAAGATCGGGTAACCACCCCCTGAACCGGGACGACCTAACTTCGGTTGTCGAACCGAGCTGGCTGTTGGCGTTACTGCGGGCGCCGGGCATCGGGCCAGCGCGGTTCGCCCGGTTGTTGGAGTATTTTGGGTCGGCGGCGGCGGTGTTCGCCGCCGACAGCGCTGTGTTACGGTCATTGGAGTTGCCGGACGCGGCGTTGGATTATTTGAGCCGGCCTGATTGGCGCCGAGTGGAAGAAGATTTGGCCTGGTTGGAACGGCCTGGCAACCATCTGCTGCGGCTGGACGATCCCCACTACCCGCCGCTGTTGCGGCAAATCGCCTATCCGCCGCCTCTGCTGTTCATTCACGGCGATCCCGATTGCCTGCGGTTGCCGCAACTAGCCATCGTCGGCTCCCGCAACCCGACCCCGTTGGGTCGCGAAACCGCCCAGCGCTTCGCCGCGCACCTGGCCGAATACGGGCTGGTCATCACCAGCGGATTGGCGCTCGGCATCGACGCCGCTGCCCACCAGGGCGCGCTGACCAGTGGCCGGACCATCGCGGTCATGGGCACCAGCCTGGATCGGGTCTATCCCGCCCAGCATCGGGATTTGGCCCATGCCATCGCCGAGCGCGGCGCGCTGGTTTCGGAATTCCCCACCAGCACTTCGCTGGCGCCGGGGAACTTCCCCCAGCGCAACCGGTTGATCAGTGGGCTGACCCTGGGTGTACTGGTGGTGGAAGCCGCCGCCCAAAGCGGCTCGCTCATCACGGCCCGCCTAGCCAACGAGCAGGGCCGCGAGGTGTTCGCCATTCCTGGGTCGATCCACAACCCGTTGGCCAAGGGTTGCCACGCGTTGATCCGCCAGGGGGCGAAGCTGGTGGAGACCGCCGACGATATTTTGGAGGAACTGGGTGCGCTGGCGGCGACCACCCGCGAAATCATGCCTGGTCATCCCGCCGCCGTCTCCTCGGCGGCGCTGGACGAGGAATACCGGCAACTGCTAGTCGCCATGGGCGACGAACCCGTGGGCATCGACCTGCTGGTGAACCGATGCGGATTGACGGCGGAAGCGGTTTCCTCCATGCTGTTGATCCTGGAACTTGAAGGTTACGTGACAGCCATCCCTGGCGGTCTGTATGGTCGTTTGAAAATCTGAAAATTTCACCATGATAGCCGCCGCCCCCAATCGGGCGGCGGTTTCGTATGCGCGGACATCTCCCTCCGCGCCGCTGCCCTCGTTCGATGGCGGGGGTTTCGTACTTTCCAAACGAGCACTGGAATGAAAGAAAACGTACTGGATGTGCTGATGTATCTGTTTCAGAATTACATGGACGATGAAACGGATCCCAATCCCGACCGCGCCTCCATCCAGGGCGAATTGCTGGCCGCTGGCTTCCCCTCGCGGGAAATTCACCAGGCATTCGAATGGCTGGACAGCCTGGTGGATCGGCGGACGACCCCACTGGTGGTCGATCCCGGCTCCTGCCGCATCTACGTCGGCCCGGAATCGGACAAGCTAGATGTGGAATGCCAGGGCTTTTTGTTGTCCCTGGAACAGGCTGGCATTCTCGACTCGGAAACTCGCGAACTGGTCATCGACCGGGTCATGGCGTTGGAATCCGACGACATCGGTTTGCGACGGTTGAAGTGGATCATCCTGATGGTGCTGTTCAATCAGCCTGGCCGGGAAGAAGCCTGTGCCTGGCTGGAAGACCTGGTATTCGACGACGTTCCCAGCTACCTTCATTAAACGAACCGCGGCGAGCTTTTTCCGCTCTTTCCAAATTCCCGCCACGCCGTCGGATTCCGACGGGCATCGCTCTCCTCTCGGTCTCCCGGTCTCCACCGGCGCCATTCTGTCACCGTCACTCGCATCCTGGTCATGAGCAAGAACCTAGTCATCGTGGAATCGCCGGCCAAGGCGAAAACGATCAAAAAATATCTGGGCAAGGACTTTGAGGTTCTGGCCTCCTATGGCCATGTGCGCGACCTGGTTCCCAAGGAGGGCGCGGTCGATCCGGGCCACAACTTCGAAATGAAGTATCAGATCATCGAGAAGAACGAGCGGTATGTCGAAGCCATCGCCAAGGCGCTCGCCAAGGCCGAGACGCTGTATCTGGCCACCGACCCGGATCGCGAGGGTGAAGCCATTTCCTGGCACCTGTACGAAATCCTGCGCCAGCGCGAGTTGCTCAAGGAAAAACCGGTACAGCGGGTAGTGTTTCACGAAGTGACCCAACGGGCGATTCAAGACGCCATCGCCCATCCCCGCGCGTTGTCGCTGGACCTGGTCAATGCCCAACAAGCTCGACGGGCGCTGGATTATCTGGTCGGTTTCAACCTGTCGCCGCTGCTGTGGAAGAAAATCCGGCCCGGTCTGTCCGCCGGTCGAGTGCAGTCGCCGGCGCTGCGGATGATCGTCGAGCGCGAGGAAGAAATCGAGCGATTCAACCCGCGCGAGTACTGGACGCTGGAGGCCGACGCCGCCAAGACTGATCAGCCGTTCAGCGCCCGGTTGGCCGAATATGAAGGCGGGAAACTGGCGCAATTCAGCATTGCCGATGGCGAACAGGCACATGCCATGGAACGGACGCTGCGGGCTGCCGCGCACGCCCAGCGAGTCGAATCCGGCGTGGCGGATGAGGCCATCATCGGTCGACTGCGCATCGCCAAGGTCGAACGCAAGCAGCGTAAGCGCAACCCCGCCGCACCGTTCACCACTTCGACCCTGCAACAGGAAGCCTCGCGCAAGCTGGGCTTTTCCACTCAGCGCACCATGCGCGTCGCCCAGCAATTGTACGAAGGTATCGACACCGGCCAGGGCGCGGTCGGGTTGATCACCTACATGCGCACCGACTCGGTCAACCTGGCCCAGGACGCCATCAACGATATCCGCGCGCTGATCGCCCAGCGCTACGGCGCGCGTAACCTGCCGACCAGTCCGCGGTTGTTCAAGACCAAGGCCAAGAATGCCCAGGAGGCGCACGAGGCGATCCGTCCGACCACGATCACGGTACTGCCGGAAGCGATTCGCGCCCACCTCAACGCCGATCAATACGCGCTCTACGAGTTGATCTGGAAACGCACCGTCGCCTGCCAGATGATTCCGGCCACGCTCGATACGGTCGCGGTGGATTTGGCCTGTGGTTCCGGCAACCTTTTCCGCGCCACCGGCTCGACGATTGCCGATCCCGGCTTCATGGCGGTGTACCGGGAAGACGTGGATGATCCGCCTGATGAAGATGAAGGTCGGGCGCTACCACCGCTGCGGGAGGGCGAATGGGTGGACCTGCTGGCGTTGCGGTCGGAACAGCACTTCACCGAACCACCGCCGCGCTATTCCGAGGCCAGCCTGGTCAAGACCCTGGAGGAATACGGCATTGGCCGACCTTCCACCTACGCGACGATCATCTCGACCCTGCTGGCCCGCGACTACGCGGTGCTGGGTAACCGCCGCTTCCAACCGACCGACATCGGCCGGATCGTCAACCGCTTCTTGACCCAGCATTTCACGCAATACGTGGACTACGAGTTCACCGCCCGCCTGGAAGACAATCTGGATGCGGTGTCGCGCGGCGAGGAGGACTGGTTGCCGCTGATGCGGGGTTTCTGGGATCCGTTCAAGCAACGGGTCGAGGAAAAGGCCGAGAAAGTTTCGCGCCAGGAGGTGGTGCAAAGCCGCGAACTGGGCCGCGACCCCCAAACCGGCAAACCCGTCTCGGTACGGATGGGTCGGTTTGGACCGTTCGCGCAGATCGGCGACAAGGAGGATGTCGAAAAACCGCGCTTTGCCAGCCTGCGACCGGAGCAACGTCTGGACACCATCACCCTGGAGGAGGCGCTGGCCCTGTTCCAATTGCCGCGTGATCTGGGCACGACCGGCGCTGGTGAACCACTTCAAATCAATATTGGACGATTTGGGCCCTATGTACGCTACGGCAAGAACTATGTCTCGCTGAAAAACGAGGATCCGTACAGCATCAGTCGTGAACGGGCGCTGGAACTGATCGCCATGCACCAGCAGGCGGCCGCCAACAAGGTCCTTCAGGAGTTTTCCGGCTCCGCCGTGCAAATCCTGAACGGCCGGTTTGGCCCCTACATCACCGACGGCAAGAAGAACGTCCGTCTGCCCAAGGGCCGCGAACCGGCCAACCTGACCCTGGCCGAATGCGAAAGCCTGTTGCGCGCGGCGCCCGAAAAGAAGAAACCGGCCGCCCGTCGCCGCGCCATGCCCGCGAGCGCAAAGCGTTCCAGCGGTGGCTAAAACATGAATCCGTCGCGGCTGCGCGCCGCCGCTCGCGTGGTCAAATCCGGCGGTCTCATTGCCTATCCCACCGAGGCGGTCTATGGCCTAGGCTGCGATCCGCGTAACGAGAAGGCGGTGCGGCGGCTGCTGGCGCTCAAGCGTCGGTCGCCACGCAAGGGGCTCATCCTGATCGCGGCCGATTTCGCCCAACTCACGCCGTTCCTGCAACCGCTGACCCCAGCCGACCTTGCCCGTCTGGCCGCCACCTGGCCCGGTCCCCATACCTGGCTGACTCCCGCTCGGCCTGACACACCGCGCTGGCTGCGCGGCCAGCACGATACCTTGGCGGTGCGGGTGACCGCCCATCCGCTGGCGGCGGCGCTGTGTCGGGCCTGTGGACACCCGCTGGTGTCCACCAGCGCCAACTTCAGTGGTCGGCCACCCGCCCGCGGCGCGCTGGCGGTACGCCGGCAACTGGGAGCAGCCATTGACTGCCTGTTGCCTGGCCCGACCGGTGGGGCGACCCAGCCGACGGAAATCCGCGACCTGCGCACCGGGCGACGGGTGCGCGGCGGTTGAACGGTCCATCCTCCCCTGGCCAAGGGCGGGAGAGGCCAACGCAAGGATTCGCGATTAGCTTCTCAACCCTTGTTCTCCTTCTTGGACTTCTTTTCAGCCTTCTTCTCCTTCAAGGTCTTGGTCGGTTTCTTTTTCGGCTCCTTCTTGATATCGGCGCCTTTACTCATGGTTTTCTCCTTACTTTCCGGTCATGACAAACGAGATCGGGTTCTTCACCCAACTTTAGCAAAGAACCCGCCATCAAATCCTGGACCCTCAAAAAACAGCCGGGGTGCCCCAACTCATACAGTGATCGCTCAGCCTAACCCATCCTGCTTCCTCGCTCATCGATTAATCCTGGCAGGGATTAACCCGAGATTTGCGCGATTTTCTGGTTCGGTCGAGCATACTGTACTTTTAGCGGTGCGTAACCCGCGTCCGACGGTCGGTTGGCACGAAGGGCTGAACGGTAGGTTTCCTGGCGTGTTTCTCCCACCGATAAACTCGCAGTGGAGGAATATTGAGAAGCTCCATTTCAACCCGCACCGGTCCCAGTAGCGGGTGCGAAAGATGCTCGACGTGCTTGCTGACCTGGTACGCCACGAAACGGCCCCCTACCACAAGCGACGCCGAAATCGCCTCGATAATCCTCAAGCCGACGCCGCGCCCAAGCGTAGAAAACGGTATCCCTGAAATAACCGCCTCGGGGGCGAGCAGGCCATACAGTGAGATGGCCTCCCGCAGTTCCTGCGCGCCGCCACAATGCACGGTGAGCCGCGGATCCTTGATGCGGCGGAGCAACGCGCAAAATCGCGGATTGATCTCGATGCTCAGCAGTCTGGAGCCAGGCGACATTGTTCTAAGAATCGCCCGGGTCGTCCCCCCCGTGCCGGCGCCCAGTTCCACCACAGTCTGGGCCGATCGTGTTCCCGCCAACTCCACGACACGCCGTTCGAGAAAGCGGGAACTGGGGATCAAGGACGCCACCTGACGGGGATTTTTCAGGAATTCCCGAAAAAAGAATATCTGGCTATTCATTCAATTTAATACTCATCTTTATTTTCATTAAGTTACGCAGCATACTGCCTTCGCGAACGCTCCGCTTTCTCCGGATTGCCGGATGCATGTTTCGACGCTCGCAACCGCGGCGAAGGCCGCAATCCAATGCCTACCGTCCCACGTCCAGCATCGGAACCACCCACGCTAGCAGGGTTTTGACCTTGCCCATGCCCTCGATCAGATTTCGCTCGATCTCGGCCATGGTGATCACGCCCGGAACCTTGCCGGCGGCCCGGTTGGCCACCACGGCACACGTGGCGTAGCGCAGGCCCAATTCCCGCGCCAGCGCCGCTTCCGGCATCCCGGTCATGCCCACGATATCGCAACCGTCTCGTTCTAGTTTGCGGATTTCCGCCGCGGTTTCCAATCTCGGTCCCTGCACCGCCGCGTAGGTGCAGGATTCACGGGCACCAAGCTCAAGCGCGCGCCCGACCTGGATCAGCCGCTCCCGCAACTCACCGCAATACGGCTCGGTAAAGTCGATATGAGTCACCTGGCTCGGACTGTCCTCGAAAAAGGTGCAACACCGACCCCAAGTATAATCCACGAGCTGATCCGGAAACGCCAGAACACCCGGTGTCATGTCATCCCGAATTCCGCCAACCGCCGCCACCGCGATCACCCGTTGCACGCCGATCCGGTGCAGCGCCCAGAGATTGGCCCGGTAGTTGATCTTGTGCGGTGGGAGCGTGTGATGGGGACCATGCCGGGCCAGGAACGCCACGGCTCGCCCGCCCAGTTCGCCGTGAATCACCGGGCTGGACGGCTCGCCGTAGGGCGTGGACAGGGTTTCCCGTCGGGTGATTTTTAAGGCATCCAGCGCGGTAAGGCCGGTGCCTCCGATGATAGCGATGGAAGGAGTCATGCGTGGCTTCTCACAAACGAAATGGCGACCAAGGACCGGAAGGCGCTCGCCAGGCGTTCAGTCGCGGACGGCGTAGATCGCCGGCAATTGGCGCCAGTACTCCTGGTAGTCCATGCCGCGACCAAACACGTAGCGGTCTGGAACCTCCAGGCCGACGAAATCCACGACCAGGTCCGGAGTCTTGCGCTCATGCCGCTTGTTCACCAGCACCGCGCTGTACACCGCCGCCGCGCCCTGCTGGCGCACTGCGGCCAGAATCGCTTTCAGCGTGTCGCCTTCATCGAAGATGTCGTCCACCACCAACACCACCTGCCCGGCCACCACCGGTCGCGGTGGCATGATCCAGTCGATATCGCCACCGCGCGTGTCGCCGCGATAGCGGGTGGCGTGGAGGTAACCGACTCGCAACGGAAACCGCAATCGGGACAGCAACTCCGCCGCAGTCACGAACGCGCCGTTCATCACCATCAACACCAGGGGGTCACGGTCTTCCACCCGCGCCGTGATGGCGGCGGCCATCTGGTCCAAAGCAGCCTCGATCTGCTCCGGCGCGCAAAGCAACTCGGCCTGGCTCAACACGGCAAGCGCCTGTTCGGCGGTGATGCGGGACATGCGAAACTCCGGCCATCAGGGCGGGCAAAAGATTTGGGTCGGGATTTCCCTGCTCAGATATCCATCTCCAGCAACGGGAACGCATCGTAATCATGCACCAATCGCACCGCCCGTTGCCAGGCTGGATTGTGATGCAGTCGCTCGACGGTGGGATGGCCGCGCCCGTGCAGGCGGATCAGTCGTGCCTGAGTCACCGGATCGGGGGTATAACGCAGGTGATCGAGAATAGCGACGGCGGCGCGGCGGTCGTTGCACGCCAGTACCATGTCGCAACCCGCCGCCAGCGCCGCGCTGGCCCGCTCCGGCGGTGAACCGGCGACGTGGGCGCCCGCCATGTCCAGGTCGTCGCTGAAGATCACACCCTGGAATTCCAGCCGCTGGCGCAAAATGCCCTTCAACCAGCGCGCCGAGAATCCGGCCGGCTGTTCGTCCACCGCCGGATAAACCACATGCGCCGGCATAAGAGCGGCCAGTCCATAGTGGATCATCCGCTCAAAGGCCAGCAGATCGGCCGCTTCCAGCGCGGCCAGCGGGCGTTGGTCCACCGGCAGTTCCAAATGCGAGTCGGCGGCAATGCCGCCATGCCCAGGAAAGTGTTTGCCCACCGCCTCCATGCCGGCTTTCTGCATTCCATTGACGTAGGCATGGGCCAGATCGGCCACGCTGTCGGGCTCATGGTGAAACGCCCGATCACCAATGACTCCGCTCACGCCGTGATCCAGGTCCAGGACCGGCGCGAAGCTGAGATCCACGCCCACCGCCCGCAACTCGGCGGCCATGAGCCAGCCGGTGACCCGGGCCAGTTGCTTGGCGCGCATCCGGTCCTGGTCGTAAATCTCGCCCAACCGGCGCACCGCCGGCAAGCGGGTAAACCCGTCGCGGAATCGCTGTACCCGACCGCCCTCGTGATCCACCGCCACCAGCAGACGCGGCTGGCGCAGGGCGTGAATGGCCGCGGTCAGCGCCGCAACCTGCGTCGGCGACTGGTAATTGCGGGTGAACAGGATCACCCCACCCACCAGGGGATGACACAGCAGTTCCCGTTCCTGCGTGGTCAGTTCCGCTCCTTCCAGCCCCAGCATTACCGGTCCCAACGCCATCGTTCGCGCCCCGCATCGGTCCATTCACCGCCAAATAGTCTTATGATAATGGTTTACGTTTCCTTCGCCAGCCCACATGCCCGCCTCTTCCCCATCATCCACCGCATCCTCCCCGCTGATCGCTTCCACGCCCCGACGGCACGGCGGGTGGCGACTGTTCCATTGGGGGCTGGTGCTCGTGGCGGTCATCGTCGTCGTGGCTGTCACCGTTCTCGATCCTCTTCCTTATTATGAAACCCTGCTCGACTCCTGGCTTGACCCGGCGCGACAAGAGCCGGAGGGATTCACGGGGATGCTGCGCTATACCCTTTGGCTTCTGGTTTGGCTGGGCGTGGTCGCGGTCGCCGCGCTGCTGTGGTCCTGGTTGCTGCGGCGCCAGGTGGCGCAACGCACCCGACAATTGCTGCGCGAACTGAGCGAACGTCAGCAGGTGGAAGTGGCGCTGCGCGAAAGCGAGGCCCGGTTTCGCGATGTGACTGAAGCGGCGAGCGACTGGATCTGGGAGATGAACGAGCATCTGCGCTTCACCTATCTGTCGGAACGATTCTACGCCCTGACCGGCATTGCCCCGGACCATGTCCTTGGCCGCGCCCGCTGGGAAATCGGCGTGGCCAATTCGGCCTTCGAACTGGAACAGTGGGGCCAGCACCAGGAACTGTTGGAACAACACTTGCCGTTTCGCGATTTCGTCTACCAGACCCGCCTGAATGGTAACCACAACGCGGGCCGCCATCTCAAGGTCAGCGGCAAACCCATTTACGATGTCCATGGCCGATTCCTGGGCTATCGCGGCACCGGCACGGATATCACCGACCAGATCAGGGCGGAAACCGCGCTCCAGGAAAGCGAACTGCGGCTGCGGCGCATCATCGACCTGGTGCCACACATGATCTTCGCCAAGAACCGCCATGGCTCCTTCCTGTTGGCGAATCGCGCCACCGCCGAGGCCCTTGGCGTCACCGTTGACGATCTGATCCAGCGTTCCCATCCCATCGTTCACAGCGTGGCCGAGGAAACCGAACAGATGCTGGCCGACGACCGGGAAGTCATCGATAGTGGAATTCCCAAGTTCATCGCCGAGGAAGCCTTCACCGACCACGCCGGCCAGACTCGAACCTTGCAGACCATCAAAATCCCCTTCATCGAACCGGGCTTGAATGAGACCGCCGTCCTGGGCGTGGCCATCGACATCACCGAACAGAAGCGCGCCAAGGAAGAAGTGGCGCGGATGCGGCTTTATCTTAAAAACATTATCGATTCGATGCCCTCGGTATTGATCGGCGTGGATCCCTGGGGCTATATCACGGTGTTGAACCAGCCCGCCGAACAGACCAGCGGCACATCGTGGGAGGCGGCGCAGGGCCGGTTCTTTGGGGATGTATTTCCCCAACTGGAAGGCCAGTTCGAGCAGGTGCGGCAGGCTATCCGCCTCGGTCGGCCAATCAAAACCCCCCGGATGACGCTGGACATCCAGGGTGAACTGCATTATGCCGATGTCATGGTCTATCCTTTGATGGCGGACAGCGCAAGCGGCGCGGTCATCCGGATCGACGACGTCACGGCCCGAGTCCGGATCGAATCGATGATGGTGCAAACAGAAAAGATGCTGTCGGTCGGCGGGCTGGCGGCCGGCATGGCGCATGAAATCAACAATCCGCTAGGCGCCATCCTGCAGGGCAGCCAAAACATCCTGCGCCGCGTGGCTCCCGACATGCCCCAGAATCGGGCGGTGGCCGATGCCATCGGCATCGACCTGGACCGAATCCACCGCTACCTGGAACAGCGCCAGATCCTGCGCTTTCTTGAGGGCATCCGAGAAGCCGGCGCGCGAGCAGCCAAGATCGTCGCCGACATGCTGTCCTTCAGCCGGCACAGTGAATCACACTTTGCGCTGGTCAATCTGGAAGAGATGCTGGAAACCGTGCTGCGGCTGGCCGCCAGCGATTATGATCTGAAAAAGAAATACGATTTCAAACGGATTGCCATCGAGCGCGATTACGACCCCGCCCTGCGCGTGGTGTCTTGCGACAAGACGGAAATCGAGCAGGTCATCCTGAATCTGCTCAAAAACGCCGCCCAGGCCATGGCCGAGGAAGGCACGCCGGCGCCGGTCATCACCCTGCGCACCCGCCGCGAGGCGGAACATGCCCTGATCGAAGTGGTTGACAACGGCCCCGGCATGGACGAAAAAACCCTCAAGCGCATCTTCGAGCCGTTCTTCACCACCAAGGAAGTGGGCGCTGGCACCGGTCTGGGCTTGTCGGTATCCTACTTCATCATCACCGAGCAACATAACGGCCGGCTGTCGGTGATGTCCAAGCCGGGGCAAGGGGCGCGCTTCAGCATTCGCCTGCCCCTGGGCCGGGAGTTGTTGCCATGACTGAGTGGGTTTTGATCGTCGATGACGAAGCCATGATTCGGGAAAACCTGAAAGCATACCTGGAGGACGAAGGCTGGCGTGTGGCGGCGTTCGAGTCCGTCGCTCCGGCGCTGAGCTGGCTGCGCAACGGCGATCCCTGCCGGGTCTGCATCATGGACATGCGCCTGCCGGACATGGACGGTAACACCGCCATTCGCGCCTTGCATCAGACCTACCCCGATTTGGAATTCCTGATCCACACCGGTTCGTCCAGTTACAGCCTGCCCGAGGACCTGCGCGCCATGGGTCTCGACGACAGCCGGATCTATCACAAACCACTGGCCGACATGGCGCCGCTGGCGGCGGCGGTGCGGAGGCTCGCGGCGTGCGGGGACTGGCCATGAGTCCCCGACCCACTCGCATCCTGACGATCGACGACGAGGATCTGGTTCGGGAAATTCTGACCGCCTATCTGGAAGACAGCGGTTTCGAGGTCATTCAGGCCGGCGATGGTCGAACCGGCATCGATCTGATCGGCCGCGAGCAACCTGATCTGGTGTTGTGCGACTTGCGCATGCCGGGCATGGACGGCTTGCAGGTGATCGCCGCCGTCACCCGCGACTTTCCCGAATTGCCGATCCTGGTGGTTTCCGGCATGGGCGGCATCAACGACGCCATTCAGGCGCTCAAGCTCGGCGCCTGGGATTACGTCACTAAGCCGATCGAGGACATGGCGGTGCTGGAGCACGCCATCAATCATGCCCTGGAGCGCGCTCGCCTGCGGCGAGAAAACCGCGAGCATCGCGAGCATCTGGAAGTTGTCAACGAACAGTTGCGGCAAACCCTGCGACGCTTGCAGGAAGACGAGTCGGCGGCGCGGCGCATCCAATTCCAGTTATTGCCGGAAAACGACAAGCAGTACCGCAATTACCGCTTCAGCCGTCACCTGCTGACTTCGCAGTATCTCAGCGGCGATTTCGTCGACTATTTCGCCATCGACGGCGAGCATCTCGGTTTCTATATCGCCGACGTGTCCGGCCACGGCGTCTCGTCGGCCTTTGTCACGGTGATGCTGAAAAGCTACATGGGTCGTTATCGGGAGCTACATCGGCAGAACCGCGACAAGGGCATCCTGAATCCGGCCGAGACCCTCAGCCGGCTGAAC
This sequence comes from Candidatus Competibacteraceae bacterium, assembly GCA_046347555.1. Lineage (GTDB taxonomy): Bacteria > Pseudomonadota > Gammaproteobacteria > Competibacterales > Competibacteraceae > Contendibacter. Next base: position 175,139 of record JAXMFY010000001.1, on the reverse strand, counting down.
CGGGAAATCTTCGGTTGTCACATGGACAAGTATCTGACCATGTTCTACGGCGTGATCCACTGGTCGAACAACCAGTTGCGCTACAGTAGCGGCGGTCAGTTCCCGTTCCCGATCCTGTTCGACGGCGAACAGGCCGGTTATATCGGCAAGAAAAGCTTGCCCATCGGGCTGTTCGACTTCGCCAGCTATCGGACCGAATACCTGGATTTGCCGCAGCGGTTTGTTTTGGCGCTGATTTCCGACGGTATTCTCGAAACCCTGCCGCAAGCCAGTCTGCGCGACAAACAGACCTTTCTGCTGGAACTGATCCGCGATATCGACATCAATATCGAAAATCTGATTCAGGCGCTGGGCCTGGATCGCGCTGGACCGTTACCAGACGACGTCACTTTGTTGTTGATCAAGAGAGCGGAGTGAATGGAATCGGGAGCAGCGTTTTACGTCAAGCAGGGCAGCGCCTATATCCTCAAGCTGAACGGCGACGTGCGCTATACCATGAGCTGCGCGCTGGGGGATTTCCTGAGCGGCCTGTTCGCCCAGACCGATTACGACGATATCGTCGTGGATCTGACCGACGCCCATTCCATCGACAGCACCAGCCTGGGTCTCCTGGCCCGAATCGCCAACTTCAGCCGCCAGCATTTCGCCCGCAAGACCACCCTGCTGTCCACCAACCCCGACGTCAACCAAATCCTTGACAACCTGGGGTTCTATGAAATTTTCAACATTCGCGACACGGGCGAGACCATCTCGGCGACGCTGCGACAACTGGCGATTCCCGACCCCTGCGACAAGGACACGCTGACCCGAATCGTTTACGAAGCCCACCGCACGTTGAGCGAACTCAACCCCAACAATCAGGAAACCTTCAAGGGCGTCCTCGACAGCCTGCGGCCCAAGCTGGGCGGCGGCTCGTAACCACAGCCGGCGCCGACCTCAGCCAGCGATGAACACCCGGTCGCCGGCTTCCACCCGGTCGAACAATTCCAACAAATCCGGGTTCCGCAAGCGAATGCAGCCGTGCGAGAGCGGTATGCCCATCGGCGCTTCGTCCGGGCAACCGTGCAGGTAAATGAACCGGCGCAGGGTATCGTAGTCACCGCCGCGGTTGAACCCCGGTTCCAAGCCGGTCAGCCATAAAATCCGGGTCAGGATCCAATCCCGTTCGGGATAACCGGCCGCCAGTTCCGAACTGTAAATTTCGCCGGTCGGCCGCCGTCCGACGAACACGGCGTTGAGCGGCAGGCCAGCGCCAATCTTGATGCGGATGCGATGCCAGCCGCGCGGCGTACAACCGCTGCCGCGCCGTTCACCGAGGCCGTTGCGGGCGGTGGACACCGAGTAGCTTGCCACTACCGCGCCGTCTTCCAGCAATTCCAACCGTTGGTCGGAAACGTGGACGCGAATCAGCCGCTCGGGCATGACCAAGTCGTGTAGGGATGGCGCGCCAGTTGTGAGTTGTAATAGCGGATGTCGTGCGAGACGTCCTCGCCGGCCCAGTCGGGCCGGGCGAACGGCTCGTCGGGACGGCTAAGCTCCACCTCCGCCACGATCAGCCCGGCGTTGGCGCCGGCGAATTCGTCGATTTCCCAAAGATGATCGCCGTAATGGACGAAATGGCGAGTCTTTTCGAGCAGGGGTTGCTCGCACAAGGTATCGAGGATTTCCTCGGCCTCGGCCAGCGGGATCGAATATTCATATTCGCTGCGCTGGATGCCGAGTGTTCCGCTCTTGATGTTGAGGAAACCCTGCCCACCGGCCACCCGCACCCGTACCGAGCAACGGGCGTCGCTGACCAGGTAGCCCTGTCGCATCCGTACCGAGCGCTCGACCTGTTGGCGCCAGCGGTCGTCGCGGAGCAGAAATTTGTGTTCGATCTCAGTGGCCATGCCGCCGCCCTGTTGCTTGATTGGAATTGATCTCGCATGGTAGGGCAAGCCAGGGGTTTTGTGTATCTTGCCGCATATGAGCGACGCCGACCGCAATTCGCTGCCACCGCTCAACGATGCGGCTATTGACGAGACCCTCATCGAGTCGCGCGATGGCATGGCAGGTGATTAGCTCAAGGCGGCCGGCGCAATCCCGCCCCAACTCGTGGGTGACGCGGTCGCCGCTGGACCGGTCACGATGCACCCGTGAAGCCCTGCTGCCGCCACGCCTCGTAAACCACGACCGCCACCGCGTTGGCCAGGTTGAGACTGCGGCCGGTGGTCCGCATCGGAATCCGCAACCGCCGTTCCGGGGCGATCCCGGCCAGCACCCGCGCCGGCAGGCCGCGCGTTTCCGGGCCGAACAGCAGGGCATCGTCGGGCTGGTAAGCGACAGCGTGATAGGAACCCGTTCCCCGGGTGGTGAAGGCGAACAAGCGCGCCGGTTTCACCTCGACCAGAAAGGCCTCCAAATCGCGATGCAACCGCACCGTGGCCCATTCGTGATAATCCAGCCCCGCCCGGCGCAACTGGCGATCATCGAACTGAAACCCGAGCGGTCGGATCAGATGCAGCCGCGCGCCGGTATTGGCGCACAACCGGACAATATTGCCGGTGTTGGGTGGAATCTCCGGCTCGTACAAGATCACGTCGAACATGGCCCGCCGCGTCCGATCCCCTACTCCATCCGCAATTCCTTGATCTTCCGGGTCAGGGTGTTGCGCCCCCAGCCCAGCAACCGGGCGGCGTCCTGCCGATGGCCGCCGGTTTGCTCCAGCGCCGCCCGAATCAATACGCGCTCGAAGCTGGGCAGGGCTGTTTCCAGCAGATTCCGCTCGCCGCGCGCCAACCGCTGACTGACCCACGTTCGCAGCGTCGCTTCCCACTCGGAGCCGTTGCTGGCCGTGGCCGGGCTTCGCTCCCGTAACTCGCTCGGCAGGTTCTCCAGATGAATTTCCCGCCCCGAGGCCATCACCGTCAACCAGCGGCACAGGTTTTCCAATTGCCGGACATTGCCGGGCCAATCGAGACCGCCGAGATAGCTCTCGGTTTCCGGGCGCAGGATTTTGGGTTCGACGCCCAGTTCCCGCGCCGCCTGGCTCAGAAAATGCCGGGTCAGTAAGGAAATATCCTCCCGACGCTTGTTGAGCGACGGAAGCTGAATTCGGATCACGTTCAAACGGTGGTAGAGATCCTCGCGGAACAGCCCGTCGCGGACCCGTTGCTCCAGATTCTGATGGGTGGCGGCGATCACTCGCGCGTCCACCCGGATCGGCGTATGGCCGCCCACCCGGTAAAACTCGCCCTCGGCCAGCACCCGCAACAACCGGGTTTGTAACTCCGCTGGCATATCGCCGATTTCGTCCAGGAAGAGCGTTCCACCGTTGGCCTGTTCGAATCGCCCCTGTCGAGTCGCCTGCGCCCCAGTAAAGGCGCCACGTTCGTGGCCGAATAGTTCCGACTCCAATAAATCGCGCGGAATGGCGGCGGTATTGATCGCGATGAACGGCTGGGCGGCGCGTGGGCTGTGCCGGTGCAGGGCGCGGGCCACCAATTCCTTGCCCGTGCCGGATTCGCCGGTGATCAGCACCGTGATGTTGGAACGCGACAGCCGACCGATGGCGCGAAACACCTCCTGCATGGCCGGCGCCTCGCCGATGATCTCGGGCAACGGCTCGACCGGTTCGGCCGGCTCGGTGCGCTGGCGGTACGTCAGACAGGCGCGGCGGACCAGAGCCACCGCCTCGTCCACATCGAACGGTTTGGGCAGGTATTCGAACGCGCCACCCTGATAAGCGGAAACCGCGCTGTCGAGGTCGGAATGGGCGGTCATGATGATCACCGGTAATTCCGGCGCCCGTTCGCGCAGACGGGCCAGCAATTCCAGACCGCTCATGCCTGGCATCCGGATGTCGGCGATTACCGCGTCCGGCGTTCCTTGGCGCAACGCGTCGAGCACCCCCGCCGCGCTCTCAAAGGTCGTCACCGTCATGCCGTCGCGTTGCAGGGCTTTTTCCAGCACCCAGCGAATGGCATGGTCGTCGTCGATCACCCAAATGCGTTCTTTCCTGCTCATCCGGTTTTTCCCAAGGGCAATAGCAGTGTGAAAACAGTCTCGCCCGGCCGGCTGACGCATTCGATCAAGCCACCGTGCTGGGCGATAATGCTTTGGGCGATGGACAGCCCCAGTCCGGTGCCATCGGGCCGACCACTGATCATCGGATAGAAAATCCGTTCCTGCTGGGCGGGTGGAATGCCGGGACCATCGTCCACGATGTCCAACCGCGCCACCAGCTTGTGACGCTTGGCGCCAATGGTGTACTGACGTTGCACCCGGGTCCGCAGGACAATGACGCCTCGCCCGCGTTCGCGCAGCGCCTGGGCCGCGTTGCGCACCACGTTGAGCACAGCCTGAATCAGCCGGTCGGAATCGCCCCACACCGGCGGAATACTGGGATCGTAGTCGCGCTCGATGCGGATGCCGGAACAAGCTTCGGCTTCCACCAAGCCGCAAACCCGCTCCAGGATTTCGTGAATGCTGACCTCGCCATGGATCGGCAACTGGTTGGGACCGAGCATCCGGTCCACCAGATTGCGTAGTCGGTCGGCCTCGCCGATGATGATGCTGGTGTATTCGCGCAGCGCCGGGTCCGGAAGTTCGCGCTCCAGCAATTGCGCCGCCCCGCGCAGGCCCCCTAGCGGATTCTTGATCTCGTGCGCCAGATTGCGCACCAACGCCCGAGTGGTGTGATGCTGGGCCAGGATATGCTCTTCGCGGCTGATCCGGAGCCGCCAGTCCACCTGCCGCAATTCCAGCAACAGTTCGGTGGGGGGGTCACGCTCCAGCAGGGGCGCGGCGGTGCAATCCACCGTGACGATCCGCTCCAGGGGAAAGGTCAGTTGCAGCTCTCGCTCGATATAGGGATGACCGTTCTCCAGACAGTGGCGCAGTCCAGCGATGAACGACTCGGCGCCGATGATCAGTTCCGACAACATCAGTTTGTGGGCCTTGCGGAAACTCACTTCAAACAGCGTCTCCGCCGCCGGATTCATGAACAGCAGCCGCAAGCGCCGGTCCAGCACCAGTACGGCGATGCTCAAGCTTTCCACCACCCGGCGTTGGTAATTTCTCAGCACGGTCGCCTCGTTTTCCACTAATCACCCGATGGTATGGCAAAAACCAGGCCAATCCAGCGAATCGTCCGCGAAGCACGCCATCGACGCATCGCCTCTAATCAGGCGCGGCCAGACTGAAGGTTCGCATCATCGGCGTCATGCACTATAATAGTGCATGACATCTCCAACAAAAAACGCCCCCTAAACGGGGGCGTCTTCGCAAGCAACCTCAGGAGCGGGCGGCCCAAATCGCCGCGCCGCGACTCTACAGGCTGTAGTAAAGATCGAACTCGACCGGGTGGGTGGTCATCCGCATCCGAGTCACATCCTGCATCTTGAGCGCGATATAGGCGTCAATCAGGTCGTCGGTGAACACTCCCCCCTTGGTGAGGAATCCACGGCTCTTGTCCAGTTCACCAAGAGCTTGCTCCAGTGAAAAACAGACCTGCGGGATCAGTTTCTCTTCCTCCGGTGGCAGCTCATAAATGTCCTTGTCAACCGGATCACCAGGATGAATCTTGTTCTGGATGCCGTCCAGACCAGCCATCATCATGGCGGCGAATGCCAGGTACGGATTGGCGGTCGAGTCGGGGAACCGCACTTCGATGCGACGTCCCTTGGGATTGCTGACGTAGGGGATGCGGATCGAGGCGGAACGGTTGCGCGCCGAATACGCCAGGTTGATCGGGGCCTCAAAGCCCGGCACCAACCGCTTGTAGGAGTTAGTGGAGGGATTGCAGAAGGCGTTCAGCGCCTTGGCGTGCTTGATGATGCCGCCGATGTAATACAGCGCCGTTTCCGACAGGCCAGCATACAAGTCACCGGAGAACAGATTGACGCCATCCTTCGCCAACGACTGGTGGACGTGCATGCCGCTGCCGTTGTCGCCGACCAAGGGTTTGGGCATGAAGGTGGCGGTCTTGCCGTAGCTGGCGGCCACGTTCTGTACGACGTACTTCAGGCGCTGCACCTCGTCGGCCTTGCGCACCAGGGTGTTAAACTTGACACCGATCTCGGCTTGGCCGGCGGTGGCGACCTCGTGGTGATGGACCTCGGGCACTAGGCCCATCGCCTCCAAATTCAGGCACATGGCGGAACGGATGTCTTGCTGCGAATCCACCGGCGGCACCGGGAAATAACCCCCCTTGACCCCGGGACGGTGGCCGAAATTGCCGCCTTCGTAGGCGCGCTCGGAATTCCAGCCGGCCTCGGAGGAATCCACCTTGCAGAAACAACCACTGATGTCGGCACCCCAGCGCACGTCATCAAAGATGAAAAATTCGTTTTCGGGCCCGAAGAAGGCGGCGTCACCGATCCCGGTTGATTTTAGATACGCTTCGGCGCGGCGGGCCAGCGAGCGCGGGTCGCGCTCATAACCCTGCATGGTGTTGGGCTCGATGACATCGCAGGTCAATACCAGGGTGGGTTCTTCGAAGAACGGATCGACGCAAGCGGTCACCGGATCGGGCATTAGGATCATGTCCGATTCCTGAATACCCTTCCAGCCGGCGATGGACGAACCGTCGAACATCTTGCCGTCCTCGAACACGTCCTCGTCCACGGCACTGATGGGCACGGTGACGTGTTGCTCCTTGCCACGGGTATCGGTGAAGCGATAGTCCACGAACTTGATGCCCTTTTCCTCGATCAGCTTCATCACATCGGCAGCATTCATTGTCATTGATTCCTCGGGTTTGAAAAGACTTCAGTCGTGATTGAGAACGTCGGTGATGGGAGTTGCCTCGTTCCATGTCCGCCGCGATTTAGCAGGAATCATGCCACGGGAATTTTTTCAGTCATGACCGTTCATTGGGCATGTACTGGAATGCACGGGCGGCTCACTTCGCACCAATATAGAGCAAATTCGCCAAGCACCGCACCATTCGCGGGCGCCACGTCATGCCATCCAGCGGGTCACCCCAGTCAGGCGAACGGCTTATACTCCCATCGTTACCCAACCACCAGCGGAGAATGACATGAAATTCGAGTTTACGGTTCAGAACGTCAAGTGCGGCGGTTGTGCCAGCGCGATTCAGACCGGTTTACGCCAAGACGCCCGGGTTCGGGAAGTAGCGGTGGATGTGCCCACCGGTCGGGTCACGGTGGAAACGGAAGGAAGCCGAACCGAACTGAGCGCGGCGCTGAAAGCCTTGGGCTATCCCGAGCGGACGTGAGCGGAACCGGTCCGCGGCGGTTTGGCGGGCGAGGCGGAGCCGGGCAAGCCTCGGCCCCGCCACCCCTCGCAAGCGGTTTAGAAACGGGTGCCGATGTTGAGGCCGATGACCCAGGGATCGATGGCCACGGTACCGACCCCAACCCCGTCCAGCTTGAGCTTGGAGTCGATGTCCATATACATGACGGTGGCGTTGACGAACCAGTTGGGGGCCACGTCGACATCGACGCCCATCTCGCCGGCCAGACCCCAGGACGAATCCAGGCTCACGTCGGTGCCGGACAGGGCGCCGGTTCCATCCTCATTGAAAAAGAAGGTGTAATTCAGACCGACGCCCACATAGGGATGGACGGTGCCGGTCGGCATGAAGTGATATTGCAGGAAGAGCGTCGGCGGCAATTGATAAGTATCGGCGACCTTGCCCGCGCCCGTCAGTTGGACGTCATGCTTGAACGGCAGGGCCAGGATCAGTTCGACGCCGATATTGGGGTTCACCATGTAAGTGAAGTTGAAACCCAGACTGTAGCCGTTGTCGACATCTAGATTGGCGCCGGGCGCGAGACTGAGGTTATCGGACTTGGGGAATACGCCCCACGCTCCGACCCGTCCAATCCAGTTACCCGCCTCATAAGCTTGCGCGGTTCCCGCTAACAAACCAGCGACCAAAGCGACAGCTAAAGTAGTTTTCGTAATTTTAATGGACATCGTTAGGCTCCTAGGGTCATTTCTTTCATGGGTTAAAAAAACGAAAGCAGCATTCACGCACAACTATTGTGTACTATCCACAACAAAATAGTCAAAAACAACGTAATGTATCAATAGTGTCATTGGGCGGCCTCAATCTTCCTCCAGCGGCGGCAATACCTGAACCACCTCCTCGAACGTGGTCAGCCCGGCGGCGATTTGCAAGGCGGCGCTCACCCGCAACAGCCGCATCCCCTGCCCGCACGCGCGGCGGCGAAGTTCGTCCGAATCCATGTCAGGCCGAAACAGCCGGCGCAATTCCGGCGTCACGGCCAACAACTCATACAGACCAACGCGGCCGAGATAGCCGGTGTTGCGGCACTCTGGACAACCGCGCGGCGCCCGGATGGTCGCCGGTTTCGGCAGTGGCCAGGGACGAATCAACGCCTCCCACAAGGCCGGCTCCAATTCCCCTTCGCCCTTGCAGTGGGGGCACAGGGTGCGCACCAGTCGTTGCGCCATCACCCCAATGAGGACGTTCTGGATCAGATAGTGGGGCACGCCGAGATCGAGTAGCCGGGTCACCGCCGAGGCGGCGTCGTTGGTGTGCAGGGTGGACAACACCAGATGCCCGGTCAGCGCCGCCTGCACCGCCATCTGGGCCGCCTCCAGATCGCGAATTTCGCCAACCATGATGATATCGGGATCCTGCCGCAACAGGGTACGGATGCCTTGGGCGAAGGTCAGTTCAATCGCGGGCTGGACCTGCATCTGATTGAGTTCCGGCACCACCATTTCGATGGGGTCCTCGACCGTGCAGACGTTGACCTCGGGATTGGCCAAATGCCTGAGCGTGGTGTACAGGGTGGTGGTCTTGCCGGAGCCGGTCGGACCGGTGACCAGGACGATCCCATGCGGCCGGGCGATCATCGCTCGCCAGGCCGACTCCTCGGCTGGCGCAAAGCCTAGTTGGCCAAAATTCTTGGTGACCGTGTCCGGGTCGAAAATGCGCAGCACGCATTTTTCGCCGAAGGCGGTGGGCATGGTGGACAACCGCATTTCGATCTCCCGGCCGGCGGGAGTACGAATCTTGATTCGACCGTCCTGGGGCCGGCGCTTCTCGGCCACGTCCATTCGTCCGAGAACCTTGATGCGACTGGTCACCGCGTTCATCACCGCCGGCGGCAACTGATAAATCGCGTGCAGAACGCCATCGATGCGAAAGCGGATGTGGCCCTGCTCGCGGCGCGGCTCCAAATGAATATCGCTGGCGCGCTGGGAAAAGGCGTATTGCAGCAGCCAGTCCACGATTTGCACGATCGGCCGCTCGTCGGCGCTGAGTTCGCCGCGCCGGCCCAGTTCCAGCAACTGTTCAAAGTTGAGAACGCCCGAGGTCGGCTCCAGCACGCCGCGCAGCGCGCCGCGCACCGAGCGCGACACGCCGTAAAACTCCAGTTGATAGCGGTTGATGTCCAGCGGATTGGCGATGACCCGTTCGATGTCCTTGCGCAGGGTTTGCCGCAGCACCTCGCGCCACTCGGCGAGATAAGGCTCGGTGGTGGCGAACACCACGCGGTGCTCGTCGGTCGCGACGGGCAGAATATGGTAACGGGCGGCGTAGTCGTAGGAGATGAACGGCAACAGCCGCTCGACCGAGGCGATGTCGAGCTTGAGCGGATCGATGCGCAGGTAAGGCAACCCGACCTTGCTTGCCAGCCATTCGGTCAACAGCTCCAAACTCAACACCGGATGCGGCGGCTGCGCGTGGCGCAACTGCTTGTTGGCGATCACCACCAGGGGATGCAATTCATTACGTTCCGACCGGGATTCCATACCGACCCGCTCGCCATCGGCCTTGCTCACCAAGCCATCGGCGATCAGATCATCCACCACTTCCTTCAGGGTCAGGCGATGTTCGGGCGGGCGTGGTCGTGGGGATGGCTGGGAGGGCGTGGAGCGGGGTTCGACGCTGGACAGGACAGGAGTTGTCGCTGGCACGGCGAGCGCGGGTTGATTCACAAAACCTCCAGCTTGGCGTAGGCCACCACCAGCCACTTGGCGCCGCCGGCCGTTGGGAAATTCACCCTGGCCCGGGCGTGGTAGCCGGCACCTTCGACTTCCAGCACCACTCCCTCGCCAAATTGCGGATGGCGCACCCGCTGGCGGGGCCGCAGGCCGGGGGGCGCGGCGGGCGCGGTGGCGACTGGTTGGATTGAGAGCGGACTTTTTTCCCGCCGCTTTGCCCGAGCCCGCACATCTTGGGTCAATTCCTCGGGGATTTCCCGAACAAACCGCGAGGGCGAGGGATAGTTCTCGCGGCCGTACCAGTGACGCCGCTCGGCGTGGCACAGAACCAACCGCCGCTGGGCGCGGGTGACACCGACATAAGCCAACCGCCGTTCCTCTTCCAATTGGCGCGCTTCCGCCACCGAACGGCTGTGTGGAAACAACCCTTCCTCCAGTCCGACCAGGAATACCAGTGGAAACTCCAGCCCCTTGGCCATGTGCAGGGTCATCAATTGCACGCTGTCCTCGCCGGCGGCGCCTTGCCCCTGGCCGGATTCCAGCACGGCGTGGGCCAGAAAGGCGTTCAGCCAGTCGGGCTCGTCTGGGTCCACGCCCACCACGACCGGATCGGCGTGGGTAATGAAATCGCCACTGGCGTTGACCAGCTCCTCCAGATTTTCGACCCGCATTTCACCCTTGTCGTCCTTGGCCTGTTCATACATCGCCCGCAGGCCGCTGTGGGTGACGACATGCTCCACCCGTTCCGGCAGGGATCGGCCGTGGCTGTCGCGGTCCAACGCCTCGATCAGGTTCAGAAATCCGCGCACCGCGCTGGCGGCCCGGCCGCTCAGTCCGCCGGCCGCCAACAAACCCAGCGCGGCCCGCCACAGCGAACCGCCCTGAACACGCGCCGCTTCGCGCAGCAGGTCGACGGTGCGCTCGCCGATGGCGCGCGGGGGCGTGTTGACCACCCGCTCGAAGGAGGGATCATCGTCGCGGTGAGCGACCAGCCGCAGATAGGCCAGGGCATCCTTGATTTCGGCCCGCTCGAAAAAACGCAGGCCGCCATAAATCCGGTAGGGCAACGCCGCCGCGATCAATGTTTCCTCAAACACCCGCGACTGGGCGTTGGAGCGGTAGAGAATCGCCACGTCCCGGCGCTGCCCCCCCTGCTCCACCCACTGGCGGATGCGCTCGACCACGAACCGCGCCTCGTCCGTTTCGTTGAAGGCGTTGTAGATCTGGATCGGTTCGCCGTCGCCGTCGGCGGTCCATAGGTTCTTGCCCAACCGGTTAGCGTTATGGGCGATGAGCGCGTTCGCCGCCTTGAGGATGTTGTGGGTGGAGCGGTAGTTCTGTTCCAGGCGGATGGTTCGCGCGCCGGGGAAATCGTCAGCGAACCGTTGAATGTTCTCGACTTTCGAGCCTCTCCATCCGTACACGCACTGGTCGTCGTCGCCGACGATGAACACGTCGCCCTGCCCGCCGCCCAGCAGCCGCACCCACTGATACTGAATGGTGTTGGTGTCCTGAAATTCGTCCACCAGAACGTGTTGGAACCGCTCCCGGTAATGGGCCAGCAGGTCCGGGTTGTCGCGCCAGAGTTCGTAGGCGCGCAGCAGCAATTCGCCGAAATCCACCAGGCCGCCGCGCTCGCACTCCTGCTGATAGATCGTGTAGATCTGCCGATACTGGCGCTGAACCGGCTTGCCGTCGTCGGCCAGATCGGCGGGACGCTGGATCTCATCCTTGCACCGGTTGATGAAACCGGCGACCTGGGGCGGCGGCCACTTCTTCTCATCCAGGTTCAGGCCGCGCAACACCCGTTTGAGCAGCCGGGTCTGATCGTCGCTGTCGAGAATCTGGAAGGCGCGCGGCAAGCGGGCTTCCTGCCAGTGCTGGCGCAGCAGGCGGTGGGCGATGCCGTGAAAGGTCCCGATCCACAGCCCGCCGATGGGCTGGTTCAGCATCTTTTCGACCCGGCCGCGCATCTCGGCGGCGGCCTTGTTGGTAAAAGTCACCGCCAAGATCGACCAGGGCGAGGCGCTCTCCACCGTCAGCAACCAGGCGATGCGCCGGGTCAACACCCGGGTCTTGCCGCTGCCGGCTCCGGCCAACACCCGCAGGGGCTCCAGCGGCGCGGTCACCGCCTGGCGTTGGGCTTCATTGAGATCGTCGAGAATCCAGGAAACGTCCATGACCGGCGATTCTAGCAGAATCGCTCCGGGCGGGCGGCGGCCGGGAGTGATGGGCACAACAATACCGCCTTCCGCTGCCGGTAACCCGAGCGACGCGAGAATGCCGACCCGAAACATGGCCTATCTCAATCCCGCTCTCTCCCGCCGCGACGGGAACAATGCTGCGGCCCGTCGGGTAAATCCAGTATGATTGACACCCTTCGATGGTTTGAAACATGAAGGTGACTTGAATCATGTCGGAGACAATCGGGTGCTTGAACTGATCAAGGCTGGCGGCTGGCTGATGGCGCCGATTCTGGCCTGCTCGCTGGCGGCGGCGACCATCATCGTCGAGCGGTTGCTGGCGTTGCGGCGGGCTCGGGTACTACCCGACCAGTTGCTGGCGACCTTGAATCGCTGGCTGGAACGCGGCGCGGTCGATGCGCGGGAAGTGGAAGCGTTGCCGCTGCGTTCGCCCCTCGGTCGGATCGTGGCGGCGGGGCTGGCCACCCGTGGTCGGGGCCGGGAGATTTTGCGCGAACGGGTCGAGGACACCGGCCGCCACGTTGCGCACGAACTGGAGCGCTTCCTCAGCACCCTGGGCACCATCGCCGCCATCAGTCCCCTGCTGGGCCTGCTCGGCACCGTGGCCGGCATGATCAAGATCTTTCAGATCGTTTCGACCCAGGGCAACAGCAACTTCAGTCTGCTCTCGGTGGGTATCGCCGAAGCATTGGTGACCACCGCCGCTGGCCTGACCGTCGCCATTCCCAGCCTGCTGTTTTATCGTTATTTCAATGCGCGGGTGGACGAACTGGTGGTGCGCATGGAACAGGAAACCCTGCAACTCGTCGACCTGTTGGACGCCGGAGCCAGCGCGGAGGAACAACGGCCATGAACCTGCGCCCCCACCGCCGTGAGGAACCGGACCTTAACCTGGTGCCAATGATCGATGTCGTGCTGGTGTTGCTGATCTTCTTCATGATCGCCACCAGCCTGCGGCACGAGTCGAAACTGGAAATCCGGCTGCCTGAATCCACCAGCCAGCCACTGCCCAGTAACCTGGCCCAACTGGAAGTCGATATCGACGCTAGCGGCCGCTACGCCCTCAACGGCCAAACGCTGGCGACCACCGACGCCTCGACCCTGAAAGCGGCCTTGCAAGCCGCTGCCCAGGACCGAGAACTGCCGCTGATCCTCCGCGCCGATGGCCAAACGCCTCATCAGGCGGTGGTGACGGTGCTGGATGTCGCCGGTCAGCTCGGCCTCAAGCAACTGGCCATCGGCACGGTGAACGCGCCGGCCGCCGCGCCTGGGTCTCCAACCACCCATAAAATCCCACCCTCGCCGGACCCTGAGCCATGACTTTTCTGGATCGTTACGGCTATTCGCTAAACGGAGTCGCGGTGCTGCTGTGGCCGTTGAGCCTGTTGTTCGGGCTGGCGGCGCGCGTGCGGCGGTTGTTGTACCAGCACGGCCTGCGGCGGAGCGAAGCTGTTCCCGTGCCGCTGATCGTGGTCGGCAACATCACCGTCGGTGGCGCCGGTAAAACTCCGCTGGTGGCCTGTCTGGTGGAACTACTCCGGGAGGCTGGTTATCAACCAGGCGTCATCAGCCGTGGTTATGGCGGCCAATCGGCGCGATGGCCACGCCAGGTCATGGCCGACAGCGATCCACGCGAGGTTGGCGACGAGCCGGTGCTGCTGGCGCGGCGTTGCCGTTGCCCGATCGTGGTGGGGCCGGACCGGGTGGCGGCGGCGCGGACCTTGCTCGATACCTACGGGTGCAACGTGATCCTGAGCGACGACGGTTTGCAGCATTATCGCCTGCGTCGCGATCTTGAAATCGCGGTGGTGGACGGCTTCCGCCGACTGGGCAACGGCGCCTGCCTGCCCGCCGGTCCGCTGCGGGAGCCACCGTCCCGCCTGCGCGAGGTGGATTTCGTGGTCGGCAACGGCGCGGCCCGAGGGGGCGAGTATCTGATGTGTCTGCGCGGCGAAACCGCGATCAACCTGGCTGACCCCTGCGTCAGCGCTACGCTGACCGGCTTTCGCCACGGCACGGTTCACGCCGTGGCGGGCATCGGCGATCCGGGACGGTTTTTCGACCAACTGCGTCATGCCCGGCTGCGCATCGTGGAACATCCTTTCCCCGACCATCACGTTTTCCGCCCCGAGGATCTGCACTTCCCACAGGACTTGCCGGTACTGATGACCGAGAAGGATGCGGTAAAATGCCGAGCCTTCGCGCCGGAGGGCTGCTGGTACGTGCCGGTCGACGCGCGGTTGGAACTGGCCTTCGAGGAAGACTTGCTTAAGCGGCTGGCGTCGGTGGCCATGGCCAAGGGCATCCGACGCGAGCATTCGGGCGCGAGTCGGCGGGCAAGGCGAAGCCCGCCCGCGCCGCCTATCGGTGACGAGGTGAAGCACGATGGACAAGAAACTGCTGGACATTCTGGTGTGCCCGGTCAGCAAGGCCCCGCTGATCCACGACAAGGCGCGACAGGAGCTGATCTGCAAGGAAAGCCGGCTGGCCTATCCGATCCGCGACGGCATCCCGGTGATGCTGGAAGCCGAGGCGCGAACATTGAGCGATGAGGAGGTCGGTTCGCTTGGGTGAGACCGAACTTTCGTTTCGGGTCGCGATCCCGGCCCGCTACGCCTCGACCCGGTTGCCGGGCAAGCCGCTGCGGTTGCTGGCGGGCCGACCGCTGATCGAGCACGTCCATCGGCGGGCGCGGGCCAGTGGCGCGCTGGAGGTGGTCATCGCCACCGACGACGCGCGCATCCGCGCGGTGGCCGAGGGGTTCGGCGCGACGGTGTGCATGACCTCGCCCGCTCACCTTTCGGGAACCGACCGGCTGGCGGAAGTGGCGGCTCGGCTCGGCTGGCCGGACGACGCCATTGTGGTCAACGCGCAAGGCGATGAACCGGGACTGCCGCCAGCCCTGATCCGGCAAGTGGCGCTGGGGTTGGCGACGCATCCCGACGCCGGGATCGCCACCGCCTGCGTCCGCATCCATGAGACGGCCGAGATTTTCGATCCGAACGCGGTCAAGGTCGTGCGCGACGCCCAAGGCTATGCGTCGTATTTCAGCCGCGCGCCGATTCCCTGGCACCGGGAGGCGTTTCGGAGCGGCGGCGCGGCGCTGGCCGAACCACCGGCCGATGGGGCCTGGTTCCGCCATATCGGCCTGTACGCCTATCGCGTGGCGGTGTTGCGCCGCTACCCGGAATGGGCGCCCGCGCCGGCTGAACGGACCGAGTCGCTGGAACAATTGCGCGCGTTGTGGCACGGCATCCGCATTCATGTCGCCGAGGCGGCCGAAACACCGCCGCCTGGCGTGGACACCGAAGCCGACCTGGCGCGACTGGCGGCGGAATGGGAACGCTCAGGCCAGCAGGTCGAAGCCGGCCAGTTCCGGTAAATCGGGATTGAGGCGGTCACGGCGTTCGTCAAGCACGGCGACGGTGAAGGTTTGCGGCGCCCAGCCGACGGCGTCGCCATATTGGTTGGGTTGAATGACCTTGCTGTCGCCTCCGGCGCGCAACACGAGCAAGGGCGCATCTTCCTCGATCAGCAATTCGATGACCTGACAGGACAGACCCCGATAGTTCAAGGAACGGCCCAGCAGGGTTTTCAGTTTATCGGGGTTCAGTGGCGACATGGGCGGGGTCTTCCAGGGTCATCGGCTCCAACCTTTCAAAGGTGAGAACAAAGGCGATGGTGAAGGTTCTTTTTGTCTGCATGGGCAACATCTGTCGTTCCCCCATGGCCGAGGGCGCGTTCCGACGGTTGTTGGAAAGCGTCGATTTGGCCGAAAAGATTGTCGTGGATTCGGCCGGCACTCACTCCTACCACATCGGCTCGCCGCCCGATACCCGCAGCCAGGCGACGGCCCTAAGCCGAGGGGTGGATTTGCGTCACCTGCGCGCCCGGCAGGTCACGGTCGCCGATTTGGTTGAATTCGATTATGTGCTGGCGATGGATCGGGACAATTTCGACCATCTGCTGGCGCTGGGCAGGGAGCCGGAAGTGCGCCGCCGCATTCGTCTGTTCCTGGATTTTGCCCCGGATTTACCCGAGCGGGAAGTGCCCGATCCGTACTACGGCGGTTCGGGCGGCTTCGAGCGGGTCATGGATCTGGTCGAGGAAGCGGCGCGGGGCCTGCTGATCGACATCCGGCAACGTTACCGGATTTGAAAGGGATGCACCGAAAAGCACAAAGGGCTGGAATTCCAGCCCCCTTGCTTCATATCGTCAAATCGCGGACTTGTCCTCGGTGCTCGGTTCTGGCGATGGCGACAGCGGCGCGGTCGATTCCGTCGCGGTAATCTCCGGCTTGGTCGGCTCGGTCGACTCCGCCGTGACAATTTCCGGTTCGGTCGACCTAGACGGTTCGGATACGGGAACCTCCGGCTCGGTCGGCGCGGGTGGTTCGGATGCGGGAATCTCCGGTTCGACTCCGATAGCCGCTTCCGCCGGCGGTGGAGCGTCGGTGGCGGTTTCGACAACGGCCACGGGGGCTATCGTCCCAACTTCGACGGGGACTGGAACAACGGGTTCTTCCACGGGCGGGGCGTCGGTAACCGCACCCTCCGGCGTGGAAAAAGCGACGGGTGCCTTGGTTTCGCCGCCATCGGCCTGCAACGATGCCCCGGACACCTCGGGTGCCGTGGCGGGAACCGGCTCCACCACCCGCTCGCCAACCTCGGCGAGCGCTGCTGGCTCCACCGATTCGCGGGTTTGGACAGGCGGTGGCTCATCAGTGCGTTCCACGGCTTCGGCGATCTCTGCCTGTTCGGTGCTGATAACCGCCGCATCCTCCGGGGCAACCGTGAGTTCGGCCGGTTCGGCAAGTTCGGGCATCGGGGTTGTGGACTCCTCGACCGGCGCTTCGACCTCCGATTTGGGAGCCAACCCGGATGCGATGGTGGCCGGATGATCCGCCCGCGCGGCCTTTTCTTCAGCGACGGGATATTCCAGCGGTGATGGCGGCGGCGCGAGGGCTTCCTTGTCGGGAGATAACGCGGCGGTTCCGGATCCGGCCTTGGCGGCAATCATCGCGTCACGGGGCAGGCGCGGGCGACCGTTGCGGATACGCCGCTGCGCGGTCGCGGCCATGGCGGGACTCGGCGATGCCGAGGCAACGGGCGCCGTGACTGCCGTGGATTCCTGATCTTGGCTGCCTGCGTCAAGACCTTCCTCGCCTTCCTCGCCCGATTCCGGGCTCGCCGGACCCGTACCAGCCGAAGGGGGCGTTTCGCCCCGCCGCCGCCGCCGGCCGCCTCGCCGCCCTCGCCGCCCACGCGGTCCGGGACTTTCCTCCTCGGTTTCGAGGGCAGCGGCGACTTCCTCGGCTTCCTCGACCAGGACCACCGCAGGTTTGGCGGCCGGCGCGGGTTCGGGCCGTAACTCCTCGACCGGCGGCACGAGCGCGGCCGGGGCTGGCTCGGGAGCGGTTGGCGAGACAACGGGTTTGGCGGTCGGCGTTTCCACGGCGGATTCCGCCTCGGGCCGCCGTCCGGTCCGGTCGCGGCGATGCCGGTCCGGCTTGGCCGGGCGCGCGTCCGTCCGGGTGGATCGTTCGTCGCGGGCGGGGCGCTGGGGCTGTCCGAACAGACTGCCCCACAACCAACCGAAGAAGCTGGGATTGACCTCGGGCTTTGGCACGGGCACCGGCGGCGTGGGCGCCGGCGTGGATGGCGCGACACCCTTGACCATCGGTTCTTCGTCCACCCCCCGCACCGCCGGGCTGGCTTTCGTCTCGACCGGTTCCTCGTAGTCCTCGGCCAGGGCGTAGGAGCGGAGTTGCTCCTCCGACAGTTCGTCCACCCGCAGCCGGTTCAGCTTGAAATGCGGCGTCTCCAACGACTCGTTCGGGATCAGCAGAACGCCGACCCGATGACGCTGTTCGATGACGCGAATCGCCTCCCGCTTTTCGTTGAGCAGGAAGGTGGCGACCTTGACCGGCAACTGGACCACGACCCGGCCGGTCTTGTCCTTCATCGCCTCTTCCTGGATCAGCCGCAACACGCTCAACGCCAGCGAATCGATATTGCGGATGGTGCCCTGACCGTTGCAGCGCGGGCAGATCATGTGGCTGGCTTCGTCCAGCGAAGGACTCAGCCGCTGCCGCGACATTTCCAGCAGACCGAAACGGGAGATACGGCCGACCTGCACCCGGGCGCGATCCATTTTCAACGCCTCGCGCAACCGGGTTTCAACCTCGCGCTGGTTGCGGGCGACATTCATGTCGATGAAATCGATGACGACCAGTCCGCCCAAGTCACGCAAGCGTAACTGTCGAGCGATTTCCTCGGCCGCTTCCAGATTGGTGGTGAGGGCGGTTTCCTCGATGTCGCTGCCCTTGGTGGCGCGGGCCGAGTTGATGTCGATGGAGACCAGCGCCTCGGTGTAATCGATCACGATGCCGCCGCCCGAAGGCAGGCTCACTTCGCGCTGGTAGGCGGTCTCGATCTGGGATTCGATCTGGAAGCGGGTGAACAGCGGGATACTGTCCTGATACAGCTTGAGCTTGTTCAGGTTGTGCGGCATCACCTGCTGCATGAAATCCTGGGCCTGGCGGTGGACGGCGGGATTGTCCACCAGGATTTCGCCGATGTCGGCGCGCAGGTAATCGCGCAGGGCGCGAACGATGATGTTGCTTTCCTGATAGATCAGGAACGGCGCTTTTTTCTGGGAAGAGGCGGCCTCGATCGCTTTCCACAGGTGCAGCAGATAGTCCAGGTCCCACTGCAATTCTTCCTGCGAGCGCCCCACCCCGGCGGTGCGCACGATCAGACCCATGCCGTCGGGGATATCGAGGCTGCTCATCACCTCGCGGATTTCCTGGCGATCCTCGCCCTCAATGCGCCGCGACACGCCGCCGGCGCGGGGATTGTTGGGCATCAGCACCAGATAGCGGCCGGCCAGGCTGATAAAGGTGGTCAGCGCCGCGCCCTTGTTGCCGCGCTCTTCCTTTTCCACCTGGATCATGATTTCCTGGCCTTCCTTGATGGCCTCGCGGATGCTGGGTCGGCCACCCTCGGTGGCCTGGGGGTCGAAGTAACCGCGGCTAATTTCCTTGAAGGGCAGAAAACCATGCCGGTCGGCGCCATAGTCCACGAACGCCGCTTCCAGTCCCGGCTCGATGCGGGTGACGCGGCCCTTGTAGACGTTGGATTTCTTCTGCTCCCGGGCGGGGGTTTCGATGTCGAGGTCGTAGAGTTTTTGGCCATCCACGAGGGCCACGCGCAACTCTTCCTGCTGAGTTGCGTTGATCAGCATGCGTTTCATGGTGAAATTCCCTGCGCTCAACCATCACCGACGGTAACGCGGTGGTTGTCGCCGAGGCGTCGCCAGAATGGGGATGACCCGGAGGATGGAGATCCAGAGCATCGGGCGAACCCAAAATACGCCGCGGAAAGCGTGACCAGTTGGCTGGGAGCGCGGTCAAGAGCCGCTCAAGGAAGGTTGGGGTCGAGCGGCGGACAAACCCGTTAAACCAGGCCCGCCCGCCGGTTGACTGGCGCGCGGGTACGAAAACCGATATGGTGTATTGATCCAGTTTCGCCGGCCGTTCGCGGCCTCTTCGGCGACAACGTTCGTCACTATAACAGTCCGACCGCCACGCATCAAATTCATGACGGCTTCCCCTGCTTCCCCTGGCGTGCGCCATTTGGCCATCACCGCCGACCACGCTGGCCAACGCCTCGACAATTTTCTGCTGCGCGAACTGAAGGGCGCCCCCAAAAGTCTGATCTACCGCATCGTGCGCACCGGCGAGGTGCGGCTGAACGGAGGGCGGGTCCAGCCGGACCGCCGGCTCCAGGCTGGCGATGTGGTGCGAATTCCGCCGGTGCGGTTGGGCGAGCGAAAGGAACGGCCGCTCCGCGCGCCGCCCGGACTGGCGGCACGGTTGCGAGCGGCGGTGCTATACGAGGACCGCGAGATTCTGGTGCTCGACAAGCCGGCCGGCCTGGCGGCGCACGGGGGCAGCGGACTGGAATACGGGGTCATCGAGTTGTTGCGGGCGTTGCGGCCGGAGGAGCCGTTCCTGGAACTGGCGCACCGGTTGGACCGGGAGACCAGCGGCTGTTTGGCGCTGGCGAAGACGCCGGTGGCATTGCGTGCGATTCAGGACGCCTTGCGGGCCGGTCGGGTGGAAAAACGCTATCTGGCACTGGCGCGCGGTTACTGGAATCACGGCCCGCGCGAGGTCAATCAACCCCTGCGCCGCAACGTATTGCGCGGTGGAGAGCGGATGGTGGAGGTATTGGACACCGGCAAGCCGGCCCGGACGGACTTCCGGCCGGTCAGCCTGCATAAGCCAGCCTCGCTGCTGGAGGCGAGCATCGCCACCGGCCGCACCCATCAGATTCGCGTCCACGCCGCCCATGTCGGCCATCCACTGGCCGGCGATGACAAATACGGCGATGCCGATTTCAACCGACTGATGGCCGAACAGTTCGGCTTGCGCCGGTTGTTCCTTCATGCCCATAGCCTGAACCTGCCGCTGGGTGGGCGGGATATCGCGGTCAGCGCCCCGCTGGACGCCGAACTGAAAGCCGTCATGGACCGTCTCGTTGCCATGAATTCACGCGGAACCTGAGTGGAAAGAGTGATGAGCGACCCGAATCCGAATACGAATCCGCCCAACGACGAGCGCTGGGCGCGCGACACCCTGACTAAACTGGCGTTCGCCGCCGTGACCGAACAGCGACGGGTGCGGCGCTGGGGGATTTTCTTCAAATTCTTGTTTTTCGCTTATCTGGTGGGGCTGCTGGTGTTGGCCTGGCCGGACAATCTCGGCACCGCGACCACCGCCGTCAAGAAACACACGGCGGTGGTGCGGGTGAACGGCCTCATTTCCAGTGGCACCGAGGCCAGCGCCAAGAACGTCATCGAGGCGTTGCGCAAGGCGTTCAAGGACGAGAAAACCGTCGGCGTGGTGGTGGAAATCAACAGCCCCGGCGGCAGCCCGGTGCAAGCCGGCGAAATTTACGACGAGATTCAAAGGCTGCGCCAGCAGTATCCCAAGCTACCGGTCCACGCGGTGGCCAGCGACGTGTGCGCCTCGGGGGGGTACTACATCGCGGCAGCAGCCCAGAAGATTTACGCCAACAAGGCGAGCATCGTCGGCTCCATCGGGGTGCGGATGGACAGCTTCGGCTTCACCGATGCCATCGCCAAACTGGGCGTCGAACGGCGGGCCTACACAGCGGGGAGCAACAAGGATTTCCTTGATCCGTTCAAGCCGGAGAATCCGGAGGAAGTCCGGCATCTGCAAGGGATGCTGGACGCGATTCACCAGCAGTTCATCGCGGCGGTCAGGCAGGGCCGGGGCGAGCGGCTGAAGGACCATCCCGAGGTATTCAGCGGCCTGATGTGGACCGGCGAGCAGAGTGTCGGGCTAGGACTGGTGGACGCGCTGGGCAGCACTCGCCATGTCGCCGAGGAAGTGATCGGTGAGAAAACCATCGTCGATTACACCAAGCATACCCGCTGGCTGGATCGATTGCTTGACGGCACGGACGCCGATTTGGGCGCGGCACTGTTGCAGGCGTTGGGGTTGGACGGAACGGCGCGGTGGCGGTAGGTTAGTTGCGCGCTTGAAAAGCGTTTTCGATGCGCCGATCAGGAATAAGCCACATGATGGCCACGGCGATATAAATGAGCTGTGCGACCCAGGCAACCCAAAAAGCCAAAATGACCGCGATGACATAGAGCACCAATGAGGCTTTGCCTTTCCTGTCTCGACCCACAGCGACCTTGAGTAGGGATTTTTCTCCCTCGGAAGCGATGATTGCATGTTGCAGTATGAAATAGGCACAAGCGGCCATCAATAAAACCATGCCGTAAAGGGCGCTGGGTAGTGCCGCGAAGTGGTTTTCGCCAAGCCAGCCGGTGGCGAACGGGAAAAGTGAAAGCCAGAATAGCAGATGCAAATTTGCCCAAAGAACGAAACCAGAAACCCGGCTTACGGTATGCAACATGTGATGGTGGTTATTCCAGTAGATGCCGACATAGACGAAGCTAAGAATGTAACTGAGAAAAACCGGGAACAGCGGTAACAGGGCATCGACAGTTTCCCCGTGAGGCACTTTCATTTCGAGCACCATGATGGTGATGATGATGGCGATAACGCCATCGCTGAATGCTTCAAGACGGGTTTTCCCCATAAGCCATCCCCTGTCAGAAAAGTGAAACTGCGCCAAGAAATTCTGGTGCTTGAGCTAACTGGCGAGCAACCGTGGAGCGAAACGCCCTTTTTACCCGTCCGTGCTGAGCGATTTGCTGACCGTTATTCCCGTCGGGTGACAACATCGAATTCCATCAATTCTTTCATTGAGTTAAGCTTGTGGATTGCACGACATTGTTGCTCATAGACTTTACCTGTTCCCCTCGGCTCGGCAAATTATTGTAGGGCGGATTAGGGCGGTAGCCCGTAATCCGCCTTTTGGGAGACCTACCGGAATCGGCGGGTTACGCTTCGCTAACCCGCCCTACCGTGCTACGCAAAGCTCAGCGGGCTGAGCGAAATGAAGCCTAGCGGAATGTAGCGAAGCTCCGCTGGAGTTTTGGGTTAGGTTTAGTTATTAAAATTTCTGTGATTCGCTAGCTCACTCCAACTTATAAACTTTACATCCTTGACCATGATTGAGTACCAGAACTAGTTGTTACCCCACAACCATTCCAACCACTCTGACCAAACGTCGCACTATAAGGATTATTGATTTTTATATGTCCCTGAGTATTAGTTATGCATTTTTCTGGGTCAGTTCGGGTAATTGTTACCCTTATGCTGTCAGGAGCATCGTATATGCCTTTAAAATGGTGTTTATAGCCAATATTGTCACAGTCCCCCTCTACTTCTTCGCCATCATCCTTGTTAAAAATCACCGTACAATCAGGGCTTCCAGACCAACTGCCTACCATGCTAATTTTCTTTCGCGAAGAATCTGCCTGAGCGTGCGTAGAAACGTACGTCCAAGATGCTATGCCCGCCAAGGCCACTGTCCAAGCCATGAACGCCAAAGCGATGACGACGTGATACCCGTGCTGTCTGGTTAACGTGGGGAAGATGCTTTTTGCAACTATATCTCGGCAGAGATATAGGAAGACACCAATCGCCAGTCCTGCGGGTGCAGCAATTTGCCCGAAGGTCTTCAGCAAATCGAGATCAAGGGTTGCGGACATAGATGGCTCCAAGCGCCTAACAAGTGATTATCTGGTTCCGCATATCCCGCGCCATGGCGAGACATGCGGCAATTCTGGCCAAGGGCCACGAGTTCCGCCTTGGACGGCAGGCTCACTGTGGCCTTAGCGTGACAGCATAACTCTGCTTGGAAGCCTGTCAAGGCAAGTGACAGCCGTTGTGCAGACAGGTGCGCCGGGGATTCACCGATGACGGTGACCAAGACCCCCACAGGCGGCTCTCACAACAGCGGCGACAACAACCGGGCGGTGGCCTCGCCCAACCGCTGGCCGAGCGTGGCCCGCCGACCCGGCTTGACGTAGCGACGGGCCAGGTTCAAGTCGGCCTCGAAGCTGTGGCTCAATCGCGTGGCGAGATTGGCATCGTAAAGCACCGCCATCGCCTCGAAATTCAAGGTCAGACTGCGGTTGTCGAAATTGGCGCTGCCCACCGCCGCGATCCGTTCGTCCACCACCAGCAATTTGGCGTGCAACATCGACGGACCGTATTCGTGAATCGTGACGCCAGCCCGGACCAGTTCGTCGTAATAGCTGCGCGCGGCGGCGGTCACCAGCCGCGAGTCGCTGCGCTGGGGCGCCAGCACCCGCACCTCCACTCCACGCAGGGCGGCCGTGATCAAGGCTTCGATGAGCGCCTCGTTGGGCACAAAGTAAGGCGTGGCCAGCAAAACCCGTCGCCGCGCGCCGACGATGGCGGCGAAGAACAGCTTGGCGATGGCGTGGTGGTCGTTGTCGGGACCGGATTCAACGACGTGCAGCCAGGGACCGACCGGTTGTCCCGCGCAGGCGGGAAAGAACTTGGGGTCGAACGGCGCCTGGTCGGTAGCGAAATACCAGTCTTCCAGAAAGATGAACTGGAGCCGGTGAATCGGTTCGCCCTCGATGCGCAGATGAGTGTCGCGCCAAGCGTCCGGGCCGCGCCGCGCGCCGCTGTGATCGTCGCTGACGTTGATGCCGCCGGTGAAGCCAACCCGGCCGTCGCAAACCACGATCTTGCGGTGGGTGCGGAAATTGACGTGGTTGGGTCGCAGCCGGCGCAGGCTGAGGGGATTGAACCAGGCGGTTTCGCCACCCGCATCCCGCAGGGGGCGCAAAAAGCGGTCGGTGATCCGGTCGGAGCCGATAGAGTCGAGCAGCAAGCGAACCTGTATTCCGGCTCGGGCTTTTTCCACCAGCAAATCGCGCAACCGCGTCCCCACCCCGTCCGGCTGCCACAGGTAGTATTCCAGGTGGACATGGTGAGCGGCGGCGGCGATGGCGCTTTCGAGCGCCTGAAAACAGGCGTCGCCGGTTTCCAGCACCGCCACCGAGGAGGCGGGCGTGGGTGGACCCTGACCCAGCCGTTCCAGCAGCCGCGCCAGTTGCCGCTCCAGATCGTCGCTGGGAAAGTCGGGTGAAGCGGGCCGGTCCTGGCGCAGACGGTGAGTGGACTGGATCAGGCGGTCGCGGGCGCGGCCGTAGCGCAGTCGGCGGCGGTGCAACCGGCGCGGTCCGAACAGCAGGTACACCAGCAAGCCAAAATAGGGCATGAACAGCAACGCCAGCAGCCAGGCCAGCGTCGCCGCCGGCGAGCGGCGCTCCAAAATCAGCCCGACCGCGACCAGGGCAATCCACAGCAACCAGGCCAGCGACAGCAGAGCGGTCAGGTGTTCGGCGATCAACAGTCAGGACCGCCTAAAGCTGCTCGGAGGCGAATTCCGCCAGCCGCGAACGTTCACCGCGCCGCAGGGTGACATGCCCACCATGCGGCCAGTCCTTGAAACGATCCACCACGTAGGTCAGGCCGGAGGTGGTTTCGGACAGATAGGGCGTGTCGATCTGGGCAATGTTACCCAGGCAGATCACCTTGGTGCCGGGGCCGGCGCGGGTGATCAAGGTTTTCATCTGCTTGGCGGTCAGGTTCTGCGCCTCGTCGATGATCAGGTACTTGCTTTGAAAGGTGCGCCCGCGCATGAAATTGAGCGAGCGAATCTTGATCTTGCTGCTGAGCAGATCGGCGGTGGCGGCGCGGCCCCATTCGCCGCCTTCCTTGGGGGCGAGCACTTCCAGATTGTCCATCAGCGCCCCCATCCACGGCGTCATTTTTTCCTCCTCGGTGCCGGGCAGGAAGCCGATGTCCTCGCCGACTGGCACGGTGACCCGGGTCATGATGATTTCGCGATAACGCTTGGCGTCCAGGGTCTGCGCCAGGCCGGCGGCCAGGGCCAGCAGGGTTTTGCCAGTGCCGGCGGCGCCCAGCAGGGAAACGAAGTCGATCTCGGGGTCCAGCAGCAGATTGAGAGCGAAATTCTGTTCGCGGTTGCGAGCGGTGATGCCCCAGACCGCGTGGTTGGACGCCGTGTGATCCTTGAGGATTTCGATCACCGCCTCGCCGTCGCGCAATTGCCGGACGATGAAAGCCGTTTGCTCGCCGTCCGGAAACAAGCCCTGATTCGGATGCCAGTGGACCACGTCCGGGCCGTGGACCCGGTAAAAGGTGCGCCCGCTCTCCTTCCAGGAATCCAGCATCTGGCCGTGGCTGTCCCAGAAATCCGCCGATAGTTCGCGGGTGCCGGCGTACAACAGGTTGACGTCGTCGAGGGTCTGGTCGTTGTAGTAGTCCTCGGCATGAATGCCCAGGATGGCGGCCTTGATCCGCAGGTTGATGTCCTTGGAGACCAGGGTGATCGAACGGCGCGGATGGTCCTGTTGCAAGGTCAGAGCCATGCTCAGGATATCGTTGTCGGGCGCATTGCCCGGCAGGCTGGCGGGCGGGACGATCCGGTTGGGGCGGGTTTGAAAGAACAACCACCCGCTGGTCAACCCGCCGTGTGAGTTCAACGGACCAGGCAGGGGCAAGCCCCGGTCGATTTCCTCCTTGCTCGCTCCCGCGATCAGGTCATCCAGAAACCGGCTGACCTGGCGCACATTGCGGGCCACCTCGGAAACACCCTTCTTGGCCCGATCCAGTTCCTCCAGCACCATCATCGGCAGATGGATGTCGTGTTCCTTGAAGCGGAATAGGGCGGTCGGATCGTGCATCAACACGTTGGTGTCGAGCACGAACAAGCGGCGGTCGGACCCGGGAGGCGGGGAATTTTCGGTGGGGGATACGAAATCAGGGTGATGGCTCATGTCCGGCATCAGGTTTATTGAAACTGATGATCTAAAAAGGGTTTGGGCAGGTTTTTTGCGAAGCGTCGCCCACTATCCCGCCGTCAAGCTCGTGGCCGGCCGCGGCCACGCCTTGAGAATGGATTGCACCACGGTCGCCAGCGGGATGGCGAAGAACACTCCCCAGAATCCCCACAGTCCGCCGAACACCAGCACCGCCGTCATGATCGCAATCGGATGCAAGTTCACCACCTCCGAAAATAACAGCGGAACCAGTAGATAACCATCCAGTCCCTGCACGATCAGATAGATGCCCAGCAGCCACAGGAACTCCGAACCCCAGCCCCATTGAAAAAAGGCCACCAGCGCCACCGGCACCGTCACCACCACCGCCCCAATATAGGGCACGATGACCGACAGCCCCACCATCAGAGCCAGCAACATGGCGAACTGCAAGCCCATGGTGGCGAACGCTACATATGTCCCCACCCAAACCACCAGGATTTCAAGGAACTTGCCGCGCACGTAATTGCCCATCTGCTGGTCCACCTCGCTCCAGACTTGCTGCGCCAGACTGTGATCGCGCGGCAGGAACCCGCGCAGCCAGTCCAGGATCAACTCCTTGTCCTTCAGAAAAAAGAACACCAGTAAGGGCACCAGCACGAGATAGACGGTGATGGTGATAAACCCCATGCCGGCCGCTAGCGACCAGGACAGCGCCTTCTGGCCCCAGGTGGCGATTTCGGCCTTCAGCGCGTTGATCACTTCAAGAATTTGCCCCTCGGTGACGAATTCCGGATACAGGACCGGCAGGCTCAACAACAAGTTCTGGCCCTTGATCAGCATGTTGGGAAACTGCTGCACCAGTTGGGTCAACTGCAACGAGGTCACCGGCAACAACCCCAGCAACAGGAACAGCACGAAGGCGATGAACGACACGAACACCACGACGACAGCCAACAGTCGCGGCGACCGCGCCCGGCATTGCAGCAGTTGCACGACGCCTTCCAGCAGATAAGCGATCACCATGCTCGCCAGCACCGGCGCCAGATCCCGCCCCATGATCAGGATTACGCTGGTGACCAACACCAGCACGACGGTCAGAATGACCGCCTGGGGATCGTTGAACAGCCGTTGAAACCAGTCACTGACAATTTTCATGAGGAACCTTGCGTTTGTTCAGCCGCGCGCCCGCATGTTAGCAACAAAGCCTTCCCAATCCCAACCGCACGCCGCCGCTGCTTGAACCGCCGCCGCCGGTTGTGGTCCATTGGCCTTTACAACCCAATTCCAGCGCGTGATGCTCGCAATTAGTGCATTGCACCTAAACAGCGCACATCATTCCGTTCGCGACCCGGAACGAATCCCGAATTCATCGGCCGATCCCCGGTCTAAAGGGACAATCGGTTCCAGTTTGGACCAACCGGGAACTCATACCTATAGATTACTTTGCGTTTTTATTGCTTTGCGTTCTTTTACCGAGCTTCCGTATCCTGCCGTATCCGATCTTGGCCGCCATTTCCAAAATCTGGATTGGTCCACTAATTGCTTCCACTTTCCTCGAAAGCATCCACCGGCCTGTGGATCGGCAGGGGTAATGCAGGATTGACGGAAAATTCGCCAGGATTTGCCCGGGCCGGTTTGCGACCGAAAGCCGCCGCGCTTTCGCGACCACAGAGAGGTTATGACCATGACCATTTTCAAGCGCTACCTGTCGCGCTACGAAGAGAGCCGCGAAGAAAATCTTTCGCTCCAGGAATACCTGGAACTGTGCAAGAAGGACCCGCTCGCCTACGCCAGCGCCGCCGAGCGGTTGTTGAAAGCCATCGGCGAACCGGAACTGGTGGATACCCGTAACGACCCGCGGCTGTCGCGCATCTTTCAAAACAAGGTGCTCAAGATCTATCCCGCTTTCGAGGAGTTTTACGGGATGGAAGACGCCATCGAGCAAATGGTGTCCTATCTTCGCCACGCCGCTCAGGGGCTGGAGGAAAAGAAACAGATTCTTTACCTGCTGGGTCCGGTGGGAGGAGGCAAGTCGTCCCTGGCTGAACGGCTCAAGCAATTGATGGAGAGAGTACCGTTCTACGCCATCGAGGGTTCGCCGGTGTTCGAATCGCCCCTGGGGCTGTTCAACCCCGACGAGGACGGCCCGATCCTGGAAGAGGATTTCGGCATCCCGCGCCGCTACCTGCGCCACATCATGTCGCCGTGGGCGGCCAAGCGGCTGCGCGAATTCAACGGCGACATCACCAAGTTCCGGGTGGTCAAGCTGCGGCCGTCGATCCTGCATCAGATCGCGGTGGCCAAGACCGAGCCGGGCGACGAGAACAACCAGGATATCTCCTCGCTGGTCGGCAAGGTCGACATCCGTAAACTGGAGCATTTCGCCCAGAACGACCCGGACGCCTACAGCTTCTCCGGCGCGCTGTGCCGCGCCAATCGCGGCTTGATGGAATTCGTCGAGATGTTCAAGGCGCCCATCAAGGTGCTGCACCCGTTGCTGACCGCCACCCAGGAAGGCAACTACAACAGCACCGAGGGGCTGTCGGCCATCCCGTTCGAGGGGATCATCCTGGCCCACTCGAATGAGTCGGAATGGCAGTCGTTCAAGAACAACAAGAACAATGAGGCGTTTCTGGATCGGGTCTACATCGTCAAGGTGCCCTACTGCCTGCGGGTATCGGACGAGGTGATGATCTATCAGAAGCTGTTGACCCACAGCTCGCTGTCCGCCGCGCCGTGCGCCCCCGGCACGCTGGAGATGCTGGCCCGGTTCTCGGTGCTGACCCGGCTCAAGGAGCCGGAGAATTCCAACATCTTCTCCAAGATGCGGGTCTACGATGGCGAGAACCTGAAGGACACCGACCCCAAGGCCAAGTCGATCCAGGAATACCGCGACTACGCCGGAGTGGACGAGGGCATGACCGGCATTTCCACCCGGTTCGCCTTCAAGATTCTCAGCCAGGTGTTCAACTTCGACCATACCGAGGTGGCCGCTAACCCGGTGCATTTGCTGTACGTGTTGGAGCGGCAAATCGAGCGCGAGCAGTTCGCGCCGGAAGTCGAGGAGAAATATCTGTCCCACCTGAAAGGCTTTTTGGCGCCGCGTTACGCCGAGTTCATCGGCAAGGAGTTGCAGCAGGCTTACCTGGAATCCTATTCCGAGTACGGCCAGAACATCTTCGACCGCTACGTCACCTACGCCGATTTCTGGATTCAGGATCAGGAATACCGCGATCCCGACACCGGCGAGTCGTTCGACCGGGCGGCGCTCAACGCCGAACTGGAAAAGATCGAAAAGCCGGCCGGGATCAGCAACCCGAAGGACTTCCGTAACGAAATCGTCAATTTCGTGTTGCGGGCGCGGGCCAACAACGCTGGCAAGAATCCGGCCTGGACCAGCTACGAGAAGCTGCGGGCGGTGATCGAGAAGAAGATGTTCTCGACCACGGAAGACCTGCTGCCGGTGATCAGCTTCAACGCCAAGGCCAGCGCCGACGAGCAGAAGAAGCACGCCGAGTTTGTGGACCGGATGGTCGCCAAGGGCTACACCCCCAAGCAGGTGCGGCTGTTGTCCGACTGGTATCTGCGGGTTCGCAAGGCATCCTGAGCGGAGGAAATCGTTGATGGCCACGTTCATCGACCGGCGGCTGGACGGCAAGAACAAGAGTTCGGTTAACCGCCAGCGTTTCATCCGGCGCTTCAAGAGTCAGATCAAGAAGGCCGTGACCGAGTCGATGAACGGCCGCAGCATCACCGACATCGACAACGGCGATAAGGTCAACATCCCGGCCCGCGACCTGTCCGAGCCGGTGTTCGGCCATGGGCCGGGTGGGCGGCGCGAAGCGATTCATCCGGGTAATAAGGAATTCATCTCTGGCGACCGGGTGGCGCGGCCACCGAGTGGTGGTAGCGGTGGCGGTTCCGGCAAGGGGCAGGCCAGCAACAGCGGCGAGGGCGAGGATGACTTCGTGTTCGAGCTGTCGCGGGAAGAGTTTCTGGAGCTGTTCTTCGAGGACCTGGAACTGCCCAACCTGGTGCGCACCCAGTTGGCCAAGGCCACCGAGTTCAAAGCGGTGCGGGCCGGGTTTAGCACCGCCGGCAACCCGGCCAACATCGACGTGGTGCGCTCGCTCAAGGGCGCGCTGGCGCGGCGGCTGGCGCTGGCCGCGCCCTACACGCGCCGGTTGCGCGAAGCTGAGGAGGAACTGGAACGAGCGCTGGCCGAAACGCCGGTAGATGAAGTCCGCGCCAAGGCGCTGGTCGAGGAGATCGAGCGGCTGCGGGCGCGGGCGCGGGCGGTGCCGTTCATCGACACCTTCGATCTGCGTTATACCAACCGCGTGTTGCAACCACAGCCGACCACCCAGGCGGTGATGTTCTGCATCATGGACGTGTCCGGCTCGATGGACCGGGCGCGCAAGGACCTGGCCAAGCGGTTTTTCACCCTGCTTTACCTGTTCCTGAAGCGCAACTACGAGAAGATCGAGGTGGTGTTCATCCGCCACCACACGGTGGCCAAAGAAGTGGACGAGCAGGAGTTTTTCTACTCGCGGGAAACCGGCGGCACAGTGGTGTCCAGCGCCCTGCAACTGACCGCCGACATCATGCGCGAACGCTACCCAATTTCCAGTTGGAACCTGTATGTCGCCCAGGCTTCGGACGGCGACAACTGGCACCACGATTCACCGACTTGCCGGGACATTCTCTTGCAGCGGATCATGCCGTTGGCTCGCTATTACGCCTACATCGAAATCACCCCGGATCGGCACCAGAGCCTGTGGGAAGCGTATGAGGAAGTGAAGGCCGCCCACCCGCATTTCGCCATGCGCCAGATCGACGGGCTGGCCGATATCTATCCGGTGTTCCGGGACCTGTTCAGGAAGCGCGTGTCATGAGTGCGTCGCGGCTGATTTCCGAATCGTCCGAATGGACCTTCTCGATGTTGGAGCGTTACAACGAGGTCATCGGCCACATCGCCGCCAACGACTTCGGCCTGGACACCTACCCCAACCAGATCGAGATCATCACCGCCGAACAGATGATGGACGCCTATTCCTCGGTGGGGATGCCGCTGGGCTACAAGCACTGGTCCTACGGCAAGCAGTTCGTGCTGACCGAGAAGAACTACCGGCGCGGCCAGATGGGGCTGGCCTACGAAATCGTCATCAATTCCAACCCCTGCATCGCCTATCTGATGGAGGAAAATACGGCCATGATGCAGGCGCTGGTCATCGCCCACGCCGCCTATGGCCACAACTCCTTTTTCAAGGGCAACTACCTGTTCCGCACCTGGACCAGCGCCGACGCCATCATCGACTACCTGCTGTTCGCGCGGAACTACATAGCCGAATGCGAGGAGCGGTACGGCGAGGAAACCGTGGAACTGTTCCTGGATTCCTGCCATGCGCTGATGAACTACGGGGTGGACCGCTACAAGCATCCGGCCCCGCTGTCGCTGGGCGAGGAAAAACAGCGCCAGCACGAGCGGGAGGAATACCTGCAATCGCAAATCAACGACCTGTGGCGCACCGTCCCGATCAAGCCGGCCGAAATCACCGCCGAGGAAGCTCGGCGTTATCCCCCCGAACCGCAGGAAAACCTGCTGTATTTCATCGAAAAGAACGCGCCGCTGCTGGAGCCGTGGCAGCGCGAGATCGTGCGCATCGTCCGCAAGATCGCCCAGTACTTCTACCCACAGCGTCAGACGCAGGTCATGAATGAAGGCTGGGCCACGTTCTGGCATTACACCCTGCTCAACCGCCTGTACGACGAAGGCTATGTCAACGACGGCTTCATGATCGAATTTCTGCAATCGCACACCAGCGTCGTGCATCAACTGCCGTTCGATCATCCCTATTACTCCGGCATCAATCCCTACGCGCTGGGCTTTACCATGATGAGCGACATCCAGCGCATCTGCCAAGCGCCGACGGCGGAAGATCGCCACTGGTTTCCGGACATCGCCGGTCAGGACTGGATCAAGGTGCTGGACTTCGCCATGCGCAATTTCAAGGACGAGAGCTTCATCGCCCAATACCTGTCACCCAAGCTGATGCGCGATTTCAAGCTGTTCGCGGTGTTGGACGACGATACCCAGGACGAACTGGAGATCACCGCCATCCACGACGAGGCCGGCTACCGACGGCTGCGGCTGGCGCTGGCCGACCAGTACAATCTCGGCAGCCGCGAGCCGAACATCCAGGTCTGGAATGTCGCCCACCGCCAGGACCGCTCGCTGACCCTGCGGCACACCCGCTACCACCGTCGGCCGCTGCACCCCGACAGCACCCGGGAAGTGCTCAAGCACCTGTACCGGCTGTGGGGCTTCACGGTGCGGCTGGAGGCGGTGGACGAGAATGGGAAGGTGGAACTGGTCGGGGAATGTCCGGCGGGAAGATAGCCCGTAAGCCCATGGAATCATGAGTGATGACGCAAATTACCCTGCAACTCCCGGAAACCGCTTTTGCCCTGCTTCGTAAAGACCCGAGCGAAATGGCTGGCGCCCTGCGCGAGGCGGCGGCGGTGAAATGGTACGAACTCGGGCTGATTTCCCAAGAGCGAGCAGCCGAGATCGCCGGCTTGTCACGCAGCGCATTCATTACCGCGCTGGCTCGTTTCCAGGTCTGCCCGCTACAGTACACCCCGGACGAGTTGCGCGAGGAATTGCAGGATGCCGATTGAACGGATCGTGGTGAATGCTTCACCGCTGATCGTGCTTCTGCGGAGCGGTCAAGCAAGCTTGCTGCCGCAATTGTTCCGCGAGATCGTGATCCCGAAAGCCGTCTGGCATGAAGTCGTGGCGGGTGGTCATTTGGATCAAGCCGCTTCAGCACTCCAAGCCGCCCCGTGGGCCAAACCGACGCCGGTTGTATTGTCGCCGCGACTTACAGTGTGGAACCTGGGGGTGGGAGAATCGACAGTATTGACGTTTGCGCTGGAGAATCCAGCGTACCGGGCTGTGCTGGATGATCGGGCGGCGCGGCGATGCGCCCGCACGCTGGGGATCAATATTCTGGGTACGGGTGGGGTGTTGGTCTTGGCCAAGCGCCGGGGTTTGCTACAGTCGGTCGAAGATGGGCTTAACCGACTGCAACAAGCGGGTTTGTGGCTTTCTCCGGAAATCGTTAATCTGTTGCTGAAAGAAGCTGGTGAGTAAGAACGGGAAGGTGGAACTGATTGGGGAATGCCAGTGAGGGTAGTCGGTTTACCAATTAGGCTATCCCCGACCTAATAAATTGAAATGACAGACTAGAAAGTTGTCCGAAGTGCTGGATATGGAAAACTAGAGAATTTCTCCATCACGAATAGTAATAGGCATGAGACTACCCCAATCGTCAAGGCGTCCAGTAAATTCCACATAGCTGCCTTGCTGCAATTGTAATGCTTTATCATGCTGTGACTTTTTAAGCCAAATTAATACATCCGAAGTAAGTGTATTGCTGTTCATTTTTACCTGTAAAGTCAATCCTGTAAAGCCATCAGAAATCTCACTGATAGTTCCAGACCATACAACTTTTTTTCCTTTAAATTGCTTCCATGCCTCTCTTTTCTGGAGGTCAGTAGATTCACTTCTTATGTTGTAGATTCGATCAACTTCGCCCCAAGAAATTGGATTCTGCTCTTCCACTTGAGGATTGGGCTTAGATGAATTAGCTGAGGTAGTCTGCGAACTTTGTGAGCTACTTTGCTTTGACGCTTCAGCTATTTGCTTTTTATCTATTTGCTTTTTATCACTAGTAACTGCAATTATTGATAAGATTACAACGCATCCTGTCACTATCCATTTTGTCTTATCTGAAAATTGACTGCTTTTCCATATTCCATATAAACCTACAGGAAAAAAGAAAATTAACCATAAAACAACTGCCGACTTATTTTCATACCAGTAATAAAGTTTTCTGGATTCTTGTTCAGCCATGACACTCTCCATTTCTAGTTTAATTAGAATAGATTAAAAGATGAGCAAATTATTTTTGCTCGGCAGTTCTGCATATCGAGTGATGGGAACCCCTATTTGCTAAAGGTGGAATGCCTTCTGGATCACCCACATTTCAGGACTACCTTTTGCTCATCTTTTTCTAGCTTCTTAGGGCTCATCAATTTTGATGAGAACCTTTTCCCCGCTATTAACGTACGATTAGGGCATATACTAAGTTGCCAAGACCAAATGTAAACCATACTGTAAGCAGTGCCCATAAAATATGTCCTCCAGATGCTCCCCAAGATACTTTTCTAACTAGCGCACTTCTCTCACCTCGTTCGAGAATTTCATAGCCCTGAGTTACATAATCATCAATCAAATTATCCATCTCTCTCGTTGACATGACTTTTCTGAGTCTTGGGGCTGCCATTATTGCATTTCTCCACCCTGCAATTTTATCAACAGGCTTCACTAAGCAGGGTAATTTAGTGAACCTAAAATTAAATGATGGTTTGGTACCGAGATTGCCACAACTGAAGCCAAAGTGATGGATAAAGTTATAGGCATAGAAATATCGACATAAGAAATATCGACATACAGGTGATTAAATTATGTTAAACTCAAACATCTTTTAATAACCACACAGTCGGGCTGTGGATATCTACAGCAGGGGTATCTGTCATGAATGTGAACGACAAGATTCGTTTTATGCGCCGGCTCAAAGGTTGATCGCAAGAGGAGATGGCCGAGAAGCTGGAGATGTCGCCAAACGGCTACGCCAACATCGAACGAGGAGAGACAGATGTGCAAATTTCTCGGCTGGAACAGATCGCGAAGACTTTTGGTATGGACCTTACCGAGATGATGAGTTTCGGCGAGAGGAATATTCTGTATTATTGTGGAGACAATAACACGATCACGAATCAGCATGTGCTGCAAGCTCTGAATGCGTCACCAGAGGTACTGATGATGGAGTTGCAGAAGCACCAAGTCTTGCTGCAACAGAAAGATAAGGAAATTCAATATCTAAAAGAAATTGTCTCGCTGCTCAAAAAGACTGGCGCCCCGGAACACGTTCAGGGAACTGGGACCTCGACATAACCACCTGCTGCCGCAGCGTCCACCGCCTCTGCAACAGCCGCGACAACCTTCTGAATCCGGGGCCAACTGATAGTCGCGATGACCACGATGCTGATTTTTCGACCCGCGAGACTCTGCTGATACTTCAGGTTCCGGTCAGTAGTGACCAGAACCTCAAAGCCTGCACTCTCGGCGTGGTTCAACAATTCGCCGTTTCCAAACCTGCCCCACCCCAAATCAAAAGTGGTGACAGCTTCATGTGCAGTCAAATACTTGCGTAGAGGTACAGGCGTACCCTGTCGAAGAGAACGCGCATTCAGGCCGCTTCTAGAGAACAGGCGGCGTGCTCCAGCACAGCCCGGGCCTGCTGCAAGGTAACGCCGGGAAACCACTCGACGAAATCGGAAAGTTGCGCGCCATCTTCCAAGTTTTGGAAGAGAGCCGCTACCGGGACGCGCGTGCCGCGAAACACCCAAGCGCCGCTGACGCGCTGAGGGTCACGCTCGACAGCAGGACAAGTCGACCAGTCAATCATGATGAATCCACCTTCGATAAGAACGGGTGAAGTGATGATCCAAGACTATCATCGAGTCAATACCGAAAACTTTCAACATTTTCTCAATGATTTTTCCGAGCAGTATCCGTATGACTTTCATGTGATTCAAACGGATAACGCGAAGTTTCATCGCGCGAACGATCTGGTGATGCCGGATAATGTGATGTTACTTTATCAACCGCAACATAACCCGCAAGTCAACTCTTCCGAGCAGTTATGGGACTGGTCTAAAGATGAAATCGCCAATCGGGTTTTTCCTAGTTTGGATGCCTTAAAGTTGACGCTGAAGGAACGGTTCTTATCGAAGCCAAAAGCCTTCTTTTCCTCATGAACAAACCGAGAGTTTATCCTCGATGCTCTTCAAAAAATTGGTATGGTACCCACTGTTATATAAAGTAGTTTTTTAGTAGGGTTTGGTATAACATGTCTTTGTAGTCTTCGTTCAGCATCGTAGCGTTTGCTCAGGGAAGCGAGTTCACGGGTCAACGGCCAGACGAGACCGATCCTTTCCGCCGGAGACCCCGGCGTTAAATCCTCGTTTCTGTGGTCCGACATCCGAAATTTCGCGGTTCGTGTTCTGTTCATGGGCTGTGCTCCCTCAAAAAATCCGTTCATTGTCCTACCATCCCAGTATATCCGACCGGTGATCGCTGATTTACCGCCCCAGCACCGGCGCTAGGAACCGCCCGGTGTGGCTGTGGGGATGTGCGGCAACCTGTTCCGGCGTGCCCACCGCCACCACCTCCCCGCCCCCGCCACCGCCTTCCGGCCCCAGGTCGATGATCCAGTCGGCGGTCTTGATCACGTCCAGGTTATGCTCGATGACGACAATCGTGTTGTCCCGGTCCCGCAATTCGTGCAGCACTTTCAACAATTGCTCGATGTCGTGGAAATGCAGGCCGGTGGTCGGTTCGTCGAGGATGTACAGCGTCTGGCCGGTATCGCGTTTGGACAGCTCGCGGGCCAGTTTCACCCGCTGCGCCTCGCCGCCGGAGAGCGTCGTCGCGTTCTGGCCGAGCTTGATGTAGCTCAAGCCCACGGCGTCGAGCGTTTGCAGCTTGCGCGCCACCATCGGCACCGCCTGATAGAACGCCAAGGCGTCCTCGACCGTCATCTCCAGCACTTCTTCGATGTTGCGGCCCTTGTAGCGGATATCCAGCGTTTCCCGGTTGTAGCGTTGCCCCTTGCACTGGTCGCAG
This sequence comes from Candidatus Competibacteraceae bacterium, assembly GCA_046347555.1. GTDB lineage: Bacteria > Pseudomonadota > Gammaproteobacteria > Competibacterales > Competibacteraceae > Contendibacter. Next base: position 137,978 of record JAXMFY010000001.1, on the reverse strand, counting down.
GGCACGTAGATGTCGGGCAGGAAGTGCATCGCCACCTGAATCACCCCGTCGCCCTGACAGGCTTCGCAGCGCCCACCCTTAACGTTGAAGCTGAACCGGCCCGGCTGATAGCCGCGCGCCCGCGATTCCGGCACGCCAGCAAATAATTCGCGAATCGGGGTGAACAGGCCGGTGTAGGTGGCCGGATTGGAGCGCGGCGTGCGGCCGATAGGACTCTGGTCGATGTTCACCACCTTGTCCAACTGCTCCAGCCCCAGCAGATCCTGGCACGGCGCGGGCGATTCGTTGGCGTTGTTCAAATCGCGGGCGGCGTAACGGTACAGGGTATCGTTGATCAGCGTGGACTTGCCGGAGCCGGAGACGCCGGTGATGCAGGTCAACAGCCCCAGCGGAATCTCCACCGTCAGATTTTTCAAGTTGTTGCCGCTGGCGCCGACGATGCGTAACTGCTTTTTGGCATTAGGCGGAGTACGTTTGACTGGCATTTCGATCCGCCGCCGGCCACCAAGATAAGCGCCGGTCAACGATTCGGGATGGGCCACGATGTCGGCCGGCGTGCCTTGCACCACCACCCGGCCGCCGTGGACGCCCGCGCCCGGCCCCATGTCCACGACATGATCGGCGGTGCGGATGGCGTCCTCGTCGTGCTCGACCATGATCACGGTGTTGCCGAGATCGCGCAGCCGCAACAGGCTGGCCAGCAACCGGGCGTTGTCGCGCTGGTGCAGGCCAATCGAAGGCTCGTCCAGCACGTACATCACCCCGACCAGCCCCGCGCCGATCTGCGACGCCAGCCGGATGCGCTGCGCCTCGCCGCCGGACAAGGTGTCGGCGCTGCGCTCCAGGCTCAGGTAATCCAGTCCGACGTTGACCAGGAAGTTCAACCGTTCGCCGATTTCCTTGACGATCTTGACCGCAATTTCGCCGCGCCGGCCCGGCAGGCTCAATTGCGCGAAAAACTCCCGCGCCGCGCCGATGGGCAGCGCGACAATCTCCGGCACGCTCCGGCCGGCGACGAACACGTTGCGGGCGGAACGAGTCAAGCGCGCCCCTTGGCAGGACGGACAGGGCTGGCTGCTGAGATATTTTGCCAACTCGTCGCGCACCAAGTTCGATTCGGTTTCCCGGTAGCGGCGCTCCATGTTGGGAATCACACCCTCGAACGAATGCCGGCGGTGGTAAGTTTCGCCGCGACTATTGGTGTACTCAAAATCGATGGTTTCGCCGCCGCTGCCGTGCAGGACGAGTTTGCGGATGCGCTCCGGCAACTCCTGGAACGGTTTATCCAGGTCGAACCCGTAATGCCGGGATAAGGATTTAACCAACTGGAAATAATAAAAATTTTCTCGGTCCCAGCCGCGCACCGCCCCGCGCGCCAGACTCAGATGCGGATGCGCCACTACTCGCTCGGAATCGAAGAATTGCTTGACCCCCAACCCGTCGCACTCCGGACAAGCTCCGACCGGGTTGTTGAAGGAAAACAGGCGAGGTTCCAACTCGCTCAGGCTGTAGCCGCATACCGGACAAGCGAAGCCAGCGGAAAACAATAGCTCCGCCCGATCCGGCTCGTCCAAAAACGCGATCCGGACGACGCCGTCGGTCAGCTTCAAGGCAGTCTCGAATGATTCCGCCAGCCGCAAACCCAGATCGTCGCGGACCTTGAAACGGTCCACCACCACTTCAATCGTGTGCTTGCGGCGCAAATCCAGCGGCGGCGGACTGTCCAGTTCGACCACTTCACCGTTGATGCGGGCGCGCACGAAACCCTGCGCCTGCAATTCCCGCAACAGCTTGACGTGTTCGCCCTTGCGCTCCTTCACTACTGGCGCCAGCAGCATCAACCGTTCGCCCTCTGGCAAAGCCAGCACCTGATCCACCATTTGGCCGACGGTCTGGGCGTCGAGATCGATGCCGTGATCCGGACAGCGCGGAATCCCGGCCCGCGCGTACAGCAGCCGCAAATAGTCGTAAATCTCGGTGATCGTCCCCACCGTGGAACGGGGATTGTGCGAAGTGGATTTCTGCTCGATGGAAATCGCCGGCGACAGTCCCTCGATGTGATCCACATCCGGCTTTTCCATCAGCGACAGAAATTGCCGCGCGTAGGCCGACAGCGATTCGACATAGCGGCGCTGGCCTTCGGCATAGAGCGTGTCGAACGCTAGCGAGGATTTACCCGACCCGGACAGGCCGGTGATCACGATCAGCCGGTCGCGGGGCAGATCGAGATCGACATTTTGGAGATTGTGGGTGCGGGCGCCGCGTATCTTGATGGTGTCCATGCGTGAAAGGATTAGAAGTGATTGGGATGCGGATAAAAGCTAATACCAATTACCAATATATTTTACTATTTTAGTGCGGATAAGATAAAATCAAAGCTGGTTAAAGAAGCCACTTGACTTGGGAGAATTGATTGAATAATTTCATCCACTTTTTACGCAATTCGTCCAGGGTTTTTAGATTGATCCAGCACAGCTTATCTTTCATAAATTGGGTTCTTCGACGGTTCTTGTGGAGGCCGGGCGGGATCGGGAGGATCGGGGGATCATTTGCAGAAATCATCATTTTAGTTACTATATAAGCAGTTGATTTAATTATCTATCGCCAATTTTAAGTGATCTTCATGCGAGTCAACTGCCGGCCTCCACAAGAACCCTCGAAGAACCATAAAGAATTTGGATCCGCTCTCGAAATTTAGCGCGAGTCTGTTCGTTCATTATACGCTTTAATTCTTCGGCGGACTCCTGAATCTCAATATGCAATGATCGGCTCATCACTGGATCACCAAGGTGGGGTTTGGAAAATATTATAACATAATCTAGCCGTAGATGGTATGACCCTGATTTTCGAGGACGAATTGACCATCCGTTACCAGATCCAGGAAATGCTGCGGATCGAGAAAATCTTCGAGGAAGACGGCATCAATGGCGAACTGGAAGCCTACAACCCGCTGGTGCCGGATGGGAGCAACTTCAAGGCCACGCTGCTGATCGAGTACCCCGACGTCGAGGAGCGGCGGCGGATGCTGGCCCGCCTGAAAGGGATCGAAGATCGAATCTGGGTGCGGGTCGAGGGCTGCGAACCGGTCTGGGCCATCGCCGACGAGGACCTGGAACGGGAAAACGAGGAAAAAACCAGCGCCGTGCATTTCCTGCGCTTCGAGTTGACCGCCGAGATGAAAAGCCGGCTCAGACAGGGCGCGGCGCTGGCCGTCGGCGCCGACCACCCTGACTATGTCGCCGAAGTACCGGCGGTTCCCGAAAACCTGCGCCAGTCGCTGTTGATGGATTTGAACTGACTGATTGAATCAACCCATCGCCCGCGCCGCCGCGCACACGCACAGCGCCTGCACGGTTTCGCGGACATCGTGGGTGCGGATGACGCTCGCCCCTTGCCAGAAGGCGATGGCCGCCGCCGCCAGACCACCGCTCAATCGCTCGCCCACCGGCGCGTTCAGCAGCGCGCCGATCATGCTTTTGCGGGAGATGCCGACCAGAACGCCAGCGGCCAGATCGGTAAAGCGGTCGAGATGGCGCAGCAACAGCAGATTGTGATCCAGGGTCTTACCGAAGCCAAAGCCGGGATCGACCAAAATCCGTTCGCGGGAAATGCCGACGCTTTCACAGACGCGAATCCGCTCGGCCAGAAAGGCGTGAACTTCCGCGACCACGTCAGCATAGACCGGTTCCTGTTGCATTGTGACCGGCTCGCCCCGCATGTGCATCAGGCACACGGGTAGACCGCTGGCGGCGGCGGCTTCCAATGCCCCCGGCAGGCGCAGCGCCCGCACGTCGTTGAGCAGGCCAGCGCCGGCGCGCGCCGCTTCCCGGATGATTTCCGGCTTGCTGGTATCCACCGAGATCGGAACCGGCAGTTCCCGCGCCAACCGCTCCACCACCGGCAACACCCGATCCAGTTCCTCCTGAACCGAGACCGACGGCGCCCCCGGTCGGGTGGATTCACCGCCAACGTCGATCAGCGCCGCGCCCTCTTCCACCATGGTTTCGGCGCGGCGCAGGGCGGCATCCAGTTGCAGATAGCGTCCGCCGTCGGAAAACGAATCGGGGGTGACGTTCAACACCCCCATGACGGCGGGCCGATTCAGATCCAGAGCCTTACCCGCGCAGTCGAGTTGCATAGCTCAGTGCTGCTGGGCCGGACCGCCAATCGGTTTATCGCTCTGTCGATCCTTGTCCAGGCTGATCGACGAACCGGTGGCGGGCGGTTCCTGGTCGGCGCTCGCCTCCGTCGGCTCGCGCGGCGGCCGTCCGGCCATGATGTCGTCGATCTGATCGGAATCGATGGTTTCGTACTTGATCAGCGCGTCGGCCATGGCGTGCAGCTTATCGAAGTTATCCCGCAACAATTGCTCGGAACGCTGATAGTTGCGATTGATGACCGCGCGGATTTCCTCGTCGATGACATGGGCGGTCTCGTCCGAGACGTTCTTGTGGCGGGTCACGCTGCGGCCCAGAAACACCTCGCCGTCGTCCTCGCTGTAGGTCAACGGCCCCAGTCGGTCGGACAGGCCCCACTTGGTCACCATGTTGCGGGCAATATCGGTGGCGCGCTCGATGTCGTTCTGCGCGCCAGTGGTGACGAACTCCGCCCCAAAGATCAACCCCTCGGCGATCCGGCCGCCGAACAGGCTGGAAATCTGGCTTTCCAGCCGCTGCTTGCTGAAGCTGTAGCGGTCGCCCTCCGGCAGGAACATAGTGACGCCCAGCGCCCGCCCGCGTGGAATGATGCTGACCTTGTAAACCGGATCGTGCGACGGCACCAGCCGGCCGACGATGGCGTGACCGGCCTCGTGATAGGCGGTAAGCTTCTTTTCCTCCTCGCTCATCACCATCGACTTGCGCTCGGCGCCCATCATGATCTTGTCCTTGGCCTTCTCAAAATCGTCCATGTCCACGTCGCGCTTATTGGCGCGGGCGGCGAACAGCGCGGCCTCGTTGACCAGGTTGGCCAGGTCGGCGCCAGAAAAACCGGGGGTGCCGCGAGCGATCACCGCCGGTTTGACATTTTCGGACAGTGGCACCTTGCGCATGTGGACCTTGAGGATCTGCTCGCGGCCGCGCACGTCGGGGAGCGGCACCACCACCTGCCGGTCGAAACGGCCGGGCCGCAGCAACGCAGGATCAAGCACGTCCGGGCGGTTGGTGGCGGCGATGACGATGATGCCCTCGTTGCCCTCGAAGCCGTCCATCTCGACTAGCAACTGGTTCAGGGTCTGCTCGCGCTCGTCGTGGCCACCGCCCAGCCCCGCGCCGCGATGGCGGCCCACCGCGTCGATTTCGTCGATGAAGATGATGCAGGGCGCGTGCTTCTTGGCCTGCTCGAACATGTCGCGCACCCGCGAAGCGCCCACACCGACGAACATTTCCACGAAGTCGGAGCCGGAAATCGAGAAGAACGGCACCTTGGCCTCGCCAGCGATGGCCCTGGCCAACAGGGTCTTGCCGGTACCCGGCGAGCCGACCATTAGGACGCCGCGCGGAATCTTGCCGCCGAGTTTCTGAAACTTGCCGGGGTCGCGCAGGAACTCCACCAGTTCGGCGACCTCCTCCTTGGCCTCGTCGACGCCCGCGACATCGGCGAAAGTCACCTTGATCTGATCCTCGCTCATCATCCGCGCCCGCGACTTGCCAAAGGACATCGCGCCCCGGCCCGCGCCGCCGCCCTGCATTTGCCGCAGGAAGAACACCCAGATGCCGATCAAGAGCAGCATCGGGAACCAGGAGATGAAAATCTGCATCAGCAGACCCTGCTTCTCCGGCGGCTGGCCTTCGATCTCCACGCCGTGGTTGAGCAACGTGCCGATCATGGCGCTGTTGTCGGTTTCCGGGCTGTAGGTAGTGAACCGTTCGCCGCTGTCGGTGCGGCCCTGAAGGGTGCGGCCATCGATCGTCACCTGTTTGATTCGCCCCTGTTTGGCGTCTTGCAGGAAGGCTGAATAGGACATCGGGGCGGACGGCGCCACCTTGGGGCCGAAGCTGTTGAACACCGACATCAGCACCACCGCGATGACCACCCACAACAGAATGTTCTTGACCATGTCGTTCAAGGCATGTACCTCAGCACCGCGCAACCGGAATGAATTTGAAGAATGGATTGAAAATCACGAATTTTTTAGACTCGCTCACCCGCGATAGTTCCTGGCCAGCAGGTACTGCTCGGCGCTGCGGGCGCGCGACGCCTTGGGTTTGCGAATCGTCACCGTGGCGAACGCGGCGCGCAGTTCACGCAGAAACACATCGAAGCCCTCGCCCTGAAACGCCTTGGTCAGAAAATCGCCGCCGGGCCGCAGACCGCGGCGGACGAAGTCCAGGGCCAGTTCGGCCAGGTACATCCCGCGTGGCTGATCCACCGCCTTGATGCCACTGGTATTGGGGGCCATGTCGGAGATTACAAGGTCCACCGGCCGGCCGTTTAGCGCATTCAGCAACTGCTCCAGCACCGCCGCCTCGCGGAAATCGCCCTCGATGAACGTCACGCCGGGCAGCGGTTCCATCGGCAGGATGTCCAAGGCGATGACCGCGCCCCGCTCGCCCACCAGTTGGGCCACCAGTTGCGACCAGCCACCCGGCGCGGCGCCCAGGTCCACCACCGTCAAGCCGGGCCGGAGCAAGCGGTCTTTTTCGTCAATCTCCAGCAGCTTGTAGACGGCGCGGGAACGGTAGCCCTCCCGCTGGGCGCGCTTGACGTACTCATCGGTGAAGTGCTCCCGCAACCAGCGGGCGCTGCTTTTACTGTGGGCCATCCGGATGCGATTCCCGGTCGCGGGCGATGCGTTGCAGGACCTTATGCGCGCGAACCACGATCCAGAGCATCCCCAGCACGCCATAGCTGGTCAGCACCAGCAGTTGCGCCAGCAGACCGTCCAGCAACCGCCCCTGCGCGAGCAGCAGCAATCCGCCGACCACCAGGATAATCGCCAAATCCAGCTTGACCTCATTCAAGGGACTTGGGGCTACCGTCATTCCCTTGCCGCCGGTTACACTGCGTGAACCCTCAGCCATCACGGTGTCTCTCGTGTTCGCGCTCACCAATCCGCAGAAGCGTCATCTCAAGGCCCTGGCCCATGCCCGCAAGCCGGTCGTGATCGTCGGTGACAACGGCATCACGCCGGCGGTCCTGCACGAAATCCTGCTGGCGCTCGACCATCACGAATTGATCAAAATCCGGGTCAACGCCGAGGATCGGGAAGCGCGCGAGACTATGATCGGGGAGATTTGCACGACGACCGAAGCGGCGCTGGTTCAGCGGGTCGGACATATTGCCACACTGTTTCGGCGCAACCCCGAGAATCCGCGGATTGAACTGCCGTAAACCAGCGTGGAATTGTCAAGGTTTCCGGCGCGCAACGTCAACCGCGAATCACGTTGTTCTACGTGCGCCAGCCTGTGCAACCGCTAACGCCGGGGAGACCACCGCATGGCCTGGCTGTATCTGATCGTGGCGGGACTGTGTGAAATCGCCTGGCCGGTCGGCCTGAAGCTGTCGCAAACACCCGGTCGGCTGGCGTTGGGCGTGCTCGTCGCCGTGGTCGGCATGGCCACCAGCGGGGCGTTTCTGTGGCTGGCCCAGCGCGACATCCCCATCGGCACGGCTTACGCGGTCTGGACCGGGATCGGCGCGGCGGGAACCTTCATGGTGGGCATCCTGTTCTATGGCGATTCCGCTAGCGCCTGGCGGTTGGTCTCAGTGGGGTTGATCATCGCCGGGATCATCGGCCTGAAGCTGGCCCATGGCCCCGGCTGAACGGCGCTCACCCTCACCTCAACGCCACGTTTTCATCTTTCGTAACCAAGACGTAATCGTTCAGATCCCCTGCTGGTTTCGCCCCGTATTGATGGGTTTCGCTACGCTCAACCCATCCTACAAGCTACAAGTCATTTTTTTCGTAGGATGGGTTGAGCGTAGCGAAACCCATCGTCGTGCGGGACGAGGGGGAGCTGAACGCTTACGTATTGAACAAGATCCGCGCCGTGCTACTGCGGGAGCGCGGCTATCCCCTCACCCATCAGGAAATCCAGGAAGCCATCAAGCGGGAGTTGTTGCGGTAGGGGCTGGGCGGTGAACGGTGCTTTTCTCCTCGACCATGGCCTCTACCTGCTGAGCCAAGGATGTACAAACAGTTCGCGCCGCTGGTCGTGCGGCGGGTCGCGGTCGGGTCGCGAATCGCGTTCAATCTCGGTTCAGCTATGGCGGGATACCGTGTGGCGCCATGAACCCGCCTCCTGGAGCTAAGCTTGATCAAGATTGTGCTGATTCTCCTCGCCAGCGTAGCGATGCTGGCCGGCCCGACCCTGTTGGCCCCGGCCGATGCTGGCGAGACTGACGACGGACTCAACCCACAGAGGAGCAACAGCGATGACGTGTAAACCGATGACCCTGATGAGCAGTGCAATCCTGGCCCTGGCCATGACTGGCCCGGCGGTGGCAGCGGATGTGACCGGCGCGGCTACCGATGCGGTCAAGAAGAAGGCCGCCGAGGAGGTTCAGAAGCAGGTGCCGGGCGCGGTTACAGCGCCCGCCGTTGATCCCACCAAGGCCGTGACTGGCGCCACCCCGGATCCCACCAAGGCCGTCAAGGGCGCCGCTCCGATGCCCGCCGTTGATCCCACCAAGGCCGTCAAGGGCGCCGCTCCGATGCCCGCCGCCGTTGATCCCACCAAGGCCGTCAAGGGCGCCGCTCCGGTGCCCGCCGTTGATCCCACCAAGGCCATCAAGGGCGCCGCTCCGATGCCCGCCGTTGATCCCACCAAGGCCGTCAAGGGCGCCGCTCCGATGCCCGCCGTTGATCCCACCAAGGCCATCAAGGGCACCATTCCAGTGCCGGCCGTTGATCCCACCAAGGCGGCAACCGGAACGGCCGAGGATATGGCCAAGAAGAAAGCTGCCGAAGCCGCGCAGGGCGTAGTCAAATAACCGGCTTAATCCGTGCATGGCAACCCGTAGCCGCCCACGGGCGGCTTTATGCGGAGACACCAGTGACCTGATGAACGCCGCATTTCAGCGGTTGAAAATCATCGGCGGCGGCCAGCCCGGCGTTGACCGGGCGGCCCTCGATGTCGGGCTGGCGCTGGACTTGACCGTGGGCAGCGGGTATCCCAGGGGCCGACGCGCCGAGGACGGGCGGCTTCCCGACCGCTGGCGTTTCGGGACTGGCTGGACGAAAACCATATTGCTGTCTTGAACGTCGCCGGCCCGCGCGAGAGCCAGCGGCCGGGGGTGTACGCGGCAGCCCACCGCTGTTTGGAGATGCTGTTACAGTGACGGTGAAAGCCACCCTGCACCGCGCCATTCCACCCGCCACGGTTCCTGCCCGCCTGCCGCCGCTCTTCCGACCCCTGATCGATCCCAAAAGGCTTGGGGCTTCGCCGGTGACGCTCGCCGTTTTTCCGGCTACTTCCGCCGCTGTCGTTTCCGCCGGCGCGGCGCGGCGGTTGCTGGCCCGGCTCGGTGATGTTCCCGATCCGCTACTCGTGGTCGGATACAATTTCACGCAGGACGCGGTTACCGTCTTGCAAGACGCCCGCGCCACGCTGTTTGCCGTGTCCAACTTCTGGTGGTCGGACGCCCGCTGGCAAGCGATTCGCCAACGCTGATATAGCCGGGCCAACCGTTCCACGCGACGGCTGACAACCTCGCGTGAACAGCCCACCCTTGCCCGGCCGCCAGCAGCTTCGTCCATTCATCGGCACAGCATCGCACACGGCACGCCGTCCTTATCCCCATCGAGGGAGCGGACGCCGTACTGTAGGCTATCCTTCAAGAAACCAGAACCGAAGGTGAGGAAGGGCCAATATGACGACGCAAGAACCCGACGATGAGCTTTCCGAAACTCGCATCATAGATGTTGAGAATCGAAGACGCAGGCCTGGCGGCACGCAACGCCCATCGCCATCGACCGCTGTTGCCCCGAAAGTAAAAGAGGCACTGTCGGGAAGGCCCACTATCACGACGCAAGACCCCGACGATGATCGTTGCGAAACGCTGGATTCAGGGGGCGAGCAGGCGACCGGATCGGTCTCGGTGGAGCAACTCCGCGATCAGCTCAAGGATGCTCGCGAGCGGATCAAGAGTATGCAGGGGCAGCAGAACCGATTGATGGCCCTGCTGGCAACCGAGCGGGCCGCCCGCGCCGCGCTGGAACAACGCCTGCTGACAGCCCCGGCCCAGACCCCACCGGCGAGCAAGGTCGGGCTGTGGGCGCTGGCGATCTTATTGCTGGCCGCCTTGGCGCTGGCCGGCTGGCATTTCCGCGAGGGCATCCTGGCCACCCTGGGGCTGTGACCCGACCTCGCAACAATCGGTCTTAACGTGAGTTCTTTATCAATCCCTCTCGCTCCCGTTGATACTGGGGATAACTCAGACTATTGACCTGGTCGATGCACTGTTGCATGGCGCTCTGGGAGAGCAAGGACTCACACTTCTGTCGTTCGCTCGCCTGAAACCCCTCGTACCAAGCTTGCTGGGTACAGCCCGCTGCGAGCAGCGAACCACCGATGATCATTCGCCCCAAGTTTCCGCCACGGACCCATGCCATGTGATATGCCCCATAGGAGCGGGAGGCGAGCCGTTGGGATCGCATTTGTTCTCTCCGCCCAAGCCACTCCTAATTCGTTACCCGAATGATCCGCCTACTGTCAATACCTGAAAACCGCGCTGTATCAGGTCCGCTCGGTTGCCTCCATTCAGCGTGGATTTGCGCTATTGGAGGCGCTAGTGACCCGATGAACGCCGCACTTCAGCGGTTGAAAATCATCAGCGGCGGCTAACCCGGCATGGACCGGGCGGCCCTCAATGTCGGGCTGGCGCTGAGCTTGACCGTGGGCGGCGGATGTCCCAGAGGCCGGCGCGCGGTTTCGGTTTTGCCTGCGTGCGTGGGGATAAATCGGAGATACAACTCTCCGGCGCGGGAGACGAACGCGGTGACTTCATTCCACCGCCCGGCACGGCGGATGGTTCGCCTTGATCGCCAGGCGCTGGTTTCAATGTGAAATTTCCTGTTTCAAATTGAAACTGCCCCAGTGGTCAAAAAACGAACCCGCGCCGATAACTCTTTCATGGATAACGCTATCCGAACCGGGCGCGGCCGTGGCATGGAAGATGCTTTTGCGTTGAAGATGTCTCGTGGCGCCGGGTCCGCTTCGGGGGGACGGCGAAGATGGCGGGATTTCCAGGGCTGGAAAACTGGCGATGAATGAAGTTATACCGCTCGCAAAGGCGATCAGAATCAAAGAGTTCCTATCAACCCCGGCGGATGGTGGTGGATAGGCGGAAACCGTATAATCACTTGTTAGGCTTGGGACGATCTCGCTCTGTGCCTGTTGCTAGACCATAAATTCGGCCCACTTTATCCAACATGCTATTTAAGGTATCAATATGGCTATCTCCTATAGTGTTCTTGCTACCCTTTCAGAGCCTGCGGTAAAAGAGGTTCTGAATACGATTGCTAATGAAACATCGGTCGGACTCGGGCAGTTGGTTTCCGATGACATTGATCAGGCGCAAGCGTTACAGGCCATTGAAACTTTAAAGCAAGCTGAACTGATAAAGGAAACAGATGCACCGATAGATTCGCTAAAAACTTTTTATGTAACAGCGTTGGGACTCCAAGCTAATAGACTGTTTAGGGGATAGAAATGCTTGATACGCAAATTGCTGCGATAATAGCTGTGCCTTTAAGCAGCCTGATTGTCGCGATACAAATAACGCAAGCTGCCAAGACCTCGTTGCTAGCAAAAATTCGTGCAACGACGTTTCTCTATTTTTTAATTGTTTCCGTAGGAAATGTTTTTTCAACTTTTCTGGCGGCGGCAGCTACATCTGAATCAATCCCCGCTAACATCGCTCCGGCGTGGTTTTGGTATGCTTTTATAGGTGTTTTCGGCTTTGAGGCTATTCTCAAAAATATAAATGTTACTTTTGCTAACATTGGCGTTCTTTCAATTAATGATTGGATAACAAAAGCCAAAGATATAGCAGTTGCTGATGCGATAGATGTAGAGGTTTCTAATAACCAGAAGGCGGCGATGACCCTTGCCGGGCGTCTCCAAATGCTTCCAAACGATCAATTGAATGCACACGTTGTAAATATTCTTGGTACTAAACAACTGCATCTATTAGAGGCAGAAGCAACACAAGCAGGTGCTGACCCAAAGCTAGTAAAAGGCTTGGCGCTTGCCAAAGGCAACTACAAATCTGCTCTTGCCATTTCTCCCAGTTAGGGCGGTAGGTTGGGGGCAAATGGGGTCGGGTCTTGCCTTTTGCCCCAAGAATGAAGAAATGAAGAGCCTAACAAGCGGGCTCAAAAGCGAGCGAGCGCCACGGGCGACGTGCTAGCTCGCAAGGTCATCTAGTGGCGCGCGCCGCTTTAGCCCCGGACGTTATACCAATACCCCACCAACCTCAATAAGGAGTGCTTTATAATGTTGAAACGTTTTAGTTTTTTCTTTGTTATTGTGGCTCTTACAGGCTGCGCATCAAGCCAAGTCGCTCAGAACGATGCACAAAGCTCTTGCGTAGAGAGTTGCAAAGCAATTTCTGAGGCAGAAATTGAGTCACTGTTTGATCGCTGGAACAAATCCTTGCTAACGGGTGATCCGCACAAGGTTGTCGCTAACTACGCAGAGCGCTCAATTCTTTTGCCCACAGTTTCAAACAAGCCACGGCTCACACCAGCGGAGAAGGAAGATTACTTCCATCACTTTCTGGAGAACCGCCCTTCCGGAAAGATTGACTTGCGATTTCTTGAAATCGGTTGTAATTCTGCCGTTGACGCAGGTCTTTACACATTCACGTTTGCAAAGACAGGTGCGTCTGTCAGCGGACGTTACAGTTTTACCTATCGCTGGAATGGTTCAGAGTGGTTAATTACAAGCCACCATTCCTCGGCAATGCCTGAGAAGAAATAGCTCAAAAAGGCATAACAACTCGTTCCAGCGAACGGGCGGAAAATCGCCCGTCGCTGACCTCCAATGTTCGGTACTCTTAGGAATAGAATTGATACACACCACCAATTCAAAAACATTGCCATATCCCGCAGAGGATATCTGGGGGGTGCTGACGGATTTCGCAAACTATCCCAAATGGTGGCCTTCTTCCATAAAGATAAAAGTCGCCCGCATAGAGCCAGAGCTTATTCATTCACAAATTGAAGTCAAGCCATATGGAGGACAGAGCTTCACATGCGAAGTGATCAGCTATTTGAACAATTCAGAACTGCAAATGAAATACTCTGGCATATACAGTGGCACCGGGACATGGACACTATCCGAGATCAACGGACAATGCAGCGTTACCTACGAAATACTGCTTGAAATAGAAAGCGCGTGGATTCGTCTACTCTCACGCATATTGCCGGTCGCCAAAATTCACTCCAAATTGATGGATGAAGTCCTTTCTGGACTGGATAGGCATGTCGGATTGATAAGAGGCACACCAAACCGGGCGTTGCGACCGACCGGCGGAGTCGGCGGCTGAACTCATTCCTTGCACCACCCACCCATTCCTCACATCACCGACACAGCCTCTCACACGGCTTGCCATCCTTATCCCCATCCAGCGACTTTATCCCGCACTGCGTGAGATAAAACCGCGCTTCCTTGCAGTTCGTCATCTCGCGGCAGGTGCGTTTCGCCCCTCAGCGCCCCGCCAATTCCACGTTGGCTGATGCATCCCGCCCCTTCATTTTCCAGCAAGTCCAGGGCTTCACCCGCTTTCGAGCGCCCGGATACGCTATTGTTATAGTGGCGCTCGTGATGCAGTTTGCCACCCGCGCAAGCCTGTTCCCACGATGCTTTCCTCGCCCCCATCCAGGAACCGCCAATGCCCCTGACCGTTCCCCTGTCCGCGCCGCGTCAGTTGCCGCTGCGCGTTCACATCGCGACCCTGTTCATCGCCCTGATCCTGTTGCTCGGCGGCGCGGTGATCTGGAACAACTACACGGAAACCACCCGGCTGATGCTGCGAACCGCCGACGAGCGGTTCGAACGGATCGCCGATCAAACCGCCCGCCGGATTCAAGCACTGGCCACGCCGGTCGCGATCACGGTCGACTTACTGGCCTGGCAACGGCTGACCTTCGCCACTTCGCTGACCGAGCGCCTCGATAGCCTGGGTTATCTGCATGAAGCGATGACGGAATCCGAACACATATCGGCCCTGTTCGTCGGTTATGACGACGGCGATTTCTTTCTGCTGCGGCGGCTGCCGGCGGATTCCCCGCTGCGCGCCCCGCTCGCCGCTCCGGATCAGGCTCGCTATCTCGCGCAGAGCGTGGAGCGCGACGAAGCGGGCGCCATCACGGCCACTTTCCTGTTCCTCGACGCGGATTTGAACCTGCTCCGCCGTGACGCCAAACCCAACTATACCTTTGACCCTCGCACCCGCCCCTGGTATCAGGCGACGCGCACCCGGCCCGATCGGATTCGCACCGACCCCTATCTGTTTTTCACGACCCGCGAGGTCGGCATCACGCTGGCCCGTCGCGCCACCACCGGCGCGGCGGTCGTGGGCGCCGACCTCACCTTGCGCGATCTTTCCGCCACGCTGGCCGCCAGCCGCTTCCTCCCCAGCACGCAACTGGCGTTGTTCGACCATCAGGGTCAAGTCATTGCCTATCCGGATACCGCTCGGCTGCCGCGCGAAGGCGACGGTGAACCGCGCCTGGCCCGGCTTGCCGAATTGAACGAGCCGGTGCTGACCCAACTGGATCAGGATTGGCGCGATCCGGAGCGGCGCGCGGCGCGGCTGGACCCGGCTGGCTTCACGCTGCGAATCGCCGACCAGCATTGGCGCGGAGTGGTAAAAACCCTGCCGTTCCAAGGTGGAGCGCCGTTATCGCTGGCGCTGGCCGTGCCCGAGCGCGAACTGCTGGCCGACGCGGCGCGCATCCGCGATCAATCGGTCCTGATCGCCATCGGTTTGGTGTTGCTGGCGCTGCCGGTCACCTGGCTGCTGTCCCGCCGGATCGCCCGCCACTTGCAAAGCCTGGTCGGCGAGGCGGCCCGGATTCGGCGCTTCGACTTTCATGAACCCGTCGCGGTCCATTCGATCATCACCGAGGTCAACCAACTGGCCCAGGCGATGAGACTGATGAAATCCACAATTCGCCGTTTTCTCGACATCGGATCGGCGCTGGCGGCCGAACATCATTTCGAGCGTCTGCTGGATCGGGTGTTGGCGGAAACCCTGGCGCTGGCCCAAGGCGACGCCGGCATCCTGTTTTTGGTGAGCGACGACGAGCGCGAATTGCGACCGGCCGCCGCTCGGTTGCGGAGCGAAACCGGGGCCGTGGCGGTCGACCGGCTGTCTCCCCTGTCCCTGACCGATCCCCGGTCCCACCCCCTGGTGGAGACCGCCCAGGCGACGACTCCTCAAATCCGACCGCTCACGCCGGGCGAACCGCTGGCCGACTATCTGGCGCCCCTGTCCGATCCGTCCCTCAACGCTGGCCACCTCATGGTCGTGCCGCTACGCAATCGCCAACAGGAATTGGTCGGCGTGCTGGCCGTTCTCAAGGCGGGATCGGCCGGCGCCGAAAACCCGATTGCGCCGGAATTGCTCGCGTTCATCGCCGCGCTGTCGGGCACTTCGGCGGTCTCCATCGAAAATCAGCGGCTGCTACAAGCGCAGAAAAACCTGTTCGAGGCGTTCATTCGCCTACTCGCCGACGCCATCGACGCCAAGAGTCCCTACACCGGCGGCCATTGCGCCCGGGTGCCGGAGCTGACCAAACTGCTGGCTCAGGCCGCTTGTGCGGAGCAAACCGGCGCTTTTCAGGATTTCGCGCTGAGCGAGGCCGAATGGGAAGAGCTGCGCATCGCCTGCTGGCTGCACGACTGCGGCAAGATCACCACGCCCGAATACGTGGTGGACAAGGCCACCAAGCTGGAAACGATCTACGACCGGATTCATGAGGTGCGGATGCGGTTCGAGGTGCTCAAGCGCGACGCCGAGATCGCCTACTGGCGGCAGGTGGCCAGCGGCGGCGACCGAGATGAGTTGCGAGCCAGGCTCGACGCGGAATGGCGAACGCTCGATGACGACTTCGCCTTCGTCGCCCGCTGCAACCAGGGCGGCGAATTCATGTCCCCGGAACAGATCGCCCGGCTCCAGCGCCTGGCCGAACGGACCTGGCTGCGCACCCTCGACGACCGCATCGGTTTGTCACACGAAGAGCGGACCCGCAAGGAACGCGCGCCCGCCTCTCCCCTCCCAGCGGTCGAGCCGCTGCTGGCCGACAAGCCGGAACACCGGTTCGAGCGCGGTCCCCAGGATCGGATCGAGGCGGACAATCCCTGGGGTTTTCGGCTGAACGTGCCGGAATTGCTCTACAACCGGGGCGAACTTCACAACCTGTGCATCGGTCGCGGCACCCTGACCGACGAAGAGCGTTACAAGATCAACGAGCACATCGTCCAGACCATCGTGATGCTGTCGCGACTGCCGTTTCCCAAGCCACTGCGGCGGGTGCCGGAGATCGCGGGCGGTCACCACGAGAAGATGGATGGCGCCGGCTATCCCAAGCAATTGCGGCGCGAGCAGATGAGCGTGCTGGCGCGGATGATGGCGATTGCCGACATCTTCGAGGCGCTGACCGCCATCGACCGACCCTACAAGTTGGGCAAAACCCTGTCGGAAGCGCTGCGGATCATGGCTCGGATGTCCCAGGAGCAGCACATCGACCCGGAACTGTTCGAACTGTTTCTACGCGCCGGGGTTCACCAGCAATACGCTGAGCGCTTTCTGCGGCCCGAACAGATCGACGCGGTCCACATCGAGGACTATCTCGCGCCGGCGGCCTAGCGGTTCGCGGTGTTCCAAAACCCACAGAATCGCTAACCGAAGCGACCTCGCCGTTGCGTAACCGCTCACTCCCCTCGCCCGCTTGCGGGAGAGGGGTTGGGGGTGAGGGTTGTAGTTTCAAAGACTTACCCCCTCACCCTCACCCTCTCCCCCACGAATGGGGGAGAGGGAACTGAACGGTTACGCCGTTACCACCGGCGGTCGAGCGGGATAGGAAGTCGGTCGTCCAGACTTTCATGGTGCTGGTGGTGGGACTCGAACCCACAAGCCCGATCAGGGGCGCAGGATTTTAAGTCCTGTGTGTATACCATTCCACCACACCAGCAGGGAGAGGGTCATAATCGAATCCGGCCGAGGGAAGCCCCTAAAAAAACCGCCAGAATGATTGACGGGGCTTAGGATAGTGTATTCACGCTATCACCGACAAGGTGGGCGCGGCCCGGCCCGTTGAGTTTTCCGGCCCGGCGCGCGCTATATGCGACAGTCGATAAGAACAGTATAAATGTCTCAATGGAGACCAGAAATTACCCGCGCGCATGGGGCGGATCGGGTGCATTCACCGCTTGTTCGTACCACTTGAACATCTCGGAGAAAAAGAACTTGCCGAAGCCGGGATCGGTTTCGGTTTTGGCCATGAAGCTCAGGAATTCATCGGCGTTGCTGAGGAAGGCGTCCTTGATGCTGCGATTGAGAGCCTATACGGGAACACGCCCTTCAAAAACATTGACTTACTGGTGATAGGGCGCCTCTCTGGCCTAAAAAGCCATGACATTCAACAGTAAGTATTTGTTTTAAAAAAACTTCTTTTTCGTATAGGCTCTGAGCTTGTCGCGGCGAAGATGCTCGATCTCATTGGTCTTGAACGCGGCCCGCAGCCTCGTAATCCTTGGCGTCGTAGTCGTCCTTGATGAGATCGGCGATTCTCCACAGGAACTCGGCGATTTCGGAGTGGTTTTGCATGACGTTCTGATCCTTCGCCTGAATTTCGGGTGGGGACCATGGAACCGACCCACGGTGGGCGGTTTCGATGCGATGCGACACACGGCAGGTCAAGCACGATGGCGCTTTGGAGCGGACGGACGCCCCGCCACGGAAAACCCGCTCCAGGCGGGTCCGCGACGGGGAAAAACATCGTTGAAACCTGATTTGGAGGCTAGGGTCGGGATCGAACCGGCGTCCACGGCTTTGCAGGCCGCTGCATGACCACTCTGCCACCTAGCCCTGTACTGAGGGGTTCCGGCCGCCAATCTCGCCGGGAATACAAAAAAGCCCCGACGATTCGAGGCTTGGGGAATCTGGAGCGGGAAACGAGACTCGAACTCGCGACCCCAACCTTGGCAAGGTTGTGCTCTACCAACTGAGCTATTCCCGCTGTATGAAGAGCAGCGATTCTAGCGTAAAAAACCCGCTCGTCAAGTCCTTCCACCCTGCCTGTCCTGGCGGAGCACCGGCCACGCCGCCAGCAGGTAGTGAAACATGGACCAGAGCGTCAGCACCGCCGCGACCAGTAACAACCCTAACCCAACTTCCAGCGTCGGAAACCCGCCCACGGGCTCCCGATACAGCAGCAGCAGCACGGCGACCATCTGGGCGGTGGTCTTGAACTTGCCGACCGTGGACACCGCCACACGGCCCTGATTGCCGATTTGCGCCATCCACTCGCGCAACGCCGAAATCGCAATCTCACGGCCGATGATGATCGCCGCCGCCACCGCCATCACCGGCGTGGGAATCGCCTGCACCAGCAGCACCAGCGCCGCCGCGACCATCAGCTTGTCCGCCACCGGGTCCAGAAACGCGCCGAAGGCCGAGGTTTGATCGAACCGCCGCGCCAGATGGCCATCCAACCAGTCGGTGAGCGCCGCCAGCCCGAACAGCGCCGCGCACAGCACGTTGGCGCCGCGCACCGGCAGGAAGAACACCCCCACGAGCACCGGAATCAACGCGATGCGCAGCAAGGTCAGCCAAGTGGGCAAGTTCAGTTGCATGGGGTCGGCCGGCGATCAGGTTTCGCCATGAAAGGCATCGTAAATCCGCTGGGCCAGCTCGGTATTGATGCCATCCACGCCGGCGATATCCTCGACGCCAGCCCGCGCAAGCTGCTTTACGCCACCGAACTGTCGCAGCAAGGCTTGCCGGCGTTTGGGACCGATGCCGGGAATCTGTTCGAGAGCGGACGTGGCGCGGGCCCTGGCTCGGCGCTGGCGGTGGCCGGTGATGGCGAAGCGATGGGCCTCGTCGCGAATCTGCTGCACCAGATGCAGAGCGGGCGAATCGGCGGCCAGTATAAGGGGGCGGTTTTCCCCGGACAAGAACAGCGTTTCCAGCCCCGGCTTGCGCTCCGGCCCCTTGGCGACGCCCACCACCGCCACCCCGACGACCTGTAATTCCTCCAGCACCGCGCACGCCTGGGCCAACTGCCCTTGGCCACCGTCGACGAACAAGACATCGGGCAGGCGGTCCTCTTCCTCCCGCAGTCGGGTATAGCGCCGGGTCAGCGCCTGGTGCAAGGCGGCGTAATCGTCGCCGGGAGTGATAGCCTCGATATTGTAACGGCGGTAGTCGGCCTTGATCGGTCCCTCCGCGCCGAACACGACACACGCCCCGACCGTGGCCTCGCCCCGGGTATGGCTGATATCGAAGCACTCCAGCCGCTCCGGCGCCTCCTCCAGTCCCAGCGCGTCCCGCAACGCTTCCAGCCGCTGGCGCGTTCCAGCTTGACTGGACAGGTGCGCGGCCAGGGCGTGTTCGGCGTTGCGCCGAGCCAATTCCAGCCAGTGGGAACGCTCGCCGCGTGGATGCGCGACCAGGGCGACCCGTCGGCCGGCGCGCTCCCGAAAGACCCGCGCCAACAGCGCGGCATCCGCCGGTTCGTGGCTGACCAACAGCTCGGCGGGAATTTCCCGATCCAGGTAGTATTGGGCTAGAAAGGCGCCGAGCACCGCGCCGGCGTCCTCTTCCTCGGGCAGGCGCGGAAAGAACGCCCTGTTGCCCAACAGTCGCCCACCGCGAAACACGAAGACCTGCACGCAAGCCGAACCGCCGCGCGTGGTCGCGGCCAGCACGTCGAGATCGCCGCTCTCGCCCTCAACGTGCTGGCGCTGCTGAATCTGGCGCAATTCAGCGATCTGGTCGCGACAGACCGCCGCTTCCTCAAAATTCAACGCCGCCGCCGCCGCCTCCATGCGCCGCGCCAAATCGTCGATGACCTGTCCGCCGTGCCCCTCCAAAAACCGCAGGGCATCACCCAGGCAACGCTGGTAACCCGCGCGGTCGATCAGGCCGACACAGGGCGCGGTGCAGCGCTTGATCTGATATTGCAGGCAAGGCCGACTCCGCGCGCGGAAAAAGCTGTCCTCGCACGAGCGCAGCCGAAACAACTTTTGGAGCAGATTCAGGGTCTCGCGGACGGCGCCGGCGTGGGGATACGGCCCAAGATAGCGCCCTGGCGCGCGTTTGGCACCGCGATGCAGCGCCAAACGGGGAAAATCGCCCTCGGCGACGTGGATGTAGGGATAGCCCTTGTCATCGCGCAGCAGGATGTTGTAGCGCGGCTGAAGTTCCTTGATCAGCCGGCTTTCCAGAATCAGCGCCTCGGCCTCGGTGTGGGTCACCGTGACCTCGATGGCCCGGATTTGGTTGACCAGGCCGCGCGTCCTGGCGGAAGGGTGATGCTCCCGAAAGTAGCTCGACACCCGCCGCCGCAGGTTGCGGGCCTTGCCGACGTAGAGCACCACGCCACGCTCGTCCAGCATCCGATAAACGCCGGGCAGGGTAACGAGCGTCTTGAGGAAGGATCGTGGCTCGAACGGCGTCGTCATGCTGTCGGGGGACCGCGCCGAAGGGCTGGCCGGAATCCGCGGCCCAGCCCGACCCGAAAAACGCCGGCCCGAACCGGCGTTCCCCTTTCATCCGCGCGAGGGCGTCCTAAAGACTGTCGCGCCGTATGTCGTACTTTTCCATCAATCGGTACAAGGTCATGCGCGACACGCTCAACTCCTGAGCGGCGCGGGCGATGTTGAAACGGGTCCGCAACAGCGTGGCCTGAATGACTTCGCGGTCGGCCGCCATCCGCGCCTCGTCCAGGGTGACGAAGCCCCGCCCCAGCGAACGCCGCTCCAGTTCCAGGTCGGCGGGCGAAATATAGGGCCCCTCGCTCAACAGCACCGCGCGGCGCACCCGGTTCATCAATTCGCGGACATTGCCCGGCCAGTCATAGCGATTGATCACCTCCAGCGCGTCCCGGCTGAATCCCTTGGCGACCGTCTTGACCTCGGCGGAAAACTTGTTGAAGAAGTAGCGGGCCAGCAACTCCACGTCGCCCCGACGCTCGCGCAACGTGGGCGCCCGCAGATGTAGCACGTTCAGACGATAAAACAGGTCTTCGCGAAAACGGCCGTCGCGCACCGCCTGCTCGATCTTGGTGTGCGTGGCGGTGATCACTCGGACATTGACGGGAATCGGCTTGGTGCCACCGAGCCGCCGAATCTTCTTTTCCTCCAGAAAACGCAGCAGGTTGGCCTGCACCTCCAGCCCAAGATTGCCGACTTCATCCAGGAACAGGGTGCCTCCGGCGGCCGCCTCGATCTGTCCGATCCGGCGCTCGCCAGCGCCGGCGAACGCGCCCTTTTCATGCCCGAACAACTCGGATTGAATCAGATCGACGACCATCGCCTCGCAGTTGACCACCGCGAAGGGCGCCGCCGCCCGGGATGAATTTTCATGGATCGCTCGCGCCGCCTGTTCCTTGCCGGTACCGATCTCACCGGTGATCAGGACGGGCACATCGACCTCGGCCGCTTTCTGGATGCCCCGAAACAGGGCTTGCATCGCCGAGCTATTACCCATCAAACCGTACTGGGCGTCGGCTTCGCGCTGCTGGCGTAAATGGGTTTCGGCCAGTTCCGACATGCCGTAGGCATGTCCCAGCGTGACCGTCAAGCGTTGGGGATCAATGGGTAATGTGTGATAATCGTAGCATCGCTCGGCGATGAGACTAGACAGCAATTTGCGCTCCACGCAGGGACGCGGCAACGCCATGACCCACTGCATCTTGCGGCGGGCCAGTACCAAATCAACCATCCATTGGATGGACCGTTCCGGCTCGCAACTGAACAATAGCGCCAGGCCGACCCGGAACGACTGCTCAGTCAACAGAACTCGGGCCTGACCCGGGTCCTGAGTCCAGTAAACCTCCCAATCCGCGGCGGAAATTTTTTGGATAAATTCCTCTTCGACGGCGGCGGTGCTTAA
Source organism: Candidatus Competibacteraceae bacterium (assembly GCA_046347555.1). Lineage (GTDB taxonomy): Bacteria > Pseudomonadota > Gammaproteobacteria > Competibacterales > Competibacteraceae > Contendibacter. The sequence goes on along the minus strand of JAXMFY010000001.1, from coordinate 115,904 downwards.
AATCAGCAACTTACGCATTATTCTCTACCCAGGCCAGTTTGCTCATCCGCTGGGGCTTCAGGACCCCGCGGCTCCAAAAATCCAAAGCTCCAAAGCTCCAAAAACCCAAAGAGTGCGTGAACAGCGCGGAGCCTTGCGTCTTGTAATGATCCATGATCCCGGTTCCTTGACCGACAGATCTCCATCGGACCATTATGGAAAACAACTCGGTCATGCACTCTGTCAAACAGGTCATTTTCCGAACAACCTATTGCTTCATGTGACATTCATGGCCATTAAACCACAGGCAGCGACATCGTTCAAAGCACGTTAAATCGCATACATGACAAGTTTAAGATTCATGGTATCACGACCGTTGTCGACTGTCACTACTGAACTACGATGCGAGTTTGACCGCCGGCAAACGTCCTTTCAATTCCCTACCTCCAGGATTTTTCATGGACTACTACCCGCCGCTCCGCGCGCTTCTGTTTCAACTGGATCCCGAGATCGCCCACGATTGGACTCGAACGCTGCTGCGCCTGCCAGGCGCCGGGGTGCTGGCTCGAATCGCCGCTCTCGGTATCCCCAGCGCTCCACGCCGGGTCATGGGCATCGACTTTCCGAACCCGGTGGGCCTGGCGGCGGGGTTGGACAAGGATGGTGAATGCATCGCGCTCTGGCGGGCGCTGGGCTTCGGTTTCGTCGAGATCGGCACCGTCACCCCGCGCGCCCAGCCCGGTAACCCCAAGCCTCGCATGTTCCGTCTGCCGCGCGCCCAGGCGCTGATCAACCGGATGGGCTTCAACAACCAGGGCGTGGATCGGCTGGTGGAGCGGGTGCGCCACACCTGCGGCCGGGGCGTGTTGGGCATCAACATCGGCAAGAACGCCGATACCCCGGTCGAGCGCGCCGTTGACGATTACCTGCTGGGTCTGCGCAAGGTCTATCCCTGGGCCAGTTATGTCGCCGTCAACATTTCCTCGCCCAATACGCCGGGGTTGCGCGACCTGCAATACGGGGCGGCGCTGGATCGGTTGCTGGAAGCCCTGAAGACGGAGCAGACTCGGCTGGCGGCCGAGCACGGACGCTACGTGCCGCTGGCGCTCAAGATCGCCCCGGATATCGCCGACGCCGACCTGCCCATCGTGGGCCAGGCGTTGATTCGGCACGAACTGGACGCCGTCATCGCCACCAACACCACGTTCTCCCGCGCTGGCGTGGAACACCTGCCTCATGCCCAGGAAGCGGGTGGACTCAGTGGAGCGCCACTGATGGCCCGCTCCACCGCCGTCGTCGCGCGGTTGCGGGAGGTTTTGGCGGACAAGCTGCCGATCATCGCCGTGGGTGGCATCCTGAGCGGGGCTGACGCCGCCGCCAAGATCGCCGCCGGCGCTAGCCTGGTGCAGTTGTACACCGGCTTCATTTATCGCGGCCCCGAATTGATCCGGGAAGTCGTCCAGGCATTGCGTTGAACGCGCGGCGGGAACTTGTCGCCGCGCCGACCCACTCCAACTCTCCATCCTTCACCACCGAAAGGAGCCAACGATGTTACGCGCGTTACTGTTGCTGTTATTGAGCGGACTGACGCCGGCCCTAGTCCAGGCCGCCATCGAAACCAAAACCGTCGAATATCGGCAGGGCGATACCCGACTGGTCGGTTATCTGGCCTACCCCAAGGACGCCAAGGGGCCGCTGCCAGGCGTGTTGGTGGTGCATGAATGGATGGGGTTGAACGACTACGCCAAGCGCCGCGCCGAACAACTGGCGGAACTGGGTTACGTGGCCTTCGCCGCCGACATCTACGGCGATGGCAAGATCGCCGCCGATGTCAAGGAGGCGGGCGCGCTGTCCGGGACCTACAAGAAGGATCGCCCCCTGCTGCGGGCGCGGACCGCCGCCGGTCTGGCGACGCTCAAGGCCCAGCCGGGCGTGGCGAACGACAAGGTCGCCGCCATCGGCTACTGCTTCGGCGGCGGCGCCGTGCTGGAACTGGCGCGGAGCGGCGCGGACCTGGCCGGCGTCGTCAGCTTCCACGGCGGTCTGGATACGCCCACGCCCCAGGATGCGAAAAACATCCGCGCCAAGGTACTGGCGCTGCACGGGGCCGACGATCCCTACGTGCCGGCGGACCAGGTGGCGGCGTTCGAACAGGAAATGCGCGCGGCGGGCGTCGACTGGCAATTGATCGCCTATGGCGGGGCGGTGCACGGCTTCACCAATCCCGCCCATGGCGGCGACAACAGCAAGGGGGCGGCCTATAACGCCGCCGCCGACGCGCGGTCCTGGGTGGCGATGCGGCAATTTTTCAACGAATTGTTCGCCAAGCCTTGATGCGGCCTCTCGACCGCCGGATCGCCGTCGCTCCGATGCTAGACTGGACCGACCGGCACTGTCGGTATTTCCTTCGCCTGCTGAGCCGGCACACCCTGCTGTACACCGAGATGGCCACCACCGGTGCGGTGCTGCGCGGAAATCCCGAACGGCTGCTGGCTTACGACCCCGCCGAGCATCCCCTGGCGCTGCAACTGGGCGGCAGCGATCCCGACGAACTGGCTCGCTGCGCCCGCGTCGCCGCCGAGTTCGGCTACGACGAGGTCAACCTGAACGTCGGCTGCCCCAGCGACCGGGTGCGGTCGGGTCGGTTCGGCGCCTGTCTGATGGCCGAACCGGACGTGGTGGCCGAGGGCGTGACGGCGATGCGGGCGGCGGTGAACCTGCCGATCACGGTGAAAACCCGCATCGGCATCGACGACCGTGATTCCTACGAGGCGCTGGCGGACTTCGTCGGCCGGGTCGCCAGCGGCGGTTGCGAGGTTTTCATCATTCACGCCCGCAAAGCCTGGCTGCGCGGCCTGAGTCCAAGGGAAAATCGGGAAATTCCGCCGTTGCGCCACGATGTGGTTTATCAGCTCAAGCAAGATTTTCCCAGTTTGACGATCATCCTCAACGGCGGGCTGGTCACCCTGGAACAGATTGCGGATTCGCTACGGGGGGTGGATGGCGTGATGATCGGCCGCGCCGCCTATGAGAATCCCTATCTGCTGGCCGAGGTGGACCAGCGGTTTTTCGGTTCCAGCACGCCACCCCTGAGTCGCCATCAAGTCGTCGAGGCTTTACTGCCCTACGTGGAAGCCCAGTTGCGGCGGGGAACGCCCTTGCAGGCCATGACCCGGCATGTGCTAGGTCTGTTTCAGGGCATTCCGGGCGCGCGGGCCTGGCGACGGCATCTCAGCGAGCACGCTCACCGGCGCGGCGCGGGCGTGGAGGTGCTGGCGGCGGCCCTGCGGCGCATTCCGAACGTCGCGTGAAACCCGCTCGTCCGATGGCGAGAACCACCGGAATGATCCAGACAGACCCGCGCCTTGGCCCTAAAATGCACCGAGTTATCGCTCAACCCGCGCGGGCGCGATCTCGCCGCCCCGCCCCGCTCCAGGATCATCCGACATGTATGAATTTCTGAAATACGAAGTTCGCGACGCCATGACCGCCGATCCCATCGCCATCGGTCCCAATGCCCGGTTGCGCGAGGTCGAGGAAATATTCGAAAACCACGATTTCAACGGAGTGCCGGTGGTGGACGACCAGCGCCACCTGCTCGGTATCCTGACCAAGTTCGATTTACTCAAGGCGTTCAGTCTCGATACCCACGCGCTGGCGCCGCACTACGACACCATCATGGAACAACCCGCCGAGGCGGTCATGACCCGCGATCCGGTCAGCGTCGAGCCGCGCCTGCCGCTTAGCCGTCTGCTGCAAAAACTGGTGGAGATGCGCACCAAAAGCCTGCCGGTGGTGGAAAACGGCCTGCTGGTCGGCATCGTCGCTCGCCAGGATGTGTTGAGGGCGCTGCGCCGGGCGACGATTCAACACGAAATCCCGCTCCATCAGGACTCGCCGTCATGACTACCCTGCTCTACACCCATCCGGCCTGCCTGGAACACGACACCGGCTTCGGCCACCCAGAATCCCCAGCTCGACTGACCGCGATTCTCAACGCCCTGCGCGCCGCGCCGTTCGCCGCCCTGGAATGGCGGGACGCTCCTCAGGCCACCACCGAACAACTGACCCGCATCCACCCCCAAGCCTACGTCGAACGGATTCTTGCTTGCGTGCCCCGGCAGGGTCATTTCGCGCTCGACGGCGACACCATCCTGTCGCCGCAATCGGGCGAAGCCGCCCTGCGCGCGGCGGGCGCGGTGTGCGCGGCGGTGGATGCGATTGTGCAAGGGGAAGCCAGTAACGCCTTTTGCGCCATCCGCCCGCCGGGCCATCACGCCGAGCCGAACCAGGCCATGGGCTTTTGCTTGTTTTCCAACGCCGCCATCGGCGCCGCCCACGCCCGCGCCGTTCACGGTCTGGAGCGAGTGGCGGTCATCGATTTCGACGTGCACCACGGCAACGGCACCCAGGCGGCGGTGGAACACGATCCCGGCTATCTCTACATTTCCACCCATCAGGCTTATATCTACCCCGGCACCGGCCACCGCGGCGAACGCGGGATCGGCAACGTCGTCAACATCCCGTTGCTGGCCGGCAGTGGTTCGACCGATCTGCGCCATGTTTGGAGACACGAGATCGAACCGGCGCTGCGGGAGTTCAAGCCCCAATTGATCCTGATCTCGGCGGGTTTTGACGCCCATCACATGGACCCGTTGGCGGAATTGAATTTCAGCGAGGACGACTACGCCTGGCTGACCCGGCGGATTTTAGAGGTTGCGGCCGACTTCTGCGCGGGCCAAGTGGTGTCGATCCTGGAAGGAGGCTACAACCTGTCGGCCCTGGCCGCCAGCGTGGCGGCGCACGTCAAGGCGTTGATGGAGGCACCGGCGCGGGGCCACATACCTTAATCAAGGACATCCTGGAGCGTCGAAAACCTGGGAAGAACGCGGCGGGGTCGTAAGAAAAAGCCGCCGTTCGGCGGCTCTACTCAACTTCCAATTCCACAACCCGCAGATCCGTACCGCCGCGCACTCGCGGAAAATAGCCTCCGCAGCGGGGACAGGGGTCCTCGCGGTTGCGCACCTCCACCACCGCGCCACAGTCCAGGCAGACGGCCTCGCCAGCGGGTTGCTCGATCTCCAGCACGGCATTCTCGGCCAGTGTGCCCTGGGCCGCCACCGTGAATCCGAACCGCAGCGCCTCGATCTCGACCCCGGCCAGCGCGCCCACCGCCAGCCGAACCGTCCGCACCCGGCGGAACGGTTGGCGGCGGTTCTGCTCCTCGATGACGCGAACCAGTTCCATGCACAGCGACAGTTCGTGCATGGCGCGGAGGTTCTCAGGGCAACAACACGGTGGAACCGGTGGTCCGGCGCGCTTCCAGATCGCGGTGCGCCTGGGCGGCCTCGGCCAGAGGATAGGTTTGGTGGACTTCGATTTTCACCGCGCCACCGGCGACCACCTCGAACAGTTCGGCGGCGCCGGCCAGCAAATCCGAGCGCCGGGCGGTGTAGGTCATCAAGACGGGACGGGTGAGGAACAGCGAACCCTTGGCGGCCAGAATGCCCGGTTCGAACGGCGGAACCGGCCCGGAAGCGTTGCCGAAACTGACCATCATCCCCAACGGCCGCAAGCAATCCAGCGACCCCATGAAGGTTTCCTTGCCCACCGAGTCGTACACCACCGCCACGCCTTGCCCGCCGGTGATCTCGCGCACCCGCTCCACGAAATTCTCGCGGCTGTAGACGATGACGTGCTGGCAACCGCGAGCGCGGGCCAGTTCGGCTTTTGCGTCACTACCCACCGTGCCGATCACGGTCGCGCCCAGGCTCCGTGCCCACTGGCTGGCGATCAGCCCGACCCCGCCAGCGGCGGCGTGCAGCAGGATGGCGTCGCCGGGCTGCACCCGATAGGTACGCCGCAGCAGATATTGGGCAGTCAAGCCTTGCAACATCATGGCGGCGGCGGTGCGGTCATCGATCCCATCCGGCAAGGCCACCACCCGGTCGGCGGCGATCAACCGAACCTCGGCATAGGCGCCGGCCGGCGGGCTGGCGTAGGCCACCCGGTCGCCGGTCTTGAATTCGGTCACGCCCTCGCCCACCGCCTCGACCCGGCCCGCGCCTTCCATCCCCAGTATCCAGGGCAGCGCCGGCAATGGATACAGGCCGGTACGGTGATAGACGTCAATGTAGTTGAGGCCGACGGCGCCATGACGAACCCGGAGCTGACCGGGACCAGGATCGCCAACCTCGACCTCTTCCCAGCGTAGCGCCTCGGGGCCGCCGTGCTGATGAATGCAAATTGCCTTGGACATCGTGTTCTCCTCGACCGTGAAAGCACCGGGGACGCGCGCGATTCAGGTGGCCCCCTCCTACAAATAATAGGTGGTTAGCGGCGGAAAGCCATTGAATTCAACGGAACTGTACGAGGCGGTATAGGCGCCGGTGGACAGCCAGTAAATCCGGTCACCGATGGCCAGGGACAGTGGGAGTTGATATTTGAAGTGTTCGTAGATGATGTCCAAGCTGTCGCAGGTCGGCCCGGCGATGATCACGTCCCCGGTCTCGCCATCCCTGCCGGTATAAACCGGGTATTTGATGGATTCATCGATGGTTTCCATCAGGCCGTTGAAGACGCCGACATCGGTGTAGACCCAGCGTTTCAGATCGGTTTTGGACTTTTTGGCGATCAGCACTACTTCGCTGGCCAGCACGCCAGCGTCGCCAACCAGGCCACGGCCCGGCTCCAGGTAGATTTCCGGGATGGCGTCGCCAAAGTGCGAGCCGAGATAACGGTTGATTTCCTCGGCGTACACGGAAAGCGCGTTGGACTTGATCAGATAATCCGCCGGGAATCCGCCACCCATGTTGATGGCCTTCAGATGAATATCTTTTCCCTTCATCCGCTCGAACAACGCTTTGACTTGGGTGATCGCCGCGTCCCAGGCCGGAATTTCGCGCTGCTGCGAGCCGACATGGAACGAGACGCCATAGGGGTCCAGCCCCAAGTCGGCCGCCAACGCGACCAGTTCCGTCAACATGCGCGGCTGGCAACCGAATTTGCGCGACAGTGGCCAGTCGGAATCGGAAGTGACCGCGTCCATCAGCAGCCGAAAAAAAATCCGCGAACCGGGGGCTTCCCTGGCCAGATTGCGAATATCCGCCTCGCAGTCGGTCGCGAAGAGTCTGACGCCCTTCTCGTAAGCCTCGCGAATGTGCCGCGCCTTTTTTATGGTGTTGCCGAAACTCAATCGCTCCGGCGACACTTCAAGAGCTAGCACCTTGTCGAGCTCATAGATCGAGGCGATATCGAAATAAGAACCTAAATCCCGGAGCAGGGCCAGCAATTCATCGCCAGGATTCGCCTTGACCGCGTAATAAATTTTCGCGCCAGGAAAGACCGCGCGAAACTCCTCGAATTTCCGTCGAACCTTGTCCAGCAGCACGACGAGAAAGGGCGTTTCCCTGGTCGCCGCGAAAGTCAGAATCTTGTCCCACTCGGCGGGAGAGTAATAACTGAGAGGCATGTTTTTTCCTTGTCAAATACAGGAAATTCGATAGCCTGAAATCAGGAAAGGCTATTCAACCCGCCACGGGTCGAATAGCCCTCCTGCATCATAACAACAACGATGTCGATTCTTACGTCGATCCAGCCGTCGGCCTGGGCGCCAGGGCAATCATCGGATTGGCCGCCGAAACCGTCACGGTTGCGGTGGATTCGGCCAACTCGGTCTCCAAATCCCTGACCGTACCATCGAACGTACCTTGGCCGCCCGGCTCGATTTCCTTGACATCGGTCGGGAGGCCAATCCGATCCAGCAGGGCAATAAACGGTTCCGGATCGAGTTCCTCAACGTTCACCATCGTCTTCGGGTCCCAAATACCTTGAGCGACGAGCATGGCCGCCGCGACTGGCGGGACGCCGGCGGTATAGCTGATGCCTTGCGACTCGACTTCCTCATAGCATTGCTTGTGGTCGGAAACCTGATAGATGAAGACTTCCCGCGCCTTCCCGTCCTTCCAACCCTTGACGAAGTTGCCGATGCAGGTCTTGCCGGTATAGCCCGGCGCGAGAGTTTGCGGATCGGGCAGCAACGCCTTGACGACCTTGAGCGGCACGACGTCCTGGCCGGTGGCCAGTTTCACCGGCAGATGCGACAGGAATCCGAGGGTGCGAAGCACGGTGAAGACGTTGATGTAGTGGTCGCCGAAGCCCATCCAGAATCGAATGCTGTTCGCGTCGATGTTTTTGGAAAGCGAGTGCAGCTCATCGTGTCCGTTGAGATAGATAGGACGCAACCCGACGACCGGGAAGTCGTAAATGCGCTTGACCGAATGGGTCGGATACTCTTTCCACTGGCGGTCGATCCAGGTCCAGACCTTGATGAACTCGCGGAAATTGATTTCCGGGTCGAAATTGGTGGCGAAGTATTTGCCGTGACTGCCGGCGTTGACATCCATGATGTCAATGGTATCGATTCGGTCGAAATATCGTTTTGCCGCCAACGCGCAATAAGCGTTGACCACACCCGGATCGAATCCCGCGCCCAGGATGGCGGTCAGCCCCTTTTCGGTACAACGATCCTTGCGTTTCCACTCGTAATTCGCATACCAGGGCGGAGTCTCGCAAACCTTGTCCGGTTCCTCGTGAATCGCGGTATCGATATAAACCGCCCCCGTTTCCAAACAGGCTTCCAGAATCGACATATTCAGAAACGCCTGACCGAGATTGACCACAATCGCCGAGTTCGTTTCCTTAATCAGCTTGACGGTTGCCAGAATATCGAGCGCGTCGATCCGCCGCGAATACAGCTTGTTCGCCGGATTCTGGACATGCCCTTTGCGCTTGACGCTTTCGATGATCTCGTCGCATTTGGACAAGGTCCGCGAGGCGATGCAGATGTCACCCAGCAGTTCGTTGTTCATCGCGGCCTTGTGCGCCGCCACATGCGCGACCCCGCCAGCGCCAATGATCAATACGTTTCTCTTCATCTCGATTTTCTTCCTTACTCACGAAAGACTGCGTTTGAAATCCTGATAGCCGAACTGGCGAACCACCTCCACGGTTCCATCCAGCCTGCGCACCACGATGGAGGGCATGGATAATCCGTTGAACCAGTTTTTCTTCACCATCGTGTACCCCGCCGCGTCCGCGATACGGACCTCGTTGCCATCTCCAACCGGGCCTTCAGAGCATACTCGCCGAATATGTCACCCGCGAGACAGGTTCGACCAGCGATCATCATTCGATGGGAACCCGGTTCGGGCGCCGTGATCCTTGGCGTGGTGCGATAGATCAGATGGTCCAGCATGTGGGGTTCCCGTTTTCACAGTCGAAATGAAACATGACCCTGCTCAAAAGGGAAGCCGCTTTCGTGACAGCGCTTTTATCGGCAGCACTCAATTTCGAATATCTATCGGTCGCGGAACTCGCCAGGAATTCCAGAAAGGTTGTAACCGTTCACTCCCCTCGCCCGCTTGCGGGAGAGGGGTTGGGGGTGAGGGCCGCAGTTTCAAAGGCTTACCCCCTCACCCTAGCCCTCTCCCCCTTAGCAGGGGGAGAGGGGACTGAATGATTACGAAAGGTTCAAAACCGGCTCGCTATCCCAACCACCGCCGGGCGTTGCGGAACAGCCGCAGCCACGGCCCATCCTCGCCCCAGCCGTCGGGACGCCAGGAGTATTGCACCGTCCGGAACACCCGCTCCGGATGCGGCATCAGGATGGTGAATCGGCCATCGCGGCTGCACAAGCCGGTAATGCCGCCCGGCGAGCCGTTGGGATTGGCGGGATAAGTCTCGGCGGGTCGCCCAGCGTGATCCACGAAGCGCAACGTCACGAGTCCCGCCGCCAGCGCCGCGTCCGACCCACTTTCGTCGCGAAACTCCGCCCGGCCCTCGCCGTGCGCGACCGCGATGGGCAACCGCGAACCTTCCATGCCGCGCAGGAACAGCGACGGTGACGGCAGCACTTCCACCAGGCTCAACCGCGCCTCAAATTGCTCCACCCGATTACGCACGAAACGCGGCCACAACTCCGTCCCGGCAATTAGTTCGTGCAGGTTGGACAGCATTTGACAGCCATTGCACACCCCCAACCCAAAACTGTCCGGACGGGCGAAAAAGGCGGCGAATTCGTCGCGGGCGCGGGGATTGAACAGAATGGACTTGGCCCAGCCCTCGCCGGCGCCCAGCACATCGCCGTAGGAAAAGCCCCCGCAGGCGGCGACGCCGTGAAAATCGGCCAGCGAAATCCGCCCGGCGATGATATCGCTCATGTGAACATCCACCGCCGCGAAGCCGGCCCGGTCAAACGCCGCCGCCATTTCCACCTGGCCGTTGACGCCCTGCTCGCGCAGGATGGCGACCCGGGGCCGAGCAGCGGTGGCCAGGAACGGCGCGGCGATATCCTCGGCGGGATCGAAGGTCAGCCGGACGTTCAGCCCCGGATCGGTCGGGTCGCAAGCAGCATCGAACGCTTCGCGGGCGCAATCTGGGTGATCACGCAACGCCTGCATCCGGTAGCTGGTTTCCGACCACAGCCGCCGCAGGTCGGCGCGGCTGGCGGCGAACACGGTCTCGCCGGCATGGCGCAAAACCAGCCGATCCTCCCCATTCGGAGCGCCGATCACATGGCTGCACTCGCCCAGCCCGACGGCGGCCAACCGAGCCAGCACGGTGGGACGGTCCAGCGCCCGCACTTGCAGCACCGCGCCCAGTTCCTCGGCGAACAGCGCCACCAGCGGACCCTCATCGTCCAGATCATCCAGCAGCACCGTCACGCCGCAGCCGCCGGCGAACATCATCTCGGCCAGCGTCGCCAGCAGACCGCCGTCGGAACGGTCGTGGTAGGCCAGCAGCCGGCCAGCCAAGTTAAGCTCCTGAATCACGGCGAAGAACGCCTTCAGATCGTCCGGCGCGTCCACGTCTGGAACTTCGCCCAATAATACCTTCGAAACATCGGGCGAATACTCATCAAGAGCCGGGTTGCTCCACCGGCTATAAACCTGGGCCAGCACCGAACCGCCCAGGCGATTCCTGCCGCGCCCGAGATCGATGAGAATCAGGTCGGTGTCGCCCCGGTCGGTGCGCAATTGCGGGGTCAGGGTCCTTCGCGCATCCTGAACCGGCGCGAAGGCAGACACGATCAGCGATAGCGGCGCGACCACGCTTTTGTGCTTGCCGCCCTCTTCCCAAACCGTTTTCATCGACAGCGAATCCTTGCCAACGGGGATGGCGATACCCAGTGCCGGGCACAATTCCATTCCCACGGCTTTGACAGTATCGAACAGCCGGGCATCCTCGCCGGGATGACCGGCCGCCGCCATCCAGTTAGCCGACAGCTTGACATCGCCCAGCTTCTCGATCCAGGCGGCGGCGATGTTGGTGATCGCCTCGCCGACTGCCATCCGCCCCGAGGCCGGCGCGTTCAATACCGCCAGTGACGTGCGTTCGCCCATGGCCATGGCTTCACCGGTATAGGTATCGAAGCTGGTGGTGGTGACCGCGACATCGCTGACTGCGACTTGCCAGGGGCCCACCATCTGATCGCGGCAGACCAGCCCGGTCACAGTGCGGTCACCAATAGTGATTAGGAAACTCTTGTCGGCCACCGCCGGGAACCGCAGCACTCGCGCCACGGCGTCGGCGAGAGATACCCTCCCACCCCAACCCTCCCCCGCAAGGGGGGAGGGAGTTCTTGCGAGGCTGTTGACGTTAGACTCCCCCTCCCCATCGCGGGAGGGGGTTGGGGGGAGGGGGCGAACGCTGACACGCATCACGTCGCGCAGCATTTTCGGTGGCTTGCCGAACAGCACGTTCATGGGTAAATCGACCGGCCGGTTGGCGAATTGCCGATCACTTAGCACCAATTGCTCTTCGCTGGCGACGCCGCCGATGACCGCATAGGGGCAACGCTCCCGTTCGCACAGCGTTTTGAAAACCTCCAACCCCTCGGCGGCGATGGCCAGCACATAGCGTTCCTGCGCCTCGTTGCACCAGATCTGCATCGGCGTCATGCCGGGATCGTCATTGGGAACCGCGCGAAGATCGAAGCAGCCGCCTCGATGGGCGCCGTGGACAATTTCCGGCACGGCGTTGGACAGACCACCCGCGCCCACATCGTGAATCGAGAGAATGGGGTTGCCCTCGCCCAGCGCCACGCAGCGGTCGATCACTTCCTGGGCGCGGCGCTGGATTTCCGGATTGCCACGCTGCACCGAGGCGAAATCCAATTCCTCGTGGGAACTGCCCGCCGCCATGCTGGACGCCGCGCCGCCGCCCAGCCCGATCAGCATCGCCGGCCCGCCTAGAACCACGATGGCCGTTCCCGGCGGCAATTCAGCCTTGTGAACGTGCAGTTCGCGAATGTTGCCCAAGCCGCCCGCGATCATGATCGGCTTGTGGTAGCCGCGCCGCTGGCCGTCGGGACCGTTCTGCTCGAAGGCGCGGAAATAACCGGCCAGATTCGGGCGGCCAAATTCGTTGTTGAAGGCCGCCGCGCCGATAGGGCCCTCCAGCATGATGTCCAGCGCCGACGCGATGCGGCCCGGCTTGCCGTACTCCTGTTCCCAGGGCTGGATGAAATCGGGAATCCGCAGATTGGACACGGAGAACCCGCACAACCCAGCCTTGGGTTTCGCGCCGCGCCCGGTCGCCCCCTCGTCGCGGATTTCGCCCCCGGAGCCGGTCGCCGCGCCGGGAAAGGGGGAAATCGCGGTAGGGTGATTGTGCGTTTCCACCTTCATCAGGATATGAACCGCTTCCGGGTGGTAGCGGTACTGGCCATCGGCCGGATTGGGGAAGAACCGCCCAGCGGGAAAGCCGGTCATCACCGCCGCGTTGTCGCTGTAAGCCGAGAGGACGCCGTCGGGATGGCGTTCGTGCGTGTGGCGGATCATGGCGAACAGCGAGTGGTCTTGCTTCGCGCCGTCAACGATCCAGTCGGCGTTGAAAATCTTGTGCCGGCAGTGCTCGGAATTGGCCTGCGCGAACATCATCAGTTCCACGTCGGTCGGATTGCGCTCCAGCCGGATAAAGCTGTCCAGCAGGTAGTCCATCTCGTCTTCCGACAGCGCCAGCCCCAGTTCGCGGTTGGCGGTCGTCAAGGCTTCCCGCCCGCCGCCCAGCACGTCCACCGTCACCAGTGGCGCGGGTTCGGCGTGGGCGAACAGCACGGCGGGATCGTCGTCTGGCGAGAGCACCGCCTCGGTCATCCGGTCGTGCAGCAAGGGTTGCAATACGGCCCGATCACCAGCAATCAATGGTTGCGCGGCTTCCAGGTAATACGCCACGCCGCGCTCGATCCGGCGAACGTGTTGCAAACCGCAGTTATGGGCGATATCGGTGGCCTTGGAGGACCAGGGCGAAATCGTGCCGGGCCGGGGAATTACCAGGAAAGTCGGCTCGCCGCCCGGATGGGTCTGGGTCGCGGTGGGACCGTAGCGCAACAATCGATCCAGCACCTCGCAATCATGGGCGGTCAACGAACCGTCCACGAAATGCGCGAACTCGGCGTGGATGTCCGTGACGGACGGAACCCGCCGACGCAGCGCGGCCAGCAGCTTTTGCCGACGGAACGGCGACAGGGCGGGGCTTCCACGGAAACGCAGCATCGCGAACACTCTCCTGGGTCGGGCGGGAAGCGCGGATGATAGCAAATCCCCTTTGGCCGATGCCCGAGCCATCGCGCAAAATCACCAGGTCACGGCAAGAGTTTCGGCGCGCGAGCTTCTGGCCGCTTCATGGCTTATCCGTTTCGCTTTGATAAACTCTTGTCCCATGCCAAAAATTGGGGTAACACCATGCCGATAGCGGCAAAAATCTTTCTGATCTTGGGCGGCGTTGGGATGTTGCTGGCGGTGGCGCTGGGCGCGTTCGGCGCGCACATCCTGAAAAAGATGCTGGCCCCCGAATTCATGGCGGTCTATGAAACCGCCGTGAACTATCATGTTTATCATGCCCTTGGACTGCTGGCGGTCGGCTTGCTGGCATTGCACCTTCCCGATTCGGGAGCGCTGCGCTGGGCGGGCATCCTGATGGCCGCTGGCTTGCTGTTGTTCTCGGGCAGCCTTTACGCCCTAAGCCTGAGCGACATTCGCGGGTTGGGAGCCATCACTCCCCTGGGCGGCGTGGCCTTTCTAGCGGCTTGGTTGCTGCTGGCGGTTGCGGTCATCCGGGCGGATTGAGCCAGGCGGCGGGCGGAAACATCAGCTTAAACAGAGAGGGTATTGTGGAAACGTCTTATGCGTTGGGATTCGATGTCTACGGCACGCTGGTGGACCCACTGGCGATGGCCGAGCCGCTGCGGGCGCTGGTTGGCGAGCAAGCTGGCCGGTTTGCCGAACTGTGGCGCAGCAAACAACTGGAATATTCATTTCGACGCGGCCTGATGCGGCGCTACGCCGATTTCGACGCCTGCACCCGGCAGGCGCTGCGCTACACCCAGCAAGCCCTGCGATGCGAACTGCCGGAATCCGACCAGGACCGGCTGCTGGAAGCCTATTTGTACTTGCCGCTGTTCCCGGAAGTGGCCGTCAGCCTGGCTGCAATCAAGGCGCAAGGTCATCGGCTGGTGGCGTTCACCAACGGCGTCGAAACCAGCATTCGGGCGCTGCTGGCCAATGCCGGGGTGTTATCGCTGTTGGAGGACGTGGTCAGCGTGGACGATCTGCGCACCTTCAAACCCGATCCGGCGGTTTACGAGTACCTGGCGCGGCGGACCGGGCGCGCGCCGGCCGAAACCTGGCTGGTATCCAGCAACGCCTGGGACGTGATCGGCGCCAAGGCCGCTGGCCTGCGCGCCGCCTGGGTCAAACGCCAGCCGGAGGCGGTGTTCGATCCCTGGGAGGTGGAGCCGGACATGATGGTGAGCGGGTTGGACCAACTGGCGGCCGGGTTTGCCCGTCCGCCGGGATGAAGTGGGGAACGAAGACCCAAGCTCCCCTCTCCTTGGCGGGAGAGGGGGTGAGGCAAGACCCTGTTTCAGGTGATGAACGGCACCAGAATCAGCGAGACGATGGAAAGCAGCTTGATCAGGATGTTCATGGCCGGGCCGCTGGTGTCCTTGAACGGATCGCCCACGGTATCGCCGATCACCGCCGCCGCGTGAGCGTCGCCGCCCTTACGCTCGCCCTTGAGCTGACCGCCTTCGATGGCCTTCTTGGCGTTGTCCCAGGCGCCGCCGGCATTGGCCATCAACAGCGCCATCACCACGCCGGTCAACATCGCCCCCAGCAACATGCCGCCCAGCGCCACCGGTCCCAGGAAAAAGCCAACGATCACCGGCGCCAGCACCGCCATCATCCCCGGCGGAACCATTTCGCGCAGCGCCGCGTCGGTCGAGATCGTCACGCAACGGGCGGTGTCTGGCTTGGCGGTGCCTTGCAGCAGACCGGGAATTTCGCGGAACTGGCGGCGGATTTCCGTCACCATCTCCATCGCGGCCCGGCCGACCGAGCTCATGGTCATCGCGGCGGCCAGCAACACCACCATGCCGCCCAGCAGCACGCCGATCACGACGCGCGGCTCGGTGATGTCCATGACGACAGGATGGCCGACCGCCAGCTCGACCGCTTCCTTGTAGGCGACGAACAGCGCCAGCGCGGTCAGCGCCGCCGAGCCGATGGCGAAGCCCTTGCCGGTGGCGGCGGTGGTGTTGCCGATGGCGTCGAGATGATCGGTGATGGCGCGGACCTCCGGCGGTTGGTGCGACATCTCAGCGATGCCGCCGGCATTGTCGGAAATCGGCCCGGAGGCGTCGATGGTCATGGTCACGCCGGCGGTCGCCAGCATCCCCACCGCCGAGATCGCGATGCCGTATTGGCCGGCGGTTTGATAGGCGACGAAAATCGCCGCGACGATCACCAGGATCGGCACCGCGCAACTTTCCATCCCCACCGCCAGGCCAGTGATGATGTTGGTCGCTGGCCCGGTCTTGGAGGCATTGATGATTTTGTCCACCGGTTTGGACGAGGTGTAATACCAGGCCGCCCGGCCGATGGCGATGCCGGCCAGATTACCGGCGATGATGGCGAAGAAAACCGGCCAGCCGTAGCCGAAGATGGCGATCGTCAACAAAGTCAACAAGAGAAACAGCCCGGCGGCGCTGAATTCGGAAATCGCCAGCGCCCGTTTCGGTCCCTGTTTCCTGAAGGCGGACATGCCATAGATACCGACCAGCGAGGAGACCAGACCGATGACCGCCAATACCAGCGGCAAGGCCAGCAGCATCGGACGGCTGACGGCGGCGCCGAAATAGTGGGTCAGTTCGCTGGCGGCGGTGGTCGCCGCCAGGGTGATGGCCGCCACCATGGCCCCGACATAGGATTCGTAGATATCAGCACCCATGCCGGCGATGTCGCCCACGTTGTCGCCCACGTTGTCGGCGATGACGCCGGGATTGCGGGGATCGTCCTCGGGGATGCCCGCCTCGACCTTGCCGACCAGATCGGAGCCGACATCGGCGGCCTTGGTGAAGATGCCCCCACCGACCCGGGCGAACAGGGCGATGGACGAGGCGCCCATCGAGAAGCCCCAGATGGTGGACGCCGAGTTGGGATCGGTCGCGAAGTTGGCCGACAGGGCGAAGAACAGGATGCCCAGGCCCAACAGCCCGAAACTGGCCACCGCCAAGCCCATGACCGCGCCGCCGTTGAAGGTCATCAGCAACGCCGCGCCCGCGCCCTGTTCCCGCGCTGCTGCGGTGGTGCGAACATTGGCCTTGGTGGCCGCCTGCATTCCGACCAGACCGGCCAGCGCCGAGGTCAGCGCGCCCATCAGGAACGCCACGCTGGTGCCAAAGCCGTGCTGCATGGACAACAGCATCGCCACCACCAGGGCGAAGATGCCGATCTTGGTGTATTGCGCCCGCAAATAGGTCATGGCGCCCAGATGGATCTCATCGGCGATCGAACCCATGAGCGGATCGCCAGTGGATTGCTGGACGATCCAGCGGTACAGCATCGCGGCGGCGACCAGACCCAGCAGGCCAGCCACCAGCGATAGGATTGCCACGGTCATGCAAGATTCTCCACGGATTGTCTGAACTCGGCGCTGACCGCGCGCGGTCGACCTCGCGCCGACGAATGGGCCGCCGTTGCGGCGATGCTAAAATTAACAAAAAACATTTCTGCTTATGGATTTCTCTTCACAAAATGGCGGGGCGAACGGTTCGCCGGACAAGCCGATCATCGGTTATCGCCATCGAGGCAACCGGCCAAGGAATCGGGAGCGGTCCGGCGGAACTTTCAACGCGCCAAACTGAACGGGATGCGCGATTTGGTTAATAATAGCTTAATCAGGGCGTCGCGAATCCGGCAATTTTCGGGTCCGACCCATGCAAGGTTGTTCGCAACGGGGAGAACGGTGGGCGCGAGCCAGCCGGATCCATCCCCACAACGATGCGTGGGACGCGCCCTCATGAGGCACATAACCGGGAGCAACCCAGCATGAAATGCAAACACTACATGATTACCTCGCCCACGGTCGTTTACGACACGGCGCCGCTGTCGGAAGCACTGGCCCTGATGGTCAGCAAGCACATGCAGGATTTGCTGGTGGTCAACGAGCGGGGCGAGTTCATCGGCACCATCACCTCGTTCACCTTCTCCAAGCTGTTGATGCCGTCGGAACCGCAGTTGCCGGACGATGCCGAAAAGGAAGACGCCGCCGACGTGGACAACCGCCTGCTCCCCCACTTGCACCGCAAGGTGGGCGATTTCGCCAACGCCCATCCGTCGGTCGATCCGGAAGCGCCGTTGCTCGATGCCCTGAAACTGCTGTCGGAAGGGTACCTGCGCCTGCCGGTGGTGGGACCGGATCGCAAGCTGGTCGGCGCGCTGTCGTCGCTCACCATCCTGCGACGGTTCCGGTTCTGATCGAGCGTGGGGAGTAGCGAGTAGCGCATCGGGAACAGGAAACCGAACTTCCCGTCTCCCCGTCTCCCCGTCTCGCTAACCCATCACGAGGAATCCCGCCATGCAACGGAGAACCGTGCTCAAAGCCCTCGGCGCGGGGGCGTGGACCGGCGCCGGTCTGGCGCTGGGAGGCGTTGGCCGACTGCTCCAGGCGGGCGAGGCCGCCGCTGATCCGCCCGCTCTGGCGGCGGTTAAAAATGGCGAGCCGGAAGCGCTGTTCGACAGTGGCATTCAAGCCATGGGCGGGATGGGGCGCTTCGTCAAGAAGGGCCAGACCGTAGTGGTCAAGCCCAACATCGGTTGGAACGTGCCGCCGGAACGGGCCGCCAACACCAACCCGCGCCTGGTTCGCCGCATCATCGAGCATTGCCTGCAAGCCGGCGCGAAGGAAGTTTATGTGTTCGATCACACCTGCGACGGCTGGCGCGACAGCTACCGGACCAG
Organism: Candidatus Competibacteraceae bacterium; assembly: GCA_046347555.1. Taxonomy (GTDB): domain Bacteria; phylum Pseudomonadota; class Gammaproteobacteria; order Competibacterales; family Competibacteraceae; genus Contendibacter. Next base: position 97,623 of record JAXMFY010000001.1, on the reverse strand, counting down.
TGGCATCGAACAGGCGGTGAAGGACGCCGGTGGCAAGCTAGCGCCGGGCAACAGCGAGAGCCATTTCCAGATGGTCGCGGTGCCCAAGGGTCGTCGGTTGCGCGAGACCAAGGAGCATGAATTGGTATTGCAAGCCGATGTGTTTATCAACGTTCCGGTATTGAAGAGCCATGGCGGGGCGACGTTGACGGTGGCGATGAAGAATCTGATGGGGGTGGTCTGGGATCGCGGCGAGTGGCATTCCAACAACCTGCACCAGTGCATCGCCGACTTTGCCAGCTACCGCAAGCCCGATTTGAACGTGGTGGATGCCTACAACGTGCTGATGCGCCACGGGCCGCGCGGCGTGTCGGCGGCGGATGTCGCCAACCTGCGCTCGCTGTTGCTCTCGACCGATCCAGTGACGGCGGACGCGGCGGCGGCCAAGCTGTTCGGTTTGGAGCCGGACGCGGTGGGCTATATCGGCATCGCCCACGAGATGGGCGTGGGTCGCAAGGATTTGGAGAATCTGACGATTCGGCGGATCGCGCTTTGAGCGCCGAACCCGCCGCCGCTCTCCCGGTGAATCCATCGGCGCGCGGATTTTACCCAAGGCCAAGGCTTGGATTGGAATTTCTCGATGATTTCGCTGGTTGATCGCATCCTCACCAGGCTGGCGGAGTTGATCAGCCAGGGGCATTTCGAGGAACTGGAATCCGATACCTTGGAAATAAAACCCATTCCGGCCGACGGAGGCCAATGGCGTGAACGTTACAAAAGTGTCAATGCGTTCTTGAATACCCGAGGAGGTATCCTGATTCTGGGCGCGAAGGAGGAAGGTCAGGGCGTGGAAAGACATTATGTCTTTACCGGCTATCAGGAACACGCTGAGCCTAAGCTAAAGGAACTCGCTGGATTATTCACTGATCGCGTTGGCCGCCCGCTCGATTTGAGCGATTGCCTTCCATCCATCGAACTCAAACCGTTCCTGGGCGGGCGCGTGGCAGTGGTGTATGTAGATGAATTGGCCGCCGACCGGAAATATTGCTTCTATCAACGCCAGGCGTATCGCCGCGTTCTCACCGGTGACCACAAGATCAAGGACACTGAAATCGAGGCGCAGGAAGAATTCAAGGAAGAGGCATTACATGCGCGGGAATTAAAGATTGTTTCTGGAGTAACCCTGAACGATCTCGATCTGGATCAACTGAACGAATACATCCAGCAATTGAATCGAACCGTCAGGGTCGAAACCATCAAACCCGATTTGGGGACCGCCATTCCGTTCCTGGAGCGAAAACACTTCATGAAGGACGGCAAGGTTACCACTCTGGGGATGCTGGTCTGCGGCAAATATCCCGGCGACTTTCTGGGATTTCGCAGTCAGGTCCATGGTTACGTGGATGTTCCCCAGGAGATTGCCCAGGACAAACAGGACCTGTGCGACAATATCCTGCCCCTGATGGAAAGAAGTCTGGCCTATCTGCTGCGCAATATCCAGGTGGGCGTCAGTGTGGCGGCCGGCGGTAGTTATCGGCCGCAATATCCCGACGACGTCTTGCGCGAGACTGTCAATAACGCGCTCGCTCACCGCGATTACGCCATCGACCGGCAGGTGATTATCACCATCAAACCTGGAGAGTACCTGTCGATCATGAATCCGGGCGCTTTCCGCCGGCATTTGCTCATAGAGACCGCTCAGGGACCCATCTTGCGCCGCATCATTCCCGAAGCCAAGCCTCGCAATCCCAAGTTGGCCGATGTATTGCGGGTTTTTCGCAAGTGGGAGGGGAAAGGCATCGGGATGGCGACTCTGGTCAATCTCTGTTTGTCGGATAAGATGGATTTACCCTATTACCGGCTTCATCAGGAAGAAGTTTGTCTGTTCATCCGCGCGGGCAAGCTATTGGACGAGCGAATGGAGCGGCTGTTCGCTTCATTCGACGCCTATTTGGAAAATAAACTGAAGGGCCTAGCGCCCACCGAAAATCAGAAACGGGTATTGTCCTATCTGATCAAATCCGAGCGGGACAATGAACTGCTGCGTCATACCATTCTATTGACACCTGATAACAACCATTACCAGGAGCTATTGGCGCTGGAGCAGGCTCGGCTAATCGAAAAACACCCGGAAAGTCCCGCCTTGTATCCTCTTTATATCGTGGATCGGGCACTGATGAAGCAGAATTATTTGGATGAATTACGCACCTTGTTTGGAGCCTTTTTCGATGCCCTGGATAACTTCGTCAAGCGCGTGCTGAGCGTGGTTTACCGATTCAATCATTACTCCAGGGATCGAACCGCCAGCGCCAAGCAAACCAGTTTTTTTCTCTGGGCGCAGGATGGTGGTGGAGCCACGAACGATATCAAGGCGTTCGATACCTTCTATCGCAAGGTGCGTTATACCTTCAACAAGCTGGAGCAAGCCGGTTTTGTAGTCAAAGACCCCACCGGTCGGGGCTACCTGCTGAACGAAAACTATCGGCGCGATCATCTGGCCTGATCCAGGGCTTTTCAGTTTTTGAGCAGAATACACAACCATGAAGTGCGCCACTCCTCCTTGACCAAGGAGGGGGAAAGTTCAAAATCCGTATTGCACGCTCTTGGTCCGCGCGGGAACGATGCGCGGCCAACAGGCAACCGGAAGGAGAGACCCTCGATGTCCGCGCAATTCCAACCTCGCTGGCTGTCCGTGGAAGACTATCTTGCTTTCGAGGAGCGCAGCGAGATCAAGCACGAGTATATCAACGGCGAAATTTACGCCATGGCTGGGGCCAGTATCCGGCATAATCGAATCGCGGGTAATCTGTTCGCGCGCCTGCTGGCTCACTTGCGCGGCTCGCCTTGCGAGGTATTCGTCGCCGACGTCAAGTTGCACCTCAAGGAATTGGGGGCGGACATTTTCTATTACCCCGACCTGATGGTTTGCTGCGACCCCAACGACCGTGACCCATACTACCGCACCCGGCCCTGCCTGCTCGTCGAAGTGCTGTCCAGCGGGACCGCCCGGATTGATCGCGGGGAAAAGCTCTTTGCCTACGCCCGGCTGGACAGCCTGCAAGGCTATCTGCTGCTGGAGCAAGATCGGATCGGCGCTGCCTTGCATTGGCGGGAAGGCGGCGACTGGCGGCGGGCGGAATTCAGCGATCCGGACGCGGAATTAACCCTGCCCTGCGCCGGTCTGACGATTCAACTGGCCGAGCTTTATGAAGGAACCGGCCTGCCGGAAGCGTCGCCGAACGCCGAAGGTTCATCCTGACCGCGCTTCGCTCAAAGCTGGTAAAGATTTGAAAGCAGGCGACCATGAATCAGATGTGGCTCAAGAAAATCCGGGTCGTGGTCTCACTGATCTTCCTGGCACTGACCACGCTGTTGTTCGTGGATTTCGAGCGATTCGGCCCGCCGCTCGCGCAAGCCGTGCGCTATCCGCAGTTCGTGCCGTCGCTGCTGAACTTCACCCAGACCTTCGCCTTGGTCGCCACCGGATTCGTGCTGGTGCTGGCGCTGACCCTGCTGTTCGGCCGGGTGTACTGCTCGACGATCTGTCCGCTGGGCACGCTGCAAGACCTCATCATTCGCGTCGCGGACAAGCTGCGCAAACCGCGCAAGATCAAGTTCAGACCCCAAAAATCGCATGACGCACTGCGCTACGGGGTACTGGCGCTGACGGTCGGCCTGTTCCTCAGCGGCAGCACCCTGGCGTTGACCCTATTGGACCCGTTCAGCAATTTCGGCCGCATCGCCGGCGACCTGCTGCGACCGCTCTACGTCGTCGCCCATAACGGCGCGGGATCGTTGCTCGAAGCTTTGGGGCTGTACGGACCGTTTCCCTTGACCTGGAAAGCGCCGCCACTGGCCACGCTGGCGTTCCCGGCGCTGTTCCTGATCGGGTTGATCTGGCTGAGCGCCCGGCATGGCCGGCTGTTCTGCAACACGCTCTGTCCAGTGGGCGCGCTGCTGGGGTTGATCTCGCGCTTCGCCATTTTCAAGATCCGAATTCCCAAGGACGCCTGCCTCATCTGCGCCCAGTGCTCGATTCATTGCAAGGCCGGGTGTATCCGGTTGAAGACCAAGGACGTGGATTTCAGCCGCTGCGTGGCCTGTTTCAACTGCATCACGGTCTGCGAGGCGCACGGCATCGGCTACGCGCGACCGACGCCGGTCAAGCTTCGCCCCTCACCCCCGGCCCCTCTCCCAGCCAGGGAGAGGGGAGTATCGCGGCGGGCCTTGTTGCGGGGCGCGGCGACGGCGCTGGTGGGCTGGGCGGCGCTGCCCGATTCGCCCCCGGTCGAGGCCAAGCCCCATAATCGTGTTCCGACGGCGCTGGTCAACCACAAGACCTGGCCCGTGGCACCGCCGGGCGCCGGCGATCTGGCCCGCTTCAACGATCTTTGCACCGCCTGCCATTGGTGCGTCGGCGCCTGCCCTTATGGCGTGCTGCAACCGGCGCTGCTGGATTACGGCCTGTCCGGCTTGTTGCAACCGCGCATGGACTATGCCAGCGGTTATTGCAGCTATGAATGCCATCTTTGCGGCGAGATTTGTCCGACCGGCGCGATTCGGCCACTGGCCCTGGCCGCCAAGCAGACCGTCCAGATCGGCGTGGCCCACTTCGTTCGCGACAATTGTATTGTGTACACTGACCACACCGCCTGTGGGGCTTGCGACGAATACTGCCCCACCAAGGCGGTGCACATGATCCCCTACCAGGATGGTCTGACGATCCCGGAAGTGCGGGAAACACTGTGCGTCGGCTGCGGCGCCTGCGAAAATGCCTGTCCGGCCCGGCCGCACCGGGCCATCTATGTGGATGGCCATCCGGTCCAGCAGCAGGCCACGCGACCCACTTCCAAACCCCTCGAACGGGAGAAGACGCAAGGTGAATTTCCGTTTTGACCGGCATCGATTGGCCACGGGCACGCGGCGGCCATGAGCATCCTGTACTACGACTGCTTCGCCGGCATCAGCGGCGACATGCACCTGGCGGCGCTGCTCGATCTGGGCGTGGACTACGACGAACTGGTGCTCGAACTGACCGGACTGGGCATGGAGGGTTATGGCGTGCAAGCCACGCGGGCCAGCCGCAAGGGCGTGTTCGGCACCCAGGTCCGAGTGGTGACCGACCCGAACCAGCCCCCGCACCGCGATCTGCGCCAGATCGAGGCGATCATCGGCGCCAGCCTGCTCCGGGAGTCGGTGCAAAGCCGGGCCATCGCGGTGTTCCGCCGGCTGGCCGAGGCCGAGGCGCACATTCACGATACCTCGCCAGATCGCATCCACTTTCACGAAGTGGGCGCGCTGGACGCCATCGTGGACATCGTTGGCGGCGTCATCGCCCTGGACCGGCTGAACGTGGATCGCGTGCTGTGTTCGCCGGTGGAACTGGGCGGCGGCATCGCGCGCTGCGAACACGGCGTGCTGCCGGCCCCCGCCCCGGCGACCCTGGAATTGCTCAAGGGCGTTCCGGTCAAGCTGGGGAGCGTGCCGTTCGAGGCGACCACCCCGACCGGCGCCGCGTTGCTGGCCACCCTCGTCGATGAGTACGTGACGCGCCCCGAACTGATCATCCACCGAGTTGGCCATGGCATCGGCCATCACGACGGTCCCATCCCCAACGTGTTGCGGGTGTGCCTGGGCGAGCGGCCGGCGGATGGCGAGGATCGGCGGGAACTGTGCGTGCTGGAATGCAACATCGACGACATGAACCCGGAGTGCTACGACCATGTGTTGGAGCAACTGTTCGCGGCGGGAGCGCATGATGCCTGGCTGACGCCGGTTCTGATGAAGAAGAACCGGCCGGCCACCATGCTGAGCGTATTGTGCGCGCCGGACCTGGAGCGGACCCTGACCGAATTACTGCTGGTCGAAACGACGACCCTGGGCGTGCGTCAGTACCCGGTGACCCGCACCGCGCTGGCGCGGGAACTTTTGCACGTGACGACCCGCTACGGCGAGGTCACCGTCAAGCTCGCCCACCACCAAGGACGGCCGTTGCGCGGCAAACCGGAATACGAAGACTGCAAACGGCTGGCGCTGGAGCGTCGCGTGCCGATTCACGCGATCTACGCCGCAGTGCGGGAAGCCCTGGCGAGCCACGAACTGGGGCCGGTTCCGGCCCAGTCGTCCCCATGACCGCCGACGCCGCATTGGCCGAGGCCGGCTTTCAACGCCTGCTGGAGTTGCTGCGCGGGTTGGGTCCGGTGGCCGTGGCCTGCTCCGGCGGACTGGACAGCAGCCTGTTGCTGGCGGCGGCCCGGCTGGCGTTGGGCGACCAGGTGCTGGCGCTGACCGTGGCGACGCCCTACATGGCGACCTACGAAATCGTCCAGGTCGGGGAATTGACCCGGATGTTGGATGTGCGTCACCGGGTGCTGAACCTGCCGATACCGCCAGAGATCGTCCGTAACCCGCCTGATCGCTGCTACCGCTGTAAACAAGCCCTGTTCGCCGAACTGAAAGCCATCGCCGCCGAGGAAGGATTCGCCTGCCTGGTGGACGGCAGCAACCGGGACGACCTCGCCGACTACCGGCCGGGGATGCGCGCCTTGCGCGAACTGGAGATTCGCAGCCCGCTGCTGGAAGCCGATTTGGGCAAGACCGAGATTCGCCGTTATGCCCGCGCCCTGAACTTGCCGGTGTGGGACAAGTTCGCTTCGGCCTGCCTGCTGACGCGATTGCCGCACGACACCGAGGTCGATCTCTATTTGCTACGGCGGGTGGAGGCGTCCGAACAGGCGCTGCGGGCGCTGGATTTCCGCGCGGTTCGAGTGCGCTGCCACGGCGATCTGGCTCGCATCGAGGTGGATCGGGCCGAACATCCCCGCTTGCTGGACGAAGCCGTCGCCGACCAGGTGACGGCGGCGCTGACCGGTTGCGGCTTCCAGTACGTGACCCTGGATTTGCGGGGTTACCGGATGGGCAGCTTCAACGTGCCGGCCTTGAAACCGGGTTCCGATGCGGTTTAGTCATCGTCAAGGATTGCCGGCGGCGGGGGCGGCGGCGCCGGGATGCAGGATTTCTTCTCGTACTGGCGCTGGCCGCTGCAATCGTCATTGAGATAAGAAGGCTGAGACTCGCCAGGCGGAGGAGATGGATTATTGGCGCAACCAGGTCCAACGGACAGAGCCAAGCCAAGCGCGGTGAAGGTCATCAACGTTTTGAACATGGAAGGGAATCTGAGTGGGGTTACCAACGTTCGGCGGAATGGTGAGGGACTGGTCCAGCTTAGCGCATGACCATGCCATGGTCATGCAGCCTATCAAAGCGTCGCTCATGACGCCAACCTCAACAATCGGCTGGATTGGCCATCGTTGCGTCCGGGCATGGAGCGAAGGGTCATGAACGAAGCGTCCTTGCGGGTGTTGCTGGAGCAGGTCCGCGCTGGCCAGTTGGCGGTCGATCAAGCGGTGGATCGATTGCGGGAACTGCCGTTTCGCGATCTGGGCGAGGCGGTGCTCGACAGCCACCGCGAATTGCGGCGTGGTCATCCCGAGGTGATCTATTGCGCCGGCAAGACCGTGGCCCAGGTCAAGACCATCGTCGCCGCCCTGCTGGAAGGCGATGGCGACATTCTCGCCACCCGCGCCACGGTGGAGATGTACGAGGCCGTGGCGCAACTCTGGCCGGCGGCCCGCTACAACCCGCTGGGGCGCGTCATCGCGATTCAACACCGCGTTCGGCCACTGACCGAAACCGCCATCGCCATTATCACCGCCGGCACGTCCGATCAGCCAGTGGCCGAGGAAGCGGCGGAAACCGCCTTGTTGTTCGGTAACCGGATCGAACAGATCAACGACGTGGGCGTGGCCGGATTGCATCGCTTGCTGGCGCGGCTGGACGTGATCCGCGCGGCGCGGGTTTGCATCGTGATCGCCGGCATGGAAGGAGCGCTGGCCAGCGTGGTGGCCGGCCTGGTGGCCCGCCCCGTGATCGCCGTGCCGACCAGCGTCGGTTACGGGGCCAATTTCAACGGCCTGTCGGCGCTGCTGGGGATGCTCACTTCGTGCGCGGGCGGGGTGGGCGTGGTGAATATCGACAACGGCTTCGGCGCGGCCTGTCTGGCGAGCCAGATCAATCAGCTTTGATAAGGAAACGAGCGATGACAACGCCCAAACCGCTGTTGCTGGTGGATGGTTCGTCCTGGCTGCATCGGGCCTTCAATGCGCTGCCGGCGCTGAGCACGAAAGCCGGCGAGCCGACCGGCGCGCTGTATGGCGTGTTGAACATGCTCCGCAAGCTGTTGACCGACTACCGGCCGGATTATCTGGCGGTAGTGTTCGATGCGCCCGGCAAGACCTTTCGCCATCAGATGTTTGTCGAGTACAAAGCCCATCGTCCGCCACTGGACCCGCAACTGATCCAACAGATCGAGCCCTTGCACGCCTGCGTCCGCGCCATGGGCCTGCCGTTGCTGCAAGTGGCCGGGGTCGAGGCGGACGATGTGATCGGCACGTTGACCCGGCAAGCGACGGCCAGAGGCTTGCCGGTGCTGATCGTCAGTGGCGACAAGGACTTGACGCAACTGGTGGACGAGCGGGTGCGGATGTTGGACACCATGAAGAACGTGGTGACCGACGTGGCCGGAGTGGAACAGAAATTCGGGGTGCCACCGGCGTTGATCGTGGATTACTTGGCACTGGTCGGCGACAGTTCCGACAACATCCCCGGCGTGCCCGGCGTGGGCGCCGTGACCGCCGCCAAGTGGTTGCGCCAGTACGGTTCGCTGGACAACCTGGTGGCGAATGCCGCCGCCATTTCCGGCAAGATCGGCGACAAACTGCGGGCCGGACTGGAGCAGTTGCCGCTGTCCCGGCAACTGGCAACCTTGGACTGCAATGTGCCGCTGCCCGTCGCGTTCGAGGATTTGCGGCCCGTACCCCCTGATACCGACGCATTGCGGGCGTTATACCAACGCTTTGAATTCCGCTCCTGGCTGCGAGAGTTGCCCTCCCCTCTCCCAGCGGGAGAGGGGCCGGGGGTGAGGGCGGAGAATTCAGCAACAGATTCTGTTGCCCTCTCCTCATCGGCGGAGGGAGAAGCGACTGAAAACCCACCGCCCGTCTACGAACTGATCCTCGATCAAGCCGCCCTCGACGCCTGGCTGGAACGGCTGCGCGCCACTGAATTGTTCGCCTTCGACACCGAAACCACCAGCCTGAATTACCTGGACGCCCGCATCGTCGGCGTGTCGTTCGCGGTCAATCCGCGCGAGGCGGCTTACGTGCCCTTGGCGCACGACTATCCTGGTGCTCCGGATCAGTTGAACCGGGAAAAGGTCTTGGAACAACTGCGCCCGCTACTGGAAGACCCGGCGCGACCTAAGGTGGGCCAGCATCTCAAGTACGACTCGCACGTGCTGGCCAATCACGGTATTACCTTGCGTGGTATCCGGCATGACACCCTGCTGGAATCCTATGTACTGGACTCCACCGCCCGGCACGACATGGATTCGCTGGCGGAGCGGCACCTGAAGCTGCGCACCATTCATTACGAGGATGTGGCCGGCAAGGGCGCAAAACAACTGACGTTCAACCAGGTGGCGCTGGAGCAGGCTGGCCCCTACGCCGCCGAGGACGCCGATGTGACCTTGCGCCTGCATCGCTGCCTGTGGCCGCGACTGGAGCGGGAACCGGCGTTGAAGCGGTTGTATGAAGAGCTGGAAATTCCGCTGATTCCGGTGCTGGGGCGAATGGAACGGATCGGGGTGCGGGTGGACGCGGCGGCGTTGCGCCAGCACAGCGGGGAACTGGCCAAACGGCTGTGGGAATTGGAGCAGCAAGCTTACGACCTGGCTGGTGAACGCTTCAATCTGGGTTCGCCCAAGCAGTTGCAGGCAATTCTGTTCGAACGAATGGGTCTGCCGGCGGGGAAGAAAACCGCCACCGGCCAATCCTCCACCGCCGAAGACGTATTGCAGGAACTGGCGCTGAACTATCCATTACCCAAGGTCATTCTGGAACACCGGACCTTGAGCAAGTTGAAATCCACCTACACCGACCGGTTGCCCGCGCAGATCCATCCACGCACCGGTCGGGTCCACACCTCCTATCATCAGGCGGTGGCCAGTACCGGCCGGCTCTCCTCCTCCGATCCCAACTTGCAGAACATCCCGATCCGCACCCCGGAAGGACGGCGCATCCGCCAGGCGTTCGTGCCCGAACCGGGTTGGGTGATGCTGGCGGCGGACTATTCACAAATCGAACTGCGGATCATGGCCCATCTATCCGGCGACGAGGGTTTGCTGCGGGCTTTCGCCACTGGCGCCGACGTGCATCGCGCCACCGCCGCCGAAGTGTTCGGGATGGCGTTGGAGGAGGTCAGCGCCGACCAGCGCCGCAGCGCCAAGGCCATCAATTTCGGGCTGATTTACGGCATGTCAGCGTTCGGGCTGGCCCAGCAATTGGGCATCGAACGCGGCGCGGCCAAGGATTACGTGGATCGCTATTTCACCCGCTATCCGGGCGTCAAGGCATACATGGAGGACACCCGCCGCCAAGCCGCCGAGCGGGGTTACGTGGAAACGGTGTTCGGCCGCCGGCTTTATCTGTCGGACATCCGCGCCCGCAACCCACAGCTTCGGCAAGCGGCGGAGCGGGCGGCCATCAACGCGCCGATGCAGGGCACCGCCGCCGACATCATCAAGCGGGCCATGCTGGCGGTGGATCGTTGGCTGCAAGCCTCCGCTTTCCCGGCGCGGATGCTGATGCAGGTTCACGACGAACTGGTGTTTGAAGTGGCGGGGGACGCCGTGACCGAGGCCGGTGAGCGCATCCGGGCGGCGATGGTCGCGGCGGCGGAATTGCGCGTGCCGCTGGAAGTGGATATCGGGGTGGGCACGAATTGGGATGAGGCGCATTGAATGAGGCTGGTCGTCACTCAATGACCAAAAATCCAAAACTCGAACTCACCTGGATCGGCAAGGAGAACCGGCCGAAGCTGGAGCCGCGCATTCTGCTGGAAGACCCAAGCAAGAGCTATCACGCTAAATTTAGACACCCCCCTCGCCCTCTGGGAGAGGGGCAGGGGGTGAGGGAAGACCTCTTCGACAACCGGCTGATCTTCGGGGATAACTTGCTGGCGTTGAAGGCGCTGGAGGCGGAGTTTGCGGGCAAGGTGAAGTGCGTGTTCATCGATCCGCCGTACAACACCGGCAGCGCGTTCACGCATTACGACGACGGGTTGGAGCATTCGATTTGGTTATCTTTGATGCGGGATCGGTTGGAGATTATTCGGCGGCTGTTGTCGGAGGATGGTTCGCTGTGGATTACGATTGACGACAACGAAGCGCATTATTTGAAGGTGTTGTGTGATGAGATTTTTGGGCGGGGGAATTTTGTTGCGAACGTGGTTTGGCAAAAGAAATTTTCGCCACAGAATGACTCAAAATGGTTAAGCGATATGCACGACCATGTTCTTGTCTTCGCAAAGAATAAATCTGTTTTTATACCCAACCTTTTACCGCGCAGCCTTAAACAAGAAAAGAATTTCAAAAATCCCGATAATGATCCCCGTGGTTCATGGGCTTCCGCCGATTATACATGTGCAAAATCGAAAGATGAGCGCCCGAATCTTTACTACCCAATTTACAACCCATTTACAGCAGAGGAAATCTGGCCTAAGCCAACTAGAGTTTGGGCATTCGATCAAGAGGCAACTAAAGCTAATATCGAAGCTAATTTATTGTGGTGGGGTGCGAATGGTGGTAATCCTGTTCCACGACTGAAAAAATTTCCAAATGATATTCGGCAAGGCACTGTTTCTGGGACGGTTTGGCTTCATCAAGATGTCGGAAATAATCAAGATGCCAGACGCGAAATTTTAGCATTTAATCCTGACTCGCCCTTCTCAACACCAAAGCCCGAAGCTCTTCTTCAACAAATTCTTGTTATCGCCACCAACCCCAACGACCTCGTCCTCGATTCCTTCGCTGGTTCCGGCACCACCGGTGCTGTTGCCCACAAGATGGGCCGGCGCTGGATCATGGTCGAACTGGGCGAGCACTGCCACACCCACATCATCCCGCGCCTGAAGAAAGTCATCGACGGCGAAGACCCCGGCGGCATCACCAAGGCCGTGAACTGGCGGGGCGGCGGCGGCTTCCGCTACTACCGTCTCGCGCCCTCGCTGCTGGAACGGGACAAGTGGGGCAACTGGGTCATCAACAAAGCCTACAACGCCGCGATGCTGGCCGAGGCGCTGTGCAAGCTGGAAGGCTTCACCTACGCGCCGTCGGACGCGGTGTATTGGCAGCACGGCCATTCCACCGAACGCGATTTCCTCTACGTCACCACCGCCGCGCTGAATCACGAACAACTCCAGCAACTCTCCGACGAAGTCGGGCCGGAACGCACGCTGCTGGTGTTGTGTCCCGCCTTCCGGGGACGCGACGAGTACCCCAATCTGACGGTCAAGAAAATTCCCAAACAGGTCTTAAACCGCTGCGAATGGGGCCACGATGACTACTCGTTGCGGGTGGAGAATTTGCCGCAAAAACCGCCTGAGCCGGGGCAGCAGGCAATGGACTTCAGCGAGAACTAGCCCATGAAACGCGATCAGGTGTTGTCGGTGTTGCGAGAGCGACACGCGGAGATCGAGCGGCGCTTCAACGTCAAACATCTTGCCCTGTTTGGTTCGATGGCACGGGATGAAGCACGGGAAGACAGCGATGTGGACGTGCTGGTCGAATTTGAGGGTTCCGCGACTTTCGATGGCTACTTCGGCCTCAAGGACTACCTTGAGCAACTGATCGGACGGCCGGTGGATTTGGTGACCGAAAAGGGTTTGAAGCCCCGCGCCCGGCCACACGTCGAAAAGGATCTGATCCGTGTCGCGTGATTGGCTGCTCTATCTGGGTGATTTGATCGAGAGTGGAGAAAAGATCGAACGCTTTGTCAGCGGCCGAACATTCCAGACTTTTCTCGCCGAGGAGGCCATCTTCGACGCGGTCTTGTTCAATCTTCAAGTCATCGGCGAGGCGACTAAAAAATTGCCCGCCGAGGCGCGCTCCGCATTGTCGGAAGCCGGCGGTGCGGGACCCGCGCGACTGCGCGACTTGATCGCGCATCACTACTTCGCGCTGGACGCCGAAATCATCTGGGAGGTTGCGACCACGCATGTCCCCAGAATGCTGGTTCGGGCGCGAGAATTGATGAAGAAGACACAGAACGACAACCGCAGCACGGACCATCCGCAGTGAACCGCCACGTCAACGCCATTGCCGGCCGCCTTTCGCTGCGTTCGCCCCAGCGCCGCTCCCTGGAAATTCTCGACCGCATCACGGAAATCGCCCCGCCCGGCAAAGACGCCGATACCGCCGCCGTGCTGGAGACGATCCGCGGCGAGTTCCCGTCGGTCGCGGATTTCGAGCGCGAGTTTCCGTCGCTGTGCTTCGCGCTCGCCACCGGCGTGGGCAAGACGCGGCTGATGGGGGCCTTCATCAGCTATCTGCACCTGGCGCACGGCATCGACAACTTCTTCGTGCTGGCGCCCAACCTGACCATCTACAACAAGCTGATCGCCGACTTCACGCCCAACACGCCGAAGTACGTGTTCCGGGGCATCGCTGAGTTCGCCGCCGATCCACCTTCGATCATCACCGGTGACCACTACGACCAGCGCGATCCCATGAGCGGTACGCTGCTCGGTAGTGTCAGGATCAACATCTTCAACATCTCGAAAATCAATTCCGAGGTACGCGGCGGCAAGTCGCCCCGCATCAAGCGGCTGTCGGAGTACATCGGCCAAAGCTATTTTGATTACCTGGCCGGCTTGCCCGATCTGGTGCTGCTGATGGACGAATCGCACCGCTATCGGGCCAGCGCCGGGGTGCGGGCGATCAACGAATTGAAACCGATCCTGGGGCTGGAACTGACCGCCACGCCGTTCGTGGAAACCGGCAAGGGCGCGGTGGCGTTCAAAAACGTCATTTACGACTACCCGCTGAGCCGGGCGATGGCCGATGGTTTCGTCAAGGAACCGGCGGTGGTCACCCGCAAGAACTTCAACCCGGCCGGCATGTCGCCGGAGGAAATCGAGCGGCTGAAGCTGGAAGACGGTGTGCGCCTGCACGAAAGCGTCAAGGTAGAACTGGAAACCTACGCCCGCGAAACCGACAACTCCATCGTCAAACCCTTCCTGCTGGTGATCGCCCGCGACACCACCCACGCCGGACAACTCCTGACGCTGATCCAGTCCGACGGCTTTTTCGAGGGCCGCTACCGGGACAAGGTCATTCAGGTCGATTCCAGCAAGACCGGCGCGGAAGAAGAGGCGATGATCGCGCGCCTGCTCAAGGTCGAGCACAGCGAAGAGCCAACCGAGATCGTCATTCACGTCAACATGCTCAAGGAAGGCTGGGACGTGACCAACCTCTACACCATCGTACCGCTGCGCGCCGCCAACGCGCGCATCCTGATCGAACAATCCATCGGTCGCGGCTTGCGTCTGCCTTACGGCAAGCGCACCGGCGTGACCGCCGTGGACCGGCTGAACATCGTCGCTCACGACAAGTTTCAGGACATCATCGACGAGGCCAACAAGCCCGATTCCGCCATCCGGCTTCAGGCCGTGGTGCTGGACGCCGACCAACTCGGGCAGAAGACGGCAACGGTCGTGGCGCAATCGCGGCTGGCCACCAAACTGGGCATCAAACCCGCGCAAGTGACCGGAAGCACCACGTTGGCCGGACAGGATGAAGCGCCCGCATTCACCCAGCCGGAAGCGCAGAAGCTGGCGCGAATCGCCTACGAGTTCATCCAAAAGCTCGAAAATCAGCCGCAAGCCGTGCCGACCATCGAGCATCTCCGGAAACCGGAAATCCAGGCCGCCATCGTCAAGGCGGTCGAGGAACGACGCGCGCCCGCACAGGGAGAACTGGACGGTGTGACCGAAAAGCCGGACATCGCTGCCGTGGTCGCCGAAACGGTGGATCTGGTCGCGCGCCAGACCATCGCCATCCCGCGCATTCTCGTCGTGCCCAAAGGCGAGATGAGGTCAGGCTTCAAACCCTTCATGCTCGAACTGGACACGCTGAAATACCCGGCGGTTTCCGACGAGTTGTGGATTCAGCACCTGCGCACCCACCAGCTTGAGATCGTCGCACTGGGCCGTGGCGGCATTGAAGAGGCTCGGCTGGAGGATTACATCGTCGGCGGGCTGGTGGATTTCGACGACATCTGCTACGACGACCACGCCGATCTGCTCTACGACCTGGCGACGCAGACGGTACGGCATTTTCGCGGCTACCTCTCCGACGACGACACGCGCAAGGTACTGCGCTGCTACCAGCGCCCCATCGTGCGATTCATCCATGCCCAGATGCAGGCCCACTATTGGGAAGACGCGACTGGCCACGAAGTGAAAATCAGCAAGGGTTTCACCGAGTTGAAGCCGAGCGCCTATACCTGCGCCGCGCGGGAACCGCCCGCGGATTACCGGCTCGCGCCGGCGGACAAGAGCAACATGGCGAAATACCTGTTCGGCGGCTTCCAGCGTTGCCTCTACCCCGTGCAGAAATTCGATTCCGACGCCGAGCGCAGACTCGCGGTCATTCTGGAACGCGAAGCCCTCAAGTGGTTCCGGCCGGCCAAGGGCCAGTTCCAGATTTTCTACCGGCACGCGGCGGATTATCTGGAATACCAGCCGGACTTCGTTGCCGAGAGCATCGACGCTATCTTCATGCTCGAACCCAAGGCCAGCAATCAGATGGAGGACCCGATCGTTCGGGCAAAGCAGGAATCGGCGCTCCAATGGTGCGCGAACGCCTCCAATCATTCGGCGATCCATGGCGGAAAGCCGTGGCGCTACCTGCTGATTCCGCACGATCAGATTGCGGAAAATCACACGCTTGCCGGTTTGGCTATGCGGTTTGGAAGATAACCGCGCACTGTCGGCATCCTTGGAAGCATAGTCTCAAGCATGGAATATCGGGACACTGATTATGTCCGCAACCAACTTCAATACCAAGAACGACACCTACCGCAAGTTGATGGGTAACGGTCTGACCTATCGTATTCCTCGCTTTCAGCGCGACTACAGTTGGGGTGAGGAAGAATGGGATGACCTTTGGCAGGACATTCTCGGCACCATCGCGGAAGGCGGCGAACCCGCGCATTACATGGGCTACCTGGTCCTGCAATCGGCGGATGACCGGGTTTTCGACGTCATCGACGGCCAGCAGCGGCTCACCACCCTCAGCATCATCGTGCTGGCGGCGCTCAAGAACCTGCAACGCTTGATCGACGAAGGCAAGGATGCCGATCGCACGCGCCAGCGACTCGACCAGCTACGTCAAACCTACATCGGCTATCTCGACCCCGTCACCCTGGTACCCCGGTCCAAGCTGACGCTCAACCGGAATAACGACAACTACTACCAGACCTATCTCGTCCCCTTGGCCGAGCATTTGCCCCAGCGCAGAATCCGCGCCTCGGAACATGGCTTGCGCAAATCCTTCGAGTGGTTCAACCAGCGCGTTCGCGACTACGTCAAGACTAAGCCATCGGCCGATGTCGGCATGATCATCGCCCAGCTTATCGAAAGCATGAGCGACCGGTTGTTTTTTACCGTCATCACCGTGACCGACGAGCTTAACGCTTACAAGGTATTCGAGACCCTCAACGCCCGTGGCGTCCGCCTTTCCGCCACCGATTTACTTAAGAACTACCTGTTTTCGGTGCTGCACCGGCAGCGGGAACACGAGCACGAACTTAAGAACCTGGAAGATCGTTGGGAAAACATGGTGGGGCGACTGGGCAGTGAAAGTCTTCCGGATTTCCTGCGGATGCACTGGAACAGCCGCAATGCCTTCGTGCGCCAGTCCGAGTTGTTCAAGGTTATTCGGGGACAGGTGGCCACGCGAGAGCAGGTCTTCGAACTGTTGCGCGGCATGGATGAGGACGTGGATCTCTACCTGGCCCTGACCAGTCCGGAGGGTTCACCGTGGCCGCCAGCGTGGCGCGGCCATGCCAGCGAACTGCGGATGTTCAGCGTGCGGCAGCCCTTCCCCCTGCTGATGGCCGCCAAGCGTCGCCTGAGCGACCCCGAATTTGAAACCCTGCTGCGCGCCTGCGTGACGATTTCCTTCCGCTACAACGTCATCGGGGGATTGCATACCGGCGACCAGGAACGGGTCTATCACAGCGTGGCGCAACGCATCGCCAACGGCACGCTCACCACATCGGCCAGCGTGTTGGATGCGCTAAAAGGCATTTACCCGGCGGATGATGCCTTCCGCGCCACTTTTGCCGATAAATTCATCAAGACCACCGCCAGCCGCAACAAGAAAATCGTGCGCTACATCCTGTGCGCGTTGGAGAAACAGGCTTCCGGTCAGGATTTTGAGTTTGAGAGCGCCAGCTACAACCTGGAACACATCCTGCCGCAAAATCCCGCGGCCGGATGGGAGGGATTCACCGATGAAGAACTGGATGCCTTTGTTTACCGCCTCGGCAATATGGCGCTGATGGAATCCGGGCCAAATCGCGAGGTTGGCAACGCCGATTTCGCCACCAAGAAAGCCGCCTACGCGGTCAGTATGTTCTCGTTGACCCGCAAGATAGCCGAGGAAAATGAAGAGTGGACGCCCTCGCGCATCGAGGCCAGGCAGCGCGCGCTGGCGAAAATCGCCACCAGTATTTGGCGCGTGGCCCAATTGGCTTGAAAAACAAGCAATTCATGTTTGAGGCTGTGGGACAACACTTCTTCAAAGTCCGCTTTCGGCGAGAACCCTTCCTGTTCACCGCGCCCGCTGCAAAGCCCGAATTCCCTGCTCCAACCCCTCCAGCGTCAGCGGAAACATCCGCTCGCCCATCATGTCCCGCACGATCTGGAGCGAGGGGATATAGCTCCAGCGGTTCGGCCACACCGGATTCAACCAGATGGCGTTCGGGTAGGCGCGCAACAGCCGGCTCAGCCAGACATGGCCGGCCTCGGCGTTGAAGTGCTCGACGCTGCCGCCCGGATAGGTGATCTCGTAGGGACTCATGGTGGCGTCGCCGACCAGGATCAGCTTGTAATCCTGGCCGAAGGTGTTCAACACCGTCATCGTGTCGGTTTTCTCGTTGAAGCGGCGGCGATTGTCCTTCCACACGCCCTCGTACACCATGTTGTGAAAATAGAAATACTCCAGGTGCTTGAACTCGCTGCGCGCCGCCGAAAACAGTTCCTCGCATTCCTGGATGTGATCGTCCATCGAGCCACCGACATCCAAGAACAGCAACACCTTCACCGCGTTGTGCCGCTCCGGCACCATCTTCAACTCCAGATAGCCGGCGTTGCGGGCGGTTGACTGGATGGTGTCGTCAAGGTCCAGTTCCTGGGCCGCGCCTTCGCGGGCGAACCGGCGCAAGCGACGCAGCGCGATTTTGATGTTGCGGGTGCCCAGTTCGACCGTATCGTCGAAATTGCGGAATTCGCGGCGATCCCAGACCTTGACCGCCCGACGGTGGCGCGACACGTCCTGGCCGATGCGGATGCCTTCCGGATTGTAGCCGTAGGCGCCGAAGGGCGAGGTGCCGGCGGTGCCGATCCATTTGCTGCCGCCCTGGTGGCGGCCTTCCTGCTCGGCCATGCGCTGGGCGAAGGTTTCCATCAGCTTCTCCCAACCGCCCAACGATTCGATCAGTTGCTTGTCCTCCTCGCTCAGGGTCAGCTCCGCCAGTTTGTGCAGCCATTCCAGCGGCACCTTGGCGCCGATCATCTCGTCGAACAGCGTTTCCAATCCCTTGAAATGGCTGCCGAACACCTGATCGAAACGGTCGTAGTGGCGCTCGTCCTTCACCAGCGCCGCCCGCGCCAGGTAATAAAACTCTTCGATGCTGTGCGCGGTGACGCGCTGGCTCAAGGCTTCCAGCAACGTCAGAAACTCGGTTAGCGTGACCGGCACGCCAGCCTTGCGCAGCCTGAGGAAAAACTCGGTCATCATCGGGCCACCCTCGCTCCCAAACTCTCTCCCCGGCGCAGAGAAGACATACTCAATCTTTCTTGCGCTTCGACATGAACAGCAGCTTCTCGAACAGATGCACGTCCTGCTCGTTCTTCAGCAACGCGCCATACAGCGGCGGAATCAGCTTGTGCGAGTCCCCGCGCAGCGCCTCGGGCGGAATATCCTCCGCCACCAGCAACTTGATCCAGTCCAGCAGTTCCGAGGTGGACGGCCGTTTCTTCAGGCCCGGCACGTCGCGAATCTCGAAAAACGCCTCCAGCGCCTCGCTCAACAACCGCTTCTTCAAGTTCGGGTAATGGACGTTGACGATCCGCTCCATGGTCTCCCTGTCGGGAAAGCGAATGTAGTGGAAGAAGCAGCGGCGCAGGAAAGCATCCGGCAGTTCCTTCTCGTTGTTGCTGGTGATGATGATGATCGGCCGATGCCGGGCCTTGACCACCTGCCGGGTTTCGTAGACGAAGAACTCCATGCGGTCGAGTTCGTGCAACAGATCGTTGGGAAACTCGATGTCGGCCTTGTCGATCTCGTCGATCAGCAACACCGGCTGCACATCGGTGGTAAACGCTTCCCACAGCTTGCCCTTGACGATGTAATTGGCGATATCGTGGACTCGCTCGTCGCCCAGTTGCGAATCGCGCAATCGCGACACCGCGTCGTACTCGTACAAACCTTGCTGGGCCTTGGTGGTGGACTTGATGTGCCACTGGAGAAAAGGCCGGCTCAGGGCCAGGGCAACTTCCTCGGCCAATTGGGTCTTGCCGGTGCCCGGTTCGCCCTTGACCAGCAGCGGCCGGCCCAAGGTGACGGCGGCGTTCACCGCCATCATCAAATCGTCGGTGGCGACATAGCGGTCGGTACCGCTGAAACGGGTTGGGGACATGGGAACGGGGTCTCCTGCGACGGCGCGAAGCGGGTGAATGCGAACTTCGATTGTTGGACAGTGTGGCAACGACTGCAAGCTTTTGTATGATGTTGGAGAATCCAACCGCTCCTTGACCGGCAATTCGGCGCGTGGAAAATCGCCAACGGGATGGACAACGGAACGTCCACCCCGCTCATCAATCCCTTCTCCGCCGGAGACCGCCCGTGATCAGCCGCGTCGCCCAGGGAACCGCCGCCGAGGACTTGGCTCTTCATTATCTGGAAGCGCGGGGCCTGAGCCTGGTGACGCGCAATTTCCGTTGCCGAGTCGGCGAGTTGGACCTGATCATGCGCGATGGCGAGCAACTGGTGTTCGTGGAAGTGCGCAGCCGCCGCCACAATCGCTACGGCACGCCCGCCGAATCGATCACTCGATCCAAGCAACAACGGCTGTTGCGGGCCGCCGCGCTTTACCTGCAACGCCAGCGTCTCGACCCACCCTGCCGCTTCGATGTGGTGGCCATTCTCCAGACCGGCGACGAGCCGAGGATGGAATGGATTCAAGACGCCTTTCAATTGAACTGAATAACCGACAATTCCGCCAAAGTGGCCGAGTACTCCACCATGCCCGCTGATCGCACCGCCCAGTTGCAAGACCTGCTCGCCCACCGCATCCTGATTCTCGATGGCGCGATGGGCACCATGATCCAGAGCTACCGCCTGCAAGAGGCCGATTATCGCGGCGAACGGTTCCGCGACTGGCCCAGCGACCTCAAGGGCAACAATGATTTGCTGGTGCTGACCCAGCCGGCCATCATCCGCGAGATTCACGCCGCCTATCTGGAGGCCGGCGCGGACATCATCGAAACCAACACCTTCAATTCCACGTCGGTATCGATGCACGACTACCGCATGGAAAATCTGGTGCCGGAGTTGAATCGGGAGGCGGCGAAACTGGCGCGTGCGGTGGCCGATGAATACAGCACCCCCGACCGCCCCCGCTTCGTCGCCGGCATTCTCGGCCCGACCAATCGCACCGCCAGCCTGTCGCCGGATGTCAACAACCCCGGTTTCCGCAATATCACGTTCGACGAACTGGTCGCCGCCTACGCCGAGGCGACGCAAGCCCTGGTCGAGGGTGGCGTGGATATCCTGTTGGTGGAAACCATCTTCGACACCCTGAACGCCAAGGCGGCGCTGTTCGCCATCCAGCAATTTTTCGCCGACAGCGGTATTCGTTTGCCGGTCATGATTTCCGGCACCATTACTGACGCCTCCGGCCGCACCCTGTCCGGCCAGACCACCGAGGCGTTCTGGAACTCGCTCTCGCACGTCCGCCCGCTGGCCTTCGGCTTGAATTGCGCGCTGGGCGCCACGCAACTGCGACCCTACGTCGCCGAACTGGCCCGCATCGCCGACACCCACGTTTCCGCCCATCCCAACGCCGGTCTGCCGAACGCTTTTGGCGAGTACGATGAAACCCCGGAACAGATGGCGGCGATCATACGCGAATTTGCCGAGAGCGGCTTTCTCAACATCGTCGGCGGTTGCTGCGGCACGACCCCGACTCATATTCGCGCCATCGTCGAGGCGGTGAAAGACCTGCCGCCGCGACAAATTCCCACGATTGAACCACGCTGTCGGCTGGCCGGACTGGAGCCGTTCAACATCGGCCCGGAATCGCTGTTCGTCAACGTCGGCGAGCGAACCAACGTCACCGGATCGGCGGTGTTCAAGCGGCTGATCAAGGCCGGGGATTACACCGCCGCGCTGGCGGTCGCCCGCCAGCAGGTCGAGAACGGCGCGCAGATCATCGATATCAACATGGACGAAGGAATGCTTGACTCGAAGGAAGCGATGGTCACGTTCCTCAATCTCATCGCCGCCGAGCCGGACATCAGCCGGGTGCCGGTGATGATCGATTCATCCAAATGGGAGATTCTGGAAGCGGCGCTCAAGCGTATCCAGGGCAAGCCGGTCGTCAACTCGATCAGCCTGAAGGAAGGCGAGGCGGAATTTATGCGACAGGCGCGGCTGATTCGCCGTTACGGCGCGGCGGCCATCGTCATGGCCTTCGACGAGCGGGGCCAGGCTGACACCGAGGAACGCAAGTTCGCCATTTGCCAGCGCGCCTATCGGATTCTGACCGAGCAGGTTGGCTTCCCGCCGCAAGACATCATCTTCGATCCCAACATCTTCGCCGTCGCCACCGGCATCGAGGAACACAACCGTTATGCCGTGGATTTCATCGAAGCCACACGGCGGATCAAGGCGGAACTGCCGCACGCCCTGGTTTCCGGCGGTGTCTCCAACGTCTCCTTCTCGTTCCGGGGCAACAACCCGGTGCGCGAGGCGATCCACTCCGTGTTCCTCTATCACGCCATCCGCGCCGGCCTGAGCATGGGCATCGTCAACGCCGGCCAGTTGGCGATTTACGAGGAAATTTCGGCGGAACTGCGGGAGCGGGTGGAAGACGTGATCCTCAATCGCCGCGCCGATGCGACCGAGCGATTGCTGGAGATCGCCGATCAATACAAAGACGACTTCCCCTCTCCCACCGGGAGAGGGGTCAGGGGTGAGGGCGTGGACTGGCGTTCCTGGCCGGTGGCGAAGCGATTGGAGCACGCGCTGATCAAGGGCATCGACGAGTTCATCGAGACCGACACCGAGGATGCTCGCCAGCAAGCGGACCGGCCGCTACACGTCATCGAGGGGCCGCTGATGGACGGCATGAACGTGGTCGGCGACCTGTTCGGCGCCGGCAAGATGTTCCTGCCGCAAGTGGTGAAATCGGCGCGGGTGATGAAAAAGGCGGTCGCGTACCTGATTCCGTTCATCGAGGCGGAACAGGCCGAGGGCGAGCGCCGCAGCAACGGTCGGATCGTGCTGGCCACGGTCAAGGGCGACGTGCACGACATCGGCAAGAACATCGTCGGCGTGGTGCTTCAGTGCAACAACTTTGAGGTCGTTGATCTCGGCGTTATGGTTCCCGCGCAGAAGATTCTCGACGCCGCGCGGGAGCGGAACGCGAACATGATCGGCCTTTCCGGCCTGATCACGCCGTCCCTAGACGAGATGGTGAACGTCGCCAGGGAAATGCACCGGCAGGGCTTCGTCATCCCGCTGCTGATCGGCGGCGCGACCACCTCGGCCATGCACACGGCGGTCAAAATCGACCCGCAATACCCCGGCCCGGTGGTCTACGTCAAGGACGCCTCGCGGGCGGTGGGCGTAGCCCAAAACCTGATCGGCGCCGAGTCGCGCCAACCCTTCGTCACCCGGACCAAGCAGGAGTACGCCCAAAAGCGCGAGCAGCACGCCAACCGCCGTCAACGCGAGCCGCTGTTATCACTGGCGCAAGTCCGCGCCAACCGGCCCGATCCCGACTGGTCGGCTTACGTTCCGCCCAAGCCCGCTTTCCTCGGCGTTCGCGCCTTCGACGAGTATCCGCTGGCCGAACTGGTGGAGCGGATCGACTGGACGCCGTTTTTCCACGCCTGGGAATTGCGCGGGCGTTATCCAGCCATTCTCGACGATCCCAAACAGGGCGAGCAGGCCCGACATTTGTTCGCCGACGCTCAGACGATGTTGGACCGGATCATCACCGAGCGCTGGCTGACGGCACGGGCGGTAATCGGCTTTTTCCCAGCCAGCCGGGTTGGGGAAGACGACATCGCGCTGTATACCGATGAGACCCGAAATCAAGCGTTGATGACGCTGCATCACCTGCGTCAACAAGGTCCGAAACCGGATGGCAAACCCCATCACTGCCTGGCCGACTGGATCGCGTCGCGCGAATCCGGCGTGGCCGACTACTTGGGCGGGTTCGCCGTGACCGCCGGCATCGGCATCGACGAACGAGTGGCGGAATTCGAGCGGGCTCACGACGACTATCGCGCCATCCTGCTCAAAGCCCTGGCCGACCGGCTGGCCGAAGCCTTCGCCGAGCGATTGCACGAGCGGGTGCGCAAGGAATTTTGGGGCTACGCCAGCGACGAGAAACTAAGCAACGAGGATTTGATCGCGGAAAACTATCGCGGCATCCGCCCGGCGCCTGGCTACCCGGCCTGTCCCGACCACACCGAAAAGGGCTTGCTTTGGCAATTGCTGGACGTGGACCGCAACGCCGGGATCCGCTTGACCGAACATTTCGCCATGACACCGACGGCGGCGGTGAGCGGCTGGTATTTCAGTCACCCCGAGGCGCGCTATTTTGGCGTGGGCCGGCTGGGTCGGGATCAGGTCGCCGATTACGCCCAGCGCAAGGGCTGGACCGTGGCGGAGGCGGAAAAGTGGCTGGCGCCGAATCTGGGTTACGAGTCGGAGGAGTAGAACCCGAAAGGTAACCGTTCAGACTCCTCTCATCCCGCACAGCGATGGGTTTCGCTACGCTCAACCCATCCTACAGCCCATTATTTTTTTCGTAGGATGGGTTGAGCGTAGCGAAACCCATCAATACAACCCATTATCTTCGCAGGATGGATTGAGCGTAGCGAAACCCATCAATACAACCCATTATCTTCGTAGGATGGGTTGAGCATAGCGAAACCCATCAATACGGGGCGAAACCATCAGAGAATTTGAACGGTTACCCCGGAAACACTTTCAAAAAGCATCGTCCGGCGGCGAGATGCGAACTCGTTCCGTTCAGGTCGCGACTTTGGATTATAGTAACGCCGCGCGGGGTGTGGCGGCACCGTTCGCTGGCGGGCGAAGCGACCACCATGCCCATCGCGGACGCCCAGCAACGATGTCAGGCCATGGGGGAACTGCACTGTGGAAACCAAGACGATAACGGTAACCGTGAACACGATAGGGTTCTTGGAAAAGGAGCGACGGATGATCCGCAACATCCTGTCGCTGGCCAGCAACCGGGAGCACACCTACCTGTTGGCGCTCAGCAGCCAGGAAGCGGCCGACATCATGATCGTCAACGCCGATGACCCCTCGGCGATGGTGACCTGGAATGAAGTTCGCCAGGTTTTTCCGGAAACCCGCGTGGTGTTGGCCTCGACCATGCCGGCCTTCGAGTCGGACTATATCTGCATCAGACGACCGCTAATCGCAAGCCAGTTGCATGGGGTGCTGACACTGGGCGGACCGCAGAAGACGGCGGCAACGCCCAAGCCACACAAATACGAGATGCTCAGAAAGAGTTTTCTGTTCCGCAACCTGGCCCCGGGCCACCTGGAAAGGATCGCCGAATTGGCACGGGTGTTGACGTTGCCCGCCCAGCATGTCGTGTTTGAGAAAACCGACGCGGGCGAGGAGATGCTCGTAGTGTTGAGCGGCCGGCTGAAAATCAGCGTCGCCAACCGGGAGGGGCGGGAAATCGTTCTTGGCTCCATCGGGCCGGGCGAAATCTTCGGCGAAATCGCCATGCTCGACGGTTGTGGACGTTCGGCCACCGCGACCACATTGACACCCTGTGAATTGCTGGGCATTCATCGCAAGGATTTCATGCCGTTCCTGGAGCAAAACCCCAAGGCGGCGTCGGACCTGATCACGGTGCTGGCCCTGCGGTTGCGGCTCAACACCGAGCAACTGGCGGAACTGATCACCGAGGAGGACGTGTTGCGCTGAGGTTCGCCGGGGGCGGTGAGCGTAAGCGCGGCGGTTCTTGCGGCGACGGCGACAAACGGGTTACGTTACCGCCCGACCATCATTATTGCTTCGACCGTTCCGAGCGACCGCCGCGGTGGCACGGGCGGCCAAAGGGGGACGCTCATGGAACTTGCCTGCCTGGACCTGGAAGGGGTCCTGGTGCCGGAAATCTGGATCAATGTCGCCGAACGCACCGGCATCGAGGCGTTGCGGCTGACCACCCGCGACATTCCCGACTATGATCAACTCATGCGGGGGCGACTGGCGCTGCTGGACCAGCATGGCTTGAAACTGTCCGACATCCAGCGGGTCATCGCCAGCATGGGGCCGCTGGACGGGGCGCCCGAGTTTCTGGATTGGTTGCGCAAGCGGTTCCAGGTCGTGATCCTGTCGGATACCTATTACGAGTTCGCCATGCCGTTGATGCGACAACTGGGCTGGCCGACGCTGTTCTGCCATCGGCTGGAGGTAGTGGATGACCGGGTGGTTGACTACACCCTGCGTCAGGCCGATTCCAAGCGTGAGGCAGTGCGGGCGTTTCACGCGCTTCACTTCCGGGTAATAGCCGCCGGCGACTCCTATAATGATACCGCGATGCTGACCGAGGCTGAGGCCGGCATCCTGTTCCGCCCGCCCCAGAATGTCATTGACGAATTTCCGCAATTTCCGGTGGCGCGGACTTTTGAGGAGATGCGCGACGCTTTTCGCAAAGCGAGCATTCGCGCGCTCTAAACCAGCGCCGTCCTTCCCCGCCGCAACCGCCCACCATGCAGTCCGAATTCGTCAATGCCCTGTTCGCCTGGGTGACCGCTCATCCAGGCTGGATGGGTTTTTTCATTTTCGTCAGCGCGGCGGCCGAATCGCTCACCATCGTCGGCGTCATCATCCCCGGCGCCCTGGTCATGTTCACCTTGGGCGCCTTCATCGGTCTGGGACACGTGGACTTCTGGTCCGCCTACTGGTGGTCGACCGGAGGCGCCATCGTCGGTGACGCCATCAGCTTCTGGATCGGCCGGGTGTTCCAGCAGAGCATCCGTCGCGTCTGGCCCTTCACCAAGCACCCGGAACTGATCACCCGCAGCGAGGAATTTTTCCGCAAGCACGGCGGCAAGGGCGTGCTGTTCGGGCGTTTCTTCGGTCCGGTGCGCGGCACTATCCCGACCGTGGCCGGAATGATGGACATGAGTTGGCGCAACTTCATGGTCGCCAATGTGGTCTCGGGAGTGCTGTGGGCGCCGGTCTACCTGCTGCCGGGCATGGCTTTCGGCGCCTCGCTGGAAATCGCCTCGCGGGTAGCGGGACGGTTGGTGGTGCTGATCCTGATCGTTGTGGCGATGCTGTGGGCGACGACCTGGCTGGTCAAGCACCTGGTGCGGCTGTTCCAAGCCCACGCCGCCGATTGGGTGTCCAAGTTCCACGCCTGGAGCCGGGGCCGACGCTGGATCGGACCCATCAGCGCCTCGCTGTTGGATCCGGAAAAGGGCGAACTGCGTGGGCTGGCGACCCTGGCGGTGCTGCTGCTGGGCGGTGTGGTGCTGCTCGGCCTCAGCCTGAGCGCCGCCGGCCGGCAATTGCCGAGTGGCCTCGATCTCAGCCTCTATCACTTCTTTCAGGAACTGCGCACGCCCTGGGCCGACACCCTGATGGTATTCACCGCCGAATTGGGCGACTATCCGGTGACACTGCCGGTGAGTCTGGTGGTGTTCGGCTGGCTGATCGAGCGGCGCAACCATGAAGCGGCCTGGCTCTGGCTAGCGGCATTGGGTTTCGGCATGGTCACCAACCTGCTGTTTAAGGGACTGCTGCCGGTGTCAAGTCCCGCCGAGATCGTACAGGGGGGGGTGGACTATTCGTTTCCGTCCAGTCACGCCACGTTCAGCACCCTGGTATTCGGATTCCTGGCGGTGCTGGTTGCCCGCGAGATTCCACCAGCCCGGCGCTGGATCGTCTATCTGGCGGCGGCGTTCATGATCGTGCCCATCGCTTTCGCGCGCTTGTACTTGGGCATTCACTGGTTGACCGAGACCCTGGCTGGACTCTGTCTGGGGCTGATCTGGGTTGCGGTGCTTGGCCTGACTTACAACCACCATACAACGAAGAGCGTGGCGTGGCGCCAGTTGCTGGTTGCCAGCGTCGTCACCTTGTTGGCGACCGATATGCTGCATGTGGGTATCCATTTCCGCGCCGACTTACAGCGTTACCAACCGCAACTCATCGAACAGGTTTTGAGCCGCGCGGCGTGGTGGAAACAGGATTGGCGGCGCTTGCCCCAGCAGCGCCGGGATTTCGGCGGTCAGCACCGACAGGATTTCGTGTTGCAATGGGCGGGTACCCGCGAGGAAGTGGCGGAAAGGCTGGAGAAAGCCGGCTGGCAACCCGCTCCGGCGGCGAATTTGAAGAACATGCTATTGTGGCTCAGCCCACAGGTCCAATTGTGGGAATTGCCGGTACTCCCCCAAATTCATGAAGGCAGCGAGGACGATCTGACCCTGGTCCGCTACGGTGACGATCCCGATACGCGCTGGCTCCTGCGATTTTGGGACGTGGGCGCGCGGTTGGAGCAAGGAGGACCGCCGATCTGGGTCGGCAGCATCAGCCAGCAGAAACTGGAGCCCCGAATGCGGTTGTTCACCTTCGCGGTGGACGACCCATTGACCCGCGCCCCGGCGGATCTACTGGCCCCGGCCTGGCAGGGATTGCGAACCCGCGTGGTGAAGGGCGCTAATCCCAACGAACGCATTACCTTGATCGCCGATTGACGCGACCCGCTCCGGTGGGTTCGAAATTCAGGAGAAAATCCCCATGTTGATGAGAGCCGAGACATCCTGCCTTCTGGCGGTGGATTTCCAGGAGCGGCTGATGCCGGCGATTCACCAAGCCGACCCAGTGGTGGCCCATGGCGCCTGGCTGATCCAGATCGCTCAGCGCCTGGGCGTGCCGGTGCTGGCGTCCGAACAGTATCCGCAAGGGCTGGGGCGCACGGTGGCGGCGATTCGCGCGCTGCTACCCCCAGACGCCTTTATGACCAAGACCCATTTTTCCTGCGCCGCCGAGCGGGAATGCATGAGGCGGATCGACGCCATCGGCCGCGAGCAGATCGTCGTGATCGGGGTGGAGGCGCATGTCTGCGTGTTGCAGACCGCGCTGGACCTGCGAGCGGCGGGCAAGGAAGTTTACCTGGTCGCCGACGCGGTTTCGTCGCGCACGCCACGCGACGTGGAACTGGCGCTGGCGAGGATGCGCGCCGACGGGGTGCGCGTCGTCAGCCGCGAGATGGTGGTGTTCGAATGGCTGCATCAATCTGGCGATGACCGCTTCCGCGCTATCAGTCGCGAATTTTTGCGTTGAAATGGGCTTGCCCCACTCGGATAACGCCATGGCCCACCAGTCCTCTCTCGTTCCGCGCCGTCCCTGCGTCGCCGTCCGCGTGGGTTCCATCCCGGTGGGCGGCGACGCGCCCATCGTGGTGCAATCCATGACCAACACCGACACCGCCAACGCCGACGCCACCGTTCGCCAAGTCGCGGAACTGGCGCGGGCCGGCTCGGAACTGGTGCGCGTCACGGTCAATACCGAGGAAGCCGCCGCCGCCGTGCCGTCGATCCGCGAGCGACTGGAGGCGCAAGGGGTAAACGTCCCGCTGATCGGCGATTTCCATTTCAACGGCCACCGCTTGTTGACCCAATATCCAGCCTGCGCCGAGGCGCTGGACAAATACCGCATCAATCCGGGCAACGTGGGGCGGGGCCGCAAGAAGGACGAGCAGTTCACCACTATCGTTGAGATCGCCTGCCGCCACGACAAGCCGGTGCGAATCGGGGTCAACTGGGGCAGCCTGGATCAGGAATTGGCGGGGCGGTTGATGGACAAGAACGCCCGGTTGCCCGCGCCGAAACCGGCCGCTGACGTGATGCGCGAGGCGATGATCCGTTCCGCGCTGGACAGCGCGCGACGAGCCGAGGACATCGGCCTGGGCCACGACCGCATCATCCTGTCGGTGAAGATGAGCGGGGTCCAGGACCTAATTGCGGTCTACCGCGAGCTAGCGGCGTGCTGCGACTATCCTTTGCACCTGGGCCTGACCGAGGCCGGAATGGGCAGCAAGGGCATCGTCGCGTCCACCGCCGCGCTAGCGGTGCTGTTGCAGGAAGGGATCGGCGACACGATCCGCGTCTCGCTCACCCCGGAACCGGGTGGCAGCCGGACCCAGGAAGTGGTGGTCGCCCAGGAAATCCTGCAAGCCATGGGCTTGCGTTCGTTTACCCCGGCGGTGGTGGCCTGTCCCGGCTGCGGCCGAACCAGCAGCGACTATTTCCAGCGGCTGGCCCAAGACATTCAGGCGTATCTGCGCGACCAGATGCCCACTTGGCGCAATCGCTATCCCGGCGTCGAGGAACTCAAAGTGGCGGTGATGGGCTGCGTGGTCAACGGCCCCGGCGAAAGTAAACAGGCCCACATCGGCATCAGTCTGCCGGGAACCGGCGAAATCCCGGTGGCGCCGGTCTACGTCGATGGCGAGAAGACCGTGACCCTGAAGGGCGAGAACATCGCCGCCGAATTTCAGCAACTGGTGGCCGATTACGTGGTCCGCCGTTATGGAGCGCGGTGATTTTCCGTGAGCGATTCCCCCGCCGCTCCACGGAGCGCCCAACTCAAGCTGGAAGACAACCTGCGGCATATCGTCAATCTGCTGGAAAAGCATCGTCTGGTCGAACGGATGGTGGACCGCGACCAGGCCAGCCCCCGCCACGCGCTGATCGAGTCGCTGGTGCATCGCCAGCACCTGGTCGAGCTGCAACTCAAGCTGCGTGGCCTGCATCCAGCCGATATCGCCTACATTCTGGAAGCGTTGCCGTTGGACGACCGGTTGCTGATCTGGCGACAAATTCAGAACGATTGCGGCGGCGAGGTGTTGTTGGAACTTTCGGATGCCGTCCGGGATTCCTTGATTGAGGCACTGGTGCGGCCGGCGCTGGTCGAGGTGCTGACCCAGCTCGACGCTGACGATCTGACGGCACTGGCCGAGGCTATCCCCGACGAGGTGCTGGCCGAGGTTTCGCGGACGTTGAACGCCCGTGACCGCGACTGGCTGCAAACCACGATGGCCTATCCCGAGACCGTGGTAGGCCATCTGATGAGTCAGGACGTATTGATGGTGCGCAGCGATCACCGGGTCGAACAGGTGTTGCGGATGCTGCGTGGCCGCGATAATCTGCCGCATAATACCGACAGTCTGTACGTGGTGGACATTCGTAATCTGTTCAAGGGCGTGCTGCCGTTGCGAGCCTTGCTGCTCAACGACCCGGAGGCGCGAGTGGCGGACCTGACGCTGACCGATCAGGCGGTATTCGGCCCGAACGACAACGCCAGCGACGCGGCGCGGGCCTTCCAGCGTTACGACCTGGTTTCGGCGCCGGTGGTGAACGAGCGCGGCAAGCTGATCGGTCGCCTGACCGTGGACGCGGTGGTGGACTTCATCCGCGAGGAATCCGAGGAGGACGCCCTGAACATGGCGGGCCTGCGCGGCGACGAAGACTTGTTCGCGCCGATCTGGGACAGCGCCCGCAACCGCTGGCTGTGGCTGTCGGTCAACCTCTGCACCGCGTTCATCGCCTCGCGGGCCATCGGCTTGTTCGAGGACGCCATCACCCGGATCGTGGCCCTGGCGACGCTGATGCCGATCGTGGCCGGCATCGGCGGCAATTCCGGCAATCAGACCACGACCCTGGTGGTGCGCGGTCTGGCGCTGGGGGAAATTACGCCGGATAATACCTGGCACCTGATTTTCAAGGAGTTGGGCGTGGGTTTGCTCAATGGCGTCGTCTGGGGCGCGACCGTGGGCGTGTTCGCTTATGTTCTGTATTGGAGCGTTCCGCTGGGTCTGGTCATGGCGGCGGCCATGTTGTTGAACCTCCTGCTGGCGGCGGTGGTCGGCATCGCCATCCCCCTGGTTCAGCACCATCTGGGACGCGATCCCGCCTTTGGATCGAGCGTGTTGCTGACCTTCATTACCGACGGCATGGGCTTTTTCATTTTTCTGGGGTTGGCGACGGCGTTTTTGCTGTAGCCCCTCCCCCGCTTACCGAGAGGCGCAAAACCATGTTGCACCAAGCGATAGCCAAGCGCGGCGCCGTATCCATCCTGGCCGCGACCCTGACGTTGAGCGCCGGCCTGGCTGGCGCGGAGGACCAGTCACCCCAACCCCCTCCCTCCGCCGACGCCACCGCCGCCGATCTGCTCATCGCGCGACCTGGGGGGCTGGTCGCGACGGTGCTGGGTTCCGCCGTGTTCATCGTCGGACTGCCCTTTACCCTGATCAACGGCAGCACCGGGCAATCCGCGCAAAAGCTGGTCGTGGAACCGGCCCAATACACCTTTACCCGCCCCTTGGGTCAGGATATGTAGAGATCGGAACGACCGATGGCCAATCCCCTTCACCTGCTCGTCGTCGACCTCGAAACCCGCCCCGACGCGGCGCTGCTGCCCGCCGACCGTGATCCCGAGGTTTTTCCCAAACCGATCCAGCACGAGATCGTCACGCTCGGATTTCTGTTGGCGCGGATCGACCGCGACGGGCAGAGTGAGCGTTACGTGGTTCGCAAGCTGGGCGCGGCCAGCATCGCCGAGCGCGGCGAGCGGGACATTCTGGCGGGGTTCTGGCAATTGGTGGACCGGCAGAAACCCCGGCTGGTCACCTGGAACGGGCGCGGTTTCGATGTCGCCGTGCTCAAGCAGCGCTCGTTGATCCACGGCCTCACGGCGTTCAACTGGCACCGCACCGACCCGCGCTTTGGCTACGACTACCGCTACGAGAGCAATTGGCACTGCGATTTGATGGACGTGCTGGGCGATTTCGGCGCCTCGCCCAGGTTGGGACTGGACGAAACGGCTCAGGCGCTGGGCTTGCCGGGCAAGTGGAACGGCCACGGGGAAAACGTCGCCGCCCAGGCCGCCGCCGGCGACTACGCCGCCATCGACCGATACTGCGAAGGCGACGTACTCAACACCTACGTGCTGTATCTGCGCTGGGCCTGCTTCAGCACCCGCGTCAGCGCCCGAGGCCACAACGCCAGCGTGCAAAACCTGCTCGATTATCTGGAAGCGGGCCGGGAGCGACATCCGCATTGGGGCGAATTCGCCGACCGCTGGCGGGCGAGCGCTCGGCCTTGTCCGCTGTTCGTCCACGAAGCGCTCGGCGAACCTGGACCGCAACCGCCGGAATCGCATTTGCGCAGCGAGGATGTGTTGCCTTAGCCGTCAAGAGCACCGCCGGGTTCCCTTGCCACCCTGGCGCGTGGACATTTTCGCGGACATTTTTCTTGGGCCATCGAATATAAGATTCGATGGCGAAACGGAAAAAATGGCCTTGATCGCTGGACATTCCGATGGACGCGAACGCATGGCGATTGCTAGATCGGCGCGTTGAGACCGCCCGATTCGGTCCTTTCACCTTCCAGATTGGTGTCGATCCCAACGAAGTCGCGTTGCCGCTGCAACGGGTTGAAGATGCGCACCAGCGATTCATCGCCTCGCCGCTGTCCCAGGTGGCGAATCAACTGGAACGGGAAGTGGTGGCGGGCAGCGTGTTCGGCACCAACACCATCGAAGGAGGGATGCTGACCGAGGAGGAAACGGCGGCTACTTTGGCGTTAGCGCCGGAGACGGTTCAGGAAATCGAGCAACGGCGGGTGGTGAACATCAAGGCGGCCTACGACCGTGCGTTGCAAGCGGCGGGTGTTTCCGGCTGGCGATTCGATCTCGATTTCATCCGCGAGATTCACGCCGCGATTACCCGAAACTTGCCGCATCCCCGGAACCAACCGGGAGCGTTCCGCGATAATCCCAAGACTACCGTGACCCATGTGGGCGACGCCGCGCATGGTGGACGCTACAAGCCACCCCAATATGGCGGCGACGTGCATCTATTGATGCGGCATTGCGTGGAATGGCACGAAAGCCTGGTCGCGGCGGATGTGCCCGCTCTGATCCGCGCTCCGCTCGTCCATCTTTATTACGAGTTGATCCATCCATTCTGGGATGGCAATGGCCGAGTCGGACGCGTGTTGGAGGCGACGGTGTTGCAGGCGGCGGGGTACCGCTACGCGCCGTTCGCGATGGCGCGGTATTATCTCGACAACCTTGACGCCTATTTCGCCTGGTTCAACGTCTGCCGCAAGCGGGCGGACAAGCACGACGAATATCCTAATACGCCGTTTATCGCCTTTCATCTGGAAGGAATGCGAGTGGTGATCAACCGCTTGCACGACCGTGTTAATTTGATTGTTTCCGTCCTGTTGTTTCAAAACCGAATCAGGAATTTGTTAGATGGAAGAAAGATCAATACCCGGCAATACACGATCCTGACGCAACTACTGACCTTGCCACCACCCGTTTCACTGGAGCGGTTGCGGCAAAGCCCCTGGTATCAGGCGCTATACCTGCAACGCGTCGATAAAACCAGACAACGGGATTTGCGCCAATTGCGCGAACTGGGGCTGATCCGCATCAAGGCCGATCAGGTTTGGTTGGACCTGGATAGGGCTTTCTAAGACTTTATTACGCATCATCTTCCGCGCCCAGATAGGCCTCGACCACCCGGGGATCGCGGCGCACCTGCTCCGGCGATCCCTCGGCGATCTTGCCGCCATACTCCAGCACCACCAGCTTTTCACAGGCCCGCATCACCAGCCGCATGTCGTGCTCGATCAGCAAGACGGTAATGCCGCGCGCCCGAATCCGCTCGATCAGCCCGATCAGCGCCTCGGTTTCCTGCTCGTTCATTCCGCCGGCGGGCTCGTCCAGAATCAGCAAACGCGGCTGGGTGGCCAGCGCTCGGGCGATTTCCAGTCGGCGCTGGTCGCCGTAGGACAGGTTTTTCGCCAGCGTGAGCGCCTGCCCGCCCAAGCCGACGAAGTCCAGTTCCCGCGCCGCCGCGGCGACGGCGGCCTCCTCCTCGCGGCGCTGGCTCGGCCAGCGCAGCATGGCGGCGACCATTCCGGAGCGCATCCGGTAATGACAACCCGCTAGCACGTTCTCCAGTGCGGTCAGATTTTGGAACAGCCGGATGTTTTGAAAGGTGCGGGCGATGCCCAAGGCGATGATGCGGTGAGTGCGTAGGCCATTCAGCACCGTCTCGGCGAACGTGATCCGACCCCGGTCGGGCCGGTAATGACCAGTGATCAGATTGAATACGGTGGTCTTGCCCGCGCCGTTCGGGCCGATCAACCCCACGATTGCCCTCTCCTCAACGGCGAAGGATACCTCGTTGACGGCGGTCAGACCGCCGAAGCTTTTGGTCAGATCTTCCAGGACGAGTAGGCTCATTGTTTTTTCGTAGGATGGGTTGAGCGTAGCAAAACCCATCACCGCGCGGCGCGAGAGGGGTCTGAACGGTTACCCCATCGAATGATCGTTCGGACACTTTAAGTTGGCATTTCCACCGTCCCTTTATCTATACGGAACGCCATTAACTAGGTGCCAGCGCGCGAAGCACGCCAGGAACCGAACGGTCATGTCAGTCGGCGCTTTGGCTCGATGGCGGGTTGGGCCTCAACTTGGGTCCCCAACCCATGCAGGCGAATCGAACCGAGAAACCGCTCCACCGTCCCATGGAACAGCAAATCGGGCGGCTTAACCGGCGCCAGGCCTAGATTAACTTGGACGGAATGTCCTTGATTTGCCCGAATCCTGTTTCCGTTGGCGCCAATCGTGAAACGTTGCTTGTCGTTCTTGGCCACAACCTCACCAATAAGCTCTCGGGTCAGTCGCTTCCCACGTTCGTTCGCGAGCCGGATCAGTTCATCCAAGTCAGCCCACCCGCTCTCGTCCAGCACCAAGCCTATCTCCCAAGGTTTATGCCGCAAGATCAAACTTAAGAA
This sequence comes from Candidatus Competibacteraceae bacterium, assembly GCA_046347555.1. Taxonomy (GTDB): domain Bacteria; phylum Pseudomonadota; class Gammaproteobacteria; order Competibacterales; family Competibacteraceae; genus Contendibacter. The sequence goes on along the minus strand of JAXMFY010000001.1, from coordinate 62,358 downwards.
CTTGCTGACTGAGACAAGCCGAGGATCGGTCATACTTTCATTGCAACCCAGCGGAGCGGCGGATAAGCCGCGAGGACGGGGAAAGCCCAAGGCTTTGAGGACCCAGCCAATGCCGGCTTGACCCGTATGGTTGTGCCCAGTGCCTACAGCACGCCCTTGGGGTATGACCCCAGCACCCGGAACAGACTGGCCTGCTCGCGTAGTTCGGTAAGCGCCTTGGCCACCGGCTCGTCCCGGGCGTGACCGTCCAGATCGATGAAAAACACGTAATCCCACATCCCCCGCCGCGAGGGCCGCGACTCGATCCGGTTCATGCTTACATTATTCCGGGCCAGTGGCTCCAGCAACCGAAACAACGCGCCGGGCCGGTTGAGCGAAGCCACCAGCAGCGCGGTCTTGTCGTCGCCGGAAGGTTCGATCGGCTGCGTGCCGATGATCAGGAAGCGGGTGGTGTTGTTCGGCTCGTCCTCGATGTTGCGCACTAGCGTCGGCAGCCCATAAATATCCGCCGCGCACTGGCCGGCGATGGCCGCCGCGTCCGGCTCGTCGCGCACCCGCCGCGCCGCCTCGCCATTGCTCCCGACCTCGATCTGTTCGACGCGAGGCATGTTGGCGTCCAGCCATTCCCGGCATTGCGCCAAGGATTGCCGATGCGAATAAATGCGCCGAATCGCCCCAGGATCGGCGGCGCGGGTGATCAGATGATGGTTGATGCGCATCTGCACCTCGCCGCAAATCCGCAGCGGCGATTGCAAAAACATGTCCAGGGTGTGATTGACCACCCCCTCGGTGGAATTTTCCACCGGCACCACCCCGTAATCGGCGGAGCCGGCCTCGACCTCGCGGAACACCTCGTCAATCGCCCGCAGCGGAATGCTGTGGATCGACTGGCCGAAATGCTTGAGCGCGGCGGCCTGGGTAAACGTCCCTTCCGGGCCGAGAAAGGCGATTTTCAGCGGTTCCTCCAGCGCCAGGCAGGCCGACATGATCTCGCGGAACAACCGGGCCATCTCCTCGTTGCTGAGCGGTCCCCGATTGGCTTCGATCACCCGCCGCAGCACCTGCGCCTCGCGTTCCGGGCGATAAAAATTGCCGGTGGCGCCGGCCGCCTGCTTGATCGCCCCGACCTGCTGCGCGCAGCGCGCCCGTTCGGCGATCAGCGTTTGAATTTGCCGGTCCAGGCTATCAATCTGTTCCCGCAACGATTGCAAGCGATCCGCTTCGTTCATGGTTCCTCTCCACCGTCCTCGCCGATGTCCGTCGCCGGTCCGTCATCGTCCGTGGGCAAATCGCCGCTGCCGTCCGCTTCGCCGATGCTTTCGATCTTTTCGATCCCGGTCAGCTTCTCCCCGCCTTGCAGGCTGATGAGTTTGACGCCCTGGGTGTTGCGGCTCACCAGCGAAATTTCCTCGACCCGGGTCCGCACCAGGGTACCGCCATCGGTGATCAGCATGATCTCGTGGTCGCTTTCCACCTGCACCGCGCCGACCAGCCGACCGTTGCGCTCGGAGGTCTGGATCGCGATGACGCCCTGGCCGCCGCGACCCTTGCGGGGATAGTCGTCGACCGGGGTGCGCTTGCCGAAGCCGTTCTCGGTCACGGTCAGCACCGCGCCCTCGGCTACCACGATCAGGGCGATGACCTTCTGTCCCTGGTCCAGGCGGATGCCGCGCACCCCACAGGCCGAGCGGCCCATGTCGCGCACCTCGGTTTCGGCGAAGCGCAGCGCCTTGCCGGCATCGGTAAACAGCATGATGTCGCGCTGGCCATGGGTCAGCTCCACGTTCACCAACTGATCGCCCTCGCGCAGATCGATGGCGATGATGCCGCTGGGTCGGGGCCGGGAATATTCCGACAAGGGCGTTTTCTTGACCGTGCCGTTGGCGGTGGCGAAAAACACGTAATGATCGTCACCAAATTCGCGCACCGACAACACCGCGTTGATCCGCTCGCCCTCCTCCAGCGGCAACAGGTTGACGATGGGCTTGCCGCGCGCCGTCCGGCCGGCCTGTGGCAGCTCGTAGACCTTCTTCCAGTACACCTTGCCCCGGTTGGAGAAGCACAGCAGGGTATCGTGGGTGCTGGCGATGAACAGCTTGTCGACGAAATCCTCTTCCTTGACCGTGGTCGCCGCCCGCCCCCGCCCGCCGCGTTTCTGCGCCCGATACAACGACAGCGGCTGCGATTTGACGTATCCAGAGTGCGACAATGTCACCACCATCGTTTCTTCGTTAATCAGGTCTTCCAGATTGAGGTTTTGCTCGTCGGCCAGAATCGCGGTGCGGCGGGGATCAGCGTATTGGGCGCGCAACTCGGTCAACTCGGCGCGAATTACCGCCGTCAACCGCTCCGGGACGGTGAGAATCTCCAGATAATCGTGGATCCGGCGCAACAGATCCTGATACTCGTCCAACAGTTTTTGCTGCTCCAGGCCGGTCAGCCGGTGCAGCCGCAAATCCAGAATCGCCTGCGCCTGAGCCGGCGACAGCCGGTAGCCCGTCGCGCCCAGACCGAATTCCGCCGGCAAGTCCTCGGGCCGCGAGCTGTCCGCGCCGGCGCGCGCCAGCAGGTCGGTAACCTGGCCCGGCGTCCACACCCGCTCCAACAGCGCGGTCCGCGCGGCGGCCGGATCGGCGGCGGCCCGGATCAGGGCGATGAGCGGATCGAGATTGGCCAGCGCCACCGCCAACCCCTCGACGATATGGGCGCGCTCGCGGGCCTTGCGCAGATCGAACACAGTGCGCCGCGCCACTACCTCGCGGCGGTGGGCCAGAAACGCTTCCAGCACCTGCTTGAGGTTGAGCAGGCGTGGCTGCCCTTCGACCAGCGCGACCATGTTGACGCCGAACACGCATTGCAGGGCGGTATGCAAGAACAGATTGTTCAGCACCACTTCGGCCGACTCGCCACGCCGCAATTCGATATAGATGCGCATCCCGTCCTTGTCGGATTCATCCCGCAGTTCGGCGATGCCCTCGATCTTCTTGTCCTTGACCAGTTCGGCGATCTTCTCGATCAACCGGGCCTTGTTCACCTGATACGGCAATTCGGTGACGATGATGGCCTGGCGATTACGCGCCTCGTCGGTTTCAATCTCGGTGCGGGCGCGCATTTGCACCCGGCCGCGTCCGGTCTCATAGGCGTCGCGGATGCCCTGAGCGCCGTTGATCAAGCCGGCGGTGGGAAAATCTGGCCCCGGAACATGGCGCATCAGATCGGCGATGGTCAGCGCCGGGTCGTCGATCAGGGCGATGCAGGCGTTCACCACTTCGCCGAGATTGTGCGGCGGGATGTTAGTGGCCATGCCGACCGCGATGCCGGAAGAGCCGTTGACCAGCAGGTTGGGCAGGCGGGTCGGAAATACCGTCGGTTCGCGCTCGGATTCGTCGTAGTTGGGGACGAAATCCACCGTTTCCTTGTCGAGGTCGGCCAGCAACTCGTGGGCGATGCGGGCCATGCGAACTTCGGTGTAGCGCATCGCCGCCGGGGCGTCGCCATCGATACTGCCAAAGTTGCCCTGCCCGTCCACCAGCATGTAGCGGAGCGAGAATGGCTGGGCCATGCGGACGATGGTGTCATAGACGGCGGTATCGCCGTGCGGATGGTACTTGCCGATGACATCACCGACCACGCGCGCCGATTTCTTGTAGGGTTTGTTCCAGTCGTTGCCCAGTTCGCTCATGGCGAACAGCGCCCGCCGGTGCACCGGCTTGAGGCCATCGCGCACATCCGGCAGGGCCCGGCCGACGATGACGCTCATGGCATAGTCAAGATAGGACTGCCGCATCTCGTCTTCTAGATTGACTGGCAGGATTTCTTTGGCGATTTCAGTCATGCGGAACCCTTGTCAGCATCCGATTCGACCGCCGGGGCAGCCGTGAAGCGGTGGATTTTAACACAGCCAGGGGTGATAATTCAGGCGGCCTCATGGCCGTATCTTCCAGGGCGTGCAGTGGACAACCGACATGACAGACCAAGACGACGAACAACAAAACCTTTTTGAAGAGCCTGAAGAGCCGGCCGCACAGGAGCGGCGCGAGTTTCTGCGCAGCTTGGGCAAGTGGTCGCAGGCGGTGATCGGCGGCGTGGTGCTGGGCGGAGCGGTGACGACCTCTCAGCAAGCTCGGGCGAGCTGGTACAACCGGGGTGGTGGCTGGCACAACCGGGGTGGCGGCTGGTACAACCGGGGTGGCGGCTGGGCCAACCGCAGCGGCGGTGGCTGGTACAACCGGAGCGGCGGCTGGCACAACCGGAGCGGTGGCTGGTACAACCGGAGCGGTGGCTGGGCCAACCGGGGCGGCGGTGGCTGGTTCAACCGGGGTGGCGGCTGGCACAATCGGGGTGGGAGCTGGGCCAACCGCAGCGGTGGTCATGGGGGCAGTTGGATCAACCGACGATAACGTGCATGGCCATATCTTCCAGGGCGCTCAGTGGATTCGCCCGCCGTAATTGGCGGGCGCGGATTGAAATCTGGAAAGATTATATCGAGCCGGGCTTGGCCTCCCTCCTTTGAAAATAAGGAGGGGATGGCTATGCCTCGTTCCGCAATCCAGCAGGTCAGTTGATTGATCGTGCCCGCGCGCCGCAGCGGTGTTGACGGACTTAGAACGAGCCGAACAGGGTACCCAGGACAATGACGGCCACCAGCGCAACCATCGCGCCGACGATACCGACCATCACGATATCAAAATAGCTTTTTTGGTGCGTGGAACCGCAGACGGCGAGCAGGGTAACCACGGCGCCGTTGTGTGGCAGGCTGTCCAGAGTACCGGCGCTGATGACCGCCACGCGGTGCAGTAGCGCCGGGTCAATGCCCAACTCCATCGCCATTTGCAGGTAAGTCGCGCCGAGCGCATCGAGGGCAATGGTCATCCCGCCCGACGCCGAACCGGTCAACGCGGAGAGGATGTTGGTGGACAGGGCCAGCGAAACCAGTGGCCCGCCTTCGATGGACAGCACCCAGTCACGCACGATCTCGAACGCCGGCACGGCGGCCACGACGGCCCCGAAACCCACCAGGCTGGCCACGCTGAGCACCGGCAGGGCCGAGGCGTTGGCCCCGGCGTCGACCGTATCACGCAGCGCCGGCAGCCGTCGGTGGTTGAACGCGACCAGAATGAGGATGGCCGAGATCAGCGCCACGATCACCGACCAGACCCCGCTGACCGACGAAAGCGGAATGCCTCCCCACCGCGCTTCGGCCAGGAAGCTCGTGTCCAGACGCGGCAACACCCACATGGACATGACCAGATTCACGAGGATCACCACGATCAGCGGGAGGATGGCCACCAGGATCGAGGGACCGGATTCGCTATGATGGCCACGATGCACTTCCGGCGGGTCAAACGCGCCGGCGGTCGTGGCCCGTTCGCGCACCAGGGTGTCCTCGGCGGCGGTATCGGGGGCCACGAGGGCGTCGCCATAGCCTTCACCCTTGCGGCGGGCGACGGCCTCGGCGCGCGCCAGCCACCACAGGCCGAAGCCCAGCATGATGACAGCCGCGATGATGCCCAGCCCCGGCGCGGCGAAGGGCGTGGTGCCGAAGAACGGCATGGGAATCGCGTTCTGGATCGCCGGCGTGCCCGGCAAGGCGGACATGGTGAAGGTCGAGGTGCCGAGGGCAATGGCCGCCGGCATCAGCCGATTCGGGATGTCGGCCGCCCGAAACAGGGCCTGGGCCATCGGTCCAATTACAAAGAAGGCGACGAACAGGCTCACGCCGCCGTAAGTGACCAATGCGCCCGCCAGCACGACCGCCAGCATGGCCCGGCGCGGCCCGAGCCGTTCGGTCATGAAACGGGCGATGGTCGAGACCGAGCCGCTGTCGTCCATGAGTTTCCCGAACACGGCGCCCAGGAGGAAGAGCGGAAAGAACTGAGCGAGAAAGCCGCTCGCCGAAATCATGAAGGTTTGCGTCCAGTGCGCCAGCAGCGGTTCTCCCGCCGCAAGCGCGGCGATCAATGCCGCCGCTGGCGCGAGAACCAGAATGCTCCAACCTCGAAACGACAGCCAGATGAGGACTCCGAGGCCCAGCAGAATGCCGAGCAATCCCATGGATCAGACCCCTTCCAGCAGTGCGTCGAGATCAAACGTCGACCGCACACCCAGATCCGCCCCGTGAGCGTCCAGAAACGCTTCGGCGGCGCGCCGTCCCTTGTCGCGAAGCTTGCAGAAAAACTCCCACTCGGCCAGGAGCTTCGAGGAGGAACTTAACTGGGCCATCTCCTCGCTGGCGATCCGGTGGATGCGCATCTTGGCCCAGACCGCGCCCTCGCCCTTGCCGGGATCGGCCACCTGCCGCAACAGGGCGATCATGCGCAACTCCTTCAGCAGGGGCGAGTTGAAGGCGACTTCATTGAGCCGGTTGTGGATCTCGCGCGCCGTGCGCGGCGTCAGGGGCTGGTTGATCGGATTGATCTGGATCAGGATGGTGTCCTGGGACACGCAATCCCGCACCAGCGGGGTGATGGTCGGGTTACCGGAGTAGCCGCCGTCCCAGTACGCTTCGCCGTCGATTTCCACGGCCTGGAACATCGTGGGCAGACAGGCCGAGGCCAACAGGGCGTCGATGCTCAGATCGGCGTTGCGGAACACGCGGCCGCGACCTGTGTGCACGTTGGTGGCGGTCACAAACAGACGGATCGGACCGCCGGCGACCCGAGCAAAGTCGATGTGCTCTTCCAGAATCGCGCGCAGGGGATTTGAACCGCCAAGACTCAGGTTATAGGGCGAAATGACCCGCGCCGCGAGATCGAGCGCCAGGTAAAGTGGTGAGTAATCAAGGGTCCAGAGACCCGTCAGGATTTCGAGGGGGCCACGGCGCAGGGGGCTCAGCAGCGCGGCGTCCGAAACGTGCTTCCAGAACTTTTCGAGCGCCGTTCGCGCGCCCTCGGGGCCACCCGCCGCATAGCCGTCGGCCATCACCACCGCATTCATGGCGCCGGCCGAGGTACCGGAAATCCCGTCGAAGCGCAGCCAGGGCACTTCGAGCAGGCGATCCAGTACCCCCCAGGTGAACGCGCCGTGCGCGCCACCGCCTTGCAAACCCAAGTCGACCAGGACGATATCACGATGCGGCCGCATCTCGGCGGGGGTCTTGGTGGTCATGCGAGTTCCTTGAGCTAAAGGATTGAAAAGTCTGGATGCGGTGCTTCGCGCCGGCTGACGACGGTCTCGCCAATGGTATCGTGGGCAAGGCGCCGTGTCAGCGGCGAAAAGGTTACGCGAGCGCCTTGGCCTTGAGCCTGGCGAATTCCTCCGGGTTGATGGTGCCGGCATCGAGCAGCGCCTTGGCGTCGGCGATCTGGTCGGCCGGCGATTTTCCCGCCACTTCCCGGATGTAGGCATCGGTATCGGACTTCGCCCGTTGCATCGCGACCTGCTGCCGTTCCGCCATGCCTCTGCCGCGGGCCAGGATGTAGAGGAGCGCGGTCAAGACCGGCAGGAAGATGAGGCCTATCAGCCAGAGGACTTTGGAGCCCCCGCCCAGCTCGGCGTCCCGGAACAGGTCGACGACGACCTGGAACAGGACGATGAGGTAGGCTACGAAAAAGAAGGACGAGGCGATCAGCCACAAAACATCCCAGAAATTGCTCACTACATTTCTCCATTCAGTTCGGTCAGGATTCAGTTCGATCAGGATTCAGTTCGGTCGGGTTGCGGCATGCACGTCATCAACGACTTAAGAGACTGTACAAAACCCCTCCTCTCGTTGCGGGAGCGGCGCGGTCGTTCCGCGAGCGGGGGGCGTCAGCCCCCTGTTTCCCGGAACGCGGCAAGGCGTCGGCGATCTCGGGGGGTGCGGAAACAGCGGACTCACGTCCGCCGCTCGCCTTTTTATACAGCCTCTAAATCTAAGCTAGTATTATCCGCGTGTAAAATCCGCTGAGGGTCCCCCATTGGAAAAAGTAGCCACGTCCGCGCTGTTTGAATCGGCCCACCCAACCCCCGGCGCGCGAGTGGCCGGGCTGTCGGCGTTTGCGCTCCTCGCGCTGCTCGCCGCCTGCAAGCCGGTTGAAAAGCCCGAGCCCGAGCCCGTTCGCCCGGTTCGAGTGACGACCGTCGAGCGCCAGGAAGGTGGCGAAACCGTGAGTCTCACCGGGCAAGTCGAGGCACAGGAGGAGGTGAACCTGTCCTTTCGGGTGGGTGGACGCATGATCGAGCGCTCCGTCAATGTCGGCGATCGGGTCAGGGCCGGCCAGGTGGTCGCCCGGCTGGAATCGGAGACCCCGCGCAACGCGCTGCGGTCGGCCCGCGCGGAGCTCACCGCCGCGCGAGCGCGACTGGTCGAGGCTCAGAATAACTTCGAACGCCATCGATCGCTGCTGGACAGAGGGTTTATCACGCGCGCCATGTTCGATCAGGCGGAGCAGGCCTATCGGACCGCTCAAGCCCAGGTCGATTCGGTGCAGGCGCAGGTGAACATCGCCGAGACCCAACTGGGCTATGCCGACCTTATCGCCGCTTCGAGCGGCACCGTGACCGCCCGCCGCGCCGAACCGGGGGAAGTGGTGGCGGCGGGCCAACCCATCATCCAGCTCGCACGGGAAGGCGGCCGGGACGCCGTGTTCGACGTGCCGGCGCGGGTGATTCAGACCGCGCCGGCCGATGCCGAGGTCGTCGTTGTCCTGAGCAGCGATCCCAAGGTGCGCGCCACCGGGCGGGTGCGGGAGGTCGCCCCGCAGGCCGATCCCGTGACGCGAACCTTCAAGGTCCGGATCGGCCTGAACGATCCACCGGCGGCGATGCGGCTCGGTTCGACGGTGACCGGCAGCGTCCAGGTCGGCGCCGGATCCGGTATCGAGATCCCGGCCTCGGCGCTGACGTCGGCCAATCAGCGCCCGGCGGTCTGGGTGCTCGACCCCGCCAGCAACACCGTGTCGCTGCGCAATATCGAGGTGTTGCGTTATGACCTGGCCCGGGTGGCGGTCGCGGAAGGACTGCAACCGGGCGACATCGTCGTGACCGCCGGGGTCCAGACCCTGCGTCCGGGTCAGCAGGTCCGGCTGCTCGGGAAGCAACCATGAACCGCTTCAATCTTTCCGAGTGGGCCATCCGCAATCGCTCGATCACCCTTTTCATCATGATCGTCGCCCTCGTCGCGGGGATCGCGTCCTTCTACAAGCTGGGCCGCGCCGAGGATCCGCCCTTCACCTTCCGCACCATGGTCGTCAGAGCGATCTGGCCGGGCGCCACCCTGGACGAGACGATCCGGCAGGTGACCGAGCGCCTCGAACGCACCCTGCAGGAAGTCCCGAATCTGGACGATCTGCGCAGCTTCACCCGCGCCGGCGACACCACCATCTTCGTGAATCTCAAGGGCAGCACGTCGGGCAAGGAGGTTCCGGACGCCTGGTATCAGGTCCGCAAGCGGGTGGCCGACATGCGCCACACCCTGCCGCAGGGAATCGTCGGACCCTTCTTTAACGACGAGTTCGGCGACACCTTCGGGATCATCTACGCCTTCACCGCCGACGGTTTCACCCACCGGGAGTTGCGCGATCAGGTAGAGGACATCCGCTCGCAACTCCTGCAAGTCCCGGATGTTTCCAGGATCGATATCCTTGGCGCCCAGGACGAGGTGATTTACATCGATTTCTCCGCCGAGCGGCTGGCGGGTCTGGGCTTCGCCCCGAGTGCCCTGATCGCGGCCTTGCAGGCGCAGAACATCGTCATCCCCGCCGGCGTGCTGCGTACTGGCGAGGAAACGATCGCGCTGCGGGTCTCGGGCGCCTTCGCTTCCGAGCAGGACATCGCCAATGTTACCTTCGCGATCGGCGACCGCATGCTGCGGCTGAGCGACATCGCCGAGGTTCGGCGCGGCTTCACCGATCCGCCCCAGCCCATGTTCCGGATCAATGGCCAGCCGGCGATCGGCCTGGCGATCGCCATGCGCGAGGGCGGCGATACCCTGGCGCTCGGCCGGAACATCGGGCGGGCCATCAAAAAAATTGCGGCGGACCTGCCGGTCGGCATCGAGGCCCGGCTGGTGGCGGACCAACCCCTGACAGTCGATCTGGCGATCAACGAATTCACCACCTCCCTGTGGCAGGCGATCGGCATCGTGCTCGTGGTCAGTTTCATCGCCCTGGGGGTACGGGCCGGCACGGTCGTGGCCGTGACCATCCCGCTCACGCTGGCCGTGGTTTTCCCCATCATGGACCTGGCCAACATCGACCTCCAGCGCATCTCGCTCGGCGCCCTGATCATCGCGCTGGCCCTCATGGTCGACGACGCCATGACCACCATCGACGCCATGAGCCGACGCCTGGCGCTGGGCGACGACAAGGTGAGCGCCGGCATCTATGCCTATCGCCATCTCGCCTTCGCCATGCTGACCGGGACCCTGGTCACCATCGCCGGCTTCGTGCCCGTCGGCTTCGCCCAGAGTTCGGCCGGCGAGTACACCTTCTCGATTTTCGCCGTCGTCGGCATCGCGCTCCTGGCTTCCTGGTTCGTCGCGATGGTATTCGCCCCCTTGATCGGCATGGTGCTGCTACGGCCACCCAAGGCCGATCAGGCCGACAAACCGGGCCGCGTGACCCAGCTTTATCGAGGCTTCCTGACGCTGGCCATGCGGGCCCGCTGGGTCACCATCGCGGTGACGGTTGGGGCCTTCATCGCGTCCCTGGTGGCGCTGGGTCAGGTACCGCGCCAGTTCTTTCCCGCCTCGGACCGGCCCGAACTCCTGGTCGATCTCCGGCTGCCGCAGAACGCCTCGATCCATGCGACCGAACAGCTCGTCAATCGCTTCGAGCAGTTTCTGCGCGATGATCCCGACCTGGCTTCCGGGATCGAGCGCTGGAGCACTTACATCGGCCAGGGCGCCATCCGCTTCTATCTGCCCCTCGACGTTCAGTTGGCCAATCCCTTCTTCGCTCAGGCGGTGATCGTGACCAAGGGCATGGCGGCTCGCGAGCGCCTGCAACCGCGACTGGAACACCTGCTGGCGGAGGAATTTCCCCAGGTGGTCGGGAACGTCTCGCCGCTCGAACTCGGACCACCGGTCGGCTGGCCGGTGCAGTATCGCGTTCTCGGCCCGGACCCGACCCGGTTGCGCGAGATCGCCTTGCGGCTTGGGAAAGTCATTGCGAGCCAGCCGGGGACGCTCCGCGTCAATTTTGACTGGATGGAACCGGAACGGGAGTTGCGCATCCGCATCGACCAGGAGAAGGCGCGTCTGCTCGGCCTGAGTTCCCAGGCGGTGGCCACGGCGCTCGGCACCAATATCTCGGGGAGGAGCATTACCCAGGTCCGCGACGATATCTATCTCATCAACGTGGTCGCTCGCGAAGCAGGGGGACAAAATCTGTCCATCGAGACCCTGCGCACCCTGCCGGTGTCGATGCCGGACGGGCGGACCATCCCGCTCGCCCAGTTCGCGACCTTCGAATACGGTCAAGCCTACCCGCTGGTGTGGCGACGCGACCGGCTGCCAACCCTGACGGTCAAGGCGGGTCTGGCGCCGGGGCTATTGCCCGACTCGGTGGTCTCGAACCTGACCGAAGCCATCGCCGAGTTGAACGCCAAACTCCCGGCCGGCTACCGAATCGAGGTCGGGGGCTCGGTCGAGGAAAGCGCCCAGTCGCAGGCCTCGGTATTCGCTGTGGTCCCGCTGATGATCCTGATCATGCTGACCCTGCTGATCTTCCAGCTCAAAAGCTTCCAACTCCTGGCCATCGTCCTGAGCCTGGTGCCGCTCGGTCTGATCGGCGTGGTGGCCGCCCTGCTGGCATCCGGCAAGCCGCTCGGCTTCGTCGCCATCCTCGGCATCCTGGCGCTGGTCGGCATGATCGCGAAGAACGCGGTGATCCTGATCGACCAGATCGAGGCCGAACGGGCCGCCGGCAAGGTGGTCTGGGACGCGGTGGTGGAGGCCAGCATTTCGCGCTTTCGGCCGATCATGCTGACCGCTCTGTCGACCGTGCTCGGCATGATCCCGATCGCCCCCACCGTGTTCTGGGGTTCCATGGCCTACGCCATCATGGGCGGCCTGCTGGTGGCGTCATTGCTCACGCTGATCTTCCTGCCGACGCTCTATGTCACCTGGTTCGGGGGAAAGCCTCCCAAGGCGTCCGGGGATATGACGGACGCTCCAAAAGACGCTCCACCTTTGGAGGTCGAACCGCGTGACCTCGTCTGAATCCGAGCAAAGGATTCTCAAACGGTCGATAGTGATCACGGTGATCTTCGCCAGTTCCGGAATTCTGCTCGGCCTGTTGTCGGGGTCGCAGTCGATTGTTTTTGACGGCCTGTTCTCGGTCATCGACACCCTGGTGCTGATGCTGGCGCTGACCGCGGCGCGGCTGGTGCAGCGCGAAGGCGACCGCCGTTTTCAGTACGGCTACTGGCATATCGAACCGATCGTGCTGGCGTTCAACGGCAGCGTGCTGATGTTCCTGTGCCTGTATGCGTTCATCAACGCGGTCGGCAGTTTCCTGGCGGGCGGACGCGAACTGGAGCTGGACTGGGCGCTCGGTTACGCCGCCGCCGCGTGCATCGTCACCTTTGGCATGTATTTTTACGAACGCCGGGAGAATCGGCGGGTCCGGTCGAATCTTCTGCGCCTCGACGCCCAGAGCTGGTTGATGTCCGCCCTGATCGCCTCGGCCTTGCTGGTGGCCTTTGCGTTGGCCAAGGCGATCGAGGGAACGCGCTTCGCTCCTTTCGCGCCCTATGTCGACCCGGCCGTGCTGGCGCTGTTGACGGCGTACCTGATCACGGTTCCGATCAAGACGGTTCGCCAGGCGCTGAATGAGATTTTGCTGATTACGCCGCCCAAGCTGGATCAGGTGGTGCGCACGGTGATGGACGCGGTGGTCGAGCGCCACGGTTTCCGCAAGTACACGAGCTATGTCGCCAAGGTCGGGCGCGCCTATTTCATCGAGATCTATATCGTTACGCCGGCCGACTTTCAGGTCGGCGGCATTGCCACGCTGGACGCCATCCGCCGGGAAATCAGTACCGCCATCAGCGACCAGCGATCCTATCAATGGCTGATCGTCGAATTCACGGCCGACGAACGATGGGTTTGAAGACGACGCGCGGCGTCCGATAGAATCGCTCCGCTTTACCAGAGTCCAAACTGTTTGAAAATGCAACTTTTATGGAGAACGTGATGACAGTAAAACGGCAATTACGCACGGCGATGTTCCTGGCGTGCATGACGTTGGCGGTGACGTGGGGCAACGCCGGCACGGCCGACATCCCCGTGGTCACCGGCGAACAATGGACCACGTCTTCGCCAGAAGTGCAGAAGGCCTATCTGATCGGCATCGCCAATTTGATGCAGGTCGAAACCGCCTACTACGCGAAGAATCCCCCGACCGATGCTCAGAACTTCGTCCCGCGCCTCGCCAAGGGGTTGCGGGGCCAGACCCTCGACAGCGTGCGGGACGGCCTCAACCGCTGGTACGCCGCAAATCCCGACCGGTTACAGCGACCGGTCCTTGAGACGATCTGGTTTGAAATAGCCGCGCCCGGACTTCAGAAGCACAAGTAGAGCGGAGATTAAAGTCATGAAACTGAAACGGCTTGGATCGATGATGGTCATCGTGGCGGTGGCCGGCGTAGTGGGATGCACGGACATGACGCCGCAACAGCAGGGCACCCTGAGCGGCGCGGCCATCGGCGCCGCGGGCGGAGCGGGCATCGCGGCCATTTCTGGGGGCAATGCCTGGACCGGCGCGGCCGTCGGTGGCGTGGCCGGCGGCGTCGCCGGCAACATCAGGGGCGGCCGGCGATGAATCGCGGAACCATCGGCCCATGAAGGCAATGGTTGCATGCCTGGCGGTCGCGCTCACCACACCGGCACTGGCGCAGGATTCGGGCTGGAGCTTCGCGCTCTCGCCCTACGCCTGGACGCCGGGCCTCACGAGTTCGGCCGAAACGGCGTGGGGAACGGTTGAAGTCGACAAAAGCATCGGAGACGTACTCTCCGATCTCGATGTTGCCTTCATGGGCGCGTTCGAAGCCCGCAACGGTCGCTGGAGCCTGATCGCCGACCTGTTCTACGCCGACCTCTCGCAAAGTCGCTCTACCCCGCTCGGCGTGCTCTTTTCAAGAGCGGAGTTCGAGACGGAAGTGAAGCTTCTGAGCGGTTATGCCGGCTATCGGGTCTTCGAGGGCGGCCAGGTCGCCGTCGACCTGCTGGCCGGCTTCCGGGTCAACTCCGTGAACCTCGACATATCCCTCGCACCCGGCCTGCTCGCGGGCCAGCGCTTTGGGATGAGCGAGACCTGGGTCGATCCGCTGATCGGCGGGCGCGTGCGCTTCGACATCACCGACGGGTGGTTCGCGACGGTCTTCACCGACGTCGGCGGCTTCCGGGTCGGTTCCGACTTGACCTGGCAGATCTTCGGGAGCGTCGGCTACCAGTTCAACGAGCGCTGGTCGGTCCAGGGCGGTTGGCGCTATTTCGCCATCGAGAAGACGATCGACGGGCGCGACGTCGAGATCGACTTGAACGGCCCGTTGCTCGGCTTCACGGTGCGGTTCTGATGGGTACGCTGCCGTGACAGCGACGCCAACGGGATGAAACCGCACGCTTTGACCCTAACCACCCAACTTAATGAGACAATCCGATGACGACCCGATTCCCGATCATCATTACCTTTCTTGCCGCTACGTCGGCAGCGGGTCTGGCAATGGGGACCGAAGCGCCCGCTAAAGCCGCGCCAGCGAACACCTTTACCCTGAACCGGGGTGAGAACCTTTCGACGCTGTGCGCATCCATCCGCCAGTCCGGCGTCAACGTCTCGATGGCCGACTGTGTGACCCAGATCCTGTTCGCCAACCGGCAGTGGTTCGATGATCGCTTCGGCTACGTCTGGAACGACCCGGCGGCGGTGAAGCTGGACTCCGCTGTCCGGCTCTGGGCCGGCATCCCCTATATACTGCCCGCCGAGCTGGTTGCGGCCAAGCCAGCGCAGACCGAACCGGCGCCGCCGGTGTCGAAGGCGCCGGCCGACGCCAAGCCAATCCATCCGGGGCACTTCGATCCGCTGGGCAGGGCGCCTTCCAAGTTCACGATCGAGCTGCGCGACGGCCTGAAGGCCACGCTGCCGTTTGAAGATCGACGCGACTTTGAGGAGGCCAAGAAGGGCTTCATCGCCGAGCCGCCTTACAAGCAGATCATGGCGGACGCCGGACACGTTGCCTGGGACATGGGCAGTTACCAGTGGCTGCTGAACGGCAAGGACTTCGAGAGCATCAATCCATCGCTGCAGCGCCAGGCCGTGCTCAACATGGCTTACGGCCTCTATGAAGTCGTCCCCGGCCGCATCTACCAGGTGCGCGGCTACGACCTCGCCAACATCAGCTTCATTAAAGGCGATACCGGCTGGATCGTCTTCGATCCGCTGACCGCCAAGGAGACGGCGCGGGCCGCGCTCGAATTCATCAACGAGAAGCTTGGCAAGCGGCCGGTGGTTGGCGTCGTGTATTCGCACTCGCACGCCGACCACTTTGGCGGCGTGCGCGGCGTGGTGGACGAGGCCGACGTCGCCAGCGGCAAGGTGATGGTGATCGCGCCGGCGGGTTTCCTCGAAGCGGCGATCGCCGAAAATGTGTTCGCCGGCAACGCCATGACGCGGCGCTCGCAATGGCAGTACTCCGTGCTGCTGAAGCGCGATCCCTTCGGCCACGTCGACCAGGCGATCGGCAAAAACATCGCCAGCGGCAACACCGGCCTGATCCCGCCGAATCGGCTGGTGAGCAAGGACTTCGAGGAAATCACGCTCGACGGCGTGAAGATGGTGTTCCAGAACGCGCCGGACACCGAGGCGCCGGTCGAGATGAACACCTACTTCCCGCAGTTCAAGGCCCTCTGGGCGGCGGAGATCATCACCGGCACGATCCACAACATCTACACGATTCGCGGCGCCGCCGTGCGCAACGCGCTCAACTGGTCGAAGGAAATCAACGAATCGCTCTACAAGTTCGGCCAGGAAGCCGAGGTGATGTTCGCCTCGCATAGCTGGCCGCGCTGGGGCAACGCCCGCATCCAGGAGGTGCTGCGCGCGCAGCGCGACACCTACGCCAACCTCAACAACCAGGCGCTGCATTACGCCAACCGGGGCGTCACGATCAATGAGATCCAGAACGTCTACGAGGTGCCGAAGAGCCTGCGGAACCAATGGGCCGCGCGTAGCTACCACGGTGACGTGCAGAACAATTCGCGCGCCGTGATCAACCGCTTCCTCGGGCACTACGACGGCAACCCGACCAACCTGATCCCGCTCTCCCCGGCCGACTCGGCCCCGCTCTACGTGGAGATGATGGGCGGCGCCGAGAAGATCCTCGCGCGCGCCCAGCAGCTCAATGACGAGGGGGCCTATCTCTACGCCACCGAAATCCTCAACAAGCTGGTGTTCGCCGAGCCGAACAACCAGGCGGCGCGCCGGCTGCTGGCCGACGCCTTCGAGCAGCTCGGCTACCAGGCCGAGAGCACTAGCACCCGCAACAGCTTCCTGCAGGGGGCGTTCGAGCTGCGCAACGGACTGCCTGGCGGCGTGCCGGCGCGGTCGACGGGGCCGGACGTGGTGCGCGCGATGTCGACCGAGCAGTGGCTCGACTTCATCGGTATCAGCATGGATCCGAAGAGAGCCGACGGCATCCGGTTCGTCATCAACCTCGTCACGCCCGACAACGGCGAGCGCTTCGTGGTTGAGATGAGCAACGCGACCCTGACCACGATCAAGGGCGAGCAGGCCAAAAGTCCGGACCTCACGGTCACGGTGAACCGCGCCGACCTCAACCAGGTGATGATGGGCGTGGCGTCGTTCGACGATCTGATCAAGGCGGGCAAGGCGAAGTTCGACGGCGACCGCACCGGGTTCGACCAGTTGCGCTCGATCCTCGTGCCGTTCACGCCGGACTTCGAGATCCTGCCCGGCACGGCGCCGAAGCAGCACGCCGCCCCACCGAAGCCGTTCGAGGTGCTCGACCAGATCGATCTCGAGCACGACTGATTGGTGATTGACGCCGGGCGCGGCTCGCAGCTGGCAGCAAGTACGGCGCATCCGGTCCGCCCGATCGACTTTGTTCCCATCGCCAATAGGAAGAGAGCCAATGGCGAAATCGACCCAGTTGTCAGTTCGCGCGGGCTTCGTGCTCGCACTGTGTGCCCTGTCGCTTCTCGCTGGCTGTGCCTCGTCGCCTCCCGGTGTAGCGACGGATCCCCAGCCAGTGACGCGCGAGAACTTCGTGCGCGCCGAGACCGACCGGATGTTCAGCGATATCCTCAAGCTGACCGGTGGCGTGAACCGGTTCCACCACATCCGCGCCCCCACTCCCCTCGACCAGCAGACCGTGGTGCGGATGAACCGCGACACGGTCTATTCCATAGCGATCATCGACACCACGAACGGTGGCGCCGTTACCCTGCCGCCGAGTCCGGATGGCCGCTACATCGCGATGCACCTGATCGACAACGATCATTATGACCTGGGCGTCATCTACGACCCCGGCGACCACCCGCTTCCGGTCGGCAAGGGCCATGTGGTGGCGATCGTCCGCATTCAGGTTTACAACCCGAACGACCCGAAGGAGATTGCGCTCATCAACGGCTGGCAGGACCGGCTTGCGATCAATGCCAAGAGCGCCAAGCCGTTCGTGCCCGGCGATTGGGACCGGGCCAGTCTCGACAAGCTTCGCGGCGAACTCGAAGTGCCGTGCCGGAGCTTTCCCAACTTCGAGAAGGCCATGATGCCTCGCGGGCAGGCCGACCCCGAGCAGCGGCTTTGCGCCGCCGGCGTCGGCTGGGGACTGCTGCCCGGCGCGACGGCCACCTATTTCTCGTATCCGGGCGGTCACCCCAACACCGAGTGCCGCACGGCCACCTACGCCGTCCCGAAGAACGGCGCCTTCTGGTCGATCACCGTCTACAACTCGACCGGCTTCATCGAGTACGAGAATTCGGTACTCAACAGCAGCAACGTGAAGCTGAACCGCGACGGTACCTTCACGGCCTACTTCGGCTCGAAGAAGGCCTGTGGGGACGTGCCCAACCGGCTGGATACGCCGAAGGGCTGGAACTTCATGATGCGGGTCTATCGACCCGCCCCATCGGTCCTGAACGGCGGCTACTCGTTGCCAGCGACAGTCCCGGTGAAGCGGTAGAACGGATCGCGCACGGCGGGGCCCGACACGACGATTCGATGACGAATGGCGTGACGGGCGCCTACTCAACACGGGCGCGTGCCTCACGATCACCCTGCTGTTTCCACGGTGAGGGCTTGCGCCCGCGTTTGCCGGTAGTCGGCGGCATTCAACGTTTACCTGTCCCGGAGGCCCCGGATGAAAATGAAAATCAACTGGACGGTTTGTGGTGCCACCCTGCTGGTCCTGGCGTTCGCGGTCCTGCCGCGGGTCGAGGCCGGCGAGGTATTGAATGGGGTTAAGGCCCGCGGACAACTGCGCTGCGGGGTCAGCGAGGATATCCCAGGCTTCTCCGAGCAGGACGCCGACGGACGCTGGCGCGGGTTCGACGTGGACTTCTGCCGCGCGGTCGCGGCGGCGGTCCTGGGCGATGCAGACAAGGTTGAGTTCGTGCCGCTGAGCACCTCGACCCGCTTCCCCGCGCTACAGACGCGCCGGATCGACCTGTTGCTGAACAACACCACCTGGACCCTTACCCGCGAGGCGGTGTTGAAGGTGCAGTTTCCCGGCATCCTTTTCTACGACGCTCAGGGCTTCATGGTCCCGGCCAAGACAGCGAGCCTCGCCGAGCTCGATGGCGCGACCATCTGCGTGGAACGGGGAACGACGCACCAGCGCAACCTGGCGGCCTATTTCGAGGCGCAAGGCTGGTCCGTGAAGCCGCTGGTGATCGACTCGGCGCCCGAGGCCGCGAAAGCCTTGTTCGCCGGTCGCTGTCGCGCCTACACCTCGGACGCGAGCCTGCTGGCCGCCATGCGCCTGCGGGCGAATGATCCGCGGGACTTTGTGATCCTGCCCAAACGCATCTCCAGGGAACCGTTCAGCCCCGCCGTCTGGGGTGGCGATCCGGAGTGGGCCACGGTGATCCGGTGGGTCCTGAACACCCTGGTCATCGCGGAGGAGCACGACGTCACGCGCGGCAACCTGGATGCGGTCATCGCGGAGAACCGGAACCCCCTGGTGCGGCGAACCGCTGAGGAGGCGAACATCATCGCCCGCTCGATGGGGATCGAGACCGGCTGGGCGATCCGGGCCCTGCGGGCCGTCGGCAACTACGGCGAGATGTACGAGCGCAACGTCGGGCGCGACAGCCCGCTCAAGATCGAGCGCGGTCTCAACCGGCTCTGGAACCAGGGCGGACTCCACTATGCTCCACCGATCGACTGAGAGATCGTCTAAAAACTCCCCTCTCCCTGTGGGAGAGGGGTTCCTGGACAGCTTCTGAGTGATGCCCGGATGACCGACTTTCAGATTTATCTCACCATCGGCGTTTTCGTCGCCGTGATCCTCCTGATCGCGTTCGACCTGATCGATATGACGGTGGCCGCCCTGCTCGGGGTCAGCGTCCTGATCGTGTTCGGCATCCTCGACGGCAGCGATCTGATGCCGATCGTCCACACCGCCGGCGGTCCGCTTTCCCTGCTCTTCGGCGGCATGGTGGTGGCGCGGGTGATCGGCAAGACCGGCATCTTCGACTGGATCGGGGATGCGTTCCTCCGCGCCACCGGCGGCAGCGGCCGGCGCTTTCTGCTGCTGATCGTCGCGCTGGTCGCGCCCGTGTGCGCCGTGCTGCCCAATGCCACCGCCGTCATCCTGGTGGCCCCGGTCATCGTCGGCGTCTGCCTGGCGTTCGAGGTGGATTTCGTCGGACCGCTGATCATCACCGCCATCGTCAGCAACGCGGCCGGCATGTTGACCCTGGTGGGCGATCCCGCAACCTTTCTGGTCGGCAGCGCGATCGGGCTGTCGTTCACCGATTATCTGCGCATGGTGAGCTTGGGGGGGTTGCTGGCGGTGCTGGCGGTCGTGCCGCTCCTGCCGCTCCTTCTGCCGAAGATCTGGGCGGCGCGGGTGACCCTGCCGGCCGAGCGTCCGCCGATCGCCATCGAGCGACCCGCCTTCCTGGTGCTGGCGCTGCTGGTCCTCCTGATCATGGTGGTCCTGTTCCTGGTCGGGGAGTCCCTGCCGACCCGCATCGTCCCGCCCCAGGTCGCGATCATCGTCGCGGCGCTGGCGCTGCTTTTGGTCTATGGCGCGCGCATCGAGCCGGTCGGCGCGGTGATCCGCGACGTGGATTGGAAGACGCTCGTGTTTCTCGGCGCCATCTTCACCTTGGTCCGGGCTTTCATCAAGACCGAGTTGCTGCAAGGCCTGTCGATCCAGATCTACCAATGGTTCGGAGCCGATTTGCTCTCGGTGGCCTTCCTGTCGCTGGCCGGCATCGGAATCCTGTCGAGTCTGCTGGCGAACATCCCGGTGGTCGCCGCCGCGCTGGTGATGATCACCGGCTACCTGGTGGCGGCCCAGGCGGTTCCGGAGATCGCGCTCGCCCCCGGTTTCACCAACTGGCCCAACGTCACCCTGCCGGTGTTCGTGGCGATGATGTTCGGCGGCACCCTCGGCGGTAACGCCACGCTGATCGGCGCCTCGGCCAACGTCGTCGCCGCCGGCATCTGCGCGTCGCGGGGCCGGCACGTGAGCTTCGTGCAATTCCTGCGCATCGGCCTGCCGATCGCGGTGGCGCAGTTGTCGGTCGGGGCGCTCTATGTCTGGGTGTTGGCCGCGATGCTGGGCTAGTGTTTTAACCAAGCTGAATTGATGAACGGTAGAATTGTAGGGCGGGTTAGCGCAGCGTAACCCGCCGAAACCGCAATCCAATCTGCGGGTTACGGGCTGACGCCCTACCCCGCCCTACGATTCTGGCGTCGGCTTTCCAGGCGGCATCGTTTGCGTCTACTTTTCCAACCACCCGCAGCTTGCGGCTGCACTCACTCTTCGAACCATTGAAAGGGGTAAAAAATGAACAGACGAAACTTCGTTATCGCAGGTCTCTCGCTGGCGGCCCTTGCGCTCTTCACGACGGGCTGCACCACCACCAGCGGAAATCCCGGCGATCCCGCGCTACAGCGCGAGGCCATCGACTCCGCGGTCGACAGCGCTCTGTCGCGTCTGTACCAGGAAGCGCCCGGATCGAAGGAAATCGTCGCATCGGCACGGGGGGTGCTGGTATTTCCGTCGGTGATTTCCGCCGGCTTCATCGTCGGCGGAGCGAACGGTCAAGGCGCATTAAGGCGGGGCGGCAAGTCCACCGGCTACTTCCGCATGACCGAGGCCTCGGTCGGACTTCAGGCGGGTACGCAGTCGCAGGCAGTGTTCATCCTGTTCATGACCCAGGACGCGCTGGGCCGCTTCGAGGCCAGCCGGGGCTGGACCGCCGGCGTCGATGGTTCCCTGTCGTTGCTGACGGTGGGCGCCAACGCCCGGGTCACGACCCAGACCGCGCAGCAGCCGGTCGTGGGTTTCGTGCTGACGAACTCGGGTCTAAGGGCGAACGTGAGCCTGAATGGCACCCGGATAACACCGCTTGACCTGTGAGCGCATCGTCGATCCAAGTTTACAACCCGACGGGTTGCTACCAGCCGGGCGCGCTTTCGACCGCGCCAGCGGCGATAGCGCGCTCGAGCTGCGCGTGGTCGCGCTCGTTCTGATCGGCGTACAGGCGGGCGAAGTCGCGGAGGGCGGTGGCGAACCGCGAACTCTTGCCGAGGTACGCGCTGATCGCCACGGCGTCTCCCGTGCGGGCGTGGGCCCGGGCCAGCGTCTCGCCGCAAGCGGCGGCGAACTCAACCAGGATGGGGGCGAGCAACTCGATGTCGAGGATGATCTTCATGTCGCGGAACTGCCGCACGTAGTAGTCCCTGCCCTGAAACGAGCCCCAGCCGACGAAGATGTCGGTTGCGCTCTGCAGCGCCCGCTTTCCGGCGATCACCCGGGCGCCGTGGTTATCGTGTTGGCTGGGGCCGAGGTGGGACTCGTACACCGACGGACCGGCCTGCTTGATCTGCAGGAACAGGGGGTCGTTGCCGCTGCGGCCCTCAAGGAGGACCAGGTAGACCCGCATGCCCACGCTGCCCACCCCCACGACCTGGCGGACCAGGTCAACAGGCGTGAAGCGATCGAACAGGTGGCGCCGATCCTCCTGCAGGGTCATCCGGTAGCCGGCCAGGAACTGGTCGGTCAGCGCGTCCTGCTCGTCGTCGTCGATGGTGACGCGGATGGGTGGGGCCTCGCCGATTCGGGGCCGACCGTCGACCATCGTGGCAAGCTTGGCGAACGCGCCGCGGTGAGTGCGGCGCTTGGACCCCTTCTCGATGTGGACCAACAACTGCCCACGGTCGGCCGGCGCGAAGTACTTGATCAGACTGTCGACGTAAGTCCCGTCGTACCAGAGGTCGAGTTCCGTCATCGTCGCGTAGCGGGCCATTTGGTTCCGGTAGGCTTCCACCGCCGTGACCACGGCCTCATCGGCCGTGGCCGCCTTGAGGCCATCCTCCCGCGCCGCCACCACCAGGCTGGCGGCGAGTCGCTGCACGTCCCACTCAAAGGGCCCGGGCAGCGTCTCGTCGAAGTCGCGCAGGTCGAACAGAAGGTTCCGCTCTGGCGTGGCCCACAGGCCAAAGTTGAGGACATGGGCGTCGCCGCAGAGCTGAACCCGCAGCCCGCTATGGGGCCGGGACGCGAGATCGGCGGCCATCACGGCGGCCGCTCCGCGGTAGTAGGTCCACGGCGAGGCCACCATGCGTCCATGCCGGATGGGGAGCAGCTCGGGGACCCGGATGGCGTTCTGAGCCAGGATCGTGTCGAGGGCGTCGTGCCCACGCGCGGTCTCGTCCCAATGCGCCTGCGCGCTCCGAGGAGCCTGCTTTCGGGCGGCCTGGCCGGTCGCGCGTCGCTCCTCGATGGTCTCCCGAAGGTCATGCGGCGAGGCCGTTGCGGGCGAGGTCGTGGTCGGGTCGGTATCCGTCATGAGGGTCGGTCCTTGAGTAGGGTGGATGAAAAGTCGGCGGAGGGTTCCTTGAGGGTCCGGTGCATCAACATGTAGCAAACGGTCCAACCGGCGAGGGCCGCCGCAACATGCTTCAACGTGTGGCCGCTGATGACATTACCCAGATGGAGAACCTCGGCGTCGAACGTTTCCAAAAGCTTGCTCAGCACATACCACCCGAACACCCAATAGAGATCATTGCCCCGGCTATAGCGCGACGGGCTCAGCATCGCCAGCAACAGCACGATGACCACCGAATAGCCTTGCAGGATCCCGTAAGGCAGCACATTGCCAACTCCGGCCCGCTCCGTGACCCGCCAATAAATGACCGACGCGGCCCCGACCAGCAGCATCGGAACCAGTAACGCCAGCCCCGCCCGAATGCTGATTCGATCAACGATCTGACTGGCAACCAGCCCCATGAACGCGATGGTCATCGGCAGCCGGTCCCAGAACAGACTTTCGTTGTCCGGCGCCAGGTGGTAATAGCCCGATCCCAGGGCGGTCAGCAGCGCGCCGAGGAAAAAGACAGCGTAGGGCCACCGCTCGCTCCCAAACTCGAAGCGCGCCCGCCCCCCGAAGACGATGACCAGCCCCGCGACACCGACGATCAGGAACCCAAGATTGGACACCACATCGAGAAAATTGGCGATTCCCAATAGGTGGCGCCGATCGGCGAAATGATGGTATTCGAGAGATTGCGGCACGGCGGGCAGCAGCAACGCCGCCACGATGCACAACAGCGTGAACACAACGATCAACCGGGTACGCATCGTCATCAATTTTCTCCCTTATCCGTCCGTTGCCCGTCCGCGGTCCACCTTCGCAGTCCGCTATCGATCAGGCGCGAGCCCCTGGGGGTCGTTCCGCGAGCGAGGGGCGTCAGCCCCCTGTTTCCTGGAACGCGGCAAGGCGTCGGCGCTAGCGGCTGGCGCGGAAACAGCGGACTCACGTCCGCCTTGGTGCAGTCGTTCCGCGAGCGGGGGGCGTCAGCCCCCTGTTTCCTGGAACGCGGCAAGGCGTCGGCGCTAGCGGCTGGCGCGGAAACAGCGGACTCACGTCCGCCGCTCGCCGGCGACCCTTAAAAGATCAGGCGGCCTGCGAAAGAGCCGCCTTCAGTCTTTCCTCCTGTTCGTCGGACAGGGAGGTTTTGAGGACCGTCGCCTGGTAATGGGACAATCGTGGCATCACCTTATCCTCGACCGCCTTGCGGACGAGAAGAAAGATCGCCGAACTATTCGGTTCGATCGTGCCGCTGAGCGATTTGATGAAGTTGTCGTCGATCCCGTAATCGACAAACTTCCCCTGTAGGGCACCGGACCCGGCGCCGATCAGCCCGCCCGCCAGCAAGCCGGCCAGCGGATTCATGAACAATAGACCGACGAGCGCTCCCATCAGCATACCGCGCGAGGCGCCTTGACTGGCCCCGATCGCCACCAGATTAACGCTCTGTTTGAGATGGATTTTACCGTCGCCGTCACGGACTACTACACACGCGTCTTCAAGTTCGAGAACGTACTCTTTCTGCAACGCCCTGAGTTCGTTCAGAAAGTGATCGGCGGTGTCCAATTCCTTGAACGCCAGACAAATCAGGTCACTCATTTCACATCCTCCTCGTTGAATCCTGTTTTGAAAAAGACATCCCTCTTCCGCTGTGGTGTCTTGGAATGTAATTCGCCACTCGAATTTGCCGGATCAAGCCACCCGTGCTACGGATATATCCAGTTTGTAGCCATTCACACCCCCACCCCAGCCCTCCCCCACAAGGGGGGGAGGGAGCCTTGCGAAACAGTCCGTTGCTAAACTCCCCCTCCCCTCGCGGGAGGGGGTTGGGGGGAGGGGATGAACGGTTACCTTCAATTTACCAATGAATATGTCATTGAAGGCTTGCACCACGCCCCGGCATGCCTACTGCCGCTCGCTGCTGGCGAGGAATTTCCCGACCAGCATGGCGATGAGTATGGTCATGTACATCTGGCCGGAAAGACCGATGAGGATCGCCACCGACCGGGTCAGGTGGGAAACGGCCATCACGTCGCCATAACCTACGGTGGTCAGGGTAATGAACGACAAATACAGGTAGTCGCTGTATTCCGGCGTACCTTTGTCCGGGAGCAGGATGCCCGCGTTTTCCGCGCCATGGAAGAACATGTGGGTGCCGTTCGCGATGTTGAACAAGGTCGCGCCGAGCACGCCCAGAAGCACGTAGCCGTTGACTGAACTCAGGATGATGGTCGGCGTCACGACCCGGCTGCGCGCGATGTGGCGGATCATCAGCACCACGATGACCGCCAAGGTAACCGAGGACGTGCCGAAATCGATCAGGGACATCCAGTCGGTCTCGATGTAATGATGGATCCAGGTGGTTGCGGCCGTCAGGCTCGCCAGCGGCAATAGAACCATCCTGGAGCGTGCGGAAAACTCAAGCGAGTAGATGCCCGAAAAAAAGATCCCGGTGAGCAGCAGGTCGCGGACCAGCGAATTGTCCTTCTGGAACAGCGGGTAAAACAGTATCAGGGCCAGCAGGCAGACGAGCAGGATGATGTTGTTGCCGGCCAGGCGTTCGGGGTTCGTCATGCTTATTTTTGCGAGTAAAGGCCAATCATGTTGCCCTCGGTATCAAAGGCCAGCGTTATAAGGTGATTTCCAAAAAAGTCATACCAGAACGGGTAGGTCGGGCAAAAGCGTAGCGTTACCCGACAACGCGCATGTCGGACACATCCTGTGCCCGACCTACAGGTATATTCTTTTCCGGCCTATTGCTTGCCCTTGTCTTGGTCACGGTCGAAGGATGCCGCCAGCATGTTGATCGGTGAATCTCAGGTCGCCAGATGCACAAGCCATCGGATCGGGCCTGCACTGGCGCGAAAATGCGCGCCGGCTCGCCGCCGGCGCTGCTGACCGCGAGGTGTTAGAAGTCGATGGGATCGCGGATGATCGGGCAGGTCATGCAGTGCCCGCCGCCCCGGCCACGGCCCAGCTCGGCGCCGACGATGGTGATGACCTCGATGCCTTCCTTGCGCAACTGCGTATTGGTCCAGGTGTTGCGGTCATAGGCGAAGACCACCCCGGGAGAAGCCGCCACCAGATTGTTGCCGCTGTCCCATTGCTGGCGCTCGGAAGCATAGTGGTCGCCGCCGGTTTCGACGACGCGCAGTTTCTTCAGGTTCAACGCTTCGGCGACCACGTCGACGAACGACTTCTTCTCCAGGGTGGCCTCGATGCCCACCGGCTTGTCGCTGGGCCGCAACGAGATCGCATGTACCCGGTTCATGATTTCGGGATACAGCGTGACCACGTCGCGGTCGGCGAAGGTGAACACCGTGTCGAGATGCATGGCCGCCCGGAGCTTGGGCATGGCCGCCACGATCACTCGCTCGGCGGCGCCCTTCTCGAACAGGGCGGCGGCCATCTGGCCGATCCCCTGGCGCGAGGTCCGCTCGCTCATGCCGATCAGCACCACGCCGTTGCCGACCGGCATGACATCGCCGCCTTCCACCGTCGCCAAGCCAAAATTGACATCCGGGTCACCCCACCAAATTTCGAACTTGGCATTGGCAAAGCTCGGATGGAACTTGTAGATGGCCGTGGTCAGGAAGGTTTCTTCCTTGCGCGCCGGCCAGTACAGCGGGTTCAGCGTCACCCCGCCATAGAGCCAGCAGGTGGTGTCGCGGGTATACAGGGTGTTGGGCAGCGGCGGCAGCAGATATTCGGTGACGCCGTGCGACTCGCGGACCAGATTCAGATAATCCGAGGTGGCAAACTCGTCCGGCACGTCGACCACCGAAACCCCGCCGATCAGGAACTCGGCCAGTTTGCGCGGCTCCAGGCTTTCGAGAAAGGCGCGGGTCTCGGCGATCAGCCCCAGACCGACGTTGTTGGGCGTCACCTTGCGGTCGAGCAGCCAATTCCTGGCCTCGGGGATGGCGACGGTTTCGGCCAACAGGTTGTGCATTTCGACGACCTCGATACCACGATCGCGCATCTTGGTCATGAAGTCGAAATGGTCGCGCTTGGCGTTCTGCACCCACAACACATCGTCGAAGAGCAGATCGTCGCAGTTGGTCGGCGTCAGGCGGGTGTGGGCCAGGCCGGGCGCGCAGACCATCACCTTGCGCAGGACGCCGACTTCGGAATGGACCCCGTAGGTGACGGGGGGATGGGTGGCAACATCGGTCATTGAGAAACTCCTTATGGCTGGTTAAATACTGATGGTACCGGTCGCGAGTCCGTAGATTCCGACGACCGCGCCAGCGAGGATCACGAGGAACAGCACCCACTCGGCCGGCGTGAACATCCGACGCTGCTGCTCCCGTCTGGCGAAAATGAACAGCAGCGTGCCCGGCGCGAAGATGATGCAGGAGAGCAGCACGAACTTCAGGCCGCCGGCCACGATCATGAAGAAGGCGTAGAGAGTCGCGAGCACCGCCCAGGTCATGTCGAGTCCCCGACCCGTCGAGCCCGGCCCATAGGTCTCCCGCGTCACGGTCAGCTTGACCGCGTAGGCCGCCACCAGCACGTAGGGGATCAAGGTCTTGGCGCTGGTCAGGTCCAGCGCCAGGTTGAACGCCTCCTGAGCGAACAGCGTCACGATCAGGAAGACCTGCACCAGGATGTTGGTGATCCAGAGCGCCGCCGAGGGAGCCTGGTTCTTGTTCTCCTGACCAAAAACCTTGGGCACCAGCTCGCTCTTGGCGGCGGAATACAAGACCTCCGCGGCGAGGAGCGACCAGGCCAGGTAGGCCCCCAGCACCGACACAATCAGGCCGATGCTGACGAACCAGATACCCCAGGGGCCGACGACCGTACCGAAGACGCCGGCCATGGAAGGTTGACGCAGTTCGCCCAGCGCCGTCCGCTCCATTACCCCATAGGGCAACAGGGTTACCAGCACGAGCAGGCAAAGCACGCCGAGGAAGCCCAGAACCGTCGCCCAGCCCACATCTTCCCGTTTCTTCGCGTAGCGGGAGTAGACGCTGGCGCCTTCGATGCCGATGAAGACGAACACCGTGACCAGCATGGTGCTGCGTACCTGATTGAAGATTTCCGCCGAGCCGTAATCCCCGCCGCCCCAGAAACTGCCGATAAACAGGTCGCTCTTGAAGGCGAAGATCATGATGATGATGAAGACGAAGATGGGCACGATCTTGGCGATGGTCACGACCTGGTTGATGAAGGCGGCTTCCTTGATACCGCGCAGGACCATGAAGTGGACGGACCACAGGATGATGGAAGAGGCCAGGACGGCGGCCAGTGTGTTACCTTCGCCGAACACCGGGAAGATTTTCCCGAGGGTGGACATGATGAGGATGAAGTAGGTGGTGTTGCCGAGACAGGTCCCAGCCCAGAAGCCGAAGGCCGCCGCGAACCCCAGATAGTCGCCGAAACCCGCTCGGGGATAAGCGTAGATACCGGCGTCGAGATCGGGCTTGCGCACCGCCAGGGACTGAAAAACGAAGGCCAGCATCAGCATGCCGCCGCCGGCGATGAGCCAGGCGATGATCGCGCCGAAGGGTCCGGTCGCGGTGCCAAAACGCGCTGGAAGCGAGAAGATGCCCGCTCCCACCATCGAACCAACGACCATCGCGGCCAGCGTCAGTCGTGAAAATTTCTGATCCGACGACGAATCCATCGTTCCTCCATATCATTTCGCGGTAATCGATTTAGAGTGGTGGCTATTGCTTTTCGATGATTTTATTAAACAATAGCACACGTTTGAATATAGCCCAGTAAGGCTGTCGGTTTTCCAAATTAAGTTTTTATGAACAGACCTGAAACCTGATCAATCAAACTTGAGACCATCGATGGACAAGACCACATCCGAAGCGCCGCAACCCCTCACCGTCGTCGAAGCGCTCATCCCGATCATCAGCCTGATTCTGCTGGTCGCGCTGTCCTTCTACCTGTTCGGTGACGCGGGTGCGTCCGGACCGAACCAGGTCGCGCTCGTGATCGCGACGATGATCGCGGTGTTCATCGGCTGGCGACGAGGCCATACCCCCGAGGCGCTGCGCGAGGCGGCGATCGCGAGCGTCGGCTCGGGGATCGGCGCGATCTTCATCCTGCTGGCCGTCGGGGCACTGATCGGGACCTGGGCGTTGAGCGGCACGCTGCTGGCGATGGTCTACTACGGCCTGCAATTGCTCAGCCCCAACTTCTTCTACATGGCAACCTGCGCGATCTGCGGTGTGATTTCTTTCAGCATTGGAAGTTCCTGGACGGTGGTCGGCACGATCGGCATCGGTCTCATGGGCATCGCCCTGAATATGGGTCTGGACCCGGCCATTACCGCCGGCGCCATCATCTCGGGGGCCTATCTCGGCGACACGACTTCGCCGCTCTCGGATTCCGCCAATCTCGCCGCCGCCGCCAGCGGAGTCGACCTGTATCAGCACCTCCGCGAGACAGCCGTGACTTCGTTACCGGCGGTCGCGATCGCCCTCGGCGTGTTCTGGACGTTCGGCAACCCGGGCGATTTCGACGCGAGCGAAAAGATCACCGACATCCAGAACAGCTTCCACATTACTCCATGGTTGTTCATCCCGCTCGTGGTGGTCGTCGGACTCGCCCTGCTCCGGTTTCCGCCGTTCACCACCATCTTCATCGGTGCGCTGGTCGGCGGGGTGCTCGCCGTGGTCGTGGCGCCGGAGCGCGTGATCGCACTGGCTGACCGGGGCGACGATTTACCGACCGGGCTCGCGCTGGTCAAGGGGGTTTGGCTCGCGCTGGCCAGTGGGTATACGTCGAATACTGGCCACCTAGCCATCGATCAACTCGTAAGCCGCGGCGGCATGGACAGCATGTTGAACACGATCTGGCTGATCGTCACGGCACTCGCCTTTGGCGGAGTGGTCGAGAAAGTGGGCGTGATTGACCGGCTGATCACGCCAGTCGTTGAGGCTGTGAAGTCGGTCGGCGCGCTGGTTACCTCCCTGGTCGCCGCCGTATTCGCGACGAACGTCATCACGGCGGACCAGTACATCGCCATTGTCCTGCCAGGACGGATGTTCAAGAGCGCGTTCGAGAAGCGTGAACTCGCGCCATTTGTACTGTCGCGCACCATCGCCGCCTCCGGAACTCCCACTTCGGCGCTCATTCCCTGGAACAGTTGCGGCGCCTACATGGCCGCGACACTTGGAGTCGCTACGTTCAGTTATCTGCCCTATGCAGTTTTCAACCTCGCCAGCCCATTATTGACGGTAGCGATCTCGTATCTGGGCCTGCGGATGGCGCGCAATCACTGACATGAGTTACCAGGCTATCCCGGATTTGTTCAAGGCCGCCGCCGTCAATTGGGTGCATGATTACGCTCAAAGCATGGGCGCGGCACTGGCCTTTTACATGATGTTCTCGATCACCCCCCTGTTGCTGATCGTGATTTCGATCGCCGGGCTGGTTTTTGGCGAAGACGCCGCTCGCGGGGAAATCTTCAACCAACTAGACAACATGCTCGGCACCCAGGGGGCGCTGGCGGTACAGAGCCTCATCGAAAGCGCGGGCAGGCCAACCACCAGCGTGCCGGCTTCCGTCTTCGGCCTCGTCTTTCTCTTCATTGGCGCGACGTCCGTCTTCGGCGAATTGCAGGACGCTCTCGATCGCATCTGGCGGGCGCCGGTGAGGGCTGGACACTCCGGCTTGTGGAGACTGCTGCGCGCCCGATTGCTGTCCTTCGGGATGATTCTCGGAATCGGCCTCCTGTTCATGGTGCCGCTGGCGTTCAGCGCCGGCCTGGCCGTGTTGAACCGGTATTGGAATCCGTTGTTCGGCGAATGGGCAACCCTCGTGAACACGATCGAACTGACTCTCGGCTTCGTGCTGCCGATCATGGTATTCGCGATGATCTACAAGACGATGCCTCGGGCGCGGATCGATTGGAGCGATGTCTGGGTTGGCGCGACGGTCACCTCGCTGCTGTTCCTCGCCGGGAAATTTCTGATCGGCGCCTACATCGGAAGGACCGGCATCTCGTCCGCCTTTGGGGCCGCCGCATCCCTCGTCGTGGTGTTGCTGTGGGTTTACTACTCCGCTCAGATCTTCCTGTTCGGCGCGGAATTCACCTGGGTTTACTCCCACCGGTTCGGTTCGCGCAAAGGACAACCGTTACCGGTCGCCGCCGCCGCATTCCCCGCACCCCAATGAGTCACTCCCTCCCGGCCCAAGCACCATCCAGCGGAGAGCAACCCATGACCTCCAACCGTGCATTCAGCGCCCCGGCCCGCGGCCTGCTCGTCGCTGGGGCCTTCGCCCTGGTGGTGACCGTTCTTCAGTCCGCCGCGTCGATCCTGGCGCCCATTCTGCTCGCCGTGTTCATCGCCATCGTTGCGACCCCGATGCTGCATTGGATGCGCGGTCGCGGGGTTCCGAAGTGGGGCGCCTTGGCGGCAATCGCCTTCGTCCTGCTCGATGTCGGCAGCCTACTCGCGCTGGTGACCACCGGGGCCGTGGAAGGATTCAGGGACCGCTTGCCGACCTATCAAGAGCGGTTCATGACGTTCAGCCACCAATTCGGCGGCTGGTTGGAGGGCGTGGGCGCCAGTGGTTCCCGCGAGGCGATACCGGACCTGCTGAATCCGGATATGCTGGCTCACGGCGTGAGGCTGTTCCTGTCCAACGCCAGCGGCATCTTCGCGCTGGGTTTCCTGGTCCTGCTCGCCACCATCTTTATCCTGCTTGAGGCGCCCATGATCCCCGCCAAGTTGCGGGCGGCCTTTCATGTGACCGAAGAGGGCGACGCGCGTCTGAAGCGACTGCTGGACACCGTTAACCGCTACATGCGGATCAAGACCCTGACCAGCCTCGGCACCGCGGCTTGCGCCTGGCTCTTGCTGCGGTTTTTCGGCATCGATTTCGCCATCCTTTGGGCGGTGCTAGCGTTCTTCCTAAATTTCGTGCCCGTGGTCGGCAACATCGTGATGATGATCCCTCCGGTCTTTCTCGCGTTGATACAGATCGATCCATGGACGGCGCTGCTCGTGGCCATCGGCTATCTGGTGATCAATACCGTGATCGGGAACGTGCTCGAACCCCGGATCATGGGGAAGGGGCTCGGGGTCTCCACCCTGGCGATCTTTATCTCGCTCTTGTTCTGGGGCTGGCTGTTCGGCACCGTGGGCATGTTCCTCGCGGTACCCCTGACCGCCGCCGTCGTTATCGCCCTAGACGCGAATCCCCATACCCGCCCCTTGGCCATCCTGCTCGGCCCGGAAATCGCCGAGGTGGTGGCTCCGGATGCGGACTTACAAGCTGTCCAAAAATTGACTATTATTAAATCAATGGCTTGTATGTGGGAGTGGCTTTGGTCGCGATGGCTGACTTTCATCTCGCGAGTAATCTCGCTCCTACGATCAGTTAGAGGCTGTCTAAAAACCAAGTGATTGATTGGTAAGCGTTCAGACCCCTCCCCCCAGCGCGGGGAGGTTGGAGGGGGGGAAAGATTGCGACGCCAACGACTTGCCCTCCCCCAGCCCCCTCCCGCTGGGAGGGGGGAGTGAACGGTTACATTGATTGTAGGAGCTGATAGCCCGCCGAAATCGCCCGCAAGCAGGCTCCTACACCCATAACACCCTGATTTTGCGAAAGCCGTTTTTAGCAGCCTCTTAACAATGACAAAATGCCCCCGTCGCTGGAGGGAACCCGATGAGAACCATTTCCGTGCGCGCCGCAATGGCCCGAGGGGCGGGTTTCTTCAGCTTCTGGCTGCTGCTCATTGGCCCCGATCCGGCCGATCTTGCGGCCGGGCTGTTCGCCGCCGCCGCCGCGACCTGGACCAGCCTGCGGCTGTTGCCACCCGGCGATAGCCGACTGCGGTACGCTGCCCTGGCCAGGCTCGCGCTGCGCTTTGGGCAGGAGTCCATCATGGGAGGCGTGGACGTCGCCCGGCGGGCGCTGTCCGTGCGACTGCCATTGCGACCGGGGTTCGTCGTCTATCCGGTACGCATCCCCCCCGGCCCGGCCTGCAATACATTCGGCGCGCTGACGAGCGTGCTACCGGGCACGCTGCCGGCCGGCATCGACGACCGCGGCGCGCTCCTCTATCATTGCCTCGATGTCGAACAGCCGGTGGCGGCGCAACTCGCCATCGACGAAGGATTGTTGATCCGCGCGCTGGGTGGAACGCATGACGATACCTGACTTTCTGCTCGCCGCCGCCGTCTTCGTGCTAGCGACGGTGGCCCTGGGCCTGGTCCGTATCCTGCGTGGGCCAGAGGACGCCGATCGGATGATGGCGACGCAATTGTTCGGCACCGGCGGCATCGCGGCGCTGCTGCTGCTGGGCGTGGCCACCGAAGCCCGGGCAGTGCTCGATGTGGCGCTGACCCTGGCGTTGCTCGCCGCCTTCGCTTCGGTGGCCTTCGTGCGGAGCGCCTCCCCTTCGGAGGGCGACAACTCCCAGGAGACTAATCGTCCATGAGCCTCGTGCTGGACATTTTCACGATCGCCGCAGTCTCGGCCGGCGCCTTCTTTTTCTTCGCCGGCACGGTGGGGCTGCTGCGCTTTCCTGACACGCTCACCCGCCTCCACGCTCTGACCAAGGCGGATAACCTGGGTCTCGGCCTGGTGGTGATGGGCCTGCTGCCGCAGGTCGAACGGCCGCTCGATGGCATCAAGCTGATCGCGATCTGGCTGTTCGCCCTGCTGGCCGGGGCGACGGTCGGCCAGCTCATGGCGCGGGCGACGCGGCGCGGGCGGCTGACCCCATGACCCTGGCCCTGGCGGTCGACATCAGCCTGGCCCTGCTCGTCCTGGCGGTGGCCGGCTGGATCATCGCCGTGCGCGACACCTTCGGTGCGGTGATTGGCTTCGTAGCCTACGGGCTGTTGCTGGCGTTGGTCTGGATACGCCTCGCCGCGCCGGATGTGGCACTGACGGAGGCGGCGATCGGCGGCGGTCTGACCGGCGCCCTGCTGATCGGCGCCGCGGCCCGACTGCGCGGGACTGAGGCGGCGGCGCGCGCCGAATACCCCGGCGCCCTCACCCGGATGCTCGCCGCGATCCTGGCCGTCACCGTCACGGCTGCACTTGCCATCGGCGTCCTGGCGCTGCCCGATCCCGCGCCCACGCTCGCCCCCCCCGCCGCCGCCAGCCTGGCCACGACCGGGGTCGGCAATCCAGTCACCGCGGTATTGCTCGCGTTTCGCGCCATGGACACGCTGCTCGAAGCCATCGTGGTGCTGCTGGCGCTGCTCGGCGTGTGGTCGCTGGCGCCCGACCGCGTCTGGGGCGGCTATCCGGGACCACGGCGCCCGGTCGATCCCGACGGCGTCCTGGCCTATCTCGCCCGGCTCCTGCCGCCGATCGGGATCATCGTGGGTCTCTACATCTTCTGGATCGGGGCGGATCTTCCCGGCGGCAAGTTCCAGGGCGCCACGATCCTGGCGGCCATGTGGCTGCTGGTCATCTGGGCCGGCCTCGCCGACACGCCGCCGATCAGCCGGACCTGGCTGCGGGTCTTGCTGGTGGCCGGACCGCTGGCGTTCATCGTGATCGGCTTCGCGGGCGCCATCACTGCGGGAGCGGTTCTCGCCTATCCGGAGGGCCATGCGAAACCGTTGATCGTCGCCATTGAAATCGCGCTGATGCCCACGCTCGTGCTGACGCTGGCCCTGCTGGTGGCCGGCGCCCCGCAACGGATGCCCCCCCAGTGAACACGCCGACCCTGTTTGGACTGTGCGCCGTGGCGCTCGTCGGCGTCGGCCTGTATGGCCTGATCGTCAACCCGCAGCCGCTGCGCAAGATCCTCGCGTTCAACCTGATCGGCAGCGGGGTGTTCCTGCTCTTCGGCGCCATCGCGCGCCGGGGCGCGGCCGTCGGGATGGGAGGCGACCCGGTGCCGCAGGCGCTGCTGATCACCGGCATCGTCGTCGCCTTCTCGGCGACCGCGCTCGCCGTCGCGCTGGTGCTGCGACTGTTCGACGAAGCGGGCTCGGTCACGCTGGCCCCGGATGCACCGGCCAGGGCGCCGGCCGATCCCCCGGACGCCTAGATGCCGCATTCCCTCTCGACCCAGGACGTAACGACCCCCGGCGGGCTACTGCTGGTGCTGGCGGTGCTGGTCCCGTTTGTCGGGATGCTGGCCGGCATGGTTCTCGGCGGCCGCAGCGCCCGGCGGGTGGCGCTCGCGACCCTCGTGGCCGGACTCGCCATCGCCATCGCCATCGCCGACGCGCTGGCGCGATCCGGCGCTGCCGTGGTCTATCTCCTGGGCGGCTGGGCGCCGCCGCTGGGCGTCGCGTTGCGCGCCGACGGCCTGGCCGTGGTCATGCTGCTGGCCGTCGCGGTGGTGATCGGCGGCATCGGCGCGTACGCGCGGGCCGACTTCGGCACGCCCCCGGACGTGCGCGAGGCGCGCGCGCCGCTGATGTTCTGGCTGCTGCTGCTCGCCGTGTGGGGCTCGCTGAACCTGGTGTTCGTCAGCGGAGATCTCTTCACGCTGTACGTCGCGCTGGAACTGCTGACGTTCGCGGGCGTGCCGCTGGTCAGCCTCGGCGGTCAGCCGGAGACGCTGCGTTCCGCGCTGCGGTATCTGTTGTACGCCCTGTTCGGCTCGGTGCTCTATCTGCTGGGGGCGGTGCTGCTGTACGGTGCGCATGGCACGCTGGACATCGTGCTGCTCGCCGCGCGGGTCCACCCCGAACCGGTCACCTGGGCTGCGGCGGCGCTGATGACGGTGGGGCTGCTGGCCAAGACCGCCCTGTTTCCCTTGCATCTCTGGCTGCCGCCAGCGCACGCGGGCGCGCCGGCGGCGGCGAGCGCCGTACTGTCGGGCCTGGTGATCAAGGGCTCCTGGTTTCTCGCCGTCCGGCTCTGGCTCGACGTCTTCGCGGGCGTGGTGACGGTGCCGTCGGCGCAGACGCTGGCGGCGCTCGGCGCGGCGGCCATTCTGGTCGGCAACATCGTCGCGCTCCGGCAGGCGCGGCTCAAGCTGCTGGTCGCGTACTCGACGGTCGCGCAGATCGGCTATCTGTTCCTGATGTTCCCGCTCGCGGCCGGACTCGCCGCCGCCCAGATCGACAGCGCGGCGGCTGTGAACGGCGGTCTGTTGCAGGCGATCTCTCACGCCACCGCGAAGGCGGCGATGTTCATGGCCGCGGGACTCATCTACACGACGCTCGGACACGATCGCATCGCCGATTTGCGCGGCGTGGCGCGGGCGTTGCCGATGACCGTGGTCGCCTTCGCCCTCGGCGGCGCTTCGCTGATCGGGCTACCCCCCTCGGGAGGATTTCTCGCCAAGTGGCTGCTGGTCTCGGCGGCCATCACGACCGCGCAGTGGTGGTGGGCGCTCGTGATGCTGGTGGGGGGCCTCCTCACCAGCGCCTACGTCTTCATCGTCGTCGTGCGCGCGCTGGCGCCCGCGCCCGAAGGCTGGACCCCGAAGGCGAGCGTTCCCTGCTATCAGCAGGTGGCCGTGCTGGCGCTGGCCCTGTGCTCGTTTCTGCTCGGCATGGCCGTACTCTGCCCGGTGGACGTGGCGGGGATCGGCCGGGCGGTCGTGCCGGGGATCGGGTCGCCATGACGACTTCGCTTCTGTTGATCGCCGCCATCGGCGTGCCGTTTGCGCTGTTGCTGGTCTGCATCGCGCCGGGTATGCGCGAGCGCATGCCGCCGCTGCTGGCGCTCGCGCCGTTCCCCGCGCTCGCGGCCGCCCTGTTCGCCGACGACACGCCCCTCGTGCTTGGCAATGCCCGATTCGCGCTGTCGTTCGCCCTGGACGAACCGGGGAGGATGCTGCTCCTGGTTGCCGCGATCCTGTGGAGCGCGGCGGGGGCCTACGCCGCCACGGGATTACGAGGCGCGGCCCATGCCGGCGGCCTCGTCGTGTGCTGGCTGATGACGTTGACCGGTTGCATCGGCGTGTTTCTCGCCGCCGACCTGGTGGGCTTTTACTTCCTGCTCGCGGTGCTGTCGGTCGGCGCCAGCGGACTCGTCCTGCAGGGCGGCACGGCGGAAGCCCTACGCGCCAGCGCCGTCTACCTCGGGCTCGCGCTGATCGCCGAAGCGTTCCTGCTCGCCGGCCTGGTGTTGCTCGCGATGGCGACGCCGGACGGCAGCCTGCTGATCCGCGATGCCGCCGCCGCGATTCCCGCATCGCCGTGGCGCGATCTCACGCTGGTGCTTCTGATCGTCGGCCTCGGCATGAAGGCGGGCCTGGTGCCGCTGCATGTCTGGATGCCGCTAGCCTATGGCGCGGCGCCGATCCCGGCCGCGGCCGTGATGAGCGGCGCCATCGTCAAGGCGAGCGCCCTCGCGCTGATCCGCTTCCTGCCGCTTGACGTGGCGCTGCCGGACTTTGGCCTGCCGCTGGCGGCGATCGGGCTGTTCGGCGCCTTTTATGGCGTGGTGATCGGGATCACGCAGTCGCGGCCGAAGATTGTGCTCGCGTATTCGAGCGTGAGCCAGATGGGATTCCTGGTCGCGGTGATCGGCATGGGGCTTGCGGCGGGCGACGCTGGGGCCGCGCGGGTGGCGTCTTTTTACGCCGCCCATCACCTGCTGGTGAAAGGCGCGCTGTTCCTCGCCGCGGGCGTGATCGCCACGACGGGCGGGCGCCGGCTCTGGTGGGTGCTGGCGCCGGCGGCGATCCTGGCCCTGGGGATCGGCGGGCTCCCCCTGACCGGCGGTGCTTTGGCGAAGCTGGCCGTGAAACCGGTCTTGGGAGATGGGCTGGTGGAACTGCTCGCAACCTTGTCGGCAATCGGGACTACACTATTGATGCTGCATTTCCTCCATCGTTTGCTGGCGAGCGCCTCACCCGATCCGTCGGCGTCGGCGCCTGTAGGATGGGTTTTATCCTGGCTGTTCATGTTCTTTGCCGCTCTCGTGGTTCCCTGGATGCTGTATTCGGCAACCGGAATCGGCGCGTGGTCCGATGCGCTCCAGCCGAAGATTCTCTGGGCGGCGCTATGGCCCCTTTTGATCGGCACCGGATTGGCGCTCGGACTCTGGCGCTGGGAGCGATATCTGCCGCGGGTACCGGAAGGCGACATCGTAGTCGTGGGTCGACCCGCCATGCGCGTCATTGTCCGATGGGGAGATGCCTTGGAACGGGTGGAAGGCATCCTGCGGCAATGGCCGGTGGCGGGCCTGTCCCTGCTGACACTGATCCTGATCCTGGGCGGAGCGATGTTCTTCGATGGACATTGATTCCGGCCCCACAACCATCGAATTTTTCGAGCACAACTATCAATAAGGCAGGAATGATCATGCTGAAAAAACTCATGGAAAGTCTGCAACGGTCAGGAACCCAGAACCTCGCCAAAACCTTTTCCCGTCTGGGCCGGATCGGTTTTTGGGTGCAGATCGTGCTGGGGTCAATTCCCTTTCTCTTGATGGCCTATGCCTTCATCTTCACACGCTCTCCTTCCGGCCCGCGCGCCGGGCTGGCTCTCGTTGAATACCTGACCTTAGCCAGTTTACTGATCCTGATTTTCACCATCGTCTGGTTTCACCGGCATACCCGCCTGGCTAACAGGATTGCGGATCCGAAAGCGTGTCCGCCGGCATCCTCGGTCATTCGATCGGTCTGGACGGGATTGGTGGCCGGTAGCATTGGCCTGCTGTTTTCCATGATGGTGATGGTGATCGAGACCGGGCACCTGCTGTTTTATTTCCTGGCGGCGCCTCAAGGGGGCGTTCCTGTGTTCCAAACGTCCGACTCCGGCCCGACGGGTTGGGTATCCGCCGTCGACATGATGAGTTTGATGGCCTTAAGCCTCTTCGTTTTCGCCGAGCTGGTCGTGTTGATTCTGAGTCTCTGGCTCCTTTTCCGAACCATGCAAGTTTCCGCGGAGTTTCCTCAATCCGCCACGGCATGACATGGAAAGAGGATGGAAGATGATGAATAGACGTTGGTTGGGGATGTGGGTTGTTTGCGCGGCGTCGGTTTTAGTGTGGGCTTGTACGATGGATAAGGCTGCACTTACGATGGACAAGGCTGCACTTGAAGGCGCAACCTGGCGATTGACCCAGGTCGTTCATGCGGATGGTCAGCTTCACGCCGTCCCGAACAGCGTTGAAGCCACCGCAACCTTCGCCAATGGCTCGGTGAGCGGCAGCGGTGGCTGCAATCGCTACACCACCGGTTACACCGCGGCCGATGGCAAGCTGACCATCGGTTTGGCGGCGAGCACGATGATGGCGTGCCCCGAACCCCAGACGGCCGTCGAACAGCCGTTCATGGCGGCGCTGGCGGCAACGAGGGCTTACCAAATCGAGGACGGTCAACTCAGCTTGCTGGATGCCGGAGGGCGAAAGATCGCGACCTTCAAGGCGTGGCAACCGATGGCGCTGAAGGGCATTACCTGGCGAGCGACCGTTTACAACAACGGTCGTGGCGCCGCCGTCTCGTTGATCGACGGCAGTGAGATCACGGCGACCTTTGGCGCCGACGGCGTACTAAGCGGGTCGGCCGGCTGCAATCATTATCGGGCCGCCTATGTCACTCAGGGATCATCCATCACCATCCAGGCGCCGACGGCGACGCGCAAGGCTTGTCCCAGCCCTGATGGGGTGATGAGGCAGGAAAGCGAATACCTCAAGGCGCTCCCGACAGCGGCCACCTACGCGATCCAGGGTCGGCAACTGGAGTTGCGCACCGCCGATGACGCGCTAGTGGCTTTGTTTCAGGCCAGCGGTGGCTGAACGCTTTTTTTCCCAGCGCGCCAGCCCGTTCACATGCCGTGCAAAGATCAAAGAGGAGCCAGAGGGTGGGGGCGAAACTGATTAAGCTGTTGAAGATTGTGATGCTGGTATTGGTAAGCAGCGTGGTCGCCGTGCTGGTGTTCCGTGCCTGGCAGTCACAGCGTGGAGAACCACTGGCGGTTTGGCATACCTATGCGCCCGCCGAACTGACCGCGAAGGAACTGGCGAAGATCGGTTGGGACGATTACCTGGCCGCCGAGCAAAAAATCTTTGAAAGCGTGCGCCTCAATGTCACGGAAAAACTGCCCCCGGAACATCAGGTTTCATCCAATCGCTATTATTCCGGCAGCCCGATCTATCCGGGCAAGTTCGCCACCGACTGGAACCGCTCCTACATTCTGGAGCCGGCGGGAAAGCCGGTCGGCGCCGTGGTGTTTTTGCATGGACTGACGGATTCGCCCTATAGCCTGCGCCATATCGCCCGGCTCTATCAGAGTCGTGGTTTTGTTTCCATCGCCATTCGCCTGCCGGGCCATGGCACCGTGCCCGCCGGCCTGACCAATGTTGATTGGGAGGACTGGGTCGCCGCGACGCATCTGGCGGTGCGGGAAGCACGGCGGCGGATCGGCCCTGAGTTGCCGCTGCATATCATTGGGTTCTCGAACGGCGGCGCGTTGGCGATGAAGTACGCGCTCGACGCGGTCGATGACCCCAAGCTGACCCGTCCAGAACGGGTTGTGCTGATTGCGCCGATGATCGGCATCACCGAAATGGCCCGGTTTGCCGGGATATTCGGTTGGCCAGCGGTATTCCCACCCTTCGCCAAGGCGGCGTGGCTGAGTGTGATGCCGGAGTTCAATCCCTTTAAATACAATTCCTTCCCAATCAATGGCGCCCGGCAGTCGTCCTTATTGACCCGCGCCTTGCAACCCCGGATCGCCCAATACGCCAGGGAAGGGAAGCTCGGCGAGCTGCCGCCGATTTTGACATTCCAATCCGTGGTCGATTTCACCGTCAGCACACGGTCGATCATTACCGCCTTGTATCAACAGCTTCCCAATAACGGGAGCGAACTGGTGTTGTTCGATCTGAATCGTAACGCCAAACTGGGTGTGCTGATGCGCACCAGCGCCAGCACCATGCTCAACCGTATCCTGCCAGACCCGCCGCGTGCGTTCAGAACCACGATCATCACCAACGTCAACCCGGACAGCGATGAGGTGATGGAGCGCGTGACGGAAGCCGGGGCTACGGAGGAGCAGACTCGCGAATTGGGCTTGTCCTATCCGAAGGGCGTGTTCTCGCTCTCGCACGTGGCGGTGCCGTTCCCCCTGAGCGATTCACTGTACGGGATGCATCCCGAGCCTTTTGACGAATATGGCATCAGCCTGGGCGCCGTGGCCCCACGAGGGGAACGCGGTACGTTGATCGTCAGTCTCGATTCGCTGGTGCGCATGTCCTCCAACCCGTTCTTTCCCTACATGCTGGAGCGGATCGAGCAAGGCATTATCGGCAACCGCCCCGCAAGTGCATCGGCAAACGCCGCGAATTCTACCCATCCCAGTGAAAGCGCGCTCCCGGACCAGGCGCCGGCGGGATCGGCGAAATGAGCCTTATCGCGAATCGGGGTCAAGACCGCCGAGACCCGGCTGCGCCAGCACCACCGCATCGATCCCAGAACGTGGAACAAGAAACCGTGATTGCGACACGCTAAGATAGTGCTCCCAGCCTTCGCAGGATGGTGGCCGCTCCATCCCCACGTCCTGCCAAATCACGGCTTGTCCGCAGGATCTGCGTATCATGCCATTGATTAAGTTCGTAATAATTCTGCTGACCCTGTTTACCATCGAGTTGATGGGGCCGGTGCAAACCTGGGTCATTGCGCCGTTCACCG
Organism: Candidatus Competibacteraceae bacterium; assembly: GCA_046347555.1. Taxonomy (GTDB): domain Bacteria; phylum Pseudomonadota; class Gammaproteobacteria; order Competibacterales; family Competibacteraceae; genus Contendibacter. Next base: position 20,839 of record JAXMFY010000001.1, on the reverse strand, counting down.
CAGCGGTGGCCAAAGTGAGCGCCATCGTGCTTCAGACCTTCGACAGCACCGTACAGGCGCAAGGGATCGTGCTGCGCAATATCGAAACCGGTGCGGCGGTAAGCATTCAGCCCGGTTGTAACGGAATCGAGGCCATGATCGTGGTAATGGCCGCCATCGCGGCTACGCCGGCGAGCTGGAAATACAAGCTGATTGGGATCGGGCTGGGCTTCTTGGCTATTCAAGCCCTGAACGTGGTGCGAATCATCAGTCTGTTTTATCTGTTGCAATGGAACCCGGTCTGGTTCGAGTGGGCGCACCTGTATCTGTGGCAGGCCCTGATCATGCTGGATGGTCTGATCGTCTATCTGCTGTGGGTGCGGATGCTGCCGACGCCGACGACCGGAGACCGGCCCGCGCTGGTCGGGGGTGCCGCGCCATGACGCCGCGCCGCCCGATTGACCATTTCCTCCTGCGCACGCTGCTGTGGCTGGCGCCGATGTTCGTGCTCTGGTACGTCCTGGCACCGTTGCTGTTGATGCCAGTCGTGGGCTGGACGCATTTCGCCCTCAGCCACTTGTTCCCACACGCCATCGCCGCCGTCGAGCAGCAGGGTCCGGCGGTCGATGTCATTACGCGGTTTACCGTCGCCACGCCGGCGAGCGGCTCGGCCCCAGCCAGCGCGCGGGGGCAACTGATCTTCACAATCAATGCGTTGAAGTATGCCTATGGCTTGCCCTTGTTGCTGGCGCTGACCCTGGCGGCACCAACTCCGATGAGTGAAAAGCTTTTTCGTGGAGTGATGGGTGGATTGCTACTCATCCCAGTGCCGGTCTGGGGCATTGCCTGCGAGGCGATCAAGGTGCTGGTTTTCGACATGGATCCCGCTATCGCCGATCAGATGGGTGCCACGCCATTGACGCGGGAGTTGCTGGCGCTGGCCTACCAACTGGGTTATCTGATCTTGCCGGCGGTGACGCCGATTCTGATCTGGGCGGCGTTCCACCGGGATTTTCTGGGCGAGTTGTTGCCGCAAACCCGGCTGGTGGCTCCGACGACATCCAAATCGGACTGACGGAGCCGAAGAGCCCGAATCGCCCTTCGGCCTCGAAAAAAGGCCCGCTCTCCAGCGGGTTTTGGTGCCAGCCCTTTCTCATTGAGGCGAAAAGCTGGATAGCTGGGATGTTAGGAACTAGGCCGCCATGCTCCCCCTGCGCCGCGATTGACACCAAACCAGGCCGCCCAGCAGCAAACCCATCAACCCCAGCGCCCATTCTTGCAGGGTGGGGATAGGCGCTTCCAAACCTCCTGTTGGCGTTAACACTTGGTGAGGCTCGGTGTCGAAACTGGTGCTAAAGTTGTTATCGCCCGCATAGGTAGCCGTCAGCGTATAGGCCCCAGGTTGGGGAAAGTCGGTGCCGGGGAGCGTGCAGGTTCCGGCCCCAACCGTGGCGGTGCACGAATTGTTATTGACCGGCCCCGCAACCGTAACCGTCACATTGCCCGTGGGCGTGCCTGCTCCTGGCGCATTCACCACGACCGTGTAATTCACCACCACCTGCTGGTTGACCATCGACGGATCCGGGGTGTCGCTGGTGATCGTGGTGGTGGTGGTGGCTTGGCCAATGCTGAAGGTCTGCGTGACCTGCGGGGCCGCGTTGTAGTTGGCGTTGCCGGCCTGGTTGGCCGCGATCACGCAATTATTGGCGCCCGCATTGATCCCGGTCACCACGCCCGTGTTCGGATCGACCGAGCAATCGGTGCTGACAGTCGAAAAGGTGACCGGATTGCCGGAGCCGCCGCCGGTGGCGCTCACCGTGCCCGTGCCGCCGACAACCACGGTAGGCGCCGGGTTAAAGGTGATGGTCTGGTTGGCCGGGTTGATCACAAAATTGCCAGCCGGCGCATTGTCCAAGCTGGCGTAATCGGTGGTACTGGTCGGGGCGAAATCCGCCGTGACCGCGTAAGTGCCGGCGTTAGTCGGCACGGTCGTCGAACCATCATATCGAACATCGCTGAAGACGCCAGGAACAACGGTGCTAGGAGCGGGAACATCACTGTTCGCCTGGAGGGTGGCTGCTTGGGGCGAGCCGTTATAGGTAACGGGTGAATTAGTGACCGACAGGGTTGGCGTTGCCCGGTACGAAAGGACAGCGGACAGTGTGCCGATGCTTACGGTGAAGTTATTGCCCTTTCGGACGCCGACTTCGACCGCAGTGCCGGCGGCCTTGGCTACGTTTAAAGAGATGTTCTGTGTGTACGCAGTACCTGAAACCGTCAGTGGCACCGTTATATCGGCGGCGGCGTCGGTGTTTGATCCGTCAATTCGGGTAAAGGTCCGAAAGCTTCCGTTGCTGGTCACACCATCGTTCGCGCAGACCGTGATGGCGATATTTGTGATCGTTGTACCGTTTGGAATGGTGCCGATATTCAGGGTAGCCGATTGCCGGGCATTGCCTCCCGATGAAATTCTTACCCAAAAATCATTAAAGGCACCGCTCACACATCCCACACCCTCTTCAACATCGGTGTAGTCACCGGTCAGGCTGTCATTGCTAGCCCAATTGGAATAGAACCCGTTGCCGTTCGGAATCAGGGCGCTGGTTTGGAAACCCAAGGCTACCGCCGGCATACCCAGGGCAGTGAGAACCAACAAGGTCCGGATTCCCAACCGTCTCAAAAGTAGACGTATGCTCATTATATTCTCCCCCTTAATATTTCTAACCGAAGTCGTTATACCGTCAAGGAAACTGTAGCCAAAAAATTCACAACGACACGGCCGAAAAGCGGAAACCCCGATGCTCTTCCTGATGCGCTCCATCACGCCGCCATCAACCGTGCCATCTTCTCTTCATCCGGCCCCAGCACCACCCCGCGCTCGGTGACCAGCGCATCCACCAGCGCGGCCGGCGTCACGTCGAACGACGGATTCCATACTTCGGCTCCGGCGGCGGCGACCGGCTGGCCGCCGAACATCAACAGTTCCTCAGCGGCGCGTTGCTCAATGGGAATCTCGGCGCCGCTGGCGATGCGCATATCCACCGTGGAGGTGGGGGCCACCACCATGAACCGCACCCCGTGATAGCGCGCCGCCACCGCCAGATAATAAGTGCCGATCTTGTTGGCGACATCGCCGTTGGCGGCGATCCGGTCCGCCCCGACGATCACCCAGCGCACCCCGCCGCGTTGCATCAACGCCGCCGCCGCTCCGTCCGCCAACAACGTGACCGGAATCCCGTCTTGCACCAGTTCCCAGGCGGTCAGCCGCGCGCCCTGCAACCAGGGGCGGGTTTCGTCGGCGTAAACCCGTTCGATCAACCCCGCCTCATGGCCGCGCCGGATGACCCCCAGCGCGGTGCCGTAGCCGCCGGTGGCCAGAGCGCCGGCGTTGCAATGGGTCAGCACCGCCCCCCGTTTGCCCAGCAGCGCCGCGCCCAGTTCGCCCATCCGCCGGTTGGCGGCGATGTCCTCTTGATGAATCGCCCGCGCCTCGGCCAGCAATCGCTCGACCGGATCGCTCTCCGTTTCCGCGATGATGCCCTCCATCCGTCGCAGCGCCCAAACCAGGTTGACGGCGGTCGGCCGGGCAGCCGCCAGCATCGCTAGATCCGCCGCGACCCGTTCGCGCCAGCAATGGGGGGCATCGGCGTAGCGGGCGCGCGCCGCCAGCACCACTCCATAGGCGGCGGCGATGCCGATAGCCGGCGCGCCCCGCACCACCATGCTCCGAATAGCCTCGGCGACTTCCCCCACGACCGTCAGCCGCCGATAGATAACCGTACCCGGCAATCGGCGCTGATCCAGCAGCTCCAAAGCATCCTCGCGCCAGGCGACGGCGCGCGCGCGATCATGGAAAGGAGTCATGGCGATTGAATCCAGTAAAAAATTTGACGATCATCCGATCCGGCCCAAGGCGGTTGTGCTCTTGCAACAAGCGGAATTCACGCGGGATTATCGCAAAAAATCGCTTGCCAACAGGCCAAGACAGCGCGCAAAATGCAGGCATTTATTGCCGGCACAACATTTTTTGCAATTCTGACACAGTGTTGTATCATTACGTCATGACCGGCCGGTTCACCGTTCCGGTATGCTGATCGAGTGGTGGATCGCGGTTCAACCGACCCTGGTCCCCGCGATTCAAAGTCTGGACGTGCCGTGCACGGGATTTTCCGAGTGCCTGTTTGGGAGAGTATACCGATGAAAGTAAAACTGCATAAGCTTAGCCTGGGCTTGGCTGCCTCAATGGTGCTGTTCGCCGCCTTGCCCGCGCACGCGGCCAACAAGTACGGCTGCATCTACGCCGTGGATCCGTGGGACAAGATCGTCAAGGATCCCTATGGCCGCTGCATCCGCACGCCATACTGGACCGCCGAGAAGGATGTCGCCGAGTGCGGCGGCGGTGGCGCCAGGCCCGAGCCGCCCGCTCCGCCGTGCGAAAAGGTCACGCTCGGCACCGATGCGCTGTTCGACTTCGACAAATACCATCTGAAGCCGACGGGGCAGGCCAGGCTTACCCAGTTGGCGTCCGACATCAACCGGGCGGAGAAGGTCACCAAGGTTAAGATCGTCGGCAATACCGACAGCAAGGGTACCGAGGCCTATAACTACCAACTAGGCTTGCGCCGCGCCAACACCGTGGCCGCTTTCCTGGGCGAAAAGGGTGTGCCGCGTCCCAAGATGGCCATCAGTAGTGATGGCAAACTCAATCCCGTCGCGCCCAACACCCTGCCGAACGGCAAGGATAACCCGGAAGGCCGCGCGCTGAACCGCCGCGTCGACGTCACCACGGTTACGGAGATGTGCCGCGAGTAATTCGCTGGCCGTTTGATCCGTTCTATCCGCGCCCCGGTTCGCCGGGGCGTTTTTTTGCGCCCCGAACATCCGCCGCTATAATCGGCGGGCCCCGTTCGGAGAATCTCCACCATGCCGCAACCCATCGCCACCCTGCTGAACGCTCGCTGGATCGTGCCGGTCGAACCGGAAGGGCAGGTATTGGAGCATCATGCCCTGGCGATTGAGAAGGGCCGTATTCTCGCCCTCCTGCCCCAGGACCAGGCGGCGACTCGCTTTCGCGCCGAAGTCGCGCTAAATCTCGACCGGCATGTGCTGCTCCCCGGTCTGATCAACGCTCATACCCACGCCAGCATGACCCTGTTGCGCGGCTTCGCCGATGACCTGCCGCTGCTACGCTGGCTGCAAGATCATATCTGGCCGGCGGAAACTCGTTGGGTCGATTCCAAATTCATCCATGACGGCAGCCGGCTGGCCATGGCGGAAATGCTGCGCGGCGGTGTGACCTGCTTCAATGACATGTATTTTTTCCCGGAAGTGACCGCCGCCGTGGCGCGCGACTGCGGGATGCGCGCCTGCATCGGTCTGATCGCCGTCGATTTTCCCACCGCCTACGCCCGCGACCTGAATGAATACCTGAACAAGGGACTAGCCCTGCACGCGGAGTTGCACGCTGAGCCACGACTCCATGTCGCCTTTGCCCCCCATGCGGCTTACACGGTCTCGGCCCCAGCGCTGGAGCGAATCGGGCGGCTGGCGGCGGATTTGGCGATTCCGATTCACATTCACCTCCACGAAACCGCTGCCGAGGTCGCCCAGTTCCAGGCTCAACACCATTGCCGGCCGCTGGAACGGCTGGAACAACTCGGTCTGCTGTCGCCGCGCCTGCTGGCGGTCCACATGACCCAGCTCGAACCCGCCGAAATCGGTCGGCTGGTGCAAGCCGGCGTCCACGTCGCCCATTGCCCGGAATCCAACCTCAAACTGGCCAGCGGGTTCTGCCCGACCGCCCGGCTCGACGCCGCCGGGGTCAACGTCGCTATCGGCACCGACGGCGCGGCCAGCAACAACGATCTCGACCTGTTCGGCGAACTGCGCACCGCCGCCCTGCTCGGCAAGGGGGTGGCCGGTGACCCCGCCGTTCTGCCGGCGGCGCGGGTTTTGCGGATGGCCACCCTCAACGGCGCTCGGGCGCTGGGTCTGGGCGCGGAAATCGGCTCGCTGGAACCGGGCAAGGCCGCCGACCTGATCGCTGTCGATCTCGGTGAGCCGGAAACCGAACCGGTTCACCATCCCATCTCGCAACTGGTCTACGCCACGGGCCGCCATCAGGTCAGCGATGTCTGGGTGGCTGGCCAGCGCCTGCTAGCCGAGCGGCGACTGACCACGATCGATCTGGACGAGATCCTCCAGCGGGCGCGTGGCTGGCGGGACAAGATTCACGCCAGCCACCCACCGTAAATCACGCTGCCCACCCGTCGAAGCCACCGGCCAACCCGATCCCGCGCCTTCTTGTCCGTTCAACTTAAGGTAATTTTGGAATGACGACCGCGAACCTCAACGTGGACGCCCAGGAACTCGCCAAATTTGAAGCGCTCGCCAGCCGCTGGTGGGATCCCGACAGCGAGTTTAAGCCCCTGCACGACATCAACCCCCTGCGGCTGGACTACATCGCCGAGCGGGCCGGCGCGCTGGCCGGTCAACAGGTGCTCGATGTCGGCTGCGGCGGCGGCATCCTGGCCGAAAGCATGGCCCTGCGTGGCGCCCAAGTGCTCGGCATCGACATGGGCGAGGCGCCCCTGGCGGTTGCCCAGTTACACCAACTGGAATCCGGGGCGGAACTGGATTATCGGCGGATCACCGCCGAGGAGTTGGCCGACAGCGAACCGGCCGGTTTCGACGTGGTCACCTGCATGGAACTGCTGGAGCACGTTCCAAATCCGGCTTCAACGATTGAAGCCTGCGCCCGGCTGGTCAAGCCGGGCGGCCATCTGTTCTTTTCCACCATCAACCGCAATCCGAAAGCCTATCTGTTGGCTATCGTCGGCGCGGAATATGTATTGCGAATGTTGCCCAAGGGCACCCACGACTACCGCAAGTTCATCCGCCCCTCGGAATTGGACGGCTGGCTCCGCGCCGCTGGCCTGACGCTCCGCCACCTCACTGGCCTGCATTACAACCCGTTGACCGGTCGTTACCGGTTGGGACCGGGGGTAGCGGTCAACTACATGGCGCATTGCCGACCCGACGGCGCGGTATGAACGGACCGCCCGCCTGCGTGTTGTTCGACCTGGACGGCACCCTGCTGGACACCGCCCCCGATCTGGCAGCGGCCTTGAACTGGCTGCGGCGCGAACGCGGCCAATGCGAATTGTCGCCCGCCGCCGTTCGGCCCACCATATCCCAAGGCTCGCCGGGGATGCTGAAGCTGGGTTTTGGGCTGGAACCCGACGACGCGCGCTATGTCGAGCTGAATCAACGGTTCCTGGAGATCTACCGCGAGAATATCGCGGTTGACACCGTGCTGTTCCCCGGCATGACCGAGGTGCTAGCCCATCTGGAAACCGTCGGCATTCCCTGGGGCGTGGTCACCAACAAGCCGGGCTGGCTAACTGAACCACTGCTGAAGGCGTTGGCTCTCTGGCCACGGGCAGCCTGCGTGGTCAGCGGCGATACCCTGCCCCAGCGTAAACCCGACCCCGAACCGTTGTGGCATGCCTGCGAGCGGGTCGGCGTCGCGCCCGCTCGCGCGCTGTATGTCGGCGACGCCGAGCGCGACGTGCGGGCGGGCAACCGGGCCGGGATGATCACCCTGGTGGCCCGTTTTGGCTATCTGAGCGCCGAGGACCGGCCGGAGGACTGGGGCGCCACCGGCTTTCTGGAGCAACCGGCCGATCTGCTCGGTTGGCTGGGCGCGGCTAGCGCACGAGCGTGACGGGAGCGCCGACCGGTGGCGAGGCGCTGTCCGCCCCCAGCCACCACCAGAGGCCGCTGACCGCCAGCCCGCCGCCCAGCAAGACCGCCAGCAACAATCCGCCGATCCAAAGCCGACGCCACCACGGCATGGCTGGCCGACTCGCCGCCGACCGCGCCCACAGCACCGTGACGTTATCTTGACGGAGATTATGACGCTCCGCCACCGCCGCCAACAACCGCGAGCAAGGGCGATCCCCGGCGCGGGCGCGACCCAACACCGTCGCGATCTCCTTTTCGCCCAGCGTCAACAGACCATCGCTAGCCAACAGAATCTGGTCGTCGGGTTTGAGAGGATAGGCTTGGCGCGGCAAATCCACCAGATCCAGTTCCGCGCCGGTGACCGCGCTGATCAGCGCGTTGCGGTCGGGGTGGCGGGCGGCATCGGCGGCGCTGATTTCCCCATTGATCACTTGATAGGCCAGGACGCTGCGATAGGCATGATCCTGATTCAGCCGGTGCAATCGCCCCCGTCGCCACAGCCACAGCGGCGAATCGCCGACGCTGATCCAGTACAAGCCCTCCGCCGCCAGCACCACCGCCAGCAGGGTGCAACCCATGCCGCGCAGTTCGTGTGGGTCGCTGGCTACATCCTTCGCCATTCGTTCGTTGACGCGCGCCAGGGTTTGTTCGAGGCGTTCGGGAATGGCGGCGGCCGACGCCGCGTCGTAAAGTTCGACGAAGCCGCGCACCGCCAGGGCGCTGGCTCGAGCGCCACCCTGTTCGCCACCCATGCCGTCGGCCAGCACCAGCAACAGGTCACCCGCTTCCAGCTCCGGTGGCAACTCGAAGATTCCATAGTCATCCTCCTGTCGGGAACGACTCCCTTGCGCCGCGCCTTCGTCATGCACCCACGCCGCCATGTTTTTTATCCTTCATTGATCCTTTCCGGCGTCACTCACCGTCGCGCCAGTCGAAACCTGGCCCGCATAGCGGGACGAATCGCACCTGGGTTTGACCAAACCGCACTGTCTCGCCGCCGACCAGTTCCATCGATTCCCGCACGGGCTGGCCGTTCAGCCATGTCTCCGAGGCGGCTGATTGGGCCAGATAAAAACGGCGCGACCGCGTGGTGTAGATAATGGCCGCGTGATTATCGGGCGCGATGGTCGGATCGCCAAAATTCAGGCGAACTCGGGCGTTGGGTCCACTGCCAATATCGTTGACGCCATAGCTGAGCTGCAACGCTTGGCCACGCCCTGGACCCGCGACAATCGCCAGCCAGCCGACGATCGGTCCGGTCGTGGCGTTGAAGGGTTCCGTAGCCGAGGAGCCAGCCGTCCGACCCGAAACCGAGGCGGGCGTGGCGGGCGCGGGCGCGGGCGTGGCGGGCGCGGCAGGCGGTGGAACAATCGGAGCGGCGGGCTTAGCCTTTTCCACCGGCTCGGAACGAACGATGCGGCGGGTAGGTTCGACTGGCTGCTCGGGAATGGTTGGACCTTTTTTAAAGAAGCCACGATGAAGGGGCATAGCATTAATCTCTTTCCAAAGATAGTGGCAAACGATACTTCGGCGCATTCACCCGTCGATTCGAAAGTGCAGGCGCACCTCGCCCAACTCCACCACATCGCCATGGTTCAAAACCTGACTTTGAATCGGCTGTCCATTCACCCGGGTGCCGTTGGTGGAACCGAGATCACAAATTTGAAACGTGCCATCGGGTAGATGGTAAATCTCGGCGTGATGGCTAGAAACCGAATTGTTGTTGAAGAGCAGATCGTTGTCCGGCATCCGCCCCAACCGGCACAGCGGCGAGCGCAGTCGAAGATCACCCTTGCCTGGTATGTCGGTGCGAATAAAGCGCGCGCGCGTCACCGTGGTTTCCGGTGGGTTGGTCCGCCGACGCGAAAATGGCCAGAATGTCAATTTCATTTCTGATTGAACCCCGTCGAGGTAGGCGATTCCCAAGGATTGCCGGTGTGCGCCGGTGGCGCGCTTCGGACCGGCGCCGCCGGCGTTGCAAGAGTCGACGTGGACCGGGCCTGGCCGCGACGCTCTTTTTTTCGGACGGCCCTGGATCGAACCGGCTCGGCCACGCGCGCTTTTTTGTCCGCATTCAACTTCGCCGCTTGTTCGTTCGCCCCACTCGGCCGGGGCTTACTTTCACTGGGCGTGGTCGGCGCGGGAGGAAGAAGGGTGCTGGTCCCGGTCGTCACCGATTCCAAAGGTTTTTCGGGCGCGGGTTTCTCCGGCGGCTGAGCCGGTTGCGCGATGGCTGGCTCTTCCTGAAATTGAATCGGCTGTTTCTCCGGCGGCTGGGCCGGTTGCGCGATGGCCGGTTCTTCCTGAAATTGAACCGGCTGCACGACCTGACCTTCGTGTTCCAGCAGGGGCGCGGGGGGTACGCCTCCTGGCGCGGGCGCCTTGGATTCCGTCGCCGGCGCGGATTCCCGCACGGTGGTTTCGACGATGGGCGGTGGCCCGCTCGCGGATGGCGAGGCCAACTCACCGGATGAAGCGCCGGCGGGTCCAGCCTCCGCCGATGGGGCGGGAGGTGACGGTGGCGCGACGGCGGATCCGGGCGTTCCAGGGGCGGGCGACAAGGGCGGATGACTCACCAAAGGCTGGGTCGGTTGCCCACGCGAATCTTGGTTGAGCGAGGGTGGCTTCGGCGCTGGGGCGGACGGCCAAAGCCACGCCACCGCCAGCACCGCCGCCACCGCCACCGCCACCACGCCACCCGCCAGAATCGCCACTGGCGCGCGGCGGGGAGACCGACCCGCATCCGTCGCGGGCGCAGGCAATGTCTCCCGCCATTCGACGGGCTCGGGGCTCGCAATGACCGGTGGAACCGTTCTAGCCCTTTCTTTTCTGGAGTGGTCCACTTTCGACGGCGGTGGGATTATCGGCGGATGTCGGGTCACGGGCCGCGCGGCCGGTTCCTGAACCGACTTGCCGGGTTTGATCACCGGCGCCGCCACCATGATCACGGTTTCGTCGCTGTCTTCGTCCTGCGAACCGGCCAGCGCGGCCTGCATTTCGGCCACGTCGCGAAACCGCATTTCCGGCCGCACCGCCAGCGCCCGGTCGATGGCTCGCAACAGATTGCTGCTGTAGCGCCCAGCGCCGGCCACGACCGCCGGCGCCAGATGGTCGTCCAGCAATCGTTCGGCGGCTTCCGCTGGGGTATGGCCGATCGCGCAACGATAAAGCACGGCGCCGAGGGCGTAGAGATCGGTCCAGGTGCCGTAGCGATCATTGCGCGTGGTGTACTGCTCCGGCGGCGAGTATCCCGGCGTCACCAGACTGGTCACGCTTTGGCTGTGGCGGCTGATCGCGGCCCGGGCCGCGCCAAAATCGATCAGCATGACCCGATGATCGCGTGCGCGGACGTACAGATTGGCCGGTTTGATGTCACGATGCAGATAGCCTTGTTCATGCACCGCCTGCAAGGCGGGTAGCACGTCTTCCAGCAGGCCACGCACCTGATCCTCGCCCAGGGTCCCGCTCTCATCCAGAATCGTGCTCAGGGGTTCGCCTTCCTCGTACTCCATGACGATGTAAGCGGTGCCGTTGGCGCGGAAGTAACGCTTGACCCTCACCACATAGGGATGCTGGATTCGGGCCAGCACTCGCGCCTCGTCGAGAAAGCGTTCCAGCCCCCATTCGTAATCCGAGATTTGCCCACCGGCGGCGCTGGACAGTCCCTGGGTATTGGCATGGACCATCACGCCGTCGGCATCGCGGAACGACCATTCGACGGGAAAGTACTCCTTGATGGCAACCCAGGCGTCGAGGTGGGTATCCAGGGCCTTGTAGGTCACCCCAAATCCGCCGGCACCCAGGATGGCGTCGATGCGATATTCGTCCAGATGATAGCCCGACGGCAAGGCGTTGGTGCGGCGAGCGCCGCTTTTGGAGGGCGTGGACGGCTGGGCGGTATTGGTGTTCATGACGGCGAACCGGATGTGGCGTGAAGCGGCCGCTAGAAATCCGCGCCGCGGGGCGTGCGCGGGAAGGGGATGACATCCCGGACGTTGGCCATGCCGGTCACGTAACTGACCGTGCGTTCGAACCCCAGCCCGAATCCGGCATGGGGCACGCTGCCGTAACGACGCAGATCCCGATACCAATTATAAGCCGTTTTGTTCATCCCCAGCGCATCCAGGCGCGCGTCCAGCACCTCCAGCCGTTCCTCGCGCTGGCTGCCGCCGATGATCTCGCCAATGCCCGGCGCCAGCACGTCCATGGCCGCCACCGTGCGGCTGTCGTCGTTCAATCGCATATAGAAGCTCTTGATCTCCTTTGGATAGTTCATCAGTATCAGCGGCCGGCCCACATAGTCCTCGGCCAAGTAGCGTTCGTGCTCGGACTGCAAGTCCATGCCCCACGCGATCGGAAACTCGAACGACCGGTCGGTTCGTTGCAGAATCTGGATGGCTTCGTCGTAGTCCATGCGTTCGAACGGCGACCGCACCACCTGTTCCAACCGCTGGACGCAGGCTTTGTCGATTCGCTGGGCAAAGAAGGCCATGTCGTCGGCGCGTTCCTCCAGCACCGCCTGGAAAATGAACTTCAGCAACGCCTCGGCCAGATCGGCGTTGGCGTGCAGGTCGGCGAAGGCGGTTTCCGGCTCCACCATCCAGAATTCGGCCAAGTGGCGACTGGTGTTGGAATTCTCGGCGCGGAAGGTCGGGCCAAAGGTGTAGACCTTCGACAGCGCCAGGCAGTAGGCCTCGACGTTGAGCTGGCCGGAAACGGTCAGAAAGGCTTCGCGGCCGAAGAAATCCTGGCTGAAATCGATTCCGCCATCGGCGGCGCGCGGCGGATTGACCAAGTCCAGGGTGCTCACCCGGAACAGCGCGCCGGCGCCCTCGCAATCGCTGGCGGTGATGATCGGTGTGTGAATCCAGAAATAGCCCCGCTGGTGGAAGAAATTCTGAATGGCCTGGGCCAGACAATGCCGTACCCGCGCCACCGCGCCGATGCTGTTGGTGCGCGGGCGCAGATGCGCCACCGTCCGTAAATACTCGAAGCTGTGCGGCTTGGGCGCGATGGGATAGGTTTCCGGGTCCTCGACCCCCCCCACTACCTCGATCCGCTCCGCCCGCAATTCCACGCTCTGGCCCTTGCCGGTGGAGGGAACCAACTCGCCAGTGACGCGAATCGCGCAACCCGCGGTCAAATGCGTCACCTCACTGGCGTAATTCGGCAGTTCAATGGGCGCGATCACTTGCAAGGGTTCAAAGCACGAGCCGTCGTGGACCGAAACGAAGGACAGGCCAGCCCTGGAATCGCGGCGGGTGCGCACCCAACCCTGCACCATGGTCCGACTGCCGGGCGGGACGCGGCCGCCCAGTACGGCGGCGATGGGATGAACGGATATCGAACGGTCCACTCCTCGTGACCTTTTAAAGTGACTGACCGTATTTATGCAAGTAGTGTGCCTTAGCTTGGCCGATCCAGTCTTCGCGGCGGATGCGACCGGTGAACTTGATGGCGACTTCGATCCGCTGGATATCGGCGTCGCTCAAGGTGGCCAATTCCCGAAAATTGGTGACGCCGCAGGCATTCAGCTTCTTTTCCAAGGCCGGGCCGATCCCATTGATCAGCTTGAGGTCGTCGGGCGATTTGGGGATGGAGGCGGTGGGTTGGATGGTGGGCGCTTCGACAACCGGGGCTTCGGCGACCGGCGTCGGTTCGGGGGCGGACGGTGGCGCGAGCGCGACGGGGGGCGATTCCACCGCGACCGTGGGTTCCACCATGGCGGGTGGCTCCGATACGATGGTTTCCGGGGTATCCGCCGTCGGTGGCGGTTCGGCCGGAGCGGGCGAATCAAATCCACCGTGGCGCAGGACCGCGAAATAGTCGCTCCACCACTGGTTCTGGGTTCGAATCCAGCGCTGCAATACCTCTTCCATCTGCCGCACCCAGGACGCCATCACTTCGGGCGTACCCTTCTCCTGGGCGATACGCCGCACCCACTCCTCCACCCAAGCCGCTTCCTGTTCCAGCGACCGTTGAATCGCCGCCTCCCAACTCGCCAGGTTCTTCAAGTAGATTTCCCGCCAGGCTTCGACGCCTGCCGGCGGTTGCAACGGGATGGCCGAACAGAGGCTTTCCCACAGCCGTTTCTGAGCATCGGTCCAAGTTTTGAGAATATTTTCATGAATCCATGGCTTCACGGTCACGACCCTCCACCCCTGATAAAATCGTTTAGCCATCGGCCTCGGGCCATCGCCCGAATCGCGGACAGCGCTAAGAACACGCCAATCTTAGGACCGAGAGTCGGTTAAAGCCAATCCGGTCTTCGAAATTATCCCCAATCCATTCGCGGTCGTCGTATCCTCAAATCAGGCGATAATCCACAAGCCGGCGCGATGCCCGTCTGGTGGATTGCTATAATCCTGATCCTCGCCACCGCCGCGCGCGGGATTCTCTCCATAATATCTTACGGATACGACCATCATGGCGTTTTGGCAACGTCTGCGGGAAGACATCTACTCGGTATTCGACCGCGATCCAGCGGCGCGCAATGTCCTTGAGGTCCTCACCGCCTATCCTGGCATCCACGCCGTGCTGTTCCACCGGCTCAATCATGCCCTGTGGAATCTGGGCCTGAAGTGGCTGGCGCGCTTTCTGTCGGCCATCACGCGCTGGCTGACCGGGATCGAGATCCATCCCGGCGCCAGAATCGGTCGACGCTTCTTCATCGATCACGGCATGGGTGTAGTGATTGGCGAAACCGCCGAGATCGGCGACGACTGCACGCTCTATCAAGGCGTCACCCTGGGCGGCACCAGTTGGAACAAGGGCAAGCGTCACCCCACCCTGGGCAACAATGTGGTGATCGGCGCCGGCGCCAAGGTGCTGGGGCCGTTCAAGGTCGGCGACAATGCGCGCATCGGTTCGAATTCGGTGGTCATCAAGGAGGTGCCGGCGAACGCCACGGTGGTCGGCGTGCCGGGCCGGGTGGTCGAAGCGGGCGGCGCGGCCGACGACGTGCGTCGGGAGATCGCTCGCAAGCTCGGTTTCGACGCCTACGGCGCCACTCCCGACCTGCCCGATCCCGAGGCTCACGCCATCAACCGGATGCTGGACCATATCCACGTCCTGGATCGCACCGTCCGCCAGCTTTGCCAAACGCTGCGGAGCGCGGGCATCGATCCGGGCGAACCGTGCCTGCCCGAATTGAATGGCTGCACGCTGCATTCGGCGGCTAGCCAGGAGGGTTGGCCCCGACCCGACGATCCGGACGTAGCCCCGGCCGGACGGAACGCCGACGCCTCGGCCTGAGCGCCGCCATGCGGGAACTCAGCGGGGCGGCGCGCGCCCACTTCGACCACCCACGCCATGTCGGCGCGCTGGACGTGGATGCTCCCGGCGTGGTGACGGCCCGGGTGGGCGAACCGGCCAGCGGCGCCATCCTGCAACTGCATCTGCGAATCGGCGCGGACGGCTCGATCACCGCCGCCCGATTCAAGGCTTACGGTTGCGGCTGGCTCATCGCCTGCGGCTCGCTGCTGGCCGAACGGCTCCAGGGCCGAACGCTGGAACAGGCCGCGCGCTTCCGCCATCACGAACTGGTCGAGCCCCTCGACGTTCCGCCGGAGAAGCTGTATTGCGCCGTGCTGGCCGAAACCGCGCTCAAAAAGGCGTTGCGCGCCGGCCCCACGCAACCAACTCCGCCCGTCGCCATCCAATCCGATCATCTTTAAACATTTTCACCCGGAGAAATCGTCATGACGATCACCCTCACCGAAACCGCCGCCGCGCGCGCGCGCGCCTTTCTCGCTAAAAAGGAACAAGCGCATGGCCTGCGGCTGGGTGTGCGCAACACCGGTTGTTCCGGCTACATGTACACCGTTGGACTGGCCGATGCGATCACTCCCGACGACGAAGTGTTCGAATCGCGGGGAATCAAGGTCGTGGTCAGCGCCAAGAACCTGCCCTACCTGGACGGCCTGGAGGTGGACTATGCCAAACAAGGACTGAACGAGGGCTTCCGTTTTCGCAACCCCAACGCCAAGGACCTTTGCGGCTGTGGAGAAAGCTTCAGCGTGTGAACGAGGATAAAATCCAAGGGCATTGGAGGATCATGGATTCTAACCATTGAAAAGGGATCGCATGCCCCGAATGGTTCTGGCCGTCCTCGGTTCCGTGGCGCTAGCGGGTTGCGCCGCGTTGGACAACGGTCTTGGCGCGGCCGCCGCCACCGAGCATCCACGGATCGAGGGCGCCGGCTCGACGACCACGCCACCCGCTCCTCCACCAGCGCCCCTCGCCACCAAGCCGCCCAGTCCGGAGTTCGTCGAGGAGCGCGCCCGGCAGGCCTACGAAACCGGTCGCTGGGACGTGGCGGAGGGTTACTATCTGCAATGGACCCGGCTGCGACCGAACGACGCCGGACCCTGGTTTCAACTCGGCAATCTGTACGCCGAGCAAGGGCGGTTGGACGCGGCGGAACGCGCCTATCGGGAAGCGCTGCGCCGCCGTGACGAGGCTCGAACCCTCCACAACCTCGGCCTGGTGCAGGTCAAGCTGGGGGTGGGCGCCCTGCGCGAGGCGCAACAACGCTTGCCGCCAAACGATCCGGTGCGCCGGGAGACCCGCGAGTTTCTGCAAACGCTGCTGGAAGCGGCGCAATGACCGCTGGGGAACAGCCCAGCGCCACGGATTCGATCAGTGGGAGGACATGGCATGACGTATCAACATATTCTGTTCGCGGCTGATTTTTCCGACGATGCGCCACGGGTGGGAGAACGAGCCCGGGAAATCGCCCGGCGCTGCGGGGCACGCTTGAGCCTTATTCATGTGGTCGAGGACCTCAACATCAGCCTGGGCGGCGGCTACGAATTGCTGCCGGTCTTGCCGGAACTGCCCGACGAGGCCCTGCTGCGGGAAGCACGGGAGTTGCTCGGGGAGTTGGCGCGGCGGCTGGAGGTGGAGGATGCCGAAAAATGGGTGGTCAACGCGCCGTCCACCAAGGAAGGCATTCTCGGCGCGGCCCGGGATCACGGCGCGGATCTGATCGTGGTGGGCAGTCATGGTCGCCATGGGCTGGCGTTGCTGCTGGGTTCGACCGCCAACGCCGTGCTGCATGGCGCGCCCTGCGACGTGCTGGCGGTACGGATTTGAAGGCGAAAGATCCAAAGCGAAAGGTTAAAGGCCAACCGCCTTTAGCCTCTCTTCTTCTTCCTCCGGCCGCGGCGCCACGTCCACCGACACCTCCAGCGAGTGCGAGCCGCCGCCGGTCATGACGCCCTTGAGCGGCGCGACATCACCGTAATCCCGCCCCCAGGCCAGCGTGATGTGTTTTTCTCCGGGCATGCAGTCGTTGGTCGGATCGAATTCCGCCCAGCCGACGCCCGGCACATACACCGCCAGCCAGGCGTGGGAGGCGTCCGCCCCGACCAGTCGCGGCTGGCCCGGCGGCGGTAAGGTTTCCAGATAGCCGCTGACGTAGCGCGCCGCCAGCCCCAAGGCGCGCAGGCAAGCCATCGCCAGATGGGCGAAATCCTGGCAGACGCCGCGCCGCTCGGCGAGCACCTGGTCAAGCGGCGTGGCGATCGTGGTGAAATGCGGATCGTAGGCGAACTCCCGATGAATGCGCCGGTTGAGATCGGCCATGGCTTCCAGCAGCGGTCTGCCCGGCGGAAAGCTCGGCGCCGCGTATTCCCGAAATGGCGGCGCGGCGCTCACGAAGGGCGAGTCCAGGGTGAACTGCCGGGCCTCGACGATCTCCGGGTCCGGATCTTCCCGCAACGCGGCGAATGCCTGTTCCCAGGAGGGCGATGGGCTGGACTCGGCGAACGGCCGCGTGGGCAGCACCCGCACCCCCGTGGCGACCGCGACGTCCAGTTCCTGATGGATATCTTGAATGACGAAATACAGCACCCGGTTGCCGAAAAAATCCCGCCGCTCCACCGAAAGGGCCGGGCGCGGGCGGATCGTGAGCCGGCTGGGATAACACAGTTGCCAGGCGGTCTCCCGTGGCAACAACCGCGCTTCGTTATGACACAGCGCCACGTCATTGCTGTAGCGATAGACGGTGTGGTGGGTGATGAGGTACTTCATGGCTGCATGGCGATCAGTTGCCGGGGAACCTCGGCGTGGCTGAAGTGGCTGTGGGTCAGCGCGTCGGAAAGTTCCAGCAACGGGCGCCGCAAGGCTTCCAGCAGCCGGGATAATTCGGCGTTGGCATGGGTGCTGTTGGGGGACAGGTCAGCCAGCGCCTCGATGTCGGCCAGTTGCAAAGTGGCGGTGGCCTCCAAAATCAGCCGTTCCTCGGCGCTGCGATAGGGCGAACTGCTGGCCTGATGCAATCGGCCAATGTGGCGGTGCAACCGCCGCAACTGATAACCGACGGCGCGCGGGTTATCCTCGTCGAACAGCAGCAGGTCGATGATGGCGGTCGGGTGCAGGGCGGAACGGTAGCGGCGCCGGTAGGCGGTCAGGTTGTCGGTGATGGTGAGCACCACTTCCCACAGCGGCACGCCCGGATTACGGGCGGTGATGAAGGCCAGATGGAACAGATCCAGGGTGCGCAACACTCGCTCCAGATAGCGACCGATGTCGAGAAACAACCAGCCCTGATGGTGCGGCAGGGTTTCGTTGTTCAAGCCGCAGAACCCGGCGATCAGCATCAGATTCTCTTCCAGCAACTCGCGCGCCTGCCGGGCGCCCAAGTTCGCTGGTGGCTCCTGAATCCGCTGTTGCAGGCGGTTCAGCAGGCGCCAGCTATCGTCGCCCAGATGGTTGCGCACCGCGCGCCCGGTGCGCAGCATCTTGTCCAGGATGATCCGCAAGCCGCCAGCGTGATCCGCCTCCACCATCGGACTGAGCAGGGCCTGCCGCAAGGCGAAGAAGCGGGCGCGCGGCGATTCCGCCACTGGCGGTGTGGGGACCTCCAGGGCATCGAGCAAATCGTCCAGGCAGCGTTCATCGGTGTTGTCCTGCTCCCATTCCAGCAGTCGTCCAAACGCTTCCCGCAGCAGGCGAGTGGTGCCGTCCAGCCGCTCGCTGTAGCGACCCAGCCAGTACAGATTGTCGGCCACCCGGCTGGGCAGATCGCTACCGTCGCGGGTGACGAAGATGGGACCGTAGCTCTGGCGCAGCAAGCTGACGTGTTTCTGCGGCGTCGGCGCCAACACCCACCAATCCTTGCTGATGCCACCCTGCCGCACCGCCGCCTGCAAGGTTTCCAGTCCCGAGGAAACCCGGGCCAGACCGCCCGGCATCACCCGGTAACCGTCGCCATCGGCGACCGTGAAACCGCGCAACATGACCGGCCGCGGCGTCAGTTGGCCGTCCTCCAGCACCGGGGCGGTGGACAGGGGCAGCGTTTCCTGGCCGACGTAAAGATGTGGGGCAGCGCGGATGCGGTCCACCAGGCGCGCGCGCGCCGCCGCGTCGAGCCGGGAACCCTCCCAGGGGGGCTGGTCGGGCAGAATCGAATGGACCACCAGCCGGTCCAAATGGGCTAGGACATGGCGGCGGTCGTCGGGATCGCCGCACCACCAGGTCGGCAGCGACGGCAGCTTGAGATCCTCGCCCAGCAGTTGCCGGCACAGCAGCGGCAGAAAGGCGGCCAAGCCAGGATTTTCAATAAACCCGCTGCCCAGGGCGTTGGCCAGGGCGACATGACCGCCGCGCGCCGCTTGCAGCAGGCCGGGAACGCCCAGCAGGGAATCGCCGCGCAGTTCCAACGGGTCGCACCAGGCGTCCACCACCCGCCGCAGGATGACGTCCACCGGCCGCAGGCCCCCCAGCGTCTTCAGCCAGACCCGGCCGTCCCGCACCGCCAGGTCCTCGCCCTCGACCAGGCTGAGCGACAGGTAGTTGGCCAGATAGGCGTGCTCGAAATAGACCGGGCTGTTGGGGCCGGGAGTCAACAGCACCACATGGGGATTTTCGGGATGGTGACGCGCCAGCCTGGCCAGGGTGGCGCGTTCGGTTTCCAGGAAACTGGCCAGCCGGCGCAAGGGTGCGTCGCGGTAAAGCATCGGCAGCGCCCGCGCCAGGATGATCCGATTTTCCAGGGTGTAGCCCGCGCCGGAGGGTGACTGGGCGCGGTCGCCGTAGACCCGGAACACGCCATCCGGGCCACGGGCAAGGTCCACGCCATGGAAAACCAGCCAGCGACCACCGGCCGGCAAGGCTTGGTGACAAGGGTGGAGAAAGCCAGGGTAGGCATAGACCAGTTCCGGCGGCAACCAACCCTGACGCAGCGCCAGCCGTTGATCGTAAATGTCCGCCAGCAGAGCATTCAGCAGGCGCGAGCGTTGCTCCAGCCCCGCCGCCAGGACGTTCCATTCCTCGCCGGTCATCAGCAGGGGAATGATGTCCACCCGCCAGTGGCGCGGCGCGGCGCGCGGGTCGCCGTAGCTGTTGTAGGTGACGCCGTCCGCTTGCAGTAGACGCTGGACCTCGGCATGGCGGCGCTCCAGTTCATCGCCGCCGGTTTCCTCCAGAAACCGCGCCAGATCGCGCCAGTGGGACCGCAACACGCCCGGCGCCGCGCACATCTCGTCGTAACCGGACTCGGGGACCGGGTAGCTGTCCAGCAAGGCATCGCCGGGCGTGTTCGGAACGTTGGGGTCAGCGAGGGATACGGCTTCGATCATGAACTTTTCCACGAAGAGGAACAGCACGATACCCCGCCCGCCGGTACGACCCGGCCTGAAGCTCGCTCGGTGGCGTGCAGCGCGGGAACGGGGATACCGTCGACGGCACGGTTCGGAAAGGGCAACGGCGATCCGGGGTGATGCTAGACGCGGGAACGGCTATTGGCGCGACGCAGCCGCTCGGCCATGACCCGCATCACTTGCAGGGCGAACAGCGGCGTGCGCTGCACGAGATTCAAGAAATGCTGCCGGGTAATCGGGGTGAGCACGCAATCGGTGTGGGCGACCGCTCGCGCGCTACGCGGTTTGTCGTCGATCAGCGCGAGTTCGCCCAGAATGCCGCCGGCCTCCACCGTTTCCAGAATCTGGCCGTCCGCCACGATATCCACTTGACCTTCGGCCACGATGTAGAGACAGTCGCCCAACTCGCCCTCCCGAAAGATGATTTCGCCTTGGGTAAAAGATTGATACTTTTCAATCTGGTGCGATGGATCCCGATGCTGCATGGAGCAAGCCCTCCTCGCGCAATA